>NZ_NEHN01000012.1:0-197099 GCF_002112395.1 Pseudomonas sp. R38(2017)
GTGGAGGCGGCGGCTTCAGCGGCGGTGGTGGCAGTTTCGGCGGGGGCGGGTCCTCCGGCGGCTGGTGATAACAATAATGAGAGCAGGCACTTCACGACATGGCATTACTGACTGAACACGAACAACGCAAGGTCGCCGAGGCCATCGCCCGGGTCGAGCGCGACACCGACGCCGAACTGGTGACGGTGCTCGCGGCCCGCGCCGACGACTACGCGTACATCCCGTTGCTGTGGGCGAGCCTGCTGGCGCTGGTGGTGCCGGGGATCGTGCATTACCTGACCGGCTGGCTGACGATGCATAGCCTGTTGCTGGTGCAATGGGTCAGTTTTGTCGTGCTGTGCCTGGTGTTTCGTCTGCCCAAGGTCACTACCCATCTGATCCCGCGCCATGTCCGGCACTGGCGCGCTTCGAACCTGGCGCGGCGGCAGTTTCTCGAACAGAACCTGCATCACACGGTGGGCGGCACCGGCATGCTGATTTTCGTCTGCGAGGCGGAGCGGTATGTGGAGATCCTGGTGGATGAAGGGATTTCCAAAAAACTGGATAACAAGAGCTGGGATTCGATTGTCGCGGTGTTTACCGAGCAGGTGCGGCAGGGGCAGACGTTGCAGGGCTTTGTCACTTGCATCGAGGCCTGTGGCGAGTTGCTCAAAGTGCATGTGCCGGTGACGCAGGTAAGGAATGAGTTGCCCAATCGCTTGGTGGTGTTGGGATAAGCCGTTCGGGAAATTAGCCGTGCCCTTGAACGCCATCCCCCCTAAACTAGCGGCCATTCCCGATTTGCCCGTCCGAGGCCGTTTTCTGCATGTCTGCCACCGCCGTTTCCACCCCCGATCACCACGCCCAGTTCATCGAGCTGCTGCAAACCAGCCTCGAACAGAACGGCTTCATCAAACTGGTGCTTGCCAAGTACGTCGGCGAAGAAGCGGATCTGCAGCGGATCATCATCAAACCGGTGACGGTCAAGGCACAGCCGTGCCTGTCGTTCGTTTATCGCTACAAGACCCGTGACATCACCAAGAACCTGCCGCTGGACGAAGCGCTGGCGACGATTGCCGGGCTGTTGCCGGCGGCGTTCAAAAATGCGCATTTGCTCACGCTGACTGACGAAGCCCAGCTCGAATACAGCAAAAAGGGCAAAAGTTCGCTGTTCAAGAGCAAACCCCAGCAATTGCGCGAAGTGCCGTCCGCCGAGCATAACCGTGAGAAGAACCGCTTCCTTGATCTGAAAAGACCGTTCCTCAAGGATCTGGGCGTCACCAACGCGCAACACGAACTCATCCCGGCGATGTCGCGCAAGTGGAAGCAGATCAACAAGTTCATCGAAGTCTTCAGCCATGCACTGACTTCGTCACCGCTGGCCCTGGACAAACCGGTGCGGGTGGCGGATTTCGGTTCGGGCAAGGGTTATCTGACGTTCGCCATTCATGACTATTTGCGCAACACCCTTAAGGCCGAGGGTGAAGTCACCGGCGTCGAACTGCGCGAAGAGATGGTCAACCTGTGCAACGCCGCCGCGCAGAAACTCGACCACCCGGGGCTGGTTTTCAAGTGCGGTGATGTGCGCAGCGTGGCGCCGAGCGAGCTGGAAGTGATGATCGCCCTGCATGCCTGCGACATCGCCACCGACTACGCGATCCATACCGGCATTCGTTCCGGCGCAGCGATCATCATGTGCTCGCCGTGCTGCCACAAGCAGATCCGACTGCAGATCCAGAGCCCGGCACTGCTCAAGCCGATGCTGCAATACGGTTTGCACCTGGGCCAGCAGGCGGAAATGGTCACTGACAGCCTGCGTGCGCTGTTCCTCGAAGCCTGCGGTTACGAGACCAAAGTGTTCGAATTCATCTCGCTGGAACACACCAACAAGAACAAGATGATCCTCGCCGTGAAGCGCGCCGAGCCGGTGGACTCGGCCCAGTTGCTGGTGAAAATTCAAGAGCTGAAGGCGTTCTATCACATCAGCGAGCATTGCCTCGAAACGCTGCTGCTCGCCGATGGCCTGCTGCCGCTCAAGGCTTGAGCTGAACCCCGGCCGGTAACGTGCCCGGTTGAGCCGGGCGCACCGCGGTCTTGCGCCCGAGCATCACCGTCGCGATCACCCCGCAGGCGAACAGCCAGGTGATCGGTTCCACGTGTTCCCCGAAGAACAGCGCGGAAAACGCGATGGTGAAAAAGATCTGCAACAGCTGAATCTGACTGACCCGGGCAATGCCGCCCATGGCCAGCCCGGCGTACCACGCGAAAAAACCCAGGAATTGCGAGAACAGCGCAACGTAACCGAAGGCCCACCAGGTTTTCGTCGACACTGCGCCCTGATGCTGGAACGCCAGATACAGCACCGGGCCGATCAGTAACGGCGTCGACAGCACCAGCGCCCAGCAGATCACCTGCCAACCGCCCATTTCCCGTGCCAGGCGTCCGCCCTCGGCATAACCCAGACCACCCACCGCAATCGCACCCAGCATCAGCAAATCACCGGCCTGAATGCTGCCGGCGCCGGTGTACAACGCGTAACCCAGAACGAGCGCACTGCCTAAAGCGGCGCAGGCCCAGAAGGCTTTCGATGGACGCTCATGGGACAGCCACGCGGCGTACAGCGCCACGCACAGTGGCTGCAAACCGTTGACCAGCGCGCCGTGGGACGCCGGCAGCGTTTGCATGGCCCACGCCGACAGCACCGGGAAACCGAGAATCACCCCGGCGATTACCAGACTCAAACCTTTGACCTGATGCCAGGTCGGCCACTTTTCCCGGCGCCACAACAGCAGCAACGCCGCCGGAATCGCCGCGAACAACGCGCGGCCGAGGCCGTTGAGCAGCGGGTGCAGTTCCTGCACCACGATGCGGGTGAAGGGCAGGGTAAGGCTGAAGATCACAACACCGAGCAGGCCCAGGGCCATGCCGGTGTTTTCGCGCGAAGACATGTTGGCAACCAGATTCGAGGGTGGCAGGGAGGTGGCTTCATCTAGCCACAAACCACGGCAATCGGGCTGTTACAGCTGGGCGCAGAGTTATCCATACAGTTTGCGAACGCTATCGCGGTCCTTGGGCTACTTTGAATACTCCTGTGCATTCACCAGAGGAGTCCTGTCCATGGCCGCGAAAAAAATTCTGATGCTGGTCGGCGATTACGTCGAAGACTACGAAGTGATGGTGCCGTTCCAGGCCCTGCAAATGGTCGGGCACACCGTGCACGCCGTGTGCCCCGAAAAAGCCGCCGGCAAGACCGTGCGCACCGCGATTCATGATTTCGAAGGCGATCAGACTTACAGCGAGAAACCCGGTCACCAGTTCGCCCTGAACTTCGATTTCGCCAAGGTCGACGCCAAGGACTACGACGCGTTGCTGGTGCCCGGTGGCCGTGCGCCGGAATACCTGCGGCTGAACGAAAAAGTCCTGGAACTGGTGCGAGCTTTCGACAAGGCCGGCAAGCCGATTGCTGCCGTCTGTCACGGTGCGCAACTGCTGGCGGCGGCGGGGATTCTCGAAGGACGCGAGTGCAGCGCCTATCCGGCTTGTGCCCCGGAAGTACGGCTGGCCGGCGGCACTTACATCGACATTCCGGTCACGGACGGTCATGTCCAGGGCAATCTGGCCACCGCACCCGCCTGGCCGGCACACCCGAAATGGCTGGCCGGGTTCTTGGGGTTGCTCGGGACTAAAATCACCCTGTGACCCATCGATAAGGAGACGCAGCATGTCCGGATGGTATGAATTGAGCAAAAGCAGCAACGGCCAGTTCAGGTTCGTGCTGAAAGCGGCAAATGCCGAAACCATTCTGACCAGCGAGTTGTACACCTCTCACAGTGCCGCCGAAAACGGTATCGCTGCAGTGCAGGTCAACAGCCCGCTGGACGAGCGCTACGAGAGGAAGTCGACGAAGGACGGCCATCCTTACTTCAATCTCAAGGCTGCCAACCACCAGATCATCGGCAGCAGCGAGTCCTATTCATCGGACGCGGCGTGTGCCAAAGGCATTGCTGCGGTCAAGGCCAATGGGCCGACGAAGGTGATCAAGGACAAAACCTTGCCGGTGCTCTGAGTTCACCTCCAGCACAAAAACCTGTGGGGCCGGCAGCGTGCCGATCCCACAGGTTTTTTGTGGTGCCTGAAGATCAACGCAGGGTTTTGAGAATGGCCTGCAACTGGTTGCGCCCGGCCTCGCTCAACGGGAACACCGGCAAGCGTGGATTACCCACTTCCAGCCCGGTGTCACGCAGACCGGCCTTGATTGTTGCTGGCAAACCACCCTTGAGGATGAAATCCAGTAGCGGCAATTGGCGATAGAACAGTTCCCGCGCCTTGCCCAGATTCCCCGCCAGTGTGGCTTCGTACAAATCCAGGTTGAGTTGCGGAATCAGGTTCGGCGCCGCCGTGCACCAGCCCTTGGCGCCAGCCGCGAAGGCTTCCAGCGCCAGCGGGTTGCAGCCGTTGTAGAAGGGCACCCGGCCTTCGCCGAGCAGTTGCAGCTTGTGCATGCGCTGGATGTCGCCGGTGCTCTCCTTGACCATGGTCACGTTTTCCACGCCGTTGACGATGCGCAGGATCAGCTCCACCGACATGTCGGTGCCGCTGGTGGCCGGGTTGTTGTAGAGCATGATCGGCACGCCGATGCTGTCGCCGATGGCGCGGTAATGGGCGAGGATTTCTGCGTCGGTGAGCTTCCAGTAGGACGCCGGCAGCACCATCACCACGTCGGCGCCATGGGCTTCGGCGAAACGGGCGCGGCGCACGGCGTTGGCGGTGGTCAGGTCGGAGACGCTGACCACGGTCGGCACCCGTTTGGCCACGTGCTTGATGCTGAATTCGGCGACCTGGTCCCACTCCGCGTCGCTCAGGTAGGCGCCTTCGCCGGTGCTGCCCAGTGGCGCGATGGCGTGGACGCCGCCGGCGATCAGCCGGTCGATCGAACGGCCGAGGGCCGGCAGGTCAAGACCTTCGCCATTGGCGCCGAACGGGGTGATGGTGTAGCCGATGATGCCGTGAATGTTGGACATGAGAGTGCTCCGCAAGGATGAGGTATTCAGTTCAGGCAATCGGCGTGCTGGCGCAGGTTCTGCCGGGCGTAGTAGTTGAAGGCCGCGGCGTGGCGTTTGGGTTTCGATACCCAGTCATGGGCCTCGCGGCCCAGCTCGGGAATGATCGGTTTGATCGTCCCCGCGGCCATCGCCAGCAGTTGCAGTTTGGCGGCGCGCTCGATCAATTGGGCGATGACACAGGCTTCCTCGATGGTCGCCCCGGTCGACAGCTGACCGTGATGGGAAAGCAGGATCGCCCGTTTGTCGCCCAAGGCACCGGCAATCAATTCGCCTTCTTCGTTACCGACCGGCACGCCCGGCCAGCCTTCAAGGAACGCGCAGTCGTCGTACAGCGGGCACAGGTCCATGTGGGAAATCTGCAACGGTACTTCCAGCATCGACAGCGCGGCAATGTGCGTCGGGTGGGTGTGAATGATGCAGTTCACATCCGGCCGGGCGCGGTACACCCAACTGTGGAAACGGTTGGCCGGGTTGGCCATGCCGTGACCTTCGAGCACTTCCAGGTCTTCGTTGACCAGCAGCAGATTGCTCGCGGTGATTTCATCGAACCCCAGGCCCAGTTGCTGCGTGTAGTAAGTGCCCGGCTGTGGGCCACGGGCGGTGATCTGCCCGGCGAGGCCCGAATCGTGGCCGTTCTCGAAGAGGATCCGGCAGGTCAGGGCCAGCTTTTGCCGGTCCGTCCACGTATTATCCGCCAGGCTTTTTTGCATCTGGGTCAGCGCTTGCTTGACCAGTTGGTCTTTGGGTAGTGCTAATGTCTTCGCCATATCCGTGTCCTGTGGTGGTTGCCATGGATGACACTTAAGAGGCTATATGACACTTTGTGTCATTGGCAAGGACAAATCGTCTTTCCTTTGCTGGATTAATCGCTTCGCATGTCTATCCGTTTGAAATTATTGAGAAAAAAACTTGGCGTAACCCTTGAGGCACTGGCCGAGAAATCCGGCATGACCAAGAGTTATCTGTCGAAAGTCGAGCGTGGATTGAACACGCCGTCTATTGCCGCCGCGTTGAAACTGGCGAAAGCGCTGAACGTGAAGGTCGAGGAATTGTTCTCCGAAGACAACGTCAGCCTCGACAGCTACAGCCTGGTGCGCAGCCACGAACGCCAGTCACTGGCGGCCAACGATCACAGCCCGGGATACGCGGTGCTGGCCCATCAGGTCAGCGAGCGCAGCCTGCTGCCGTTCATCATCTATCCGCCGACTGAATTCACCGACAAGACCTTCAAGGAGCATCTGGGCGAGGAGTTCCTGTTCGTTCACGAAGGCCGGGTCGAAGTGGACTTCATGAACGAACGGGTACTGCTGGAGCGGGGCGACGCGCTGCACTTCAATGCGCAGAAACCGCACCGGATCCGCTCGGTGGGCGAGGAGCAGGCGCAACTTCTGGTGGTCGTGCACAGCAGCGAAGATTGATCAGACTTCGACGGGAACCGAAAGCTTTGGATTGCCCAGCGCATGGCTCTTGGAATCAAAGAACCGCAACTCGGCGCCCGTGCCCTCGAACACTTTCGCGTAATGCCGCTTCTGGTGCTGGATGAACGCCGCGCTGCGGGGGTAGATCGAGATCGCCACGGTCTTCGGTTTCGCCAGCCGCAGGGCACGTACGATGTGGCTGTCCTGCTCGCCCAGGGCGTGGCCGAAGATGCACAGGCTGTCGCCGTGCCCCAGTAACTGGTCGTAGCAGAACGACAGATAATCGGAGCTGCGGATGGTCTTGAGTTTGTCCGCGCTCGGCCCTTCGTTGACGAACAGCGGCACGTCGTCGAGGGTCTTGAGCGTGTTGTTGATCGCGAAACTGCCGAGCAGCGTGCCTTCGGTGGCGGTCAGTTTGCGGGCGCTGCCGTCCTGGTTGCGCACCAGATGCAGACCGCCGTGCAGGTACAGCAGACGCGGTTTGTCAGTGCAGCTTTCGCACAGGTCGAAGCTGGCGTCGGGGCCGTTGAACAGGTCGTCGATGGCCTCGCCCTGATGTTGTAGGGCCCAGTAGTTGAGCAGGTCGTAATTGGTGGTGAACACCGTGCGATAACTGGCCAGTTCGCGGTTCAGGATCGTCAGGGTCGACGCTTCGATCAGTCGCCACGGAATGTGCAAATCGTGGACGGCATTGATCAGCGCCTCCTTGATCGCGTAGTAGCGATTGCGCGGTGCGGCCGAACTGACGGCCAGTGCCTTGTTGACCCGGCTGGTGGTTTTCAGCGCGCCGAGCACCTGCTCGAAACTGCGCGTCTGCATCGCATCGAATACGCTCAGTTCCGACGGGCTCAACGGTTTTTCTTCCACCGTGCGGGCGTTTTCGAACAGCGAGTCGTAGCCGAAATCGTCCCACACCGCGCGGCTGGCACCGTTGCCCACCAGTAAGCCGCTGAAGTCGGTGGTGGCGCGTAACGCGTTCCAGTCTTCGAGGGAAGCGTCGACATCCAGAAAATCGGTCATTGCAGGGCACGTCTCAAAACAAGGGTCAGATGGGCGGCGACTTTATCACGAGCGGGCATTGAGCCAGATCAACATCCGCCGTGACCGATCGGTCAATCCTGTATGCATCCGCCGAATCGCAGGAGTCGATCCGGCCCCTGTCAGGAGACGTGTCATGAGCAGCACCTTTTTCATTCCCGCGGTAAACATCATGGGCAGCGGCTGCCTCGACGAAGCCATGAATGCCATCCGCAACTACGGTTTTCGCAAGGCGCTGATCGTCACCGACGCCGGGTTGGCCAAGGCCGGCGTGGCGACCATGATCGCCGAGAAACTGGCGATGCAGGACATCGACTCGGTGATCTTCGACGGCGCCAAACCCAATCCGAGCATCGCCAATGTCGAGGCCGGGCTGGCGCTGCTCAAGGACAACCGGTGTGATTTCGTCGTGTCACTCGGCGGCGGCTCGCCCCACGACTGCGCCAAGGGCATCGCCCTGTGCGCGACCAATGGCGGGCAGATCCGTGACTACGAAGGCGTCGATCAATCGGCCAAGCCGCAACTGCCGCTGATTGCCATCAACACCACGGCCGGCACGGCCAGCGAGATGACCCGGTTCTGCATCATCACCGACGAAACCCGTCACGTGAAAATGGCCATTGTCGACCGTAATGTCACGCCGCTGCTGTCGGTCAACGACCCGGCGTTGATGGTCGCCATGCCGAAAAGCCTGACCGCCGCCACCGGCATGGACGCACTGACCCACGCCATCGAAGCCTACGTGTCCACCGCCGCCAACCCGATCACCGATGCCTGCGCGTTGAAGGCGATCACCCTGATCAGCAACAACCTGCGCCTGGCTGTACGCGACGGCAGCGACCTCGCCGCACGGGAAAACATGGCGTATGCGCAGTTCCTCGCCGGCATGGCGTTCAACAATGCGTCCCTCGGTTACGTGCATGCGATGGCGCACCAGTTGGGCGGTTTTTACGATTTGCCTCACGGGGTGTGCAACGCGGTGTTGCTGCCTCATGTGCAGACGTTCAACGCATTGGTCTGCGCCGATCGCCTTACTGATGTGGCCCATGCCATGGGCGCCGACATTCGTGGTTTCAGCCCGGAGGAGGGCGCAAAAGCCGCGATTGACGCAATCCGTTGCCTGGCCAAAGACGTCGACATCCCCGGCGGCTTGCGTGACCTCGGCGCCAAATGCACCGACATTCCGGTACTTGCCGCCAATGCCCTGAAAGACGCCTGCGGTTTCACCAACCCGCGGGCGGCGGATCAGCGACAGATCGAGGAGATTTTCCGCAGCGCGTTTTAAGCGGTCTGACGATCGGGCGTGAACCTCGTGCAGAGCACCGCGCCCGCCGCCAGAAAGCAACACAGCAGCGACAGCGGCCACGCGTGTGGACCGGCCAGCAGGCTGGCCACCGCGCCGATCAACGCGGCCATCAATTGATGAATGAAACCACTCAGGGCCATTGCGTAAGCGCCGGCAATCGGCGCTCCATCGTTGGCCCGTGACAGGCTGATCGGATAGTTCAGCGACTGGCCGAACACGGCGACGCAGTAAGGCAACCAAAGCAGCCAGGCAACGGAGCTGGCCAACAGGCTGCCCGCCAGCATCACCCCGCTTCCGGCCATCACCAGGCCCACACCCAACGTCATCAACCGATGCTGACCGGTACGCAGGACAAAGCGATTGACCGCCAGCGCCCCCAGAAAATACGCCGCACTGATCGGCCAGCCCAGCAGCCCGTAATCGGTCGTCGACCAACCGAACGGGCCTTGCAGAATCAACGGTGCTGCGCTGTTGAACGCGATGATCACGCCATAACCCAGACCACCCGCGAGCGCCGGCAGAAGAAACGCCCGGTGAGTCAGAATCCTTCCGTAAACCGCCCAGGGCGATGCGGTTGCGGGCGTCTCGACGAGTTTCGGAAAATTCAGGCGCGAAACAATCGCGGCCATCGACAGGCTGACCGCACCCAGCAGATAGAAGATCGCCTGCCAGCCCAGCGTCACCTGAATCAGCGAGCCGGCGTATTGCCCGATCCCGAGCGCGACGACGAACGAAATCGAAATCCACGACAACGCCTTCGCCAGCAGATCGCCCCGGAAACTGTCTCGGATCAGCACCCGCGCCATCACCGAAATACCGCTGGCGCCGATCCCTTGAAACAGTCGCAGCAGCAGGAACGACTCCAGTGTCGAGCCCAACGGCAACCCCAGGTTCGCCAGCCCGTAAATCCCCAGCGCCGCCAGCAGCACCGGTTTGCGGCCGATACGCTGCGCGAGGCTGCCCCAGAGCAGCATCGGCAGCGCCATGCCAATCAGGTACAGCGACAAGCCCCAGGCCACCTGCGTTGCATCGACGTGCAAGTGCCCGGCGATCTGCGGCAACGCCGGCAGGTAAATGCTCATGCCCAACTGGGCGAGGAACACGGTGGAGCAGGTGATGAGCAGGATGAGGCCGGGGTTCATGAGTCGTCCGTGAAGGTTCAGCGGTCGCGATGGCAGCCGCGAGTCAGTAACAGTCCGGTGATCAAATCACAGAATTGATGGATCAGTGTCGATTCCATGTCGGCGCGCAGGGTCACGCGGATCGCGGCTTTACCTTGAGCCACCACCGGAAAAAACACGGCGCTGGTGAAAAAGCCGTGTTCGGCCAGTTCAATGGCGATGCGAGTGGCCAGGGCGGCCTCGCCGCAGTTGATCAAACGGATGGCCATGGGGCTGCCGTGCTGCTCGGTGCTCAGCAGGCTGTCGAACAGGCGAATATTGGCCTGGAGCCGAATCTGCAACGCGCGCAGCTCTGCACTGCGATGCAGCTGGATCGAGGCCAGGCCCGCACCGATGGCCGCGCAATTGAGACTTTGCGACCAGTTGCTCGGCCCGCCGTAACGCTGGATCAATTTCTTCTGCCGCTCATTGCCGAGCATCACCAGCCCGCCGCTGGCCCCGAACGATTTGGCCAGTGACGCGACGATCAGACAGTCCTCATCCAGCGCCGGCATTCTTGGCCGTACAAGACCGGCGCCGTTACTGCCGACCGCCGACAACGCGTGGGAATCATCGAGATAAAGAAACAGGCCGTAACGTTCTTTCAGGTACAGCAGACCGTCCAGATTGGCCACGCCGCCCATGCTGTAGGCACCGTCGGCGATATAGGCGACCGTTGTGTGGCGCTGGCACACCGATTCGAGGAAATCCATGTCGTTGTGGGGACAGGTCAATACCTGAGTTTCATCGGCGCAACTGGCCTTCAGGTGATTCATCGAATAGTGAGCCAGGCGATCGAACACCATCACCGGTGGTCGGCCCTGGGTAAACACACCGCTGGCCAGCAGCGGCAGGATGCCTGCGCTCGCGGCGCTGCAGGACAGAGTGCTCAGACTCACGGCGCCAAACAATTGCGACAGTTCGCTTTCGTATTGATCGAGCAGCGCCAGCTTGCAGCGGTTTTTTGAATTGGCAACGCGCAGTGTGCCGGTTTCCCGCAGGGCCGCGATGGCGCCTTCCAGCAGGGCAGGGTGGTGGTCGAGGCCCAGATAGGACGTGGTACAGAAATGATGAAGTTGGCGCCCGTGTTGATCAAGCAAGTGGTTGCAGCCTTTGACCTCGACATTGAGAGCAGCGATTTTTCCGGCTTCGGCAGCCTCCCAGTCATGGTCGGCCAGCGCGATGACTTTGCGATAGTTGGAGAAAGTGTTGAGGGAATCCGTCAGATGATTCAAAGGCAGCTCTCCTTGAGCATGGCAATCCATGGGGTGTTGCAATTTGTGTGTGTTGCCAGACTTTACAGAGAGCCATGCGGGGTCAGAATCGGCCATATCCGATAGCGCTGAGGGCTGTTGGAGTTTTGCTTGTAGGGCGATACCTCGCAGGGTTGTAAGGCGGTGAAATGCCCGACAACCCTGATAGTGAAGGGCTTACCTTTGCCCTGTTATCCAGCGGCGGTGGCGCTCTTTTCCAGCGCCGGGGAAAACTGGATAAGCACCACGCCCGCCATCAGCAACACCGCGCCGAATACCCTGGGCAGCGTGAGTTGTTTCTCCAGCAGCCCGAAACACCCGAAGTGATCCAGTACCATCGAGGCCAGCACCTGTCCTGCCAGTGCCAGTGCGACAAACTCCGATGCCCCGAGTTTCGGTACCAGCACCACCGCCAGTGCCACAAAACACACCCCGAACGCACCACCGGCCCACATCCACAGCGGCGCCTTGCCGATGAATGCCAGTGACGGCAGCGGCAAGCGCAGCGCGGCAATCACCGGCAACAACACCAGCACGCTGACCAGCAATGACGCCAGCGTCGCCCATAACGGATGACCCAGCCCCCGGGCCAGGTTGGTGTTGATCGCACTTTGAAAGGGCACGACGGCCCCGGCCAATGCCGCCAGCAACAACAGGCCGGCCCAATGCAACGTACTCATGATCGTTCTCCAGCAAGTTTTTGCTGGACTCTAGGGTATTCGTCGAGCAGATTTAAATTCTGTTTTGTCATGCGGAACATGCATCAGATGAATGATCTTCGGCGCATCGATCTTAACCTGCTGGTGATTCTCGACGCCTTGCTCAGCGAACAACACGTGACCCGTGCGGCCGAGCGTCTGCACTTGAGTCAACCGGCGGTCAGCCATGCGCTGGCCCGTTTGCGTGACTTGCTTGGTGATCCGCTGTTGGTTCGGGCCGGTTCGGGGCTGGCGCCCACCGCTCGGGCGTTGGAGCTGGTTGCGCCGCTGACCGAGGCCCTGGCTCAGGTGCAATCACTGCTGGCGCCGAACACCTTCGACCCGGCCCGCGCGCGTCGGACTTTTCGGCTTGCGATGTCGGACTACGGCGCGGCGATTATCCTGCCTGGTTTGATTCGTACATTGCGCGCGGAAGCGCCGGGTATCGATCTGCAAATCAGCCATGCCAGTCGCGAAGGGATGGTCGAGGGGCTTCTCAACGGCGACATCGACCTCGCTGCCGGCGTGCTCCCGGAGTTGCCCGGCGAGTTGTGCAGCACGCCGCTGTTCGAAGAGCGTTATGTCTGCCTGCTGGATCGCCAGAGCCTTCCCGCCGGTGGTGTTCTCGACCTGCCAACTTACCTTTCCCGTCCCCACGTCCTGCTGGAAATGCGCGGCAGCGGTACCCCGGAAATCGAACGTACCCTGACCGCCCTGCGCGAGCGCCGCCGAGTTGCCGTCAGTCTGCCGCACTGGAGCGTCGCGCCGCAGTTCATAAGTGGCACGGATCTGATCCTGACCGTAGCTTCGCGAGCGTTGAAGGATGTGGATGATGACTCGCTGATCGTCGTGCCGCCGCCGTTCGAGATTGCGCCGTTCACGTTTGTGTCGGCGTGGCACAAGCGGCGGGGCGGGGACCAGGCGTTGAACTGGTTGAATCGGCGGATTGAGCAGGAGATAGTGCGCGGCTGAAAAACATCAAGAAGTGGGGCGTGACAGTGAAGTCTGGGGTCGTTGGGTGGGTGGCGCTGTGTGGGGCGTTGATCGCGGGGCAGGTGTTGGCTGATTGCGTGCCTGCGCCGGTGGCGAGTGAGCTGGATTTCTCCGTGTGCAAGGAGTGGCCGGCGTATCCGGGGCTAATCATTAACGCCAAATCGGAGCGCGTCGCCGCACCTGAAAATACCGAGATGAATGCTTCCTATGATTTGGACGTGTCTGTTTTGAAAGACGGCCAAACGGATCCGATTGCTAATCATCACCAGGCTTCTGCCTTCAAGGTAGATGGCATAGCGTTTCGGGAACTGGCGCTCGATACGGCTCGATACACGCTTGCCCCAGAGCTTCGAGCCTTTGGAGTCCGGGTGCAGTTCACCAACGGATCTCGCCTCATACCGCTTGAAGAAACACATCTCTCTCTTTATGTGAGAGACGGCGCCAAGTTGCGCCCCGTCCTGCAGCGGTTAGTGGTTTATCAATACGGCGGTGAATGGGACGGTGAATGCACCGGCGAGCGATATGAAACGACCAGAACGGTAGAAATCGCCAAGACCAGCTCCCATGGTTATGCCGACCTGATCATCAAAACCCGACAGACAGGAACGACCAATGTCGTCAAAGGCGATGCTTGTGAAGACAAGATCAGTGTCGGCAGTCCGGTGTTGACGACAATTCACTACGACGGAAAATCCTACGTATTGCCTAAAGGTTTCCAGGCCATCGAGTGATACAGAACCAACGCGACTTATTTCAAGGAAGAACAATGCTCACCCCGACCCGACTTTTCATCGCCCTCAGCTTTTTCGCGATCACCGCCCAGGCGCAACCAGCCTGCGTGACAAAGAATCACGACGACCAATCGCTCTCTCGCTGCAAGCCATGGCCGGCGTTCAAGGAACAGGTGATTGCTCTCAAGTCCACGTATGTACCGGACGCTGGTAGTGACGATGCGGGTGTGTTTGATCTGGATCTGGCAGTACTGAACAGCACCAACGCCAAGCCGATTGCCACATACACCAAACCCGGCGCTTACAACTCCGATGCCATTCGGTTCGACGACCTGGTGATCGATACGGCCCGTTACAGGCTGGCGCCGGATGTCCGTGCCTTTGGCCTGCGTTCGAAGTTCGAGCACAGCTCCCGCGCCAATCCATACGCAAAAACCGATCTGGCGCTTTATGTGCGTGAAGGCGGCAAACTGCGCCCGGTACTGGAAGGTCTGGTGGTCTACAAGAATCATGGTGAGTGGATGGATGATTGCGAAGGTGAAGGGCAGCAAGTACGCAGAACCATCGAAGTAGGCCCGATCAGCCACAACGGTTATTCCGACCTGATCGTCACCTCAAGCGGCACGGCGATGAAAACCGTCAAATCCGGCAAGGAATGCGTTTCCCAGGATTCCCCACTGAAGAAAACCCAAATAACCCTGACCTACGACGGCAAGCAATACACCATCCCCGAAGACCTGCGAGGTTACTGACCGATGCTCACCGGCCTCAACCACCTGACCCTCGCCGTCAGCGACCTGGATCGCAGCCTCACGTTTTACCGCGACGCCCTCAAGCTGCGAGTCGAGGCCACGTGGGACGCCGGTGCCTATCTGTCGCTCCCGGGCCTGTGGTTGTGCCTGTCGCTCGATGCGCAACGCCAACCCGAGCCCGCCGCCGACTACACCCACTACGCCTTCAGTCTCGGCGCTGCGGATTTCCCGCTGTTCGTGCAGCAGCTTCGTGCCGCCAACGTGCAGGAATGGCGCGACAACCGCAGCGAAGGTGCGTCGTTCTACTTCCTCGACCCGGACGGTCACAAGCTCGAAGCACATGTCGGCGATCTGGCCTCGCGACTGGCCGCGTGTCGGCAAAAGCCCTATGTCGGGATGCGTTTTTTCAACGAGTCGTGAATATTCAAAAGCCGCTGGGATAGACTGGCGGCCACGTTTTCCGGCACTTGCAGGTTCCCCATGACTCCATCGTTGCTTATGGCCGTGCTGGCCTCGGGTTTCATCTACGGCATCACGCCGGGGCCCGGTGTGCTGGCGGTGTTCGGCATCGGCGCCGCGCGCGGTCGTCGGGCCGGGGCGGGTTTCCTGTGCGGGCATCTGCTGGGCGATGTGATCTGGTGCAGCACCGCACTGATCGCGATTGTCGGCGCCCGGGAAATCGGCAGCACCGCGTTCGATGTGCTCGGTGTGCTCAGCGGTCTGTACCTGTTCTGGCTCGGCTGGCGCGCCGTACGGGCCAAACGCAGCAACGGTGATCAGCCCCAGGGCGCGGCGCGTCAGCCGTTCTGGCACGGCATTCTGTTCGGGCTGACCAACCCCAAGGCCTACCCGGTGGCAGTGGCGACGTTCACCGCGCTGCTGTCGAGCCGCGCCGAACTGCTCAACTGGTCGATGCTGCCGATGCTGATCGCCTTGAGCTTCCTCGGCGGATTGCTCGCCTACGCTATTCTCATTGGCGTTGTCGGCGCCCGTCAGGTGCGTACGCTGTATCAGCGCCATGAACTGGCCATCACCCGATTGTGCGGGGTAATGTTCATCGGTTTCGCCATCAATGCTCTGGTGCATGCGTTGCCGGGGCTGATGCCGAGCAAGACTTGAAGAGAATCGCTGGGATGCGAGGTCGAGGTCAGGGACGGTTGATCAGTGCTGCATTGCCCGGACACCCACGCTGAACCATGGAAAGCCGAAATTCTGCGCCCTTGGCGAGTTACATCGATCTTTTGCTGGACGCCGTTTGTGCGGTCGACAAACAAGGTCGCTTCGTTTTTGTCAGCGCAGCCTGCGAGCGGATTCTCGGCTACACCCCTGATGAGCTGATCGGCCAGTCGATGATCGACTACGTCTATCCCGCCGACCGTGAACGCACCCTGGCCGCCGCCAGCGAGATCATGGGCGGCGAGCCCAAGCACAATTTCGAAAACCGCTACGTGCGCAAGGACGGCAGCCTTGTGCACATCCTCTGGTCGGCGCGCTGGTCGGAAGTCGATCAACTGCGCATCGCCGTGGCCCGGGACATCACCGAGCGCAAACTGGCCGAATCACGACAGGCGGCGTTGTATGCGATCTCCGAGGCGGCCCATGCGGCGGAGGATCTGCTGGCGCTGTTCAAACGCATCCACACGATCATCGGCGAGTGGCTGCCGGCGCTGAATTTCTCTGTGGCGCTGTACGACGAACACTGCGCAAAACTGAATTTCCCCTACCACGTCGACGATGACGAGTTGCAACCGGAGCAACCCGGCACCGTGACCGGACGCCTGTGCGCCGAAGTGATCCGCAGCGGCCAGCCGATCCTGCTGACCCCGGACTGCCCGCACGCGCCGCCGGGTTTTGAAGCCTTGGTGGCGGGGCAGCAATCGCCGTGCTGGCTGGGTGTACCGCTGAACTCGAAGAACGGCACCATCGGCGCCTTGATCGTCAAAAGCCTGCCCGGCGGCGAGCGCTACACCGAGCGCGACAAGGAACTGCTGCAATACGTCTGCGCCCAGGTCGCCACCGCCATCGAACGCCAGCAACTGCACGCCCGTCTGCGGCGCATGGCGCAATACGATCAACTGACCCAATTGCCCAACCGCGAACTGTTGCGCGACCGCCTCAAGGCTGCACTGAGCCGTGCGCGGGAACAGTCGGGACACATGGCGCTGCTGTATGTCGATCTGGATCGCTTCAAACAGGTCAACGACACCTTTGGCCATGGGGTCGGTGACATGCTGTTGCAGACGGTGGCCAACCGGCTCAAGGGCTGTGTGCGCGAAACCGACACCGTGGCGCGGATCGGCGGCGACGAATTCGTGGTGCTGTTGCACAGCGTCCACGCCGCCAACGATGCCGACAGCGTGGCGGAAAAAATCCGACAGGTACTGGTGCAACCCATGCGCCTGGACGGGCACAACCTGCACATCGAGCCGAGCATTGGCGTGGCCCGTTATCCCGAGCATGGCGACGAGGAACAGCAACTGTTCCGCCACGCCGACCAGGCCATGTACAGCGCCAAGCGCCAGAATCATCGGCGGCTGGACAGCTGATTGGCGGTTCACCGTTCGTCGCGGCAACGGCAACTTTTCTAAACCTTTGGCGGTCAGGAAATTCTCAATCTAGGCGGGCACCTGCTCGCTTACGATCAATACCAAGAGGAAGAGAATCATGCCTAACTCAAGAAACTCGAACTCGGGAAACTTTGCCAACGATCGAACGAAGGCCTCTGAAGCCGGTCGCAAAGGTGGGAAAACCACCACCACGACTGTCGATAAAGAACCCAAGACTGAAATGGGCCGCAAGCCCGCTCAGAAATCGAAGTAGTCGGCGAAGGTTGTTTTGATTGAGAGGCGGGGGCGCAAGCTCCCGCTTGAATCTGCACAGAAGGAGGGCGCGACCATGAGCCGGATGGCCACCCGAGTACGCCGCATCAGTTTTGTCAGCCTGCTGGGGTTGTTTGCCAGCAGTGCGTTTGCCCAGTCGCCCGCCGACTTCATCAACGAAGCTTCGGCCAAAGGCATGGCCGACATCGAGGCCAGCCGCCAGGCCCACAGCAAGGCCGAATCCAAAGAGGTCAAGGATTACACCATCGTGGTCATCAACGACCGCACCACGGCCAACCAGCATCTGGCGAAAATCGCCAAGAAGCTGGATCTGCCTGTGGCCCCGCGCGAAGAACTGGCTGACAAGGCCAAGGCGCTGATTCCTGAGGTGAAGGACGGTGCGTCTTTCGATCAGGCTTACGCCGCGAGCCAGGTCAAAGCCACGGAAGAGGCCATCGAACAGATCCAGCAGGAAGCCCAGACTACCGACGTGCCGGAGATCAAGGCGTTTGCTGACGAGACTCTGCCAAAATTGCAGAGTCATCTGGAAATGGCCAAGGCCCTGGCCAGTCGCTAACTCCGAGGTAAAGTAAACGGCGCTCATGGCGCCGTTTTTGTTGTCTTCAACAGTCGTTCAGATCCTGCTTCGGCTTGCTCTTGTCCCCCAGACCTTCCAGATCAAACACCTCATTCTCGCCCATCGCCCGGTAATGCCGGCGCAGCGCTTCCAGCTGCTTGAGATCCAGCGACTCCAGCCCGAGCATCGCGTTCTGCGCTTCCTTGGTTACCCGCAGCAACTCATCGAGTTTCAAATGAATGATATCGGTGTCGCGGTTCTGAGTGTTCTGGATCAGGAACACCATCAGGAACGTGATGATCGTGGTCGAGGTATTGATGATCAGTTGCCAAGTGTCGTTGTAATCGAAAATCGGCCCGCTCAACCCCCAGAGCCCGATCAGAATCAAAGCCCCCATGAACGTCTTGGGGCTACCGGCCCAGAGCGCCAGCGTTTGTGAAACCTTTGCGAATTTCATGACCGTGTTCCTTGTTGGGGGGGCTTGAAATTCAGACATCGGGGGTGGGCGGAAAATTCTACTTACAGTTTTCTGAGTCCCTGTAGGCACGGCCGAAGACAGCGTTCCCGGCGATGTCGGACCTACGTAGGGGAAGGCAGATAAACACGATCGCTGTATCGTGACGGCAGCCGCTTTTGCACGTTTCGCCAAAACGTCCACGACAGGAGAACGCAATGACCTGGTCCGCCAAGCAATACGTCACTTTCGAAGATGAACGCACCCGCCCGGCCCGCGATTTGCTGGCGGCGATTCCGACGCCCGAGGCGCGTTCCGTGGTTGATATCGGTTGTGGTCCCGGTAACTCGACCGAGCTTTTGGTGGAGCGTTTTCCGGGGGCGAAAGTGCGGGGGCTCGACAGTTCGCCGGACATGATCGATGCCGCGCGCAAGCGTCTGCCGCAGTTGCAGTTCGAGGTGGCGGACATTGATCAATGGGCGGATACAGGGCCGTTCGATGTGATTTTTGCCAACGCGGTTTTGCAGTGGGTGCCGGATCACGCGACCTTGTTGCCGGTGCTGGCGGGCAAGCTGGCGCAGGGTGGCAGTCTGGCGATTCAGATGCCGGACAACCTCAACGAGCCGTCCCATCGGTTGATGCGTGAGGTGGCGGCCAACGGGCCTTGGGCCAGCAAACTGGCCGGTGCGGCAGGGCAGCGGACCGAGATGGCGGATGCCGGCGCCTATTTCTCGATGCTGCGGCCGCATTGCGCGCGGGTCGATGTGTGGCGCACCACCTATCACCATCAGTTGGCGGGCGGGGCTTCGGGCGTTGTCGAGTGGTTCAAGGGCAGCGGTCTGATTCCGTTCCTCAGTCCACTGACGGAGGCGGAGCGGGCGGAATATCTGGCGCACTATCTGGCGGAGGTCGCGAAGGCGTATCCGGCGCTTGCGGATGGTTCGGTGCTGTTGCCGTTTCCACGGTTGTTCATTGTCGCCACACGTTGAAATGAAAAAAGGGCCGATTTGATCGGCCCTCTCTTTGGCGGTCAGCGCTGTACGGCGACCAGCATCATCATCGGCCGCTCACGCTCTTCAGCGAGCGCTGGTTGCGCGGCGACTTCGGCATCGCTCGGGCCCCATTCGTTGACATGTTGAATCGTGAACCCGGCGTCGATCAACGCGTTGAGTAGCGTGCCGACTGTACGATGCTGCTTGATCACGCCGTCGGCCAACCAGTTGGTCACCCGCTCGCCTTCCATCTGATAACTGTCCAGCGGCCAGCGCTTGTGGCCTTCGCTGTCGACCAGCCAGCCCGGATTGCGCGGCGCCATGAAGATCGGGTGCTCGATGGAAAACACGAAATGCGCTCCGGGTTTAAGCGCCGCGTGCAGCGTGGCGAACAGCCCCGAGAGATCCTTGATGTAGTGCAGGGCCAGCGAGCTGTAGGCCAGATCGAATGTGCACGCAGGTAAATCGAGGTGTTCCAGGTCGGCACGTTCGTAGCGGATGTTTGCGGCCGAGGTGGTTTCCTTCGCCCGTTCGAGCATTTTCTCCGAGACATCCAGCCCCAGCACCTCGGCTGCACCTTGCTCGCTGGCCCAGCGGCAGAACCAGCCATAGCCGCAGCCCAGATCCACCACCTGCAGACCGTGGAGGGAGGGCAACAAGGCTTTCAGCGCCGGCCATTCCGGCGCGGCATCGAGGCCGCCGATGGAGCGGTTCATCTGGCTGTAGCCCTGGAAAAATTCGGGGTCGTCGTAGATGTTCTGGGTCATGGTTTGGTGCTCGTTTGAATTTGATTTGGGTGGCTCAACGGCCACGATCTGAAGTCCCTCGAAACGTGATGGCGCGTATTCGTCGATGGCCGCGCAGGGGGAGGGTGGTGGGTGATGGGGAAATGCTAGCGGGTCGTGGCGAGCGTGAGAACCGAACGAGTGTTGGGGATCTGTAAGCGCGGTTTTTCGATTCGGGATGTTTAAAGAGTGGGTCCTGTTTGCTGATCCTTCCCACAAGGTTTTCAGGTTGTCCGTCGGAAGTGTGGGCTCTAGCCTGTGAAGGTCGCTGATGAATCGGCGATCGGGATTGGAACCCCGAGGAGAGTTGGAACGTACAATCGTTATTCATGACGTATGCTGCGCACCTTGAATGTGTGCACTCTGTTATGGCGGCTGTGCGCGGGAGACCTTCGGGTCTGCCGGGTTGTCTCTCCCCGGGTTCCAACCTGCGTACAGCTGCCTCCTTTCGCGTGGAACCGAATGGGTCAGCTCAAACTTGTACTTTGAGAGATGAAATCATGTTCAAACCAACTCCGAACCCACCTGAAGTTGAAACCGACCCAACGTCCCCCTACACCTCAATCGACTCCAGAAAACTCAACGACGCCGCCAACCGCGCCCTCGATCACTATCTCTGCCCCGGCGCCAATGTCATGGGCACGACCAACCAGCCTGAACCGATGTTCCTCGCCAATCCGGCCTACAACACCGAATCCCTGCTCGCCAACGCCAGCGAATCCCTGGGCTCGGCCAGCGAAATGCTCAGCAACTTCGCCGCCGTGCTCGATCCGTCCCATCGTAGGACGGCACTGGGGATCGCACAGGTCGTGATGCTGGGGAAGTTGGCGGTCAATCAGGCGCTGGATCATGTTGAGGTGAAGGGCTGAATTGCAGCTGTTCTGGCAGGCATAAAAAAACCGGCTCATTGAGCCGGTTTTTCTTTACGAAGTTTGTCTCGTATAAATCTTCAAGGTGCGCAAGGCTCCAACTGATCGACATCAGTGCCACTGCCAGCGCTACGGTCAACCTCGCCATTGTTCCCGATATGAATTTTAGTCGTGGGCCATTTCGGAGTGATCCTGACGCAATGGTTTTGCCCGGAATTACGCCAATCAAACTCCATAAAAAAATCATCATCGGGAAACAGATGCCCTGGTCCGCCCGTAGACTCTCCGGGGGCAAGGTTTCCGCGAAAGATCTCATTTTGCGTATTCAGCACAAACCTCAAATCACCTGTGCCTTGTTTAGAGAAATCAATCTCAACGCGTGGCACTGCGACGTACCAAACCAGATACGTCAACACCACAAGAATAAGTAACCGCATAACGAGATAGAGCGGGCGTCGCTTACTTGCATTCGTGGACACTGACTCCATCTCCCCAATTTTCAGGTGCTACGGCGAGCACTTCATCCATGACAATTTTTGCTGTAATCCCACCGTGCAGGTATCGCTTGTACAGCTTCACACCAATGCTGATGGAAACCCTGTCGGCGACGTCATCCCAAGCCCGCAGCCCTTCGACACCCGGTGACTGACGTGGCCCGGGTTTGTTCTTCCAGTCCTGGGCTTTACGAATCGAGTTTGATGCGATCTGTTCAAGTCCTGCGCCATCCAGCAAAAGACTTTCGGATAATCCCCCAGCTCTGCCGACATAACCGTAATGGATGTTCGACCAGATGTCGTAGAAGTAATCATATTTCCCGTGTTTGTAGTAATACGAGCCGAACCGCTTCTTGATAATCGGCTTGTGATCCCAGGGGCGATTCTGTCCAACCCGCTCCGTCCACAACGTCAATGCCGCTGCTTTCTTTCCTAGCGCCATGGTGTAGTAGTTCGGCGGTTCCCCAATTCGGGCATACCACGGCAACTCCCGGTATTTCCTTGTTTCCGCTGCCGGATCGAAGCTGTTGGCATTTTTCATTTTCAAGACCGACGGATGCAGGATGTTCCGGTTCATCTCCTCGGCAATGTAAGCCGCCACGGGGTCCATGTTATCGGGGTGAGTGCAGGCGGCAGGTTTCTTTTCTTCCTCAGGCTTGGCCTTCTTGGCTGGCGGTTTTTTAGGGGCGTTAGGATCGACAAGGGCACCCACAGCCGTTGCCTTGGTTTTCAACTGAGGATCGGCCAGCAGTGTGGCCATTCGTTCCTCATCAACCTTTCCGTCAGGGCGAATCGCACCCATTAAGGCGAAATCGATAACAGGACTACCAACGGTGCTCCCAAGAACAAAACCACCAAAGGTGTCGTCACTGCCGGTGATGATCGTTCCACCGTGACTGGTGGGGCTGGAGAGGTGAGCCATTGGTCGGCCGTTAATCAGAATCGATGGAAAACCGGTGGTGATCACTGCGCCACAGCCGCATGTATCGCGAACGCGAGCGGCGCCCATGAAATTGATATTGGTGTCAGCTGAGGCTGAGGCAATCGGGGTTGTGCCATGTCCTGGCAACGGGCAAACGTGTTTATCGCCCAAGCGTGCGGAAGAAAGCATGAGTCGTCCTTGTTGAGTACATCCGAAACCCCGAGCGTCCTCTTGGGTGTGCGAATGCTAGCGGAATCTCAAGGGCTGGTCGCCGGGAAACGTCTGAAAACATGGCGAGCATCACGCCATGTTTGTGTGCGGCGAGAGATTCTTCACGAACTCAACATACGCAGCGCAGCCGAAGCCAAAAACGCGGAACGACTCTTTTCCTCCGGATGCTGGCTGACGTGAAGGTCTATGCGGCTCATCAAGTAGCCTGGGAGTGTGATGTTGATCTCTTGGGTATTCCCCAGGCACTGACTGATGTCCACATCCACCAACGCCCATACGCAGTTTTCAAACCTCGGATCGGAAACATGGTTACTGACCTTGCTGGCGGCAGGTATCACGGCACCGCTCTCAGCGAGAATCTCGATGTGGGTTTCGATCGCCTCTTTGGCCATTTCCAACGCATGGCCATGATCGTTTCCGGCGGAGAAACAACCGGGGAGGTCTGGTACTTCAACACCCCATGTTGAGTCGCCTTCGCTGGGGGATATTGCGATTGGATAAAGCATGCGGATCATTTCCCTTGGGGCCGAACGCTTCGACATAGGAGCGCTCACGACATGAGTGGCTGATTGTCAGGAGCGTAAGCGCACACGGGCGGAATTCAATCAACGTGTTGTTTCTGAATGGTTCAAAAACTAGCTTGCGTGTCATTAGACATCAGGCCTCAAAAAACGGCCATCTACGCCGGTCTACTGAATTTCTCCCCTGTAATGATCCGCGCGCGAGTCTCATATTCTTTTCGTGCAAAAGCTTGAGAACCACGCCAACGTCAGAATGAAAAAGCCCGGCACTTGGCCGGGCAATTTTGGATATCCACTAACGTAATCAGGCTTGCTTTTCACGTGCAGCCAGCATCACTTCATTCTGTTTTTTGGTGGCTTCGGTCAGCACTTCACTGTAAACGCGCTTCTTTTCTTCCGATTTCGCATTACGAATGAAGTCTGCGAATGGACTTGTGTACTCCTTTTGGGGGCCGGGTTTCATGGACAACATGGGGTTACTCCGTGATTTATCCCAAGCATGGCCATTAGGTCATACCTCATATGCTTCTCTGGCGGCTAAACATAAGGAGGAATAGCGTAACTGCAATCAACGGTGTGTTTCTGAATTGTTCTTTGCCGAACAAGCAGTTGACCTCAAAACGCAGGCATAAAAAAACCGGCCATCAAGGCCGGTTTTTTTGTTTGCGCATCCCCCGTCAAACCACGACGCAGGACATAAATTCGATTGGAGCGGGTGAAGGGAATCGAACCCTCGTTATCAGCTTGGGAAGCTGGAGTAATGCCATTATACGACACCCGCTCAGAGCGGCTGACTTTGTACCAGACTCGGCCACGGATTTGAAGTTTTCTTTGTGCGTGGCGAGCGGAAAAGCCTGAATCAGAGCCGGATCGGTCAATCGCGGGCAAGCGCTGCGGGCTGGAGGACGGCTTTATCTCAGTCCCGCAGGCTTGCTCGCGACGACACTGTTTCAAACGGCCAATGCATGGTGATCCTGAGTAAACGGGTGACGCGTTCGGCTGATAGGCTGCTGTGCAGGTTTCAGGAAGCCGAGCAGCGCGTTCTGGCTGTCCCGGCAAGCGGACTTGTGCTCCATGTCAAGGAAGTGCCCGGTGGCCTGCAGGGTGGTGAAGGTGCTCTGTGCGACATGGCTGCCGAACAGGCGCGCATCTTCGGCGGCGGTGTATTCGTCCCATTCGCCATTCATGAACAGCACCGGCACGTTGATCTTTTTCGCCGCGTTCAGATAGCACTGGCGATCACTGTTCAGCACGTTGCTGATGTGAAAGTGCATCTGCCCGTATTCGTGCTCGGCCAGGCTGCTGACGTGGCGATAGTTGAAGCGCTTGAACAGCGACGGCAGGTGTTTGCCGATGGTGTTGTTGACCAGGTGCCCGACCCGGTCGCCGTCACGTTGGCCGAGGCATTCGACGCCGCGTTCCAGGTAATCAAGCATGTGCGCGTTGATCACCGGGGAGAACGAGCTGATCACGGCTTTTTCGATTCGCCGAGGCTGATGGGCGAGGGCGACCATGGTCGCGGCGCCACCCCAGGAGAACGACAAAACGTGTTCAGCGGCGAAGTGATCGATCAGCTCCAGCAGGATCAGACCTTCGACTTCTTTCGTCAGATGTTTCTCGTGGCGATTGTGGATTTTCGACCTGCCCGCGTAGGGCTGGTCGTAGCAAACCACGTTGAATTGCGGGTGCAGATTTTTCACGGTCTGTGCAAACGACGCAGTCGTGGCCATCGAGCCGTTGACCAGAATAATGGTCTTTTCCGCGGCGTCTGCGCGATAGAACTCCGTGTAAACCCGATACTGACCCTGTATATCCAGCACAGCGATTTCTGGCCTCATGTCATAAGACTCCTGGCAAGCGGGTATGCGCGCAAATAGAGATTGCACGAGCTTTGTGACAGGTAGGCATACGCCTGGAATTTTGGAGCCCATGTCGATCCGGAACGGCAGGTCGACGGGTATTGTTATTGGCGGGCAATCTGCCGGCTGAGGCGGAGCCTTGAAGGCTCTCTACCGACAAAAAGTTTCTTAGAAGTTATGTGTGACTCATCGGTCACAATTTGGCCGACGTCCTGATTCAAGCAGGGGGATCCGGATCGCGCAAGTGCCGTTGGTAAATTGTTCGACAACTTCTGCTGAGCGGTCGGCGGCTTAGAACAAATGGATCTCTTCGGTGCGCAGGGCGCGGTATTCGCCCGATTTTAGCGCGTTATCCAGGTTCAGCAGGCCCATGGATTCGCGGTGCAGGCGCAGCACTTTGTTGTTGAAGTGGCCGAACATGCGCTTCACCTGATGGTAGCGACCCTCGACGATGCTCAACCGCGCTGTTCGCGGGCCGAGCACTTCCAGCTTCGCCGGTTGGGTGGTCAGGTCTTCGAAGGCGAAATAGATCCCCTCGGTGAACTTGATCGCATATTCCGGGCCGATCTCCTGCTCGGTCTCGACGTAATAGACCTTCGGCAGCTTGGTCTGCGGTTGGGTGAGGCGCCGCGACCAGGTGCCATCGTTGGTGATCAGCATCAGCCCGGTGGTGTTGAAGTCCAGACGCCCGGCGATGTGCAGGTCGTCCTTGTCCGGCTCGTGGATCAGGTCGAGCACGGTCGGGTGCTCGGGATCGCGGGTGGCGCTGACGCAGCCCTGCGGTTTGTGCAGCATGAAATAGCGTGCCGGTTTGCCGCTTTGCAGTACTTCGTCGTCGACTTCGACACGGCTGAATTCCAGGACTTCGCTATGGGGATCGCTGACGACTTTTCCGTCAATGCGCACGCGCTTTTCCACCAGCAACAGGCGAACCTGTTTGCGGTTGTAGCAGGGCAGGTTACTGAGGAAACGGTCGACACGCATGATCAGGAATCGGCAGGCAGCGGGGGGCGCATCTTACGGGATCGATGGCTTTGCCGCTTGCAGTTGCGCCTCGACCTGGGCGCAACGCGGGCACAGACAGGACTTGTCGCGCAGTTCCGGCGGTAGGGCTTCAAGCACTGCCGGGTCAATGGAGACGCCGTAGCACCAGCAGGCGCGGTCGGCGGTGCGCGGGTCGGCCAGGGTGCAGTCGTTGCGGGCGCCGCAGGCCGGGCAGAGGTCAGGTTTGTTCATGGGCTTCAGGCATAGGTCGAGTGAGGCATTTCCACGCAGGTGCGATTGCGGCCAGTCTGTTTGGCCCGATACATCGCATGATCGGCCCGGGACAGCAGGCTGTGCAAGGTGTCATCCCGTTGCAGGGTGGTGGCGCCGATGCTGACCGTCAGATTCAGCGTGTGACCGTTGTAGGCATATTCATGCTGTTCGACGTGCTGGCGGATCTTCTCGGCAATCTTCTGACCGGTCTCGCCGTCGGTGTCCTTCAGCAGAACGATGAATTCCTCACCGCCCCAACGGCAGACGATGTCGGAATGGCGCAGGCAGCTTTGCAGGTCCCGGGCAAAGCCGATCAAAACCTGATCGCCGGCCATGTGTCCGTAGGTGTCGTTCAACTCCTTGAAATGGTCCAGATCCAGAAGCAACGCTGTCAGTGGTTTTGGCTCGCGGTGGGCTTCCTGCAGGGCTTGCGCGGCGAGCAGATCGAAGCCGCGGCGGTTGGGCAGTTCGGTGAGGCTGTCGAGGGTGGCCTGGGCGTGGATCTTGTCCTGGTAGCGTTTGATCAAGCGGTTCACCAGCCACAGCACGATCAACGTCACCAGCAGGCAGATCAGCAGATTGATGTACAGCGACTGGCGGATTTCGCTCAGCGCGCCGTCTTCACGTTTGTCGACGAACAGGTACCAGTTCAACTCGGGAATGAACCGCACGTTGAGGAAATGTCCCTGGCCGTGGGCTGAATATTCGTAGCTGCCGCTGTGGGGTTTGGGCAACTGGCTGACCAGGCTTTTCATGCTGTCGAGATCGTTGAGGCTTTTCCCGACCCGCGCACCTTCCGGGCCGCCCTCGGCACCGGTCAAGACCAGTCGGCCGAAGGTGTCGACGAAGTAAACGCTGCGTTGATAGCGCTGCTGGTACTTGTCGATCAGCTTGATCACCGCATCCACCGTCAGCCCTACGCCGGCGGCGCCGATGAAGCGATCGTTGTAGTCGTAGACCTTGTAGTTGATGAAGAAGGTCATGTTGTCTTTGTTGGCCAGGTCCGGGTCGACGTTGATCTCGTACGGATCCTTCATGTCGCGCACGCGGAAGTACCAGGTGTCGCGCGGCTCGTCGATTTTCACCTGCTTGAGCACGCCCTTGGCGTGGTAGTAGGTGTGGGTGCTGTTGGAGACGAAGAACGCGGTGTAGGCGCCGTAGTGGGTCATGACCTCGTCGAGGTAACGGGTCATCTGGTCGCTGTCTTTTTCGCCGTTCACCACCCAGTCGCGCATGAAGGTGTCGCGGGACATCATCGAGGAAATCAGGATCGGTCTGACGAGGTCTTTCTGGATTTCCGAGTACACCGTGTCGGAGGTCAGCGGCAGTTCGGTGTTGACGATGTTGTCGCGGATCGAGGCCCGCGAGGCGTAGTAGCTGAGCAGCGAGGTGGCGAGGAAGCCTGCGCCGAGGAGGGCGACCAGAGTCAATACCAGCGAACGTTGGGAGTAAAACGCAGATCTGAGCGGCATTGGCAGTTCCGTCGACGGTGGCCCGATGGCAGCATTCTAGTGAGATGGCCGGGAAAAAACTGCGGGATTTGTGCCTGAAATGACGGGTAATCAGACGCCGCGCTTTCTCACCGACCCTCTCCAGCAGAGAGGGTCGGCGATTTGCAGGGTTTTCGGGTCAGTTGCGGCTGGCCAGGTAGGCGCGCCAGCCACCCAGATGGCTGATGTCGATCGCACCTTCCAGGCCGTAGGGTTCACAGATGAATCCGCTTTCCCAACGACCATCCGCCAGTTGCACCTTGCCCAAGCCCAGCGGCGCCGGAATACCGGTCAGGAACGAACCAAGTTCGCCGCTCGGCAACTCCCAGACTTCCACCTCGATTGCCACGCCGCCTTCCGTCACGCGCAACATGCCCGGACGCAGAGGTGGACCACCGGCCAGCGCGTAGAGCTTGTAGTCCTTCGAGCTGCAGGTGGCTTCGATCAGGCGTGCGCCGCGTTGCTGCAGCTGCCAGTTCAGGGCCAGTCCATCGAGGTGTGCACCGCAGACCACCAGCCGCGCCCGGTCGTTGCGCGCCGGACTCGTCGGTGTCGGCAGCGAGGGATTTTGTTGGCGCTGCAAGGCGTCCGCCAGGCCCAGCAGATACTGGTCGGTGAACGCTCGGCTAAACAGCGTCACGCCCCACGGCAAACCGTTGCCCATGAGCGCACTGGGCACGGCGACGGCCGTGTAATCCAGCAGGTTCATGAAATTGGTGTAGTAACCCAGTTCGGCGTTGCGCAGCACCGGCTCGGCGTCCAGTTCGGCCAAGGTCACTGGTCGGCCGATGGTCGGCGTGAGCACGCAGTCGAGTCCGTCGAGGGCCTGATCGCAAACGGCTTTGAGCGCTTGCAGTCGATATTGTGCACGGAACGCTTGCACGCCCGTCACCGAGGGCGCTTTGGCCAGCACCGCGCGGATCACCGGCAGCACCGTTTCGGGACGCTGTTCCATCAATTCGCCGGCGACGCTGTAACGCTCGGCGACCCATGGCCCTTCGTACAGCAACCGCGCGGCCTCGAGGAACGGCGACAGATCCAGTTCGACCGCTTCGCCGCCCAGAGCCTTCAGACGGTCGATGGCATCGCCGAACAGCAGCGGCCCTTCGGGGCAACCGAAAAACTCAAGATCCTGCGCCCGCGGTACGCCAAACCGGAAGGGTTTGGGAGCACCGAATGCCGAGCCGTCATTCCACGCCGGATTGCGGCGGCTGTATTCATCCCGTAGGTCGAAGCGGGCGGTCAGTGCCAGCAACTGGCTGGCCTCGCGTGCGGTTGCGGTGAAGGTCGTGACGCAGTCCAGCGTGCGGCAGGCCGGTACGACACCGGCGGTGGAGATCAGCCCTTTGCTGGCCTTCAAACCCACCAGGTTGTTCAGTGCCGCCGGCACCCTTCCGGAGCCCGCGGTGTCGGTGCCCAGGGCAAAACTGGCGACACCGAGCGCCACTGCCAGCGACGAGCCGGCGCTGGAACCACCGGAGGGATATTCCGGCAGCACGCTGTTCGGGCAGGCGCCGTACGGTGATCGGCTGCCATTCAGGCCGGTGGCGAACTGGTCGAGGTTGGTCTTGCCGAGCGGAATTGCGCCCAGCGCCAGCAACTGTTCGACGATGGTTGCCGAGCGTTCGGGAACGTAGGCGAATGCGGGGCACGCGGCCGTGGTCGGGACACCGGCCAGGTCGATGTTGTCCTTGATCGCGAACGGCACGCCATACAGCGGCAAGCTCTCTGGATCGCGGCCGTCGAGGCTGGCGAGGTACGGCTCCAGTTCCTCGACGCTGAGCAGATGAATAAACAAGTGATAGTCGGGATTGAGCGCAGCGGCTTTTTCCCGCAGGGCCAACAGCAATTTGCGGGGGGTGGTCTGGCCGTCGCGGTAGGCCTGGCGCAGGGCATCGAGTTGCAGATTCATGGGGTCATCCTTTGCAAAAATGGGTTCAGTCGAGTTCCAGCACCACGACCCGTTGACCGGCGCGTACCGCCGAACCGGGTTGCACGCGAATCTCCCGGACCACGCCGGGCAGCGGTGCGAGCACGGGGATTTCCATCTTCATCGACTCCAGGATCACCAGCGCATCGCCGGCCGCGACGCGACTCCCGACCTCGACCTGGACCTGCCACAGGTTGCCGGCGATATGGCTGTCGACACTCTGCTGACCGCAGGCCAGTGGCATTTCTTCGCAGCTTTGCGACACGGCCTCTTCGCTGTCGAAATGCGCCTGGCCGCTGGCGATCCAGCGATCGCGCTCGGCGTTGAACGCGGCTTGTTGCTGAAGGCGAAAGGCGTGGATGCTCTCGGCCTCGCGGTTGAGAAACGCTTGATATTCGCCGAGATTGAGCTGGCTTTGTTCAATGTTCAGGTCGAAACGTCCGAGGGGAAAATCCCGGCGGATGCGCAGCAGTTCGTCAGCGCTGACCGGGTAGAAGCGAATCTGGTCAAAGAAACGCAGCAGCCACGGTTTGCCTTCGAACGCGGCGACTTCGCGATAGCGGTTCCACATCTGCAAGGTACGCCCGACGAACTGATATCCGCCCGGACCTTCCATGCCGTAGACGCACAGGTAGGCGCCGCCAATGCCCACCGAGTTCTCGGCGGTCCAGGTGCGCGCCGGGTTGTACTTGGTAGTCACCAGCCGATGGCGCGGGTCGAGCGGTGTGGCGACCGGCGCACCGAGGTAGACGTCACCGAGGCCCATTACCAGATAGCTCGCATCGAACACTGTGCGTTGCACCTCGTCGAGGTTGGGCAGGTCATTGATGCGGCGGATGAACTCCAGATTGCTCGGGCACCACGGCGCGTCCTTGCGCACGGTGGTCATGTATTTCTCGATCGCCAACTGGCAGGCCGGATCGTCCCACGACAGCGGCAGGTGGACGATGCGCGACGGTACTTGCAGATCCCCGGCAGCGCACACGGCATCCCACTCGCCCGCGACGATCCCGAGCAGATCAACCAGCGGCAGTTGCTCGGGCTGATAGTGGATCTGCAGTGAACGAATGCCGGGTGTCAGGTCGATTACGCCGTGCAGGTTTTTGCCTTCCAGCGCCTGCATCAGTGCGTGGGCCCGGAAGCGCAGGACCAGATCCAGCTCCGGGGCGCCGATTTCCAGCAGCAGATGGGTATCGCCGGACAGTCGGGCGACCAGTCGCGTGTCCCCCTGACCCAAATCCAGCACCACAGGCGAAACCAACTCCTGTGGGAGCTGGCTTGCCGGCGATGAGGTGGGTGCGGTGTCTGGTCGGGTCCCATCGCTGGCAAGACAGCTCGCACAGGTATCCCAATTCAGGGTGAGATCGCGTGCGGTCTTGAGGTCGACGGGCACGAACTGCACTTTGTCCCCGGCCTTGAGTTGACCCAGTTGCCAGAGATCCGCCTCGATCACCGTCACCGGGCACACGAAACCGCCAAGGCTCGGGCCGTCCGGGCCGAGGATCACCGGCATGTCGCCGGTGAAGTCCACCGCACCGATGGCGTAGGGATTGTCGTGAATGTTCGATGGATGCAGACCGGCCTCGCCGCCGTCGGCGCGCACCCACTCCGGTTTCGGCCCGATCAGGCGCACGCCGGTGCGGCTGGAGTTGAAATGCACTTCCCATTGCGTGGCGAAAAAGGTGTCGATGTAGTTTTCAGTGAAATATTCAGGCGCGCCATGGGGGCCGTAGATGACGCGGATCCGGCGCACGGCAGGTAATTCGCTGACGTGATGGGGCGCCAATGTCTGCCCGGCGCTGCGCTCACTCAGGGCAGCCAGATGCAGCACGTCACCGGCGCGCAAGGCACGTCCGCCATGGCCACCGAACTGGCCGAGGGTGAAGGTGCTTTTGCTGCCCAGATAATCCGGCACTTGCACGCCGCCGCGCAGGCACAGGTAGCTGCGGGCCCCGGCGCCCGACAGATTGCCCAGATGCAGCTGGCTGCCCGCGGGGATCAGCAGGGCGGTATTCATCGCCTGCGGCTGGCCATCGAGTGTCAGGGCAATCGGTGCGCCGGTTACGGCCACCACCGCATCGCAATTGAAGCGCAGCAACGGCCCGCTCATGGTGATTTCCAGCGCCGCCAGGCCTTCATCGTTGCCCAGTAAACGATTACCCAGACGCAACGCACGACTGTCCATCGGCCCCGAGGGTGGCACGCCGACCGCCCAGTAGCCGAGGCGACCGGGGTAGTCCTGGACGCTGGTCTGGGTGCCGGCGTTCAGCACTTCAAACGTGTTGGCCCGGTACACCAGGCCTTCCAGGCAACGGGTCCAGGGCTGGCCGCTGGCGAATGGCGTATCGAGCAGAATCTGCCGCAGGTAGTCGCGGTTGGTTTCCACGCCGTACAGCTGGCTGTCGCCGAGGGCCTGATGCAGATCGGTGCGGGCCTGTTCGCGGGTCGGCGCCCAGCTGATGACTTTGGCGATCATCGGATCGAAGTAGGGCGGGATCTCACAACCGGCCTCGACCCAGGTGTCGATGCGCAGGTGCCGGCCATCGGCGACCGGGAAATCGACCGCCGTCAGCAAGCCGGGGCTGGGCTGGAAATCGCGGCCCGGATCCTCGGCATACAGCCGCGCCTGAATCGCATGCCCCTGCGGTTGCAGGCCTGCGAACAACTCGGCCAGCGGCGGCAAGTCACCGGCCGCCAACTCGATCATCCAGCGCACCAGATCGACGCCCCACACCTGTTCCGTAATACCGTGTTCGACCTGCAATCGGGTGTTCACTTCCAGAAAATAGAAGCGCTGCGCATCGCTGTCGAAGACGAATTCGACGGTGCCGGCGCTGCGGTAATTCACTGCTTTGGCCAGTTTGATCGCCGCTGCGCACAGCTCATCCGCCATGCCTTCGGGCAGGTTCGGTGCCGGGGTTTCTTCAAGGACTTTCTGATTGCGCCGCTGCACCGAGCAGTCGCGCACGCCGAGAGCGATCACCGCGCCGCGGCCGTCGCCGAACACCTGCACTTCCAGATGCCGCGCACGCTGGATGTACTTCTCGATGAACACGCCAGCGTCGCTGAAGTTGTTCTGACCGAGGCGCTTCACCGCGTCGAACGACTCGCTCAGTTCGCTGGCGTTGCGGCACACGCGCATGCCGATGCCACCGCCACCGGCAGTACTTTTGAGCATCACCGGATAACCGACCTGCTCGCCGGCAATCAGCGCGGCGTCGAGGCTGTCGAGCAGTTCGGTGCCTTCGAGCATCGGCACGCCGTGCTGTTTGGCCAGGGCGCGTGCGGTGTGCTTGAGGCCGAACACCCGCAGTTGCTCCGGTGTCGGGCCGATGAAGGCGATGCCATGGTTTGCGCAGGCTTCGGCGAACGCGGCGTTTTCCGAGAGGAAGCCGTAACCGGGGTGGATCGCAGTGGCGCCACTGGCTTTGGCGATGGCGAGAATCTTGTCCACGGCCAGATAGGTGCCGGCCGCTGCGCCATCGCCGAGGCTGTGGGCTTGCTCGGCTTGCAGGATGTGCAGGCTGGCGGCATCGGCTTCGGAATACACCGCGACGCCTTCGACGTGCAGTTCACGCAAGGTGCGCAGAATGCGGCAGGCAATCGCGCCACGGTTGGCAATCAGGACTTTTTCGAACATGGAAAATCCCCCGGAGCCCGCGCAGGTGGCGGGCTCGACTGGGAGGCGAGCCGTCCCGCCGTTTTTGTTCAGGCGCCAGGGTCGTCCCCGACGGCGAAATCACTTCACTTTTTCAGGCACTGGCTCGAGCGCGCCTGGCACAGGGCAAACAACCAGCGGCGCAGACGGACGAACTTCAGTTCCATACCAGTAGCTCCGCAGGTGTCGGGTTGTAGGCGTTGCACGGGTTGTTCAGTTGCGGGCAGTTGGAAATCAGCACGATCACGTCCATTTCCGCGCGCAGGTCGACGTATTTGCCAGGGGCGGAAATACCGTCTTCGAAGGTCAGGCCGCCCTCGGCAGTCACCGGCACGTTCATGAAGAAATTGATGTTCGGCCCGATGTCACCTTTGCCCAGGCGCCCGTCGTGAGCGCAGGCGCGCAGGTAGTTGTCGCGGCAGCTGTGCATGTAGCGTTTTTCCAGGGCGTAGCGCACGGTGTTGCTCTCTTGCGCGCAGGCGCCGCCGAGGGTGTCGTGGCGGCCGCAGGTGTCGGCGATGATGGTCAGCATCGGTTTGCCGAGGTTGGAATACAAAACGCTGCCGGTGCTCAGGTAGACGTTGTTTTGTCGACGCAATGTGCGCTGCACGTCGTAGCGCTCACGGGGATTGGCGGCGCTGTAAAACAAGGTGTCGACCGCCTGATTGCCTTCCAGATCGAGGATGCGCAGGGTCTGGCCGGCCTTGACTTCCATCAGCCAGGGTTCGCCGGCGGGAATGGTGGCGCGGTATACCGCCGCGTCCGGTTGTTTTTGCGAAGTGGCGATAGCAACTGACATGGCGACGATCCTCAGGCGAACAAACGGTCGGTGTTGATAAAGCCGCGCTCGTTCTCCGGGCGCGAGGTACGGCAGTGCTCGGCGACGCTCGGGTCGGCGTTCATCCAGCTCAGCTTCAGCGGTTTGGGCGCGTATTGCGGCGACGGATCCAGCGGATGTTGCAGGGCTGTGAGCACAACCAGGGTGTCCATCGGTGCATAGAGTTCGATGTAGTCACCGGCCTGCGAATGGCCTTCGACAAAGTGCAAACGCCCGCTGTCGTCGACGTTGACCCGGCTGAACAGGTTGAGGGTCATCAGCAGGTCGGACAGGCCCAGCCCCCACTTGCCGAGCTCCACCAGCAGGTTGTCGGTGCCGTTGCGAAAGAAGCCGTTGCGCAGTTCCTGATAGCGACCCTGGCCGTATTTCTCCGCGACTTCCTCGGCGCACAGCACACCGCCGAGACTGTCACTCCAACCGCAGGTATCCGCCGTGATCGCCGCCAGCACGCGGCCCATGTCCGAGTAGAGGCAATGGCCCGCGGTCAGCTTGGCGGTGTGTTGACATTTGAGGCTGTCGGGCAGGTTCAGGCGCTCGGTTTTTTCGTTGGCGTTGAGCAAGGTCAGGCTGACGTTGGCACCACCGCGCAGATCCGTCAGGCGCAGCAGCTGCCCGCGTTTCAAGACGAAGGAGCGATGGCCGCCGCCGGGCAGGGTTTCTTCGGCGAAGGGTGGGAAAATTCGGGTTGAATCAGTCATGGAAGGTTCCTCTCAAGCGGTTCGAAGGGCGCTTGCCAGTTGCACCGGCAGGGCGTCGACGGCGGCGCGTTGGGCACGGCGGTCGCTGTTCAAAGGGATGTCGTAAGTGATCCGGGCGCCATAGGCACCGGGGGCGTGCGGGTCGAGGCGGACCTTGTCGAACACCAGCAGACGGGTGCCGAGGCTGAAACCTTCGGACAGGTCGTGGGTGACCATGAACACGGTCAGTTGCGTCTCGCGCCACAGCTCCAGCAGCAGCGCGTGCATGTCCTTGCGAATGCCCGGATCGAGCGCGCCGAACGGTTCGTCGAGCAGCAACACGCGCGGCCTCATGATCAACGCTTGGGCGATCGCCAGCCGCTGTTGCATGCCGCCGGACAGTTGCGCCGGGTACTTGTCCAGCGCATGGCCGAGGCCGACTTTTTGCAGCAGCGCCGTGGCCTGTTCGCGGGCGTCGCGTTTGGCGCGGCCGAACAGACGCCCGAGCAGTGGCGCCCGGGGCAGTTCGAGGCCGAGGGCGACGTTGTCCAGCACGCTCAAGTGCGGGAACACCGAGTAGCGCTGGAAAACCACGCCACGGCTGGCATCCGGTTCGCGGGCCAGTGGCTGGCCGTCGAGCAGAATCTCGCCGCGACTGGCGGTTTCCTGACCGAGCAGCAGGCGCAGGAAGGTCGATTTACCGCAGCCCGAAGCTCCGACCAGCGTGCAGAACTCACCCTCATTGACGTTGAGGTTCAGCCCTTCAAGCACCACTTGGTCGGCGTATTGCTGCCAGACGTTTTTCACTGTGATGAAGCTCATTTGGCTGCCCCCTCATACCAGGGGAATGCACGCCGGGTCAGGCACTTGAGGCCCCAGTCCATCAGCCAGGCGAGCAGGGTGATCCACACCACGTACGGCAGAATCACATCCATCGCCAGGTAACGACGCACGAGGAAAATCCGGTAGCCCAGACCGTCGGTGGAGGCGATGGCTTCGGCGGCGATCAGGAACAGCCACGCCGAACCGAGCATCAGCCGCAGTGAAATCAGCAGGCGCGGCAACAGCTGCGGCAGAACCACGCGCAGCATCAGGGTCCAGGTCGAGGCGCCGAGGGTCTGCGCCTTGATCAGCAGTTCGACCGGAATGTCCCGCGCGCGCTGTTCCAGATCACGGGCGAGAGCCGGGGTGATACCGATCACGATCAGCATCACCTTCGACAGCTCGCCGAGGCCGAAGACGATGAACAGAATCGGCAGGATCGCCAGGGGTGGCACCATCGATAACACCGTCAGCATCGGCGACAACGGTGCGCCGAACAGCGGCAGGGTTCCAGCCGCGATGCCCAGGCACAGCCCGGCCAGCGCGGCGATACCGAGGCCGATGACCAGGCGTTGCAGGCTCGCGGCGGTGTCCTGCCAGAGCAGATATTCACCGGTGCGGCTGTCGGCATTGAATGCCAGGCGCTTCACCGCATCGGTCATCTGCACGGCACTGGGCAGCAGTTTGTCGTTGGGGTTCTCCGCCAGACGCTCGGCCGAGCCCATGAAATAGGCGAACAGCACCAGGGCGAACGGCAGGATCACCAGCAGCAGGCGACTCGGGCGATCCGGGTGGCGATTGATCAGGCGCATGGCCAAATCCTCCGTGGCTTACAGCTTGGCGTCGGCGGCCATCTGCACGTAGGTCGGATCGAAACGCAGCTTGAGATTGCCGGTGTCGCCGCTGGTCACGCCGTTGGCGAAGGTCATGCCGACGGCACTGGTGTCCCTGGCGCCTTCGCCGAGCAAACCGTGCTGGAACGAGAACTCGGCGACCCTGCGCATGGTTTCCGGCAGTTGCTTGCTGGTCGCGAACGCCAAGGCTTCTTTGGGTGTGGCGAACAGTCTGGTGGTGTCCAGTTGCGCCTGGAATCCGGCCAGATCAGTGCCCGACGCTTTGGCCATATGTTCCAGCGCCGCTTTACTCGCAGCGTTTTTCGCGTTCATCAGCTCGACCACTTCGAACCACGCGCCGGTCAGCGCCTTGCCCAGCGCCGGGTTGTCTTTGAGGGTGGCGCTGTTGACCACCATCATGTCCATGATTTCGCCGGGGATCTGGCTGGAATTGAAGACTTCGGTCACGCCGGGTTTGGCCTTGATGTCCGAGAGCATCGGGTTCCAGGTGGTGACGGCGTTGACCTGCTCGGTGTTGAAGGCGGCGGAAATGTCGGCGTCGGAGGTGTTGACCACTTTCAAGTCTTTCTCGGTCAGGTCGACCGAGTCCAGCGCGCGGGCCAGCAGGTAATGCGAGACCGACAGTTCGACCAGGTTGACGTCCATACCCTTGAGGTCGGCAACTTTCTTGCCCTCGCCTTTGAGAACGATGCCGTCGTTGCCGTTGGAGAAATCGCTGACGATCAGCGCGGTGCTGTCGACGCCGCCGGCGGCCGGGATGGTCAGCGCGTCCATGTTGGTCATGGTGCAGCCGTCGAACTGACCGGCGGTGTACTGATTTATCGATTCGACATAGTCGTTGAGCTGGACCACATCGATTTTGATCCCGTATTTCTTCGCCCATTTATCGACGATCCCTTGGCTGCCGACATATTCCCATGGCATCCAGCCGGCGTAGATCGTCCAGCAGACACTGAAGTGGTCTTTCTGCGCGGCGGGGGATTGGGTGCTGACGAGCGCGGCGAACGCGGCGGCGAGCAGGGCGGGCAAACGTAGTCGGGACATGGTGGCTTCTCCAGTTGATCGAGGGCGGACAGGAAGGCAACGCGGCACCGCGAACGGTGGCTTGTCTCCCGGGCTTTTGTCCCGCCGTGTAACCTCAACTGGAGGTCGCCAACTCTCGGACCAGCCACTCGCAGATGCGAGCCGGAACCCTAGTCAGCCATTGCAAATTGTGGTGCCGCGAACCTGTGATGACTCCTGCACGGGTTTGCTGAAGCGAGAGGCGTGCCAAGTCGCGGCGAGCCTTCTGCTACGCGGCTTGCGGGTGGAGGGATTCGGTTGGCAGGTGGCGGCGACGCTTTGTGTTGGTGCGCGCCTGCACCGTGATGCAGCGTAATGGCCGCTGATCCGATGCTCGGTGGGGCATGGGCACTCGGTAGCGGTTAGCCAGTCAAAACTGATGTCAGCCGGTCTGTGCCGACTGCTGTCACAGGTCTTCCAGGAGGCCGTCATGAGTACTGCAAAATTGCTGCGTCGGGCGCTGCTGGGAGCAGTGCTCGGTCTGGGGCTGTCCGGCTGTTATTACTACGGTGGCGGCTACGATGCCTACCCCGCAACCTATTACTATCCCGGCTATTACTCTCCCTATTACTACGGTGGCTATTACGGCCCGCGCTACTACGGTGGCGGTCGCTATTACTACTACGGTGGCCATGGTTATCGCGGAGGGTACGGGCGGGGTTATCACGGCGGTGGATACCATGGAGGCCACCACTAATCAGCGGCTGAATGGCGGCGTTTGCGGATGAACAAGATTTCATGAATCACTTGTATCAAGTTGTTACTGAAACGCACCAGATTCCGAAAACGCTGTCAGATATTTCGTCAGTCGCCGAATGAAAGACTGACGCCTGCCAGCGTCGCTGGTGTGGCTACCCGCGGTCCAGGAGGCCGCCATGTATCGCCGAATTCTTCTGCTTGCCGTGATGCTTTTTTCGATTGGCGGTTGCGTCCCTTACTCCTACGGAGATGGCTACTACACCTCAGAGGTCTACACCTCCCAATCTCCTTCGTACTACAACAGCGGTGGCACTTATTACAGCGGCGGCAGCACCTATTATTCGGCCCCGCGCTACTACCAGCCAGCGCCACGTTATTACCAACCGGCGCCACGTTATTACTCGGCGCCCCGGTACTACCAACCGGCCCCGCGCTACTACGAGAGCCGCCGCTGGCATGGCGATGATCGTGGACGCTGGGATGGCCACCGTCGTGGTGGCTGGGACGATCACCGCGGTCGTGGTAACTATGACCGCGGTGATCACTGGCGCGGTAACCGCTGGTAACCAACCGCAAAAAAAGCGGCGCATTGAGCGCCGCTTTTTTTATGCCCGGATTTCAGTAACTGGACAGATCCGCCAACGGATGCCTTCCCTCCCACACCTTGTGAAAGTGCGCCTCGACCACCGCTTCCGGCACCCGGGCGATGTCCGGCCAGTGCCAGTGCGGTTTGTGGTCCTTGTCGATCAGTCGTGCCCGGACCCCTTCGCTGAACTCCGGATGCCGGCAGCAATTGAGGCTCAGGGTGTATTCCATCTGAAAGACTTCGGCCAGCGACAAGTGGCGGGCGCGAACGATCTGTTCCCAGACCAGATGCGCGGTCAGTGGCGAGCCTTCGCTCATGGTTTTCGCGGCACGGGCAATCAACAGGTCGCTGCTGTCGCGATGCAGGCTGAGGGCTTTCCAGGCGCAGGTCACGTCGCTGACATCCAGCCATTCATCGATCTGCTGCCGCCGCGGCAGCCATTGCGCCTCAGGCATTTGCGCCACGGCTTCCTGCTGCAGCGCCTTGAGCAGGCTGTTGAGCTGCATGGCGGTCTGTTCCTGCCAGTTCAACTGCAACAAACCGTCGATCAGTTCCTGTTGCTGTTCGTCGAGCAGGAAGCGATCGGCCAGATCCAGATCAATCGCATCGCGACCGTTCAAGTGTGCGCCGGTCAAACCCAGGAACAAACCGAGCTTGCCCGGCAGGCGCGACAGGAACCAACTGGCACCGACATCCGGGTACAGGCCGATACTGATTTCCGGCATCGCCAGACGACTGCTCGGCGTGACGATCCGGATGCTCGCGCCTTGCAAGAGACCCATGCCGCCGCCCAGCACATAACCGTGGCCCCAACAGATCAACGGCTTCGGGTAGGTGTGGAGGCTGTAGTCCAGCCGATATTCAGCATTGAAAAACTGTGCGGCCAGCGGCGGCACTTCGCCGGGATGGGCGCGACAGGCTTCCACCAGACTGCGCACTTCGCCGCCGGCACAGAAGGCCTTGGCGCCATTGCCGCGCAGCAGCACGCAGACGATTTGCGGATCCTTGGCCCAGGTGTTCAGTTTGTCGCTCAGGGCGTGGATCATCGGCAGGGACAGCGCGTTGAGCGTCTTTTCGGCATCCAGCGTGGCCACGCCGATGCGCGCGCCGTCGGTGCCGGTGAGTTCTTCGAAGTGCAGATTCATCGTGACCTCGATCGGGAATTTGAACGATCAGTATGATCGCTGTGTGGGAAAGTGCCGGATCTGCGTCAGATCAATTGACAAGCGTGGTCGGCTTTCCTAGGGTTCGCCCCATTGTTTTTGCCGGGTATGACCATGACTGCTGACGACCGTATCAAACTCGAACCGAGCTGGAAGGAGGCACTGCGTGCCGAATTCGACCAGCCCTACATGGCAGAGTTGCGCAATTTTCTGCAGCAGGAGCGGGCGGCCGGCAAGGAAATCTATCCGCCGGGACCGCTGATTTTCAATGCGTTGAATTCCACCCCGCTGGACAAGGTGAAAGTGGTCATCCTCGGCCAGGACCCGTACCACGGCCCGGGCCAGGCCCACGGCTTGTGCTTCTCGGTGCAGCCGGGGGTACCGGCGCCGCCTTCGCTGGTCAACATCTATAAAGAGTTGAAGCGCGACCTCAACATCGACATCCCCAACCATGGCTATCTGCAGAGCTGGGCCGATCAGGGCGTGTTGATGCTCAACACCACCATGACCGTCGAGCGCGCTAACGCCAATGCGCACAAGGACAAGGGCTGGCAGTTTTTCACCGACCGGATCATCGAAGTGGTCAGCCAGCGGCAACCGCATCTGGTGTTCATGCTCTGGGGCTCCCATGCCCAGAGCAAACAGAAGCTGATCGACGCCACCAAGCATCTGGTACTGACTTCGGTGCACCCGTCGCCGCTGTCGGCCTATCGCGGCTTCCTCGGCTGTGGGCATTTCAGCCGCACCAACAAGTTCCTGGAGCAGAACGGCGAAGCGCCGATCGAGTGGCGTCTGCCGTCAGTGGTCTGATTCTCAAGGATGGCGGTTCCAGTATTTGAACAACGGTTCCGCCAGAAACAACACGAACAACAGCCGCATCACCTGCATCGCCGTTACCAGCGGTACCGACAGTTGCAAGGTTTCCGCCGTCAGGCTCATCTCCGCAATGCCGCCGGGCATCATGCCGAGGGTCAGTGATCGCAGATCCAGATGCGTCATTGCACTCAGTCCCAACGCCGCCAGTGTCGCTATCAACATGGTCAGCGCCGTACCGATCAACGTGCGCCCCATGAACGACGGCGCTCGGCGGAAGAACTGCCGGTTGAAGTGACAGCCCAATCCGCTGCCGATCAGCCACTGACCAATCTGACTGCCACCATTGGGCAGGCCGATGTGCAGATCCCAGCCGATGCTCACCGCCGCGCTGACCAGCAACGGCCCGAACAGCCACGGATTGGGCTGGCGCAGACGTTGCCAGAGCCACGCGAGCAAACCGCCCGCCGGAAAAAGAATCGCCAGCCAGCGCCAATCGACGCTGCCGGCGTGAGAAATCGGGGCACCATCGCCCAGCAAATATTTGAAGGCCGCCGGCACACACAGCACCACCACCAGCACCCGCAGACTTTGCCCGGCCGCGACATGGCTGAGCATCGCGCCGTTGCGTGCGCCGAGGTTGACCATCTCGCCGGAGCCGCCGGGCATGCTGGAGAAGAATGCCGTGGCGCGATCCTCACCGGTGCGGCGCATCAGCCACACACCGACCACCGCTGACAGGCTGGTGACCAGCGCGCCGAAGAAGATCAGGCCGAAATGGCTCAGTACCTGCTCCATCACCAGCGGGGTGAAGTGCAGGCCGATGCCGATCCCGACGATCCACTGGCCGCACTTGCGGCCGCCAGGGATTTCGGTGAGTTGCCACGGAGTCAGGCAGCGCACCAGGATGATCGCCAGTAACGAGCCGACCATCCACGGCAGCGGCCAGCCGATCTGGCTGGCGATGAAACCGCCAAGCAGACCGACCAGCGGGGTTCCCCACCACGCTTTAAGGGAGAGCCGATCAGACATCGGCGATAGCGCGTTGCGCGGCCGAGCGTTTGCGCCAGATGCGCAGCAGTGGCATCAGCAACATGATCGCGGTCAGCACCCAGACGCCGAAGGTGATCGGGCTCGACCAGAGAATCTCCAGCGCACCGTTGGAGATCGACAGCGCCCGGCGCAGGTTCTGCTCCATCAGACCACCGAGGATGAACCCCAGCAGGACCGGCGACAGCGGGAAGTCCAGTTTGCGCAGGATGTAGCCGAAGATGCCGATGCCGACCATCAGGAACAGGTCGAACGTGGTTGCATGCACGGCGTACACACCGATCCCGGTAATGATCGCGATCACCGGCACCAGCGCCCAGTTCGGCACGGCGAGGATGCGGGTGAAGATGCGGATCATCGGGATGTTCAGGATCACCAGCATGATGTTGGCGATGAACAGCGAGGCGATCAGGCCCCAGACGATGTCCGGTTGTTGCTGGAACAGCAGTGGGCCCGGGGTGATGTTGTACAGCGACAGCGCGCCGATCATTACCGCCGTGGTACCCGAACCCGGAACACCGAGGGTCAGCATCGGCACCAGCGCGCCGCAGGCGGAGGCACCGATAGCCGTTTCTGGCGCAGCGAGGCCGCGCGCGTCGCCCTGACCGAACTTGCCGCTGGCTCCGGCGATGCGTTTCTCGGTCATGTAGGCCACGGCACTGGCCAAGGTCGCGCCGGCGCCAGGCAATACGCCCATGATGAAACCGAGCAGGCCGCAACGGATGTTCACCACGAACACCGACGCCGCTTCCTTGAAGTTGAACATCATCCGCCCGGTGGCTTTCACCGCTTCCTGGCCGCGATGGGTTTTCTCCAGCAGCAGAAGGATTTCGCTGATCGAGAACAGGCCCAGCACCAGCACCACGAACTGAATGCCGTCGGTCAGGTGAATGTTGTCGCCGGTAAAACGGTACACGCCGCTGTTGGCGTCGATGCCGACACTGGACAGGAACAGACCGATCAACGCCGCAATGAACGTCTTCAGCGGTCGGTCACCGGCCATGCCGCCGAGGCAGACAATCGCGAACACCATCAGTACGAAATATTCCGCCGGCCCGAAGGCAATCGCCCATTTCGCCAGCAGCGGCGCGAACAACACCATGCCGCAGGTGGCGATGAACGCACCGATGAACGAGCTCCACGCCGACAGCGACAGCGCGACCCCGGCCAGACCCTGGCGGGCCATAGGGTAGCCGTCGAGGGTGGTCATCACGGTGGAGGCTTCGCCGGGAATGTTCAGCAGGATCGAGCTGATCCGGCCGCCGTATTCGCAACCCAGGTACACCGCTGCCAGCAGGATCAGCGCCGACTCCGGCGGCAAGCCGAGGGCGAAGGCGATGGGAATCAGCAACGCCACACCATTGATCGGGCCCAGGCCCGGCAACAGGCCGACCACGGTGCCGATCAGCGTACCGGTCAGCGCCGTGACCAGGTTGTACGGGCTCAGCGCGACGCCGAAGCCCTGTCCCAAATATCCGAGCGTATCCATATCAGTTCTCCAGAACGTCGAGCAGGCCGAGGGGCAGCGGTACGTCCATCAGACGGTCGAACAGCAGGTACAGACCGATGGCCATCAGCGTGGTCACCACGATGCTGGGCAACCAGCGGCCGCCGTACAGGCGCGCCATCGGGATGCCGATCAGGCAACTGCTGAGGATGAAGCCCAGCGGTTCGAACAGACCGGCGAACACCAGCAGCAACAGCACGCAGATGCCGATCTTGGTCAGGGTTTCGCGGTCCAGCGGCGGCTCGTCTTCACTGTGTTTTATCGGTGCCGGGCGAAACACCATGTACAGCAGCGCCAGGCTCATCAGGCCAAGCATCAGCAGGGGAAACGCCCGCGGGCCGACCGGCTCGTAGGAAAACGCAGCCTGATAAGGCCACGCCATCAGTGCCAGGCCGGCACAGGCCAGCAGCAACACCGAGGCAAAAATGCGTTGAATCAGCATGAGGAACTCCTGGGCCATGACCTCGATGCGCGAGGCCATGGCCGCTAGACAGAGACGATCACTGGATCAGGCCGAACTCTTTGGCCAGCACTTTGTAATCCGCGACTTGCTTCTTCACGTAGGTGTCCAGCTCCGGGCCGGTCATGGCGAACGGGAACAGTTCACGCTGATCACGCAGCTTGGCGAACTCTTCGGAAGCCAGCAGTTTGTCGAAGGCACCTTTCCACCAGGCGTAGTCTTCATCGCTGACTTTCGGCCCGAGGTAGAAGCCGCGAACCACCGGCCAGACAATGTCGTAGCCTTGCTCGCGAGCGGTCGGGATGCCTTTCATTTCCGGCTCGTCGAGGCGGTTTTCAGCGAACACGGCCAGCAGGCGCATGTCGCCGCTCTGGATGTGCGGCATGGAGTCGGAGATGTCGGTGCTGCCGACCTGGATGTGGCCGCCGAGCAGGGCGGTGGCGATCTCGCCGCCACCTTCGAGGGCGACGTAACGCAGGTCGCGCGGGTTGATCCCGGCGGCTTTGGCGATCAGTGCGGTCTGCATCCAGTCCTGGCTGCCGACGGTGCCGCCGGAACCGATGACCACGGCACTCGGATCTTTCTTCAGTGCCTGAACGAGATCATCAAGGGTTTTGTAGGGCGAGTCGCTTTTCACTGCGATGGCACCGTAGCTGGTGCCGACCGCCGCCAGCCAGCGCACGTTGGTTTCATCGAAACGACCGAACTTGCCTTGCGCCAGGTTCAGCAGCGAACCGCTGGACCAGGCCACCAGCGTACCGGCGTCCGCCGGGCGCTGAGCCACGACGGCGTTGTACGCAACAGCACCGACACCGCCGGGCATGTAGGTCACGCGCATTGGTTTGGTCAGCAGCTTTTCGTTGACCAGCGCGCTTTGCGCCAGTTTGCAGGTCAGGTCGAAACCGCCGCCGGGGGAGGCCGGGGCGATGCATTCCGGGCGCTTGGGTTCGGCCATCAGTTGGCCGGCGAACAGCATGACGCCAGCGGCCAGAGCAACTTTACGCAGTGATAAGTTCATCTAAGTCTCCTTGGGAGTTGTTGTTATGGACGTACTGAATTACCAAAGGGCAACGCTGTAGCTCACCAGCAGACGCACTTCATCGGCATCGCGAGCGGAGTAGTTGGAACGGTAAGTGGCATTACGCAAACGCACGGCAACGTCCTTCAGGGCGCCGCTTTGTACTACATATTTGATCTCGGTGTTGCGCTCCCACTCTTTGCCTTCGTCACCGTTCTTGAGCTTGATGTTGTCACCGCTCAGGTAGCGGCTCATGAAGCTCAGACCGGGGATGCCGAGTCTGGCGAAGTCGAAGTCGTAACGGGCCTGCCACGAGCGTTCTTCGGCGCCGGCGAAGTCGTTGATCTGCACGAAGTTGACCAGGAACGGGTCGCTGCCATCGACATACGGGAACGCGCTGTCGCCGGACATGTGCTGATAACCGGCGGTGAACTTGTGGCCGCTCAGGGCATAACTGACCAGACCGTTGAGCGAGCGGTTATCGATCTTGCCGCCACGGGCTGCACCCTGATCGTCACTGACGGCGAAACGCAGGTCGGTGGCGAAGGTGCCCGGACCCATCGGCCGCGAGGCGACCAGTCCGAAGAAGTGCTGGTTGTAGACGTCGTCGAGTTGGGCGAAGTGGTAACTGCCGGTGATCTTGTCGGTGAACTTGTAGTCCACGCCGGCAAAATCGAAGTGCTTGCCGGCGACGGTGCCGGCGAAACGGCCGTTCTTGTTGTTGAGGGCAATGTCCTCGAAATCGGTGCTGTCGCGGTCCTTGGCTTTTTCCAGGCGCCCGCCGGTGAAGGTCAGGTTCTTGATCTCTTTGGAGGTCAGCAAACCACCTTCGAACGTCTGCGGCAGGATGCGCCCGTCGTTCGGCTTGAGGATCGGCAGTTCCGGAATCAGGCTGCCGATTTTCAGTTCGGTGGCGGAAATCTTCATTTTGCCGGTCAGGCCGACCTTGGAATATTCGTCCGCTGCGCGCCCGTCATCATGGGTCGGCAGCAGGCCGGTGCCGGTACGGTCCGGGCTCGAATCGAGCTTGACCCCCAGCATGCCCAACGCGTCGACACCAAACCCCACGGTGCCGTCGGTATAACCCGATTGCAGATTGAGCATGAAACCCTGGGCCCACTCGTCGCGCTTGGACTGCTGGGCACTGGTGCCGTCGCGGAAGTCGCGGTTGAAATACATGTTGCGGGTTTCGAAGGTGGCAGAACTGTCTTCGATGAAATCGGCGTAGCTCATCGGTGCGAAACCGGCGAGGGCGGCGGCACTGGCAAGGGCGGTGTGGCTGAAACGGGAAGGACGAACAGGCGTATGAGCCTTGGTCTGCAAGGACGGCATGCGGGGTGTACTCCGTTTATTGTTCTTATTGGTCGAAAACGCTTCGAGGCGTTTTTCTTATCGCTGTGTGGCATCAGCGACGGCAGTCGGAACTGTCCGTGGGCCGACTCTAACGGCCCAACCTTTCGCTAACCTTTCAGCGGACTTTCCCGGATTTCGGGCTTCACAGCGGCGGTTGCGGCTGTAAACTCCGCGGCAAAGAGTGGCGTCGGCCATCCCTGAATGAGGTAGAGATCCATGCGTGTTCTGCTCGTCGAAGACCATTTGCCACTGGCCGAAAGTGTCGCCCAGGCGCTTAAGAGCACCGGTCTGACCGTGGACGTGTTGCACGACGGCGTGGCCGCTGACCTGGCCTTGGGCAGCGAGGAGTACGCGATGGCGATTCTCGATGTCGGCCTGCCGCGCATGGACGGATTTGAAGTGCTGGCACGCCTGCGGGCCCGGGGCAAGAACCTGCCGGTGTTGATGCTGACAGCTCGCAGCGACGTCAGGGATCGAGTTCATGGGCTCAATCTCGGGGCCGACGATTATCTGGCCAAACCGTTCGAACTGACCGAGCTTGAGGCTCGGGTCAAAGCCCTGTTACGTCGCAGTGTACTCGGCGGCGAACGTCAGCAGCGTTGTGGTGTACTGGCCTACGATCTGGATACTCGACGCTTCACCCTCGGCGAAGAACTGCTGACGTTGACGTCCCGCGAGCAAGCGGTGCTTGAGGCTTTGATTGCGCGTCCGGGCCGGGTGATGAGCAAGGAGCAACTGGCGTCGCAAGTGTTCGGCCTCGACGAGGAGGCCAGTCCCGACGCCATCGAAATTTACGTGCATCGTCTGCGCAAGAAGCTCGACGGCCAACCGGTGGCCATTGTGACCTTCCGTGGCCTTGGCTACCTGCTGGAAAGCCGTGATGCATAAGCCCAGCAGCCTGCGCTGGCGGTTACTGTGGAACCTCGCGCTGTTGCTGGTGGTGTTGATGCTGGCCAGCGGCCTGAGCGCTTACTGGAACGGTCGCGAAGCTGCCGACACCGCTTATGACCGCACCTTGCTGGCGTCGGCGAGGACCATCGCCGCCGGCCTTTCGCAACGAGATGGCAGTCTCAGTGCCGACGTGCCTTATGTGGCCCTCGACACCTTCGCCTATGACAGCGCAGGGCGCATCTATTATCAGGTCAACGACATCCATCAGAAGCTGATTTCCGGCTATGAAAACCTGCCGGGCCCACCGCCTGGGACACCAAGAACCGACAGCTACCCGGCGCTCGCGCGTTTTTATAACGCCACGTATCAGGGCCAGAACGTGCGCGTCGTCAGTCTGTTGAAAGCCGTGACCGAACCGAACATGAACGGCATGGCGGAAATTCGCGTTGCCGAGACTGACGAGGCGCGCGTCAGCATGGCCCGCAGTCTGGCGGCCGACACTTTGTTGCGACTGGGCATGCTGGCAATCGGCGCATTGCTGCTGGTGTGGTTTGCCGTCAGCGCGGCGCTGCGTCCGATCGAGCGTTTGCGCACGGCGGTGGAAGAGCGTCAGCCCGACGATCTGCGGCCCTTGCCGCTGGTGGAGGTGCAGCACGAATTGTGGCCGTTGGTGCGGGCGCTCAATCACTTCACCGAGCGCCTGCGCGGGCAGTTCGAGCGGCAGGCGCAATTCATCGCCGATGCGGCCCACGAACTGCGCACACCGCTGGCGGCGCTCAAGGCGCGACTTGAGTTAGGGCTGCGCTCAAGCGAGCCGCAGACCTGGCGCGACACATTGGAATCATCGGCCCAAAGCACGGATCGGCTGACCCATCTGGCCAACCAGTTGCTGTCGCTGGCCCGGGTGGAAAACGGCGCCCGGGCGATTGCCGAGGGCGGCGCGCAGTTGCTTGATCTGAGCCAATTGGCCCGTGAGCTGGGCATGGCCATGGCGCCGCTGGCTCATGCGCGCGGCGTGGCGTTGGCACTGGAAGCGGACGAACCGGTCTGGCTGCGCGGCGAGCCGACATTGCTCAACGAACTGCTGAGCAATCTGGTGGACAACGCGCTGGCGCACACGCCGTCGGGGGGCAACGTGATATTGCGAGTGAAGTCGCCGGCGGTGCTGGAGGTTGAAGACGACGGCCCGGGCATTCCGCAGGATGAGCGTGACCGGGTGTTCGAGCGTTTCTACCGGCGCAATCAGCAAGTCGCCGGTTCCGGGCTGGGGCTGGCGATTGTCGGGGAAATCTGTCGCGCGCATCTGGCGCAGATCACGCTGCATGATGGCGAGCAGGCGGGGTTGAAGGTGCGGGTCAGCTTTATTGCCGGCTGAGATCAGTAAAACATCGACCGCGACTCTTCCAGGTCGGCACACAGCACTTTGTTGTCCGGATCGATCCCCAGTTTGCGGAAGGCTGGCACGCTGAAAGGGTCGATGCGGGCTAGGGGATGGTCGGTGTCCTTATGGCAATACAGGCTGGCCACTTGTACCAGATCCACGTAATCGATCTGCAACGAATCGCGCTTCAAGTCCTCATACAGCCCCGGCAACTCCACCAGCCGCTCGGGGAACTCCCAGACCCGCAGCAACTTGTCGCCCAGCAGCGGATGAATGTGGTCGATCACGTGGTTGAGGCTGACCGGGTCGGACAGCAATTCGTAGTGGTCTTCGGCGTAGGTCAGGATCGGCAGCACACCGATCTGGTGCACCAACCCGCCCAGCGCGGCCTGGTCGGGCTTGAGCTGGGTATAACGGCGGCACAGTGCGTAGCTGACACCGGCGATTTCCAGGCTCTTGCGCCAGACTTCGCGCATTTTCTGTTCGACCACTTCAGAGCGGGCGTGGAAGATTTGCTCCATTACCAGACCGATCGCCAGGTTGCTGCTGTAGTTGACGCCCAGACGGGTGATCGCCGTGTGCAGGTCGGTGACTTCCTGGGTCGCACGCAGCAGCGGGCTGTTGACCACTTTGATCAGGCGCGCCGAGAGCGCCGTGTCGCGGCCGATCACTTTGCTCAGGTCGCTGACGCTGATGTCCGGGTCTTCGGCGGCCTTGCGAATCTGCAGGGCCACTTCCGGTAACGTTGGCAGAACCAGGTCATCGTTATCGATGGCCTCAACCAAATCCTGTTGGACCTTATCCGCCAGATCACTCATGTCATTTCTCTAGGGTGTTGCAACAAATGCTGCGATCAACGCTGGATTTCGCGGTCGCGATCCAGTTCGTAAGGCAGGTCGAGCAAGTGCAGCGCCGGGCCTTCGGCCGTGCCCAGATGCAAATCGCCTGCCTCGGCAGCTTCGGCCTGCAACACCGCCAGCAGTTCAATATTTTTCTCGGCGTGGGCGGCCAGCACCACTTCGCCGATGGAGCTGCCGTGGCTCGGGGCGAACAGCGGGGTGCCCGGCTCCGGCAGTTCGCTGGCGTCCAGTTGTACGCGGTACAGGCGACGTTTGAGTTTGCCCAGGTACTGCATGCGCGCGACGATTTCCTGGCCGGTGTAGCAGCCTTTCTTGAAACTAACGCCGCCGACGGCTTGCAGATTGAGCATCTGCGGAATGAACAGTTCGCGGGTGCTCGGCATGACCTGGCCGATACCGGCACGGATCTGGCCCAGCAGCCATTGATTGAGTTTGGCTTCGGTCAATTGCGCAGACAGCTTGCCTTTGATGGCATCGGCTTGATCGGCTGGCGCCCAGAGTTCGGCGCGGTCGGGGGAGACGCGAATCGCGATCAGCCCTTCGTGGCGAACCACGCTGTCAGTGTCCGCCGGCAGTTCCAGACCCAGGCTACTCAGGGCTGCATCCCCATGCTCCAGACCGAAACGCACCCATGAGGCACTTTCGTCGGTCAGTTTCGATTTGGAAAACACCGCGTACTTTTTCAGATCCGCCAGTTGCGGCTCCAGCAACTCGCCGGCCATCGCCAGCAGCACGCCGTCGCCCTCGAGCACAATGCGGAAACTCGACTGCATGCGGCCCTTCTGCGTGCAGCGGGCGCCGAGGCTGGCCCGGTCGTCACTCAGGTAATTGATATTGCAGGTCAACTGGCCTTGCAGGAATTTGCCGGCATCCGCGCCGCGAACCGCGAGAACGCCTTCATGAGTCAGGGTGCAGAAAAAAGCAGAATCGGCCATGGGTCATCGCAGGGTAAATAGACTGGGGCACATCATAAGGGGGTGGTGTTGAAATGGGTAGTTGATAAAGGATCGGTGGTGCCCGACCAAAGCCGACTGTTCGGCCCGTCTCGGGCCTGTATACTTGCGGCCTATTTGAGGAGCGCTCCATGGTCGAACAAGTTGAACTGAATCGCCTCTTTTGGCACAGCCGCCGCGGCATGCTCGAGCTTGACGTGTTGCTGGTGCCGTTCGTGAAAGAGGTCTACTCGAATCTGAATGAGGTGGACCGCGCGCTGTATGTCCGCCTGCTGGAATGCGAGGATCAGGACATGTTCGGCTGGTTCATGGAACGCAGCGAGTCCGAAGATCCGGAGCTGCAACGCATGGTTCGCATGATTCTGGATCGTGTCCAGCCCAAGTAACACGTTCGAATGCCGCTGGCAGGCCTCACGGCAATTGCTGGCGGCGTATCTCCTGGCCCAGGCGCTCTCCCTGTGCGCTTTGTTTCTGTTTGTCATCCCTTTCTGGGTCAGCCTGCTCGGTGGCGTTGCCTGCCTGATCCATGCGGCGTGGGTGTTGCCCCGCGAGATTCTGCTGAGTCATCCCAAGGCATTCTGCGGATTGCGCCGCTGCGCCGATGGCTGGCAATTGTGGAATCAGTCCGATGGTTGGCAGCCGGTGCAGTTGCGCCCGGACAGTCTGGCGCTGCCATTGATTGTGGTTTTGCGCTTTCGATTGCGTGGGGAGTGGCGGGTCAGGTCGATCTGCGTGCCCCGGGATGCGCAGGCGGCGGATCTGCACCGACGCCTGCGGGTACGCCTCAAGTTCAGCCGGCGTAGGTGGGCGGCACCAGAATAGTGTCGAGCGCCTCGGGCAGCAGGTCCGGGTAATCGAGGGTGTAATGCAGGCCTCGGCTCTCCTTGCGCTCCATGGCTGAGCGGATCATCAGTTCCGCTACTTGTGCCAGGTTGCGCAACTCGATCAGATCGCGGCTGACTTTATAGTTGCTGTAGAACTCGTCGATTTCGTCCAGCAACAGACGCACGCGGTGTTGTGCGCGTTGCAGGCGTTTGTTGGTGCGCACGATGCCGACGTAGTCCCACATGAAACGCCGCAGCTCATCCCAGTTGTGCGCGATGATCACGTCTTCGTCGGAGTCGGTCACCTGGCTCGCATCCCAGGCGGGCAGGGCGCGGGGAATGGCAATGTCGGACAGTTGTTCGAGAATATCCGCGGCTGCCGAACGGGCATAAACGAAGCACTCCAGCAGCGAGTTGCTGGCCATGCGGTTGGCGCCGTGCAGGCCGGTGAAGCTGGTTTCACCGATGGCGTACAGTCCGGGCACGTCGGTGCGGCCCTGTTGGTCAACCATGACGCCGCCGCAGGTGTAGTGCGCCGCCGGTACGACCGGAATCGGCTGTTTAGTGATGTCGATGCCGAATCCGAGGCAGCGCTCGTAAACCGTCGGGAAGTGCGTCTTGATGAACGCTTCGGGTTTGTGGCTGATGTCGAGATAGACGCAATCGACACCCAGACGCTTCATCTCATGGTCGATGGCCCGGGCGACGATGTCCCGGGGCGCCAGTTCGGCGCGCGGGTCGAAACGCTGCATGAAACGCTCGCCGTTCGGCAGCTTCAAATGCGCGCCTTCGCCGCGCAGGGCTTCGGTGATCAGGAAACTCTTGGCCTGCGGGTGATAGAGGCAGGTGGGATGAAATTGATTGAATTCCAGGTTCGCCACCCGGCAGCCCGAACGCCAGGCCATGGCGATGCCATCACCACAGGCGCCGTCGGGGTTGCTGGTATAGAGGTAGACCTTGGCGGCGCCGCCGGAAGCCAAGATCACAAAGCGTGCGCCGTAGGTGTCGACTTCGCCGGTCTTGCGGTTGAGCACGTAGGCGCCGAGGCAACGGTCGCCGTTCAGTCCCAGGCGCCGTTCGGTGATCAGATCGACCGCTACGCGCTGTTCCAGCAGTTCAATGTTCGGGCGCTGTTTTGCCTGGGCCAGCAAGGTTGTGAAGATGGCCGCGCCGGTGGCATCGGCGGCGTGGATGATGCGGCGGTGGCTGTGGCCGCCTTCGCGGGTGAGATGGAACTCGAATCCGCCGTCTTCAGTCCCGGACTGTTCATCACGGGTGAACGGTACGCCCTGGTCAATCAGCCACTGGATCGCCTCTTTGCTGTGCTCGACAGTGAAACGTACCGCATCTTCATGGCACAAACCGCCACCGGCATTGAGTGTGTCATCGACGTGGGATTCGACAGTGTCGGTGTCGTCCAGCACGGCCGCGACGCCACCCTGGGCCCAATAGGTCGAACCGTTGGCGAGATCGCCCTTGCTCAATACGGCGATGCGCAAGTGACCGGGCAGGGTCAGCGCGAGACTCAAACCGGCAGCGCCGCTGCCAATCACCAAAACATCGTGTTGAAACTGTTGGCTCATTTCAGGATTCCGCTCAAAGCGACCCGGGTCGGGGTTGGCGCAAGACAGGCGGATGGGCGAGTCGAGACAGCCACACAGCCCACTAGTATATAGAGGGGTGGGGCGGCACAATAGCCGAGCCGATATGGCATTGTGAAACTACCGTGACGGAAAAATCCGGACGTTTTGTCGGATGTTTTTTTCACAGGTTTTGGGAAAAAGCGACTGTATCGCAGATGAAACACGCTTTTTCCACTCACGGTTGCCCAATGTCGGCATGGCCGGTCTATAAATATTTGGAACTTTTGCCAGAGGCCCAAGATCAATAGACGGTTGCCCGAAACAAGGGACAGTGTCGGCTTCAATGCGGAACCTGCGGTTGGGTTCTAGCCGGCGAGCCGATTAAAAGATTATTCGCGCAGCCGGTTTATCCCGCGCTGCGTTTTTCGTGCGTGCCAAATCAGAGCCCGCAGGAAACTTGCTTGGAGGGGGAGAACTTTTGCGAAAAGCCCGAGTCTATGTTTGCAAGTCCGGTCGTTTAGTCATGCAAGCTTCCTCCGAGTTTATCGAGGAGTGTTCATGCTAACCCAGGAAGAGGATCAGCAGCTGGTCGAGCGCGTTCAGCGCGGTGACAAGCGAGCTTTCGATCTGCTCGTGTTGAAGTATCAACACAAAATTCTCGGGTTGATCGTGCGTTTCGTGCACGACACCCATGAAGCCCAGGATGTTGCTCAAGAAGCCTTTATCAAGGCTTACCGGGCACTAGGAAATTTCCGCGGAGACAGTGCGTTTTATACGTGGCTTTACCGCATCGCCATCAACACGGCGAAAAACTATCTGGTTTCACGCGGCCGCCGGCCGCCGGATAGCGATGTCAGTTCCGAGGATGCAGAGTTCTATGACGGCGATCACGGCCTGAAGGACCTCGAATCTCCTGAACGTGCATTGCTGCGGGATGAGATCGAAGGCACCGTCCATCGAACCATTCAGCAACTGCCAGAGGATTTGCGCACGGCTTTAACTTTGCGCGAATTCGATGGTCTGAGTTACGAGGACATCGCGAGTGTCATGCAATGTCCGGTTGGTACCGTGCGCTCCCGGATTTTCCGCGCCCGGGAGGCCATCGATAAAGCCCTGCAGCCATTGTTGCAGGAAAACTAAAGACAGCGGCGACAGCCAAGAGAGGAACGCCATGAGTCGGGAAGCCCTGCAGGAATCGCTGTCCGCAGTGATGGATAACGAAGCGGACGAACTGGAATTGCGTCGAGTGCTCAACGCACTGGATGATGTTGAAACTCGCGAAACCTGGGCTCGTTACCAGATCGCTCGGGCAGCCATGCACAAGGATCTACTGCTCCCGCGCCTGGATCTCGCTGCGGCAGTCTCTGCTGCGCTGGAAGATGAAGCCACTCCAGCCAAAGTGTCCCGCGGTCCATGGCGCAGCCTGGGTCGTCTGGCTGTTGCAGCCTCGGTGACCGTTGCTGTTCTGGCAGGCGTTCGTCTGTATAACCATGACGAAATTGCCGGTGTCGAACTGGCGCAGCAGTCCAATCAGCCAGCGCTGGCGACTCCTCAGGTCAAGGGGCCTGCGGTGCTGGCAGGCTACAATGAGAGTTCTGAAGCCACTGGTCCTATGGTCAATGGTGTGCTGCAAGGCCAGCCAGGCTGGCACGATCAGCGTTTGCCGGGTTATCTGCGTCAACATGCTCAGCAAGCTGCGCTGAAAGGTACTGAAAGCGCACTGCCTTATGCACGAGCAGCCAGTCTGGAAAACCGTTAAGGAGGATCATGCGCGCCATACCTCTACTTTCGCTTCTGCTCAGTGGCTGGTTCATCGTTCCAGCCCACGCCGATGAGGCCCAGGATTGGCTGACCCGCCTGGGCCAGGCCGAGCAGCAGCAAAGCTTTCACGGCACATTCGTTTACGAGCGTAACGGTAGTTTTTCTACCCACAGCATCTGGCATCGCGTCCAGAACGGGCAGGTTCGCGAGCGTTTGCTCCAGCTCGACGGTTCGGCACAGGAAGTCGTACGCATTGATGGGCATACTCAATGCGTCAGCGGCACCCTGATTGCGGGGCTGGGAGATTCACCAAACTCTGCCGCTCGTCCTCTCGATCCACAGAAGCTGAAGAATTGGTATGAGCTTGCCGTGATCGGTAAGTCGCGCGTGGCCGGGCGTGACGCGGTAATTGTATCGCTGACGCCACGGGATCAGTATCGCTACGGATTTGAATTGCATCTGGACAAGGAAACGGGCTTGCCACTCAAGTCGTTGCTGCTTAACGACAAGGGCCAGTTGCTTGAGCGGTTCCAGTTCACTCGACTGGATACTGCCGAGGTTCCATCCGACAAGGATCTCCAGGCAGCCTCCGACTGCAAGCCTGTCAACCTCGACAGTGACAAGGCTTCAGCCGTCAAGACCGCGCAGGTCTGGCGATCCGACTGGCTGCCGCCGGGTTTTGAACTCACCAGCAGTTCCTCGCACAAGGACCCTGACACCAAGACCCAGGTCAACAGTCTGCTGTATGACGATGGTCTGGCGCGTTTCTCGGTGTTCCTGGAACCACTGAACGGGGCCGTCGTCACGGATACCCGGACTCAGCTGGGGCCAACGGTTGCCGTATCCCGCCGTTTGACTACGCCTCAGGGCGAGATGATGGTGACGGTGGTCGGCGAAATTCCAATCGGTACTGCCGAACGGATTGCCTTGTCGATACGCAACGATGGCGCTGCAACCAGCAAGCAGTGAGCTGATTTCAGCAGTTTTCACTTCGTGTTCGAGACATGAAATGTTTGCTGAGTATTTTCATTTGCAAATAATCCGAAAATTTTTTATAGGTCAGAGCCTCACGGCTCTGGCCTTGTTTTGTTGTTCCCGGAACAAAAATGCCGGCCTGTAGTTTCCGGTGTTCCTTGCTCCATATCGCTTAACCCTGCTCGTCGTAACGGGAGCTGTATGTCGATACCAAGCTTGAAGTCTTATCTCTCCATTGTCGCCACCGTGCTTGTGCTCGGTCAGGCTGTTCCTGCAGTCCAGGCGGCTGATGCGGCCAGTCCGGTCAACCTGCCGGATTTCACCCAGCTGGTCGAACAGGCCTCGCCTGCGGTGGTGAACATCAGTACCACGCAAAAGCTGCCGGATCGCAAAGTGAACCAGCAGATGCCGGACCTGGAAGGCTTGCCGCCGATGCTGCGTGAGTTTTTCGAACGAGGCATGCCGCCGCAACAGCGTTCTCCGCGTGGTGATCGCCAGCGTGAAGCGCAATCGTTGGGTTCGGGCTTCATCATTTCTCCGGACGGCTACATCCTGACCAACAACCACGTGATCGCCGATGCCGACGAAATTCTCGTTCGCCTGGCAGATCGCAGTGAAATGAAAGCCAAGCTGATCGGCACCGACCCGCGCTCCGACGTGGCCCTGCTGAAAATCGAAGGCAAGGATCTGCCAGTACTCAAACTCGGCAAATCCCAGGACCTGAAGGCAGGGCAGTGGGTGGTCGCGATCGGTTCGCCGTTCGGCTTCGATCACACGGTGACCCAAGGCATCGTCAGCGCCGTTGGCCGCAGCCTTCCAAACGAAAACTATGTGCCGTTCATTCAGACCGACGTGCCGATCAATCCGGGGAACTCCGGTGGTCCGCTGTTCAACCTGAACGGTGAAGTGGTGGGGATCAACTCGCAGATCTACACCCGTTCCGGTGGTTTCATGGGTGTTTCGTTCGCTATTCCGATCGACGTTGCCATGGACGTATCCAACCAGCTGAAAAGCGGTGGCAAGGTCAGCCGTGGCTGGTTGGGCGTGGTCATTCAGGAAGTGAACAAGGATCTGGCTGAATCGTTCGGTCTGGAAAAACCGGCCGGTGCGCTGGTGGCGCAGATCCAGGATGACGGTCCGGCTGCCAAGGGTGGCCTGCAAGTGGGCGACGTGATCCTGAGCATGAATGGTCAGCCGATCGTCATGTCCGCAGACCTTCCTCATCTGGTCGGTGCACTGAAGGCTGGCGCAAAGGCCAATCTGGAGGTGATTCGTGAGGGCAAGCGCAAGAATATCGAGCTGACAGTCGGCGCGATTCCTGATGAAGACAAGGAACTGGATGCCCTGCCGAAATCCGGTGTCGAGACCAACAGCAATCGCCTCGGTGTTTCGGTCGCTGAGCTGTCTGCAGAACAGAAAAAAACCTACGACCTGAAAGGTGGTGTGGTCATCAAGGAGGTGCAGGACGGTCCAGCCGCCCTGATCGGCCTGCAGCCAGGCGACATCATCACTCACCTGAACAATCAGGCCATTGGTTCGGCCAAGGAGTTCGGGGAGATCGCCAAGGCACTGCCGAAGAATCGCTCGGTATCGATGCGGGTTCTGCGTCAGGGTCGCGCCAGCTTCATCACGTTCAAGCTGGCTGAATGATCCAGTAGCGGTTGAGTAAAAAAACCGCCTCGAAAGAGGCGGTTTTTTTTGCGTCCGGAGTTTTTCCTGGAGCGGGCTTATCCCATCATGTCCTTGATCATGCGTTCCTGCTCCATCAGTTCGCGCTGACGCGCATCGATACGCGACGACAGCGGGAAGTTGCTGCCGGCCTTGCGTTTGGCGAAGTCCAGTTGCTGGATGGCCTGGCGATAATCGCCAACCAGCGCGAAGTACTCGGCGCGAGCTTGATGCAGGCCGATGATATTGCCCGACAGGCCGCGGGTCTCAGCCACCTGATACCAGACATCCGGATCGTTCGGACGTGACTTCAACAAGCCTTCCAGGGCTTTCTCCGCATCGGCGGTGCGATTCTGTTTTAGTAACAGATCGACTCGCACCTGATTCAGCGGATAGTTGCCCGGATACTGAGTCAGCATGCGGTCGACCCGAGACTGCGCCTCCGCAAGACGATTGTTGGTGATATCCAGATCGACCTGGGCGAGGTTGTAGATGAGCTCGTTCGGCGATTTTTCCAACAGTTGCTTAAGATTCTCCCGCGCTTCATTCAACTGGCCACCCTTGATCTGGGCGATCGCCAGACCATAACGGGCCACGTCGTTTTTCGGGTTCTCATCCAGCTGTGCGCGGAAACGCTTCGCGCCAAGGCCCGGGGTTTCCTCGTAGATCAGTTGCACCCGCGCGCGGATCAGTTGATAGCGCATGCTGTCCTCGATACCACCGGGCTTGGCCTGTTCCGCACGGTTGCGGGTGTCGGCGATACGCGATTCGGTTACCGGGTGAGTCAGCAGGAATTCGGGAGGCTTGGCGTCGTAGCGGTACTGGCGCATCAGGCGTTCGAACATGGTCGGCATGGCGCGCGGGTCGTAACCGGCCTTCTCCAGGTTGAGAATGCCGATGCGGTCGGCTTCCTGTTCGTTCTGGCGCGAGAAGGTTCTTTGCGATTGGATCGCCGCTGCCTGAGTACCTGCAATGGTCGCGATTCCGGCCTCACCGCCACCCGCGGCCGCAATGACGATCCCGGCCAGCAACGCGGCCATCATTGGCACCTGCATCCGCTGCGACGCCTCGACGCCACGAGCGAAGTGGCGTTGGGACAAGTGAGCCAGTTCGTGAGCCAGTACCGAGGCATATTCGCCCTCGGTCTGGGCATTGAGGAACAGGCCGCCATTGACCCCGACAATCCCGCCCGGTGCCGCGAAGGCGTTGAGCTGCGGGCTGTTGATCAGGATGAATTCCAGGCGTCGGTCGTTGACCTGGCTGGTTTCCACCAGTTTATAGACGCTGGACTCGACGTAGTCCTTGAGCTGTGGATCGTTGAGCTGTGAAACCTGGCTGCGCAGCAGCGCCAACCACGCGCGGCCCAGTTGGTATTCCTGTTGTGGCGAGACAATGGCAGAGCTGGCGTCACCGAGTGATGGCAGGTCGTCGGCGAAGCCCGGTGAGGCGAGCAGGCAAGCGAGCGTCAGCAGGGTAGGGCGCAGAAATGTCATGCACAAAGCCTTAGTCGACAAAGACCTTACTGTAGCCGGACACCGGGCTTGCGACCAGATATTCTAGGCAGCCTGACCCTCTGAACCGGAGTAACGCATGACCGATGCTGTAGCCCATGACTGTGAACTGGACGCCAGCGGCCTGAATTGCCCGTTGCCGTTGCTCAAGGCCAAGATGGAACTGAACAAGCTTCCCAGCGGTGCGGTACTCAAGGTGATTGCCACTGACGCCGGCTCGCAACGCGACTTTCGCACCTTTGCCCGGTTGGCCGGTCATACGCTGCTGCGTGAAGAAGACGAGGCGGGCGTCTACCGTTACTGGTTGAAAAAAGCCTGAAACCGACAGCGTAAAAGACCTAAGGATTATTGATGTTCAAAGTGTTACGCGACTGGATTCAGCGCTACTTTTCCGATGAGGAAGCCGTGGTGCTGGCGGTGTTGTTGTTTCTCGCCTTCACCGCCGTGCTTACCCTCGGCGGAATGCTCGCGCCCGTGCTCGCGGGGATGGTGCTGGCGTATCTGATGCAGGGGCTGGTGGTCACCCTGGAGCGTCTGCGAATGCCCGGTGGTGCAGCGGTGGGTCTGGTGTTTGCGCTGTTCATGGGCGTGCTGTTGTTGTTCATCGTCGTGGTACTGCCGTTGCTCTGGCATCAATTGATCACGCTGTTCAACGAGTTGCCGGGCATGCTCGCCAAGTGGCAATCGCTGCTGTTGCTGCTGCCGGAGCGCTATCCGCATCTGGTGTCCGACGAGCAGGTGCTGCAAGCCATTGAAGCGGCGCGCGGCGAGATCGGTAAATTCGGTCAGTGGGCACTGACATTCTCGTTATCGAGCCTGCCGTTGTTGGTGAACATCATGATCTACCTGGTCCTTGTGCCGATTCTGGTGTTCTTCTTCCTCAAGGATCGGATGATGATCGGCGAGTGGGTGCGCGGCTATTTGCCACGTGAACGGGCACTGATCACCCGGGTTGCCGAGGAAATGAACCGGCAGATCGCCAACTACATTCGTGGCAAAGTCATCGAAATCGTGATCTGTGGCGGGGTGACCTATATCGCCTTCGTCGCCCTCGGGCTGAACTACGCGGCGCTGCTGGCGTTGTTGGTGGGCGTGTCGGTGGTGGTGCCGTATGTCGGGGCGGTGGTGGTGACGGTGCCGGTGATGTTGATTGCACTGTTCCAGTGGGGCTGGAGCGATCAGTTCATCTATCTGATGGCGGTCTACGGAATCATTCAGACCCTGGACGGCAACGTGCTGGTGCCGTTGCTGTTTTCCGAAGCGGTCAACCTGCACCCGGTGGCAATCATCTGCGCGGTGCTGTTGTTCGGCGGGTTGTGGGGCTTCTGGGGTGTGTTCTTCGCGATTCCGCTGGCGACGCTGTTCAAGGCTGTGCTTGATGCGTGGCCGCGCAAGGAACCGGTGGTGGCGCCATTACTCTGAAAGCGATTCGGCGCCCGCAAGGGCGCCGAAAGGATCAGGCCTTGTTCAGCGCCTGAGCAGCGGCCAGCACTGCATCCACGTGACCCGGTACTTTCACGCCGCGCCATTCCTGACGCAGAACGCCATTCCTGTCGATCAGGAACGTGCTGCGATCCACGCCCATGTATTCCTTGCCGTAAAGTTTTTTCAGCTTGATCACGTCGAACAGCTGGCAGACGGCTTCGTCCTTGTCGCTGATCAGTTCGAACGGAAACTCCTGCTTGCACTTGAAGTTCTCGTGGGACTTCAGGCTGTCGCGGGAGATACCGAAGATTTCCGTGTTGGCAGCCTTGAACGCGGCGTACTGATCACGAAAACCCTGACCTTCGGTGGTGCAGCCCGGGGTGCTGTCCTTCGGATAGAAGTAGATCACCACTTGCTTGCCCTTGAGGGCCGAGAGGCTGACGGTCTGCCCGCTGGTGGCGGGGGCTTCGAAGTCGGCAACCGGTTGATCGATAGCTACGGCCATGAAAGCTTCCTTACATTGGGTTCTGTGGGCGCCACGGTTCGATCAGTGCGTCGAGGTTCATGGCATCGGCGAAGTCCAGGAACTGGTCGCGCAGCCAGCTGATCTGGGTGCCGGCCGGCAGGGTCACGGTGAACGTGGCGTTGAGCATGGTGCCGCCGGTCTGCGGTGCCTGATAGGTATCGCAAGTCAGGTTTTCCAGCTCGACGTTGTGATCCATGAAGAACTGGCACAGCTCGTTGATGATGTCCGGGCGATAGGCCGAGGACACATAAGCCACGTACGGCAGGGCTTGTGGACGGTTTTCCAGGGCGGCGCTGCGCACCACGTTAACCGTGAACGAATGACGTTTGGCCAGGGTTGGCAGGCTGCCTTCCAGGCGGGCCAGGGCGTCCCAGCTGCCGGAGACTTCGAGCACCAGTGCGCTGCACTCGCCGTGACGAGTCAGACGGGAGGTGACGACCGCGCAGCGGTTTTCATGGCTGGCGCGGCACAGGACGTTGGTCAGCTCCATGGGATTGGCGCCGAGGGCACTGATGACAAGGAATTGTTCGCGAACTGTGGGGGTGGACATGCAGCATTCCTAAAGCGATGAGCGGTCGGTAGGGTGAGGGCGTTGAGTGCCGGGACATACCTGTCCGGAAGACCCGATTCGCCCGTCGCTACGGCTCCAATAATAAGGAAGCCTAAGGCGGCGACGCTGGAACGGGGCCTGGGAGGCCGAAACGGGGGGCTGGAACCCGGCGTACAAGCTGATCAGTACCGATCAAAGTCTGAAGGGTAGCGAAAAGCGGCGCCAAGGGGAATGGCGGCGCAGTACTTCGCTTGTGCAAGCATCTTGGCGCCAGTACCATTACCGCTCTCTTTTTCCGGCAGGAGCGGTTTCATGATTGCGGGCAGTATGGTGGCACTGGTCACACCCATGGATGCACAAGGGCGTCTTGACTGGGACAGCCTCAGCAAACTCGTGGACTTCCATCTCAAGAACGGCACCCATGCCATTGTCGCGGTCGGTACTACCGGCGAGTCGGCAACCCTTGATGTAGAAGAACACATTGCCGTCATCAAAGCCGTGGTCAAACAGGTGGCAGGCCGCATTCCGGTCATCGCCGGTACCGGCGCCAACTCGACCCGCGAAGCCGTCGAGCTGACCCGCAACGCCAAGGAAGCCGGCGCCGATGCCTGCCTGCTGGTCGTCCCGTACTACAACAAGCCGACCCAGGAAGGCCTGTATCAGCACTTCAAGCATATCGCCGAAGCGGTCGATATCCCGCAGATCCTCTACAACGTTCCCGGCCGCACCTCCTGCGACATGCAGGCCGAGACTGTGATCCGTCTGTCCACCGTGCCGAACATCATCGGTATCAAGGAAGCCACTGGCGACCTGAAACGCGCCAAGGCGATCCTCGACGGCGTGAGCAAGGATTTCATCGTGCTGTCCGGCGATGATCCGACCGCAGTCGAGCTGATTCTGCTGGGTGGCAAAGGCAACATTTCCGTCACCGCCAACGTCGCCCCGCGCGAAATGGCCGACCTGTGCGAGGCCGCGCTCAAGGGCGACGCCGAGACCGCACGGGCCATCAACGAAAAACTGATGCCGCTGCACAAGGACCTGTTCATCGAAGCCAACCCGATCCCGGTGAAGTGGGCTTTGGTCGAAATGGGCCTGATGCACGAAGGCATTCGCCTGCCGCTGACCTGGCTGAGCGCTCCTTGTCATGAAACGTTGCGCTCGGCCCTGCGCCAGTGCAGCGTCCTGGTTTAATTGAGGAAGTACAACGCATGAAGCGAATGGCCGGACTTTCCGCACTTGCCTTGATTATCTCCAGCACCAGTGGCTGCGGATGGATCTGGGGCCCGGAAGGTTATTTCCGTGACCGTGGTAGCGACTACCTGGAAGCGAAACAGACTGCACCGATGCAACTGCCAGAAGGTGTCAGCACCTCCAAGCGTCTGGATCCACTGCTGCCGATCCCGCGCAACGTCGCCGACGATACCGCTACCGGCGAATACGTGGTTCCGCGTCCTCAACCACTGTCGGCGATCGCTGACGCCAGCGACTACTCGCTGCAGAAGAGCGGTGATTCGCGTTGGGTCATGGGTCAGCATCCACCGGCCGAAGTCTGGCCAGTGGCTGTGCAGTTCTTCCAGGACAACGGTTTCCGTCTGGATGAACAGCGTCCGCAAACCGGTGAATTCACTACCACCTGGCAACATTCCGACGAGCTGTCCGCCGCCATGGCCAAGCGCCTGAGTGCTGCCGGCGTCGCCGCCGACAGCGAAACCCGCGTACGGGTTCGCATCGAGCCTGGCGTACAGCGCAATACCAGTGAAATCTACGTAGTCAGCGCCGAGCGTCCTGCCGGCAGCACCGCCAACGTCGACTTCACCAATCGTTCGGTCAATACCGGTCTGGACGCTGCACTGGTCGACGACATGCTCGCGAGCATGAGCCGTACCTCCGAGAAGGGTGGTTCGGTGTCGATGCTGGCATCGCGTGATTTCGATACCCCGAGCCGCGTCAGCCTCAGCGAGGACGGCAGCGGCAACCCGGTATTGAACGTCGGTTCCGACCTGGACCGTGCCTGGTCGAGCGTCGGTCGTGCGCTGGAGCAAGGTCAATGGCGCGTTGAAGACATCAACCGCAGCCTGGGCTTGTACTACATCAACCTGGCCGAAAAAGCCGAGAAGAAAGACGAGAAGCCTGGTTTCTTCAGCAGCCTGTTCGGCAGTGCGCCGACCAAGGAAGAAGTTGAAGCCCGTGCCGAGCGTTATCAGGTTCGCCTGAGCAAGGTTGGCGATAACGTTCAGGTCACCGTCGAGAAAAACATCAACACCGTTGCGCCGGCTGATGTGGCTCGCAAAGTGTTGAGCGTGATTCAGGACAATCTGGGCTGATCCAATGCGTTTTGCCGTTCTCGGCAGCGGTAGCCAAGGGAACGGCACGCTGATCGCCAGTGCTGATACGTATGTGCTGGTGGATTGTGGTTTTTCCCTGCGAGAAACCGAAAAACGTCTGTTGCGCCTGGGTGTGAGCCCGGCGCAACTGAGCGCGATACTCGTGACCCACGAACATGCCGACCACGTGCATGGCGTGGGTTTGCTGTCTCGGCGCTACAATCTGCCGGTCTACCTCAGTCGCGGCACACTGCGCGGGATGCGCAAACCGATTGAACCCGCAGGCTTCGTGGCCGGCGGCGAGCAACTGCAGATCGGAGCTCTGGACATCCGGGTTATTGCCGTGGCCCACGATGCACAGGAACCGACCCAATATGTATTCAGCGATGGTGAGCGGCGTTTCGGCCTGCTGACCGATCTGGGTTCATACTGTGAGCGGGTGCTGGATGGCTATCGGGACCTCGATGCGTTGATGATCGAGTCCAATCATTGCCGAGACATGCTGGCCCGTGGTCATTACCCGTACTTTCTCAAGCAGCGGGTGGGCGGCGAGCTGGGACATTTGAACAACCATCAGGCGGCATTCCTGGTGGCCGAGTTGGGCTGGCAAGGCCTGCAACACCTGGTCCTGGCCCATCTGAGCAGCAAGAACAACCTGCCGCAGCTGGCCCGGCAATGTTTTGTCGACACCCTCGGGTGCGACCCGGACTGGCTGCAACTGGCCGATCAAGATTCAGGGCTCGACTGGCGTCACATCGCCTAGCCCATCTACTTAGCAAGCGGAGCCCATCATGGAAAAACGTGAAGAACTCTACCGCGGCAAAGCCAAATCGGTTTACAAGACCGACGACGCTGACCGCTTGATCCTGCTGTTTCGCAACGACACTTCGGCGTTCGACGGCAAGCGCATCGAGCAGCTCGACCGCAAAGGCATGGTGAACAACAAGTTCAACGCCTTCATCATGCAGAAACTCGAAGCGGCCGGCATTCCGACCCAATTCGACAGACTGCTGGCCGACAACGAAGTCCTGGTGAAAAAACTCGACATGATTCCGGTCGAGTGCGTCGTGCGTAACTACGCCGCCGGCAGCCTGGTCAAGCGTCTGGGCGTCGAGGAGGGCATGAAGCTCAACCCTTACACCTTCGAACTGTTCCTGAAGGACGACGCCAAGGGCGACCCGTTCATCAACGAATCCCACGTCGTGGCGTTCGGCTGGGGCACCGCCGAGCAACTGGCGCGCATGAAAGAACTGTCGCTCAAGGTCAACGAAGTCCTGAGCAAACTGTTCGACGACGCAGGCCTGCTGCTGGTGGACTTCAAGCTTGAATTCGGCGTGTTCAGCGATGGCTCCATCGTCCTGGGCGACGAGTTCAGCCCGGACGGCTGCCGTCTGTGGGACAAGGACACCAAGAAGAAGATGGACAAGGACCGCTTCCGTCAGGGCCTCGGTGACGTCATCGAAGCCTATGAAGAAGTTGCCCACCGTCTGGGCGTACCGCTTTAATCGACGCAAGCATCTGATAGCACGGAGAAAATTTCGAAAGAGGGTTTGCTTTCGATAAAAGTGTTGTTATGATGCGCGCCGTTGGAGAGATGCCAGAGTGGCCGAATGGGACGGATTCGAAATCCGTTGTACCTTCACCGGTACCTAGGGTTCGAATCCCTATCTCTCCGCCATACATAGAAAAAGCCCCGTAGCTGAGAAGCTACGGGGCTTTTTCGTATGTGCTGGATGACCGATCAATGAAGTAATCGTTATTTTTCTATGCTGGCGATCTTCGGTGAAGCCACCTTCATCACATCATCAACAACCATCTTGCCCATCTCCGTCAGGAAATGCGCTGCCCAGGCATATCGGTCGGTTTTTCGAATGAACGCTGCATCTTCAGCAAGCGCTTTGGCTAGGGCCAGTAGGTCGGAGGCATGAGACAACGCTTCGCTTATGGGTAGCCCCATTCAGACGCAACTCGCGGATTCTGCCTGCAAGCCTGTTTTGAGTTACCTGATTATTCTTGTCGGCGTGATGCTCAATCCCTCGAACGACCAAGTGCAACCCAATGAACGTGATGAACTACAACGGCTACGCTGCCCGTATTGAGTACAGTGCCGAGGACGGTGTGTTTGTCGGCCGCATCGCGGGAATAAAGGATGTCGTGGGGTTTCATGGCCAGTCCGTCAAAGAACTCCGAGAGGCATTTGAAGAGGCCGTCACTGACTATCTGGAAACCTGCGCCAAGCTCGGGAGGGCGCCGCAGGAACCTTGGATAAGTCGCGGCACGCATTCCGAATTAACTGACTAAACTCCTGCATTCCAGCTCATGGGCCGCCATAACTCCGGCGGTCAGCCCCTTCAATGCATTAGGTTCGGTCATGGCAAAGGGAAAGAAGAAAGACTCGCCTAAAGACACCCCCGCAGATCGCCCGAAGTTGTCGAGCAAAGACTATCTGGCGGAGTTGCGTCGACTGCACGTTGAGCTCGTCAAACTGCAGGAATGGGTGAGGGCTGAGGGCATCAAGGTCTGTGTAATTTTCGAAGGGCGTGATGGTGCGGGTAAAGGCGGGACGATCAAGGCGCTTACTGATCGGGTCAGCCCGCGGGTTTTCCGGGTGGTAGCGTTGCCGGCCCCGAGCGAGCGTGAGAAGAGCCAGATGTATCTGCAGCGCTACCTGCCTTATCTGCCGGCGGCCGGTGAGGTGGTGATCTTCGATCGCAGTTGGTACAACCGCGCCGGTGTCGAGCGGGTGATGGGGTTCTGTACCGAGAATCAGGCTGAAAAATTTCTCAAGACGGTGCCCCTGGTGGAGCGTGCCATCGTCGATTCCGGGGTGATTCTGCTCAAATACTGGTTGAACGTCAGTCAGGAAGAGCAGACCCGTCGGCTGGAAGAGCGTATCAAGGACGGTCGAAAGATCTGGAAACTGTCTCCCATGGATCTCAAGTCGTACAGCCGCTGGTATGACTACTCGCGGGCGCGTGACGACATGATCAAGGCAACCGATACCGAATATGCACCCTGGCTGGTGGCCGACTCGAATGACAAGCGGCGAGCGCGTCTGAATATCATCTCCGATCTTCTCAGCCGCATTCCGTACAAGAGTGTTTCGCGCGAGAAGGTTGAGCTACCCAAGCGGCAGAAGCCTGGGGGCTACAAGGAGTCGGATTATCCCTTCCGGCACATCCCCGAGAAGTTCTGAAGACAGGGGGGGCGTCAGTCTCGGAAAGTCCCGCAGATGAAAATCCGCGGGGCTTTTTCGCTTCTGCAGGGTTATCAGCCGGCGGTCAAATCTCCTTGACCGGCGTATCCCCCTGCACACCCTTGATCAACTCGATCACATGCAGACAATCCGCCTTGTTCACATACGACTCCCCACTGGCAACCGTCTCATGGTTCCCCGCCCGTAGCCGCCAGCGCCATTGGCCCTTACCGGTGCTCGGGGTGCCCCTGGATTGCCTGTAAATCTCGAAATACATTCAGTTCGCTCCATGCGATGGGATATTGCGACAACCTGTTTGGCGCATCGTCGCAAGCCTAGCGGAGCCCTGTTATTTGGCTATCGGGGATTTGTTTCCAATCGTTGGATCATGTTTCTGCGAAGCGCAGTGCAGGGCCTCAGGATTGGCCTTCTGAGGATCAACTGGACCATTCGCGCATAGACGATAACGACAGGGCTTTCTACACTGCCCGCAATCCGGGGACTGGGGGGGCAATGGATGAACCGCAATGAACTTCGCAAGGCCGACATCAACCTGATGGTGGTGTTCGAGACCTTGATGCTCGAACGCAATGTGACCCGGGCCGCCGAGAAACTGTTTCTCGGCCAGCCGACCATCAGCTCGGCGCTCAATCGCTTGCGCACGATGCTCAACGATCCGCTGTTCATCCGCGTCGGCCACCGCATGGAGCCGACGGCCCGCGCCGAAGATATCTATCGCCATTTGAAACCCGCGCTGGACTCGTTGTCAGTGGCGCTGAGCCTGACCCGTGATTTCGATCCCGCCGTCAGCACCATGACGTTTCGCATCGGCCTGTCGGATGACGTCGAATTCGGTCTGTTGCCACCGCTGTTGCGTGCCTTGCGGCAGGAAGCACCGAACGTGGCGTTCGTGGTGCAGCATGTCGATTACTGGCGGATTCCCGATCTGCTGGCCGCTGGCGACATCACCGTCGGCATCAGCCAGACCCGTGGCCTGCCGGCCAATGCCAAACGCAAGCTGCTGCGACATATTCAGCCGAGCATCCTGCGCGCCGACAAGTCCGCCACACCGCTGACCCTCGATGAATATTGCGCCCGCCCGCATGTGCTGGTTTCTCACACCGCCAACGTCAGTGGCTACGCCGATGAGTGGCTGGCGGATATAGGTCGCACTCGTCAGGTGGTGTTGTCGGTACCGCAGTACAGTTCGTTGCCGGCGCTGCTGGCCGGCACCGATCTGATCGCCAGCCTGCCGGACTACACCGCCGAAGCCATGGCCGCCTCGGGCCTGCTGTTCAAGGAGCCGTTCCCGTTCAAGACTCCGACGCTCGACCTGTCGATGGTCTGGCTCAGCCATGTCGACAGCGACCCGGCCGAGCGCTGGCTGCGTTCGCGGCTGGAGCAGTTCATGAGTGAGCGGCCTCACTCTCCGCTCTGACTTGCCGAGCCGTGATCCGGCTGCTTTGCTGAGTACACCTGAACTCGGTGGAGCCTCGATCCCATGAGCATTTCCCGTGGTTTGCTGCGTGGGCGCGGCGGTCTCGATAGCGGCAAGGTCGGCATGGTCGAGCTGTTTTTCGATCTGGTGTTCGTGTTCGCCGTGACTCAGCTGTCCCACACCTTGCTCGCGCACTTGTCGGTTCTCGGTGCGGTGCAGGTGACCCTGATAATGGTCGCGGTGTGGTGGGTGTGGATTTTCACGTCCTGGATCACCAACTGGCTCGATCCGGAAAAACTGCCGGTGCGCCTCGGGCTGTTCGGTCTGATGATCGCCGGTTTGCTGCTTTCGTCTTCGATTCCCAAGGCATTCACCGAGCGCGGTCTGATGTTCGCGGCGGCGTTCGTGTTCATGCAGGTCGGGCGCACGCTGTTCGCAATCTGGGCGGTACGCGGCGAGTCGCTGAACATGACGCGCAACTTCCAGCGCATCCTCGCGTGGCTGGTGTTGTCCGGGGTGTTCTGGATCGGCGGGGCGTTAGTCGAAGGCGAGCAGCGGCTACTTTGCTGGGCGCTGGCGCTGCTGATCGAACTGATTTCGCCGTCATTGTATTTCTGGGTGCCGGGGCTGGGACGCTCGTCGCTGAGCGACTGGAATGTCGAAGGCAATCACATGGCCGAGCGTTGCGCGCTGTTCGTGATCATCGCTCTGGGTGAGTCGTTGCTGGTGACCGGTGCGACCTTTGCCGAACTGGTTCCGGTCCGCGATGGACTGCTGGCGTTTCTGGTGGCGGTGCTGGGCAGCATCGCCATGTGGTGGGTGTACTTCGACAGCGGTGCGGAGCGCGCGCACCACCGTATCGCTCATTCCGCCGACCCCGGGCGCCAGGCGCGAATCGCCTACACCTACCTGCATGTGCTGATTGTCGCCGGGGTCATTGTCAGCGCGGTGGCCGACGAACTGGTGCTGGTGCACCCGGATCATGCCAGCGATGCCGGCATCTTCGTGATCGTTGCCGGGCCGTGGTTGTTCCTGCTCGGCAATGCACTGTTCAAGTGGGTCATGGCTGACCGACCGTTTCCACCGTTATCCCATGTATTCGGATTGGTAGTGCTCGTGCTGCTGTTGCCGCTGGCACTGAATCACTGGTTTTCAGCCTTGGCGCTGGGCGCGTTGACCACGGCAGTCGTGGTGCTGGTAGCGATCTGGGAAACCCTGGCACTGCGTCGGGGACTTCCCGTCCCAGTGTCGGAAAAAGCCGCAGGAGAGTAGGGTGCAGCTGTGTTATATGTACGGCCTTTCTGCCGACTGACTGGAGTCTCCCGATGCCACACCTGCACATGGAATACACCGCCAACCTGCCGCAACTGAACGCCGATGTGGCGTTGATCCGGCTCAACAACACCCTGGTGGGTTCCGGTCAGTTCGCGGCGGAGTTCGATATCAAGAGTCGTGCGCTCAAGGTGGAGACCTTCAAGGTCGGCACCTCCATGAGAGCGGGCCTTTGTGGCGGTGAGGCTGGCGCTGCTCAGCGGTCGTTCCCCGGAGATCAAGAAGCAACTCTCGCAAAACCTGTTGGCGGTGCTGCAGGACCTTTGCGAATGGCCGGCCGGTGTCGAGGTGCAGTTGAGCGTGGAACTGCTCGATATCGACCGCGAGTCCTACAGCAAAGTCGCCATCGGCGTGTAAGACTCAGGCCGCCTCCAGCTCCGCGCAGGTCTTGATGACCTGCTCGCGCAGCCAGAGGTTGGCGCTGTCCTGATCGACGTTGTGGCTCCACTGCATGTCGAGGGTGAAACCTGGCAGGCCGTTGGGGGCCTCGCAGTGATTGAACACCGCGTCGTTGGTCAGCAAACGCTGGATACGCCGGGGCAGGGTGAGGATGAAATCGGTGCCGGTGATCATCTTCAACGCTGCGCTGTAGCTGTTGGAACGGGCGACGATCTGACGCTTCTGTGCCTGCCGTGCCAGCCAGCCATCGACCATATTGGTGGTGGACGTCCAAGGCGTGGGGAACACATGCCGGCGTTCGGTGAAGGCTTGCAGGCTCAGGCGCGGCTCCAGCGGCGTTGCGCGTTTATCGAAGACGCAGACCAGGTCATCTTCCAGCAGCATCTGCGATTTCAGGTCGGTATGGCTGCGGTGGAAGTGCGGACCGAAACAGATCACCAGATCGAGGCTGCCATCGCGCAGTTCCTGCGCTGGCACGTCGGTTTCGAACTTGTGCATGTTGACCATCACCGGAAGGTCGTCGAAGTCAAAACGCTTGAGCATGCGCGGCAGGATCAGTTGCTCGAAATATTCCGGGGCGCAGATGTTGAAGGTCACCGGTTGCGCCATCGGGTCGAAGGTCGGGGCGCCGGCGTGGCACAGGTTGATGCTTTCGAGGATTTTCTGCACATGGCCATACATGCTGCTGGCCTTGTAGGTCGGGCGCATGCCCGTGCGGGTGTTGACGAACAATTCGTCTTCAAAACTGGTACGCAGTTTCTTCAGGCAGTAACTGACGGTGGACTGACTGACAAACAGCGCCTCCGACACATCGGTGACGCTGCTTTGCTCATACACGGCGACAAACACCATGAGATCCTGCATGTCGAGCTTTCTAAGCAAGTTACTGTTCAGCATCCGTTCTGTCTCGCTGTGCTCCTTGCGCCGAATCCGCGCAAACGTGTGCGCATGATCGTAACGGAACGATGGTGCCAGGAGAAAGCCCTGTAGGATTTTTCACGGACAGTTGTGGGACAGAAAGTTTTAGTAATACGACGTGTCAAAACGATCCTGTAAAAGATGGCCAGAAGCCTTTAGCCAGAGGGGTGAAGCACCGTGCACAACGCCCGATCAGCGAAAGTGCCGGGCGTAACGCCGAGGGTCGAAGTGCCACACGATCAACAGCATGAGCGCCATGACAGCTGTCAGCGACCACCAGGCCCATTCGAAGCTGCCCAGTTGATCGCGGATCATCCCGGCCAGCAGGGGTGAAAGGCCCGCAATCAGATAACCGATCCCTTGCACAAAAGCGGTCAGCGCGCCGGCGCGCTGCGGATTGTCGAGGTGATCGAGGGAGACGATCAGGCTCATCGGGAACAGCCCGCCAATTCCCAGGCCCAGCAGGCACGGCCACAACAGGCTCAGAAGTTGCGGGCTGAGGATCAAGCCGCAGAACCCGGCGATGATCAGCACCAGCAGGGCGCCCAGTACCCAACGTCGGTCACGGCTGCGGTTGGCGATAGCGGGAACCACCAGACCGGAAATCACCTCCATGGCCGTCAGAAAACCCAACAGCAGACCGGCGTTCTGTTCGCTCCAGCCGTTTTCCACGTAGTACGGAGCCAGCCACGCGAGTACGCAGGTGTAGGACGCTGTCCCCAGACCGAAGAAGATGGCGAGCAGCCAGGCGCGGGAATGGGTGAAGAAGGCCTCCTTCTTCACGGCGGTGGTGATGGAGGGTACGTCATCGCGTTGTGCCAGCCAGAAAAACAAGGCGAGCAACGCCAGTGCCGCCCAGATCGCCAGCCCCGCCCGCCAGCTGCCGGTACCAAGCATCACCTGAGGCGCGAACGAAGCGGCCAGCGCGGCCCCGCCCATGATCGATGTGACATACAGCCCCATGCACAACGCCACGTTGTCGGGAAATCTCGACTTGATCAGGGCCGGCATTAACGCTTGAATCAGCGCGATGCCGATCCCGGCAAGGACGGCGCTGACGATCAGCTGCGCCGCCGAGTCGAGAAACAGCCGCGACAGCGTTGCCAGTCCGATGATCAGCAACGACAGCACCACCGTGCGCCGTTCCCCCAGACGCTGGCTGATGCCGATCCCGAAAAACATCGCCAGCCCCATGGCCATCACCGGCAGCATGGTCAGCAGCGAGGCGAGGCTGAAGCTCAACGGTATGTCGCCGCGAATCGCCGACAGCAAAGGCCCGACGGCGGCCATCGACGGGCGCAGGTTAAGAGCGACAAGGACGATGCCAAGCATCAGCCAGACGGCGGGGCGGGCAGTGGCGCGAACGTTTTCCATCTTCAGACCTTTGAATCAGAGGCTGTCGATTAGGCGGGCGCGCTAGTGGCGCCGGCAAATCAGAAAATCCCGAGGAGTATTTAAAAAGTCGATACGCCTCCCGTGCGCTCTGCCGGAGCGAGCTGTATTTTTTCTGAATCACACCTGACGAATGTTCAGAATTCATGGTTATTTCATGAGCCAACTAATCGTTGGCTTCTTTTTCACAAAAAATTGATGGGGGCCTGCGTAGAGTTTTCATCGCCCGGGTCAATGAAGTTTTCACAATTGGCCACGGCGCTTCTTTTCAGGAAATAGCCCCCCGCCTATGTTGAAGTTAAAAGCCGTGCGCCCGGAATGGGTGACGTTGTTTGCCAGCGCCTTTCTTTTGATCGGATTCAATTTCGTACTTTGGCAACATCTCCTCGAGATTACCGGTGCCGGCGGCATCACCATGGGCATTGCGTTCGGGGTGATGATCTTCGCGGCATACAACATCGTGCTGACCCTTCTGGCGTTTCGCCCGGTATTGAAACCGGTGTTGGCGGCGCTGTTTCTGATCAGTGCCGGTGTGGCTTATTTCATGAGTCAGTATGGCGTGATGATTGACGCCGGCATGTTTCGCAACTTCGCTGAAACCAATGCCACCGAAGTTCGTGATCTGCTGTCATTGAAGTTGTTCGCCTATATGTTGTTTTTGGGCGTATTGCCGTCGTGGTTGTTGTGGAAGTTGCCCGTTGAATATCGTCGCTGGCACCGAGAGTTATTAAGCAAAGTTGTGGTGTGTGCAGCATCGGTCGCCGTGATTGGCGGCGTGGCGCTGGTCAACTATCAGGGCTTGTCTTCGCTGTTTCGCAACCACCACGAATTGCGCCTGATGTTGGTGCCGAGCAATTACATCGGCGCGTCGGCCGGCTATCTGCGGGAACAGGTGGTTTCCGCCCGGCAACCGTTCATCAAGATCGGTGAAGACGCCCAGCGTAACCCCGCACTGCAAAACCGTCCGCGCAAGTCGCTGACCGTGCTGGTGGTGGGCGAAAGTGCCCGGGCGGAGAACTTCGGCATCCTCGGTTACGGCCGTGATACGACGCCGAAACTGGACAAGGAAGCAGGTTTGATCGCCTTCACTGACGTGCATTCCTGCGGCACGGAAACGGCCGTGTCGGTGCCGTGCATGTTCTCCAACATGGGCCGCAAGGATTACGACGCCAGCAAGGCGAAGAATGAAGAAGGGCTGCTGGACGTGCTCAAACGCGCCGGCATCGATGTGATCTGGCGCGACAACCAGTCGGGTTGCAAAGGCACCTGCGATCGCGTCACCCTGCAGGATGTGAGTAATCTGAAAGACCCGGCACTTTGCGCCAACAGCGAATGCCGTGACGAAATCCTCCTGCAAGGCCTGCAGAGTTTCATTGATCACCTGGACAAGGACACCGTGCTGGTGCTGCACCAGATGGGCAGCCACGGCCCGGAATACTTCAAGCGTTATCCCAAGGAATACGAGCACTTCACGCCAGTGTGTGAAAGCAACGCGCTGAACAATTGCAGCCGCGAGAGCATCGTCAACGGTTACGACAATACGCTGGTGTACACCGACCATGTGCTGTCGAGCCTGATCGATGTGTTGCGCAGCAATCAGGAGAAAGTCGATACCGCCATGCTGTACCTCTCCGATCACGGCGAGTCCCTGGGCGAGTACAACCTGTTCCTGCACGGCACGCCATACATGCTGGCGCCGGAACAACAGAAACATGTGGCGATGCTGGCGTGGTTCTCTGACAGCTATCAGAAGTCCTATTCGGTCGACACCCATTGCCTGCAATTGAGCCGCGACAAACCGTTGAGCCAGGACAACCTGTTCCATTCGATGCTCGGTCTGCTGGAAGTGCAGAGCAAGGTCTATCAGCACGATCTGGATCTGTTTGCCGGTTGCCGTGGTGCGGTCATCGACGGCGTATTGGCCAAGGACTGATCCGTCGGAATTGTTCTGTAAGACTATTCTTGCTGGCAGGCAGGAGATTTCATCAACGCTCTTGCCCTGCAGAGGCGCGGAAAGCGCCGGTGGCGATATATACTGCGCGCCATTCTTGAAGGGAGAGCCGTGTGGCCATCGATATTCACTGGATTCGCGACAACGATAGCCTCGCGCAGTTTTGCGCCGAGTGGCAGCAGCTGCCTTTCGTTGCCCTCGACACCGAATTCATGCGGGTCGACACCTTCTACCCGATTGCCGGTCTGTTGCAGGTCGGCGACGGCAAACGCGCCTATCTGATCGACCCGCTGACCATTGACGCCTGGCAACCGCTGGCGGCGTTGCTGGAAAACCCGGCGGTGCTCAAAGTTCTGCACGCCTGCAGCGAAGACCTCGAAGTCCTGCTGCGCCTGACCGGCAGCCTGCCGGCGCCGCTGTTCGACACGCAACTGGCTGCGGCCTACCTGAACCTCGGGTTCTCGATGGGCTATTCGCGTCTGGTGCAGGAAGTGCTTGGCATCGAACTGCCGAAGGGCGAAACCCGTTCCGACTGGTTGCAGCGTCCGTTGTCCGACACGCAAATCAGCTATGCCGCCGAAGACGCCGTGCATCTTGCGGAAGTTTTCGTACAACTGCGTCCGAAACTGTCTGACGACAAATTTTCCTGGGTGCTGGAGGACGGCGCCGAACTGGTCGCCAACCTGCGTCGCGAGACCGATCCGTACGAGGTGTATCGCGAGGCGAAACTGGCGTGGAAACTGTCCCGCGCACAACTCGCTGTTCTGCGCGAACTGTGCGCCTGGCGTGAGCGCGAGGCCCGTGCCCGCGACCTGCCGCGCAACCGTATCGTCCGTGAGCATTCGTTGTGGCCGCTGGCCCGCACGCAACCGGACAACCTCAGCGCGCTGGGCAAGATCGAAGACATGCACCCGCGTACCGTGCGTCAGGACGGCGAGTTTCTGCTTGATCTGATCAAGCGCTCTGGCAGTGTGGGGCCTGATCAGTGGCCGCCAGCCGTGCCGGAGCCGCTGCCGATCGAAGCTGCCGCGCTGATCAAGCAACTGCGCGCCTTGGGCCAGGCCGAGGCCGAACGCCTGGGCATCGCACCGGAACTGATGCTGCGCAAGAAAACCCTCGAAGCGCTGGTCAAAAGCGGCTTCCCCGAGGGCCCTTACCAATTGCCTGATTCGCTGCGTGGCTGGCGCCGCGAATTGATGGGCCAGAAGCTGCTCGACAGCCTGGCCACTGCCGGAGAACAGCCATGAAACGTATTTGCTCCATTTACCAAAGTTCGAAGAAAAGCGGCATGTACCTTTACGTGCTCAAAAGCGATGCCCTGGAGCGTGTGCCGGAAGGCCTGATGGCGGCGTTCGGCAAGGCGAAGCATTCCTTCGATCTGGTGCTGACCCCCGAGCGCAAGCTGGCCAGCGAAGACATCGCCGTCGTCCTGGAGAACCTCGACAAGCAGGGCTATCACCTGCAGATGCCGCCGGCCGAGGAAGAGTACATCGAGCACTTGCCGGAAGAGTTGCTGCGACGCAACGACCCGGTCTGACCTGCGAGGCCCGGTCCCGGGCCTCTTGTAATCCCTGGAACTGTTTTTACGGCGACGACTGCCACGAAGTGGGCGGCCGTCTGCACGGTTTGCGAAAGGTTTGAAGATGCGCGTTCTGATTGCTGAACACGACCACGCGATATACGCCCGACTGCTGCGTCAGGCGGCCCCGGAGCTTGAAGTGCTGACCAGCGGTGACTCCGCCGAACTGGCTCGCCAGGCCGTCGATTGCCCGGTGTGGCTGGGGCAGCCGGATCTGCTGGCGACCCTGCTGCGTCAAGGCCACCAGCCACAATGGCTGCAATCGACCTGGGCCGGCATCACGCCGCTGCTGGCCGACGGCCTGCGCCGGGATTACCGCCTGACCCGGGCGGTCGGCATTTTCGGGCAGGTGATGGCCGAGTACGTGCTGACCTACATGCTCGGTCACGAGCGCGAAGTGCTGGCCCGGCTGGTGAGCCAGGTCGAGCGCAAGTGGGACAATCGCACCGGTCAGAGCCTGGTCGGGCGCAAGGTGCTGATCGTCGGCACCGGTGACATTGGCCAGAGCGTCGCGCAGTTTCTGCGGCCATTCGGCGTTGAGTTGTACGGCATCGCCAGCAGCGCCCGGGAGCAGGCGCCGTTTGTCGAAGTCGGTTCGATGGCGGACCTGCCACGGCTGGTGGGCGAAGTGGATTACGTGGTCAATCTGCTGCCCAACACCGAGCACACCCACGACATCTACGACGCGGCGCTGTTCAAGCAATTCAAGCCGACCGGGTTGTTCATCAACGCCGGGCGCGGTGTGGCGGTAGTCGATGCGGATCTGGTGGAAGCGCTGAAGGAAGGCCATCTGGCCGGCGCGGTGATCGACGTCTGCCGCCAGGAACCACTGCCGCAACGTCATCCGTTCTGGACCGCCTGGGGTTTGCTGTTGACCGGGCACAGCTCGGCACCGACGTCGCCGCCGATGATGGTGCAGTTGTTTCTGGATAATTTGCGGGCGTATCAGGCGGGCGAAGCGTTGCGTGGGGAAGTGGATTTCGCGCGCGGTTACTGAGTTCTGAGAGATCGTTCCCACGTCGAACCGTCTGCGTGGGAACGATCAAACGATGTAGCTTAGAGGGTGAAATCGCCTTCAGCCGCCAGCTCGCTCAACGGACGACGCGGGCTCGGCGTTTCCCGCGCTTGCAGGTAATCCGCCAGGGTTGCCTTGTCACCCAGCTTGCCCACCGCGACGGCGGCGTGCAGCGCATAACCTTGCGGAATGTTCAGCTCTTTACGGGTCAGCTCCTGATCGAAGCCGGCCATGCCGTGGGTGTGCCAGCCGCTGAGGCTCGCTTGCAGCGCCAGATGACCCCACGCGGAACCGGTGTCAAAGGTGTGCCACAGCGCTGGCGTTTCTTCGGTCGCGCCCGGTGCGGTGAAGGTAGTTTTCGAAATCACGATCACCAGCGCCGACGCGTGCTGTGCCCAGCTGCGGTTGAATTCGTTGAGCAGGCCCAGATAACGCTCCCAGTTCGGCGTGTCGCGACGGGCGTAGAGAAAACGCCACGGCTGCGAGTTGTACGCCGACGGCGCCCAGCGCGCGGCTTCGAAAAAGCTCAGCAGGGTTTCCTCGGAAATCGCTTCGCCGGTAAAGGCGCGGGGCGACCAGCGATCGGTGAACTGCGGGTGAATGGCGTATTCGGCAACGCGAGGGTTGGCACTCATCGAGAGATTCCTTGCTACGTTTGAGGATAGGTTTGAAGCAAAACCCGGCGGGATCAGTTGGGCTGAACGATGGGGGCTGTATCTGAAGCCGTGCAGTTCACCGGAATGCAACGCGGTCGAGCGTTAATGGCACCCAGCCAGGGCTTCTTGAGAACGGCAAAGCTACTTGGCCGCGCAAAAACTGACAAGCCCTGCACAACCGGCAGTCGCCAGCGCTTGGCCCACGGGGCCCTGGGCACTAGACTGGCGGCCTTTTCACCACCTGATGTTGATGCTTGAGCCATGGCCGCCAAAGTCGAACCGTTCTGGAAACGCAAAACCCTCGATCAACTGGATCATGAGGAATGGGAATCGCTGTGCGACGGATGTGGCCTGTGCTGCCTGCAGAAGCTCGAGGATGAAGAAGACAACAGCGTCTATTACACGCGTATCGCCTGCAAACTGCTGGATCTGAAAACCTGTCAGTGCAGCGATTACCCGAACCGCATCAAGTTTGTCCCGGACTGCATCCAGCTCACCCCGGGCCAGGCCGAAGAATTCAAATGGCTGCCGGCGACCTGCGGTTATCGACTGGTCAGCGAGGGCAAGGACCTGCCGTTGTGGCATCACCTGGTCTGCGGTGATCGCGACGCCGTGCACCACGAGCGGATTTCCCAATCCGGGCGCATGCTCGCCGAAGGCAGCGTGCCGGAAGACGATTGGGAAGATCACCTGATTTTCCGGGCCGGATAAACCTTCACCGATTCACAAAGGAGTGTGCATGGCTTCGGGATTGCGTCAGGCACTGCTCACAGGATTGCTGGTATTGAGCGCGCCGGTGTGGGCTGCGAAAAAAGTCGATCTGGATTACCACGTGCGTCTGTTGCCGCAAAGCGATCAGGCGGAAGTGCGTCTGACCCTGGCCAAGGGCGAGGTCGTGCGCAGTCTGGACTTCGATCTCGGCGACGGCAGCCATTACAGCGACTTCAAGGCCGACGGCCAGTGGCAACTGACGACGGGCAAACCGGCGCGCGGGGTCTGGCACCCGACGGCGGACAAGGCCAGCCTGACCTACCGCGTGCGCATCAGCCACGGCCGCAAGAGCGGCAGCTTCGACACGCGCATGACCCCGACCTGGGCGTTGATGCGCGGCGATGAACTGGTACCCCCTGCGAAGCTTGATCAACAGGACGGCATCGAACTGGTCTCACGCCTGCAATTCGAACTGCCCGACGGCTGGAAAAGCGTCGAAACCGCCTGGCCGCGCATCGGCAAGAACAAATTCCGCATCGACAATCCGTCACGCCTGTTCGACCGACCCACGGGCTGGATGCTCGCCGGTCATCTCGGCAGCCGCCGCACACGATTGGGTGAAACCGAAGTGACGGTGGCCTCGCCCCAAGGCCAGGGCATGCGCCGGATGGACGTGCTGACTCTGCTGACATTCGTCTGGCCGCAGGTGCAAGCGGTGTATCCGCGCCATCCCGGCAAACTGCTGATTGTCGGTGCCAACGACCCGATGTGGCGCGGCAGCCTGGCGGCACGGGAGTCGATCTATCTCAACACGCGGTTGCCACTGGTCAGCGAGAGCGGCAGCAGCCCATTGGTCCGCGAGTTGGCGCAAGTGTTCGGGCTGATCAACGATGAGCAGCGCAGTGACTGGATCAAGGAAGGTTTCGCCGAGTATTACGCCGTCGAGCTGGTTCGTCGTGCTGGCGGTATGAGCGATGAGCGTTATCAGGCTTATCAGGTGAAACTGGCGAAAGACAGCCAGAAGGTGACGACGTTGCGCGGCGAGCAGATCAGCCCGGCGCAGGTCTCCAAAGCAGTTCAGCTGTTACAGGAACTGGATCGCGAGATCCGTCTGAAGACCCGCAACAAACGGTCGCTGGATGATGTGCTGCGCGGAGCGATGCATCTGGGGACGGTGGATACCAAGGCGTTTGTACAACTCGCCGAAAGTGTCATCGGCGAGTCGTCCAAGGTGCTTGATACCGGATTGATTCAGTAGCGATCAGACCCCGGCTTTGGGCGACTTCACCGAATCATTGCCGGTCACGGTGGCGGTTTTGGTCGCCGCTTCGGCATTGGCTTTGAGCTTGTTCAGCTCTTCACCGGCGCGCTCGATCTTCGTGCGCACGTTGTTCATGTCCTGACGGCTTTTCTCCAGCAGGCTTTTCACCGAACTGTGCCCGGTGATGCCACGGGCCATGGCCACGCCGCCAATCGCCACCTGAATCAGACCGAACACGCCGCCACGGCGCAGGCCCTTGCCGACCATGATCACGCCGCCGGCCAGCGAGCCGATGCGCTCCCAGCCTTCAACGTTCTGTTCGGAACGGGTCTGGAACGGGGTGGATTCGATACGCTCGACGCGTTTGAGCTCGGTCATGATCTTTCTCCAGGCAATGAGTAGTCGATAAACAAGCTGACTGCCGGGGCGGTCAGCTTGTTCCATCGGATGTGCGGCGGTTCAGCGAAATTTCGGCCCGGAGCGAGTGTTCAGCCCTTTGGCCATGCGGTCGTAAAGCACGACGTTGACCGTGGCGGCGAGGTTCATGCAACCGGTGGTCGGGATGTACACGACGTCTTCGCACCAATCGCGGATATCCTGATCCAGCGAGCCGTCTTCGGGGCCGAAGATGTACAGAGCGCGATCAGGGTGGGTGTATTCCGGCAACGGGCGGGCGCCGTCGACCAGTTCCACGGCAACGGGGACGCAATTGAGCGGCAGGATCTTTTTCAGGTCGTCGATGCCGATCAGCGGAATGTCGTAGTGCACGCGCTTGGTGTCGGTGACGAAATCGGCGGCGCGCTCATAGCGCTTGCCGGTGTAGAACACGGTCGACACGCCGTAGCAGCCTGCGGCGCGCATCACCGAACCGACGTTTTCCGGTGATTTGGGGTTATACAAACCAATGCAGCTGTACCGTTTGTCTGCCACGAGCGGGGTGCCTTCGGGAAAAAGAGGGCGATTATACGGGGATTGGGGGAGGGCGGGCAGATTCAGGATCTGCGGTGACTGATGTGGGAACGATCATGGCTGGCTCAGTCTTCTTTTTTCATGAGGCCGGCCAGTGCCGCAAACGGGTTATGCGTGGCCTTGGCGATTTTCGGCGTGCTCAGGGAGCCTTCGCCAAAATACTGCTGGTCGGTGTAGCGCGAGTGTTCGTTGTCGTGGCAGTACAGGCACAGCAGTTCCCAGTTGGAACCGTCCTGCGGGTTGTTGTCGTGGTTGTGGTCGCGGTGATGTACGGTCAGCTCGCTCAGGCGCTTGCCGGAAAACTCACGGGCGCAGCGGCCACACACGTGCGGGTACATCTTCAGGGCCTTGTCGCGGTAGCCCATTTCCTTGTCGCGCTGGTTGTCGGCGAGGATGCGATCCAGCTTCGAAGTGTTGGTCGGGGTGGACGAACTCATGGGTTCACCTTTGTAGAAAGACTAATGACGGTTATGACGCAAGTTTAGCTCAGCCCTTGAGCTTCTCGGCAATCCAGATCGTGTGGCGGGTGCCCTTGTTGCCGTGGGCGAAAACCTGCACTTCCTCGGCCTTGAAACCGGCCTTCTTCAATTTGTCGGAAAACTGCCGGTCAGCGCTGGCGGACCATACCGCCAGCACGCCTTTGGGCCGCATCGCCCTGGCGCAAGCAGCGAGGCCGGCGGCGGAATACAGCCAGCTGTTGGCACGTTGGGTCAGGCCTTCGGGGCCGTTGTCGACGTCGAGCATGATCGCGTCGAAGCCGTTCGGCTCGCTTTGCAGCACCTTGGCCACGTCTTCCTGACGGATCACCGTGCGCGGGTCGAGCAGCGGGCGTCCGGACTTTTCACCGAGCGGGCCACGGTTCCATTCAACGACGCCGGGCACCAGTTCGGCGACCACCACTTCGGCGCTCTTGCCCAGATGCTTGAGCGCGGAGGCGAGGGTGAAGCCCATGCCCAGACCGCCGATCAGCACGCGCGAGTCCGGTCGGCCGGCGACCCTGCGGCACGGGATCTCGGCCAGTGCATCTTCAGAACCGTGCATGCGGGTGTTCATCAATTGCCCGCCGTCGCCGCCCTGGATCTTGATGACAAAGTCCTCGCCATACTCGAACAGGCACAGGGCGCCGCCGTTGTCAGGGATCGGCGTGGTGTCGAGCAGAACGAAACGTTTCATGGAAATCTCTACAGGGGGGAAGGCAAGCAGGCGCGTTGGGAGTAGCCTGAACACAGACTTCAGGCCAACGGAGCCCTTGATGAAGCGCACCATTCTAACGGTCATTACCCTGGCCGCGCTCTCGATTACTGCAGTGCAGGCCCAACAGACGATTCCCGTCAGCCCGACGCCGCAACCGGGTTCGCCCGGCACTGCGACGCCAACCCCGTATCCGCAAATCAGTCCGGTACCGATTCCCAAGACAGGTTCCGGCAGTGGCGGGCCACCGCTGGTGCCGATCGAGATGCCCAGCCCGCCGTCCAAGGATCAGCCGGTGCCGGGTCTCGAACCCAGCGACGGCAAAGCCAAATCCCCCGGCGGCTAGATCTGCTGCGCCGCCAGTTGGCCGTCGGCCATACGCAGGCGTTTGGACAGGGAGACGGCGAGGGCGCGGATGATCTTGGCGGCGATCTTCGGCGCGTCGTTGAGCATTTTTTCCAGTGAATCCTTGCCCAGGTTGAGCAACTGACAGTTGCTCGCCGCCACGCAAGTCGCCGAGCGGCGTTCGCCATCGAGCACGGCCATTTCACCGAAGGCCCGGCCGCTGCGCAGGGTGGCCATGGTGATGACCTGGCCGTCAGCCCCGGTCTTCTGCACGGCCACCTGGCCGGTGTGGATGATGCACATGAAGCTGCCGGCATCGCCTTCGCGGAAGATCGCTTCGCCTTCAGCTACGGTGCTGATGCTGAAGTAGCCCGAAGCGGCGGCGAAATCCGCCAGTTGCAATTGATCGAACAGGCCGCAGTCCATCAGCCAGTCGCGGATTTCGTTGTTCAGTAGAGTTGGTTCTGACATGTCGTGCGGTCTTTTTTGTTTTGTGTCGGGTGGCAGGCTCGCCACCGGGGGCCGATCTGCTTATCGGCTCCCGGTGCCCGGAATTAAGACCTGACTGACCGGCGGAGTTCCTCAGGCAATGCCCAGAACCTTGAAAACAAATGCGTATTCGAGGGCTACGTCACGTAATCCCTGATAACGCCCGCTCATCCCGCCATGGCCGGCGCCCAGTTCGGTCTTGAGCAGCAGCGGGTTGTTGTCGGTCTTGGTCGCGCGCAGTTTCGCCACCCACTTGGCCGCTTCCCAGTACTGCACCCGGCTGTCGTTGTAGCCGGCGATCACCAGCGTCGCGGGATACGCCTGCGCAGTAACGTTTTCGTACGGCGCGTAGGCCTTGATTCGCTCGTAAACGTCCGGCTCTTCGGGGTTACCCCACTCGTCGTACTCGGTGACGGTCAGCGGCAGATCTGGGTCGAGCATGGTGTTGAGCACATCGACGAACGGTACTTCGGCAATCGCCACACCGAACAGCTCCGGGCGCTGATTGAGCACGGCGCCGATCAGCAAACCGCCGGCGCTGCCGCCGCTGATCGCCAGTTGCGGCGCGGTCGTGATGCCGTTGAGGATCAAGAACTCGGCGCAGGCAATGAAGTCGCTGAAGGTGTTTTGCTTGTGCTCCTGCTTGCCAGCGCGGTACCAGGTTTCGCCCAGCTCACCGCCGCCGCGCACGTGGGCGATGGCGAACGCCATGCCGCGATCCAGCAGGCTCAGGCGGGCGTGGGAGAACCACGGATCGAGGCTCGAACCGTAGGCGCCGTAACCGTAGAGGTACAGCGGCACCGGTTTGCCGAGCATTTCGCGCTTCATCACCAGACTGATCGGCACCAGCGTGCCGTCCGGAGCCGTGGCCCACAGGCGCTGGCTGACGTAGGCGTCGGCGTCGAACGGGCCGAGAACCGGGGTTTCCTTGAGCACTTCCTGCGCGCCGGTGGCGAGGATCAATTGCCGAACCTGGGCCGGGCGATTCAGTGCTTCATAGCGCAGGCGAATGCGGTCGCTTTCGAATTCCAGGCTGTTTTGCACGTAGAGGCTGTAGGCAGCGTCCGGCAATTGCACGCGATAAGGCGCCAGACCGTGTGGGCGAACTTCGATGATCGGCAAACCGCCTTCGCGCAGGCTCAGGGTCAGGGCTTCGGCGTTGAGGGTCACGCCATCGAGCATTACCGAATCACTGTGGGGAATCAGGTTCTGCCAGTCGGCTTCGCTCGGTGCGCTGCCGGTGTCCGGCACCTGATACAGGGCGAAGTTGATGCCGTCACGGTTGGTGCGGATGAACCAGGTCCATTCGCCATCGAGTTTGCCGTGGTCGACGTCGTACTCGTGATCCTCGACCCGTGGCGCCAGGCAGGTGAACGGCTGGTGCGGCTGATTGGCGTCCAGCGCCCAGACTTCGCTGGTGGTCTTGCTGCCCAGGGACAGCAGCAATTGCTGTTCGGAGCTGGCGCGATAGCAATGCAGGAAGAAACGACCGTCCGGCTCGTGGAACACCTCTTCGGCGGCGGTGCCGTCGAGGCGGTAGCGGAACAGTTTATGCGGGCGATGGGTGTCGTCGAGCACGCCGAAGAACAGCGTCAGGCTGTCGTTGGCCCAGGTCATGCTGCCGTCGCAGTCCTGGAATTCCAGTTCGCTGACACGCTCGCTGGATAATTCCTTCACGAACAGCGTGTAAATCTCGTTGCCCGAGGCATCGACGCTGTAGGCCAGGCGCTGGTGATCCGGGCTGATGCTGAACGCGCCGAGGGAGAAAAAGCCGCCATTGGCCAGAGCGTTCGGGTCGAGCAGCAGCTGTTCGCGGCTTTCGTCAAGGGTCAGGCTGTCGTCGGCCGGACGCGGGCAGCGGTAGTGGCGGGGGTATTCGTCACCGGCAGTGGTGCGGGTGTAATACAGATACGGGCCCCACGGCGACGGCAGGGACAGATCGGTTTCGAGGATCCGGCCCTTGATCTCTTCGAACAGGGTTTCACGCAGCTCTGCCTGATCGGCGGTCTGCGCCTGCTGATAGTCGTTTTCGGCCTTGAGGTAGTCGAGCACCGCGTCGGTGTCGCGTTCCTGCAGCCAGGCATACGGGTCGTGACCGGCATCCTTGCGGGCAATCGGGGCGCTGGTGACGTTGGCGGATACGGGCATGGAGGGCTCTCGAACATGACAAATGAGGACCGCACGGACGGCGGGGAAGCCTGATGTGCGAAAAGTCGTTACTATAAGCGCCTCTTTGCCTGCCTTGCCATGGACACCATGACCGAGAACGACTATCTGATCGCCTGGGGCCTTTACGCCTTTGCCGCCGTGGGCTGCCTGCTGGTGTGGATGCGCCTGACCCGCTGGATGTGGCGCTGGTTGCGCGAGCCGCTGCGTGTATTGATGGCGGTGTTGCTGTTCAGCCCGACCATCATTGACCCGGTGAAGGAAAAATTCGCCCCGGCCATCGCCATCACTGTGCTGGATCTGGCGTTCAAGGTCGGCAACAACGCCTGGCGCGCGATTTCCGAACTGCTCATGTACGCCATGATCGCGTTCGGCCTGTACCTGATTTTCGTGCTGATCCGCTTTCCGATCGAGCGCGCCTCGAACGCTCGCAAGGAGCAGGCCGAAGTCGCTCGCGCAGCCGCCCGTGCCGAAGACGAGCGTGACGGCGATCAACCGTTCGGCGGCGCCGGCGACGATCGTTACGGCCGCCCACCGCTGCCGAGCAATCCGCAGCGCGGGCGCGTCGAGCCGCGTCTGTAATCACGAGAGCCCGCACATGTGTGAACTATTGGGCATGAGCGCCAACGTGCCGACCGATATCGTGTTCAGCTTCACCGGGCTGATGCAGCGCGGCGGTCGCACCGGTCCGCACCGCGATGGCTGGGGTATCGCCTTCTATGAAGGTCGCGGGTTGCGGCTGTTTCAGGACCCGGCGGCCAGCTGCGAGTCGGAAGTCGCCAATCTGGTGCAGCGTTATCCGATCAAGAGCGAAGTGGTCATCGGCCATATCCGTCAGGCCAACGTCGGCAAGGTCTGCCTGTCCAACACCCACCCGTTCGTCCGCGAACTGTGGGGACGCAACTGGTGCTTCGCGCACAACGGCCAGCTCGCCGATTTCACCCCGATCAAGAGTTTCTACCGCCCGGTCGGCGATACCGACAGCGAGGCGGCGTTCTGCGATTTGCTCAACCGCGTACGTGCAGCGTTTCCGGAACCGGTCGATATAGAAGTGCTGCTGCCGGATCTGGTCGCGGCCTGCGCCGAGTACCGCAGCAAAGGCGTGTTCAATTGCCTGCTCAGCGACGGCGACTGGCTCTTCTGCTATTGCTCGACCAAACTGGCACAGATCACCCGTCGCGCACCGTTCGGCCCGGCGCGGCTCAAGGATGTCGATGTGATCGTCGATTTCCAGGCCGAAACCACGCCAAACGACGTGGTCACGGTGATTGCCACCGAACCCTTGACCGAAAACGAAACCTGGACCCGCTACGAACCGGGCCAATGGAGCCTGTGGCGACGCGGCGAATGCGTCAGCCAGGGCACGACCGAATAAAGGATCTCTCCTCGATGTTGCTCAGTTATCTACGGCTGGTGTTGTTTGCGGCGGGCCTGTTGATCGGTGTCCAGGTGCCGGGGTTCATCAACGATTACGCCAAGCGGGTCGAAGCGCATCTGATCGAAGCACAGACCGGTCTGCGCGGCTTCCAGGGCACAGCCGAGCAATTCTTCAAGGGTGATCTGCAGGCACTGGTCGCTCACTATCGTGCCAGCGAGGACCCGGTGTTTCGCAGCGATGCGGACAGCCTGAGCACCTTGCTCAACCGTCAACTGGCGCTGGACAAGCAATTCCAGGCGATGCAGGGCCCGTGGTACATCCGCTTCCTGCAAGTGGTGCTGGCCGCCGATCCGGATATCCGCAAGGAAACCTGGAACGGCTACAGCTACCAGATTCTGCTGACACCGGAAGCAATGATCTGGGGCATGAGCGGTGCGCTGCTGCTATCGTTCGGCCTCGAATGCCTGTTCCGTCTGATCGACTGGGTGGTGCTGGGTGGCAAGCGCCTGCGCCAGAGCCGGCCGATCGAAGACCGGGATGTGCGCGGGCTGTAAACCTCGATGCATCGTTCCCACGCCGTGGGAACGATCAGCTCAGAACGACGTAATCCGTGCCGACCTTGCGCGCATACCCCTCCAGCACCTGCTGACACAACGTCACAATCTCTTCGACCCATTCCACACCCACCCGCCACGACACCACTACTTGTAGGGCGGGTGGCCGTTGGTCGATGTCGAGCAGGGTCAGTTCGCCCCGCGCCAGTTCCTCGGCCACCAACACTGGCGGCAGTGCGCCAATGCCGAATCCGTCGCGCAGCAGCCGGGTGATCGCCGACACCGAGTTCACACAGTTCAAGCGTGGCGCCAGCACGCCCTGGGCCTGCATCAGCGCCAGAATGTCCTGATGCGGCCGGGAGTTTTTCGAGTAGGTGATGATCCGTTCCTGCGCCAGGTCGGCGAGGCTTTGGTAGTCGCGGTTGTAGATCGAATTGCTGGCGACGATCCAGCCGATGGGGTGGCTGGCCAGTTCCAGGCTGCGCACGCTTTCATGGCGCACCAGATCGGTTTGCAGGATCAGATCGAGAAAGCCTTTTTGCAATTGATCGCAGAGATTCAGCGAGGTATCCGCTACCAACTCGATTTCAACCCGTGGGTACAGATCGGTCATCTGCGCCACCAACGGGCTGAGCCAGGTGTGAATCACCGTGTCCATTACCCCGATGCGTACCCGGCCGACCTTGCTCGATCGGGTCTCGATCGACTGCTTCAGCGCCTGCATCGTATCGAGCATCTGTTCGGCATAGTCCAGCACTTTCAGGCCTTCCGGCGTCAGGCTCACACCGCGTGAATCGCGCACAAACAGCTTTACCCCAAGCTCGCCTTCGAGCACCGCGATCCGGCTGGAGATCGAAGCCTGAGTGGTGAACAGCTTGTCGGCGGTCAGGCGAAAACTCTTTAGCCGGGCGACCCAGACAAAGGTCTCGAGAAACTTCAGGTTCATGGCAACAAATTTTTCTTATGTCTTGGGCGGGTTTTTATTCGTTGGACGCGACCGGGTGACGCACCCAAGAATCGACGCATCCGGTTCCCACGATAGGCGTCGTCGGAGCTTCGAACAAGACCAATAAAAGCCTGCGGAGACATGCCATGAGTGCGCCCGACACCCTCGACCTCCCCAAGACCACGGCCCGTCCCGGCCCGTTCGACTGGTATCGCAACATCAATCAGCAGGAGCGCCGGACGTTCTGGAGCTGCAAGATCGGCTACGGTCTGGACGGCATGGACACCCAGATGCTCAGCTTCGTGGTGCCGACCCTGATCGCGATGTGGGGCATCACCACCGGAGAAGCCGGGCTGATTCACACCAGCACGCTGATCGCTTCGGCCATCGGTGGTTGGGTGGCGGGTATTCTCTCCGACCGCATCGGCCGCGTACGCACCCTGCAACTGACGGTGCTGTGGTTCGCCTTCTTCACTTTCCTCTGCGGTTTCGCCCAGAACTACGAACAACTGCTGATCGCCCGCACTCTGATGGGCTTCGGTTTCGGTGGCGAGTGGACCGCCGGCGCGGTGCTGATCGGTGAAGTGATCCGCGCCAAGGATCGCGGCAAAGCGGTGGGCATGGTGCAATCCGGCTGGGCGCTCGGTTGGGGGCTGACGGCAATTCTCTATGCGCTGCTGTTCTCGGTGCTGCCACCGGAAGATGCCTGGCGCGCACTGTTCATCCTCGGCATCGTGCCGGCGGTGTTCGTGATTTTCGTCCGACGTCTGGTGAAAGATCCCGAGATCTACCGCGAAGCCAAGGCCAAGCAAACTCCGGAAAGCCCGTCGAAGTTCTACGAGATCTTCGCCCCCGGCATGCTCTTCACCACGTTCCGCGCTTCCTTGCTGACCACGGGTGCCCTCGGCGGCTACTACGCGATCACCTCCTGGCTGCCGACCTTTCTGAAAAACGAACGCGGCTTGAGCGTACTCGGCACCGGCGGTTATCTGGCGATGGTGATCATCGGTTCCTACGCCGGTTATGTGATCAGTGCCTATTTGACCGACCTGCTGGGGCGCAAGAAGAACTTCATCCTGTTCGCAGTCGGCTCGTTCACCATCGTTCTGCTCTACACCCAGTTGCCGGTCAGCAATGGCGTGATGTTGTGGCTGGGTTTCCCGCTGGGATTCTTCGCTTCGGGGATTTTCAGCGGCATGGGTGCGTTTCTGACAGAGCTGTTCCCGACACGGATTCGCGGCTCGGGGCAGGGCTTTTGCTACAACATCGGCCGGGCGCTGGCGGCATTGTTCCCGCTGCTGATCGGGTTGCTCAGCCAGAAAGTACCGCTGAGTGTAGGCATTGGTGCCTTCGCAGCAGTGTCCTACGGCGTGGTGATCCTGGCGGCGCTGAGCTTGCCGGAAACCCGTGGCAAGCAACTGGACGCGCAGTAACTGATAACCTGCGACAACTGTCCTACAGCACAAAAAGATAACAGCTACAGGAGTGTTCACCGTGAGCCGCCTGCTATTGAACTGCGACATCGGCGAGAGCTTCGGCAACTGGACCATGGGTCTGGACGCGGAAGTCATGCCCTTTATCGATTGCGCCAACATTGCCTGCGGTTTCCACGCCGGCGACCCGAGCATCATGCGCAAGACCGTCAGCCTGGCGCTGAGCCACGGCGTGCAGATCGGCGCGCATCCGGCCTATCAGGATCTGGTGGGGTTCGGCCGACGCTCCATGGCTTACACCGCCCAGGAGCTGCAGGACATCCTGCATTACCAGATCGGCGCTCTCGACGGTATTTGCCGTGCCCAGGGTGGCAAAGTCAGCTACGTCAAACCCCACGGCGCGATGTACAACGACATGATGGCCAACCCGGCGCAGTTGCGGGCGGTGATTCAGGCTGTCGCGGCTTACGACCGCAGTTTGCCGCTGATGCTGATGGCCACCCGCGACAACACGGCCGCGCAACAACTCGGCGACGAATATGGCGTGACCCTGTGGTTCGAAGCCTTCGCCGACCGCGCCTACGACAGCGCCGGCCGACTGGTGTCGCGACAACTGTCGGGCGCGGTGCATCACGACGCCGAAACCATCATCGGGCAAGCCCTGACCATCGCCCGTGGCGACTACCTCACCGCCAGCGACGGCAGCGCGCTGCACCTGCAAGCCAACACTTTGTGTGTACACGGCGACAACGCTAGCTCAGTGGCAGCCGTGCAACGCATTCGTCAGGCGCTGAACGAGCAGAGCGCGCCATGAATCCGCGGGTGGAAGTGGTGGCACTGGATTGCCTGATGCTGCGCCTGTTCGATGAAATCGCGGAAGCCAACATGCCGTGGATGCTCGCCGCCAGCGAGCGGTTGCGCACGGTGTTTGGCGCGCATTTGATCGATCTGGTGCCGTCGTACACCACATTGATGGTGCATTACGATCTGACCGAATTGAATCCGAGTCAGGCCCGGGAACTGATTGCCGAAGCGCTGATCGACCTGTCGCCGAATGCACGAACCGGTGGCCAGTGCCATGTGCTGCCGGTGTGGTACGACCTGAGTGTCGGTCCGGAACTGAGCCTGCTGTCACAGCGCAGCGGCTTGTCTGTAGAAGAAGTGATCCGCCTTCACAGTGCTCGCGAATATCAAGTGTTCGCGCTTGGTTTCGCGCCGGGGTTCGCTTTCATGGGACTGGTGGAAGAAGTGCTGGCAGCTCCGCGCCTGAATACCCCACGCAAGAAAGTCGCCGCCGGCAGCGTCGGTATCGCCGAGCGGCAGACCGCAGCGTATCCGGTGGTCTCTCCGGGTGGCTGGAACCTGATCGGTCGCACGCCGGCAAAACTGTTCGACCGTGAACGCGATGGCTACAGCCTCATGCTGCCCGGCGATACCGCGCGTTTCGAAGCGGTAAGCCATGCAGAATTCATCAACCTCGGCGGTGATGACACACCTTTGGAGGCGTTGTCATGAGCCGACTGACGATTGAAGCAAGTACGCCACTGTGCCTGTTGCAGGACGCCGGGCGGTTTGGCGTGCGCCATCTGGGCGTGACCCAGGGCGGCGCGGCGGACTGGCGGTCGATGGCCTGGGCCAACTGGCTGCTGGGCAATGGCCTGGATCTGCCGGTGATCGAAATCACCCTCGGCGGGTTTGCGGTAGTGGCGCAAGAGGATTGTCTGCTGGCGCTGGCCGGTGCCGATCTGGGCGCGCAGATTGACGGTGAGGCGCTGGCGCCGTGGCGCAGTTTCAAGCTGCATAAAGGGCAGACCTTGAAGCTCACCCAGCCGTTGCTGGGGGCTCGGGTCTATCTGGCGGCTCCCGGCGGTTTCAGCGCGCCGAAAGTGCTGGGCAGCAGTGCCACGGTGGTGCGCGAGGAACTCGGTGGTCTCGATGGTTTTGGTTTGCCATTGGCCAAGGGCGCATGCCTGAGTTATCAGGGCGAAACCCTGTTGGTGCGTGAGGTCCCGGCACAACATCGGCCAGACCTGCGGCTAGACGCGCCGCTCGATCTGGTGCTCGGCGCGCAGATCGGTCAGTTCAGCGGGCAGAGCCTGTTCGATGCGTTCAACAGTCATTGGACGCTGGACAGTCGTGCCGACCGCATGGGCATTCGTCTGTTGGGGACGGCGTTGCAGTATCAGGGCCAGCCGATGATTTCCGAAGGCATCCCGTTGGGCGCGGTGCAGGTGCCGCCGGACGGGCAGCCGATCGTGTTGCTCAATGATCGGCAGACCATTGGCGGGTATCCGCGATTGGGAGCGTTGACGCCGTTGGCGCTGGCTCGCCTGGCGCAGTATCTGCCGGGGGCGAAGGTCAGATTGCGCCCGGTGGTGCAGGACGTCGCGCACCGGGAGCATGTCGAGTATCTGAAGCGCTTTTGATCGTTCCCCCGCCGTTGGCGGGGGAACCATTGCGGATTACTTGGACAGAAACCGCATCCCTTCTTCGAGCCCGCGCAACGTCAGCGGATACATCTGATCCTCGATCAAATCCCGCACGATATTGGTCGACGAGGTGTAGCCCCAGGTGTCTTTCGGATACGGGTTGATCCAGATGAGCTTCTTGTACTTCTCCATGAAGCGCTGCATCCACACGTAACCCGGCTCTTCGTTCCAGTGCTCGACGCTGCCGCCGGCCTGGGTAATTTCATAAGGCGCCATGGCCGCGTCGCCAATGAAGATCACTTTGTAGTCGGCGCCGTACTTGTGCAGCAGGTCCTGGGTCGACGTGCGCTCGGAGGTGCGGCGCATGTTGTTCTTCCACACCGATTCATAAATGAAGTTGTGAAAGTAGAAGTACTCCAGATGCTTGAACTCGGTCTTGCAGGCCGAGAACAGTTCCTCGCAGATCTTCACGTGGGCGTCCATCGAACCGCCGATGTCGAACAGCAGCAACAGCTTCACCGTGTTGCGCCGTTCCGGGCGCATCTGGATGTTCAGCAGGCCGGCGTCCTTGGCGGTGTGGTCGATGGTGCCGTCGATGTCCAGTTCTTCCGCTGCGCCCTGGCGCGCGAATTTACGCAGGCGGCGCAGGGCGACCTTGATGTTGCGGGTGCCCAGTTCCACGGAGTCGTCGAGGTTCTTGTACTCGCGCTGATCCCAGACTTTCACCGCTTTGCCCTGGCGCTTGCCGGCGTCGCCGACCCGGATGCCTTCCGGGTTGAAACCGCCGGAGCCGAACGGGCTGGTGCCGCCGGTGCCGATCCATTTGTTGCCGCCGGCGTGACGTTCCTTCTGTTCTTCCAGGCGTTTCTTGAACTCCTCGATCAGCTTGTCCAGGCCGCCGAGGGACTGGATCTGCGCACGTTCTTCGTCGGTCAGCGAACGCTCGAATTCCTTGCGCAGCCAATCTTCGGGGATCAGCGCCTGCAAGTGATCGTCGAGTTTTTCCAGGCCGTTGAAGTAGGCGCCGAACGCACGGTCGAACTTGTCGAAATGCCGTTCGTCCTTCACCAGAATCGCCCGGGACAGGTAGTAAAACTCGTCCATGTCGGCGAAGGTCACACGCTGTTTCAACGCGTTGATCAGGTCGAGCAGCTCGCGCACCGACACCGGCACCTTGGCTGCGCGCATTTCATTGAACAGGTTGAGCAACATGGCGTCAGCCTCTTAGCGGGTGCCGCGACGGCTCATGAATGCCAGGCGCTCAAGCAGTTGCACGTCCTGTTCGTTCTTCACCAGCGCACCGGCCAGCGGCGGGATGGCTTTGGTCGGATCGCGCTCGCGCAGTACGGCTTCGCCGATGTTGTCGGCCATCAGCAATTTTAGCCAGTCGACAAGTTCTGAGGTCGATGGCTTCTTCTTCAGGCCAGGTACCTTGCGCACGTCGAAGAACACGTCCAGCGCTTCGCTGACCAGATCCTTCTTTATGTCCGGGTAGTGAACATCGACGATTTTCTGCAGGGTGGTGCGGTCGGGGAAAGCGATGTAGTGGAAGAAGCAGCGGCGCAGGAAGGCGTCCGGCAGCTCTTTCTCGTTGTTGGAGGTAATGATGATGATCGGACGCTTCTTGGCCTTGATGGTCTCGTCGATCTCGTAAACGTAGAACTCCATCTTGTCGAGTTCTTGCAGCAGGTCGTTGGGGAACTCGATGTCGGCCTTGTCGATTTCGTCGATCAGCAGGATGACGCGTTCTTCGGACTCGAACGCTTCCCAGAGCTTGCCTTTCTTCAGGTAGTTGCGCACATCGTGGACTTTTTCATTGCCCAGTTGCGAATCGCGCAGGCGGCTGACCGCATCGTACTCGTACAGGCCCTGATGGGCCTTGGTGGTGGACTTGATGTGCCAGGTGATCAGCTTGGCGCCGAACGATTCGGCCAATTGCTCGGCGAGCATGGTCTTGCCGGTGCCCGGTTCGCCCTTGACCAGCAGCGGCCGCTCCAGGGTGATGGCGGCGTTGACCGCCAGCTTCAGGTCATCGGTGGCGACGTAGGCCTGGGTGCCTTCGAACTTCATCTGCTAATCCTCGAACGGTAACGCCGACCTGAACGGGCAGGGCGGGGGCGAAATAATCGGATGCCCGACTATAACGCGCGGCCCGGTCGACTGTGAACGCAGACGGCTTATTCAGTCTCTGAATGGGGCGTCACATGTTGACTCGGTTTCGGCACGGGGCCAGCATTCAGGTATCGCCGATTTGGCGATAGTCTTCGGGCATGACTACCAAACACCGATTTCGCTAAAAATACCGCATTCAGTTGCGCGAGAAGGATCACCCGCCACCCCATGTTCACCTGACCGGTGGTGGAGTGGATGTGATGCTGAGCCTGGAAACCGTCGAGGTCATGATGGGCAAGGCACCGCCGCTGATCGTCAAGGAGGCGTTGGCGTGGGTATCGGCTCATCAGACGCAATTGCTGGAGGACTGGAAACGATGTTACCCATGAGGCGGCCACGGTTGGCGGCTGTGCAGGCACTGGCTGATGCTCGCCTGTCACTGACCTTTATTGACGACCAGCAACTAACACTCGATTTGAGCCGCGACCTCCAAACCTATCCGGGGCTCGCACCGTTACTGGATGCCGCCGTATTCGCAACAGCCGATCTGGGTGACGACGGCTGGAGCGTGGAATGGCTGCAGCCGGATATCCAGATTGGTGCCGATACCTTGTACCGGGACGCGCTCGCGCAAAATGCGCCCGACGAAAACACACGGATCTTCATGGATTGGCGCGCTCGCACCGGTTTACCACTGAATGAGGCAGCCGAAGCGTTGGGTGTCAGTGCCCGTAGCATCAGTCGCTACAGTAATGGCCGGGAAATCGTGCCGCGGTCGTTGGCCCTGGCCTGTCTGGGTTGGGATTCGTTGCAGGAGAAACCTGCACTGATCGCAGCAGAGGACACTGGGCGCTACATCGTCAACCGTAAAACTTAACCCGCATCCGGCTTCGGCCGTTCATACCGCGCATTGAACGCCTGGATGAATCCATTGCGCAAAATCTGCAAAAACGCTTCGAATGCGCTGATATCTTGCTGATGGACGCTGCCACTGAGTTCGACCTTGGTGGCGAACTGGTTCTTGGCCTGGTTCTTCAGCACGGTTTCAGTGCCGCCCACCAGTGCCTCCCAGACTGAGCGGAAGATGCTTTTGTTCTTGTTTTCCACGTCCTGCTGCCAGTTGAACACTTCAACGTCGCGCAGCAACGGCTTGATGTAGCCGGTGAGCTGGGCCTTTTTGGCCTGGGCTTCGATGACCACGTCGCCGTGGCCGGCGTTGAAGTCGAATTTGCCGTAGGCCGAGGCGAAGTCGTTCATGCGCTTGAGTTCGAGGTCGCGGGCCCGCAGGCGGAACTCGAAGTCTTCGAAGTTGCTTAGCGGGTCGAATGTGGCGGAGGTTTCCAGCGGTGCCTGGCCCAGCAGCAGGGCTTTGCCTTCAAAGCGAGCGTCACGTTTGCCTTCCTTGTCGACCACGTTGGTCAGGTTGTAAATGCTGGCGTCGACGTTGGTTGCATTCATGTTTACCGGTGGTTTGGAGTTGAAGTTGCGAAAGCTGATACGGCCATCGTTGATCTGCACCTCGTCGAGGGTGATCGGCAGCAATTTGCCCAACTGCTCGCGCCAGTCAGTGCCTTGACCGGTCTGGGAGTTCTGCTTGTTGGCCCCGCCATCAACGAAGTTCACCTGAGGTTTAAAGAATTTCACCTGCGCCACGACAGCATGGTCATACCAAAGCGAGTGCCAACTGACAGACAGGTCGATAACCGGCGCATCGACGAATGGCACCGGTACCTTGCCGTCGACCTTGACGATCTTCAGGCCGTTGATCTTGTACGCGCCACGCCACAGAGCCAGATCGACATCGGTGATCTGACCACGGTAGTCGCCCATGTTGGCCAGTTTTTCATTCAGATAGTCGCGCATGAGGTAGGGCAGGGCGATGTGCAAGGCAATCAACAGCACAACGAAAGTGGCGAGGATCCACAACGGCCAGCGGTAGCGACGCTTCATGGTGGCAATTCCCGAACGATGTAAAGCGATTGACTGTCGGCCGTTGCAGACGTTCGACCCGACTGGACTGGCAAGAGCAACAGGCTTACCTTGGAGAGCTGAATTCAACGCTGCACAAGGACCCAGCCATGAGCCGTATTTTTGCTGACAACGCCCATTCCATCGGCAATACGCCGCTGGTACAGATCAATCGCATTGCGCCCCGTGGCGTGACCATTCTGGCCAAGATCGAAGGTCGTAATCCGGGTTACTCGGTGAAGTGTCGGATCGGCGCGAACATGATCTGGGACGCCGAAAGCAGCGGAAAACTCAAGCCGGGCATGACCATTGTCGAGCCGACTTCGGGCAATACCGGCATCGGCCTGGCCTTCGTGGCGGCCGCTCGCGGTTACAAACTGATGCTGACCATGCCGGCCTCGATGAGTATCGAGCGTCGTAAAGTACTGAAGGCGCTGGGTGCCGAACTGGTGCTGACCGAGCCTGCCAAAGGCATGAAAGGCGCAATCGAAAAGGCCAACGAGATCGTCGCCGGCGACCCGGGCAAATATTTCATGCCGGCCCAGTTCGACAACCCGGCGAATCCGGCCATTCACGAAAAGACCACCGGCCCGGAAATCTGGAACGACACCGATGGTGCCATCGATGTGCTGGTGGCAGGCGTCGGCACGGGCGGAACCATCACCGGTGTGTCGCGGTATATCAAGAATACGGCGGGCAAACCGATTATCTCGGTGGCGGTGGAACCAGTGTCTTCTCCCGTGATCACCCAGGCGTTGGCCGGCGAAGAGATCAAGCCGAGCCCGCACAAGATTCAGGGCATTGGCGCCGGTTTCGTGCCGAAAAACCTTGATCTGTCGATGGTTGATCGGGTCGAGCGCGTGACTGATGAAGAGTCCAAGGCAATGGCCCTGCGCCTGATGCAGGAGGAAGGGATCTTGTGTGGCATTTCCTGCGGTGCGGCGATGGCCGTGGCGGTCCGCCTGGCGGAAACCCCGGAAATGCAGGGCAAGACCATCGTGGTGGTACTGCCGGACTCCGGTGAGCGTTATCTGTCGAGCATGTTGTTCAGCGATCTGTTCACCGATCAGGAGAACCAGCAGTAAGCGTCCCGTTGATTCAGATCAGCCAGGGTTCAGGCTCGTTATGTTAATTAGTGCTTTGTTGCGCAATTCTTAACACTGAATCTTGGGTCGGGCGGGTTTTTCCCGGAGCCGGTAGTGTTTATCATGGCCGGCCGCCATGTCGGGTAAATGACATGGCGTGGCGTTGTCTTTTTTCAAGGAGTCGTTGATGACCTTTTCGTTGGCCGCCAAGGTGTTGGTGTTGCTGCTGTTTGTGGGCAGCATCCTCTACGTGCATTTGCGCGGCAAGGCACGTTTGCCGGTGCTGCGTCAGTTCGTCAACCATTCGGCGCTGTTCGCTCCATACAACGCGTTGATGTACCTGTTCTCCGGCGTGCCGTCCAAACCCTATCTGGATCGCAGCAAGTTTCCGGAACTTGACGTGCTGCGCGATAACTGGGAAACCATTCGCGACGAGGCCATGCACCTGTTCGACGAAGGCTATATTCGCGCCGCCGAGAAGAACAACGACGCCGGTTTCGGTTCGTTCTTCAAAAAAGGCTGGAAGCGTTTCTACCTCAAGTGGTACGACAAACCGCTGCCATCGGCCGAAACCCTGTGCCCGAAAACCGTGGCGCTGGTCAGTGCCATCCCTAACGTCAAGGGCGCGATGTTCGCGCTGTTGCCGGGTGGCAGCCATTTGAACCCGCACCGCGATCCGTTCGCCGGTTCCCTGCGTTATCACCTCGGTCTGTCGACGCCGAACTCCGACGATTGCCGGATTTTCGTCGATGGTCAGGTCTACGCCTGGCGTGACGGTGAAGACGTGATGTTCGACGAGACTTACGTGCACTGGGTCAAGAACGAAACCGAACAGACCCGCGTCATCCTGTTCTGCGACGTCGAGCGTCCGCTGAGTAATCGCCTCATGACCCGCATCAACCGTTCCATCAGCGCCTGGCTGGGCCGCGCCACCGCACCGCAGAACCTCGACGACGAACGCGTCGGCGGGATCAACCAGGCTTACGCGTGGAGCAAGAACTTCAGCGACAAGTTCAGCGGTAAGGTCAAACAGTGGAAACGCCGAAATCCAAAGGCCTATCGCGTGATGCGGCCGGTGCTGGCGGTGGTGGTGTTGACGCTGCTGGGGTATTGGCTGTTTGGTTGAGGCTGACTCGCAGGCAATAAAAAACCGCTCACAAGGAGCGGTTTTTTATTGCCTGCGAGTCAGCGCCGTCCAGCGAGAACGTCGGGTTCGCCCTCGATACCTGTAGTCAGTAGCTGAAGAAAGCGCTGCTGATTGGTTGATTGTTCGGAGGAAGCAAGCCTTTCATCCGTTTTGATTGATCTTTTCTTGGTAGGTTTTTTTTCACGGATTTGCGCATGAGCCCGCCCTCGTAGTGGATGTAGCCGTTGCTCAACAGCCTATTCAGCTCTCGTTCATCCGTCGCTAGCGGCCCTTTGCCCAACTCATTGCAATCCATGTCGCAGGCTGGTTATAGTCGGCGCTCGTGAGTCTCACGATTTACCTTTCAACCCCTCAAAAAAAGATCAGCCCAGATGCCTGCATCCCTCATCAACGCGGTAGTCGATTCAGCGGTCAACGCTGGCGTCGTGCCGTGCGGGAATCAGCAGCCTGTGCAGATCAGTCATTACCCCCCACCTGTCAGTAGCACGCCGGTGTGCGCAGTCGTATCACCGCCGGGCGTGGCGTTTCGGGCTGATCAGCGTTTTCTGCTGACCCCTGTGCCCGCCTGAAAAAACCTACTGAATTTCAGCTTCGGCTGAGTTGGCTATTTGCCTGACTACAGGTGGTATTCATGTTTGTCTTTTCGAAAAAGTCCGCGCTCGCGGCGGCGTCCACGAGTCTGTTCGTTCTGCTGTGGAGCAGCGGGGCGATCTTCTCCAAGTGGGGGCTGGCCCACGCTTCGCCCTTTGCCTTTCTGCTGATCCGTTTTGTGATTGCCCTGTGCGGGCTGGTGCTGCTGGTGCCTTTGCTCAAGCTGAAACTGCCCAGGGGCGGCCGGCCGATGCTGTATGCGATGACTACCGGGGTGGTGCTGTTGGGCGCTTACCAGATCTTTTATCTGCTGGCGCTTGATCTGAAGGTCACCCCCGGCGTGATGGCGACCATCATGGGCGTGCAACCTATCCTCACGGTGGTGATCATGGAGCGACAGCGCTCGGCGAGCCGGATGTTTGGTCTGGCGCTGGGATTGGCCGGTCTGATCATGGTCGTCTATCAAGGCATCGGCCTGGCCGGCATGTCGCTGGCGGGGATGCTGTTCGGTCTGCTCGCGCTGGCAAGCATGACCTTCGGCTCGATCATGCAGAAACGCATCACCGACAATCCCCTCGGGACGCTACCGGTGCAGTATCTGGCCGGTCTGCTGCTGTGCGGGATTTTCGTGCCGTTCCAGCCGTTTCACTTCGAGCACAGCGCCGGTTTCATCGTGCCGGTGTTGTGGATGGGACTGGTGGTGTCCGTGCTGGCGACGTTGCTGCTGTACCGGCTGATCGCCCGGGGCAATCTGGTGAATGTCACCAGTCTGTTCTATCTGGTGCCGGCCGTGACGGCGGTGATGGATTACCTGATTTTCGGTAATCGCCTGGCCGCGTTAAGCGTACTGGGGATGCTGTTGATCATCGTCGGTCTGGTGTTCGTGTTCCGTAAATCGGCGTAAGGAACGCGTATAAAAAAGGCCCGGGAGGAAACTCCCGGGCCTTTTTGCATCTGTCGATCAGCGAGTCGCGACTTCTACCGGTTTCACCGCCGCCGGCTTCAATACCAGCCACAACGCAATCGCGATCAACACCCCGCCATACACGTGGGCCATCGACAGCGGTTCATCGAGAAACAGCGCCCCCCACAACACGCCGAACGGCGGAATCATGAAGGTCACGGTCATCGACTTCACCGGCCCGATGGAACTCAGCAGGCGGAAGTAAATGATGTAGGCAAACGCCGTGCAGCCCAGACCCAGGCCCAGCAGCGACAGCCAGACATTCCAGCCACCCCAGCTCACCGGCGGCTGGGTGATGACGCTGTAACCGAACAGCGGCAACAGAAACAGGGTCGCACCGAGCATGCTGCCCAGCGCCGACAGACGACTGTCGAGCCCGCCGGCCTGATCCAGCCAGCGTCGGGCAAGGAACCCGGCGAAGCCATAGCAGGTGGTTGCGAGCAGGCAGGCCACCGCGCCCATCAGCAGGTGCAGATCGAACGCGACCGGGCCGGCGCGGGTCAGCACGCCCACCCCGAGCAGGCCGAGGAACACGCCGGCGAGTTTGGCCAGCGTGAGTTTTTCACTGAAGAACAATCCGCCGATCAACACCCCCATTAATGGCGTGGTGGCGTTGAAGATCGCCGAATACCCGGCGGGCAGAACCTGAGCGGCGACGGAGTACATGGTTGCCGGGAGGCCCGAGTTGATAACACCCAGCAGCATCACGGTCTTGAGTTTGCCTTTGAAATCCCAGCTGACACGCATCAGGCCGAGGATCACCAGCAAACCGACCGCCGCGATCGAGACCCGGAAAAATCCGGTCGGAACGGTGCCGATCGCGGGGGCGATGATGCGCATGAAAAGGAAGCTCGCACCCCAGATCGCAGCCAGCGACAACATGCGGAAAATATCGACAGGGCTCACAGGTAACTCCTTCCTTGATCGGGACGAGAGTGTTGCCGAGCGCCCTGACGATGGCAACCGCTAATCGGGCATTTAATTTCCCCGTCAGAGCACGAAGCGCGTCACCAGGCCGTTGAGGTCGACGGCCAGACGCGACAGTTCCTGACTGGCGGCAGAGGTCTGGGTGGCGCCAGCGGCGGTCTGGGTCGACAGATCGCGGATGGTCACCAGATTTTCATCGACTTCCCGGGCCACCAGTGCCTGTTGCTCGGCAGCGCTGGCGATCACCAGATTGCGCTGGTTGATCTGCGAGATCGACGCGGTGATTTTCTCCAGTGCATGGCCGGCACTGTTGGCCCGGCGCAGGGTTTGGCTGGCTTGCTCGGCGCTGTTTTGCAACGCGCCGACGGTGGCGCCGGTGCCTTGCTGGATGCTGCTGATCATCAGCTCGATTTCTTCGGTGGAGTTCTGCGTGCGCTGGGCCAGCGAGCGAACCTCGTCGGCGACCACCGCAAACCCACGTCCGGCCTCACCGGCCCGCGCCGCTTCAATGGCGGCGTTCAGGGCCAGCAGGTTGGTCTGCCCGGCGATGCCGCGAATCACTTCCAGCACTTTGCTGATGTCCTGAGCCTGGGTCGCAAGGCCCTCGGCCTGTTCGGAGGCGCCGAGCACCGCGCTGACCAGTTCCTGAATCGAGCTTATCGTCTCGCTGACCTGCACATGCCCGTGCTTGCTATCCTCGTTCGAGGCTTCGGACGCCTCGGCGCTGGACACCGCATTGGCGGCGACTTCATCGACCGCCGTGCTCATTTCGGTGACCGCCGTGGCGGCCTGCTCGATCTGGTCGTTCTGCTGTTGCAGGCCGCGGGTGCTCTGTTCCATCACTGAACTCATTTCCTCGGCGGCAGAGGCCAGTTGTTGGGCCGACTCGCTGATGCCGCGAATGGTCGAGCGCAGATTGCCCTGCATCTCGGTCAGCGCCGTGAGCAACTGCGCCGCTTCGTCCCGGCCTTCGCTGTCGATGCGACCGCTGAGGTCTCCCGAAGCAATTCGCCGTGCCACGTTCAGCGCCTGATTGATCGGCGCGGTGATGCTGCGTGTCAGCAGCCAGGCCAGCAGTAACGTGGCAATCAGGGCGATGACGATGATCGTGGCGACGATCCACAGCGCCTGCTGGTACATCGCCGCCGCGGACTTGGCTGCGGCATCCGCGCCTTGCTGATTGAGGCTGATCATCTGCTCCAGGGTCTTGTCGAGCACCGTGCCCTGCGGCGCCAGTTCATTGTTCAGGCGCGCGTAGGCCTGATCGTTCTGCCCGGCGTCGATCTGTTTGATGATCTGGTCGAGGATGCTCAGGTACTTGGCCGTATCGGCGCTCAGACCTTCCAGCATCGCCTGTTCCTGATCGCTGGCGATCAGGGCTTTGTGGTCGTCGAGGCGCTTGAGCAGTTCCTGGCGTTGCGCGGTGAGAAGACCCTTACTGCGTTCGCGAACGGCCGCCTGGGTGCTGGTGATCAGGCGCAGGGATTCGAGACGGATGCTGGCGATGTTAGCCGCTGTGTCATGGATGCTTTCGATGCTGGGCATCCACGACTCCTCGATCACCGCCGCGCTCTCGCGCAGGGTTTTCATCTGGCCCAGGCCGAACAGGCCGACCACCACCAGCAGACTGGCCAGAACGGCAAAACACAAACTGGCGCGCAAACCGATGCGCAGATTCCGGATAGACATCAATGTGCTCCTTAGGATGAGAGAGAGGATGTCCTCGTGAACCGAGGATCTTGTTGTGAGGCGGGTAATGGCGGGGTGTATATCAAAGTGCCATCATCTTGGTAAGGCCGGATTAATGTTCGAGGCCGCACGAAGTAGGCAGGCGTGGTCAATCAGGGAAAAGCCGCGGGCTAGAGATGTCGCTTGACAATTGAACCCCAAGCCCAACGAAACCGTGGGCTGGCGCCGGCACGGTCGGAGAACGGAGCGAGACGTTAATTGACCGAACGGTCGATTAAAAAAACTTTGATAAAAACTGTGTCGCTGTACAACCCGGTCGAGGATTTGGCAGAAATTGCACTTCTCCTGTGCCCGGTTCCGTGGCTAAGCTCAGGCCTTCGAGCGCAGATTCTTCAATTCCCGCAGAGGTCTCATCTATGCCGCAGCAATGGCCAGCCACCGACATCGCCCGCATGATCCTCGATGGCTTTGACGATTACCGCGAGCATTTCCGGCGGATCACCGACGGCGCCCGGGAGCGTTTCGAGCAGGCCCGCTGGCAGGACACGCAAACGGCGTCGGCCGCGCGGATCAACCTCTACGAAGAAAAGGTCGGTGAAACCGTCGCCCGCCTGCGCGAATATTTCGAGCCGGACACCTTGATGGACGTCACCTGCTGGCCGCTGGTGAAAAGCGCCTACATCAGCATCATCGACCTGCGTTTCGACGATGAGCTGTCCGAAACCTGGTACAACTCGATTTTCTGCGGCCTGTTCAGCCACGACCTGATCAGCGACGGCTGCATGTTCATCCACACGACGCGCCCGAGCCTGCGCCGGGCTCGGGCCGCGCAAACCCGCACCTATAAACCCCAAGGGCAGATATCGGGCATGCTTGCGAGCATCTTTGCCGATTACCGCTTCAGCGAGGCTTACGCCGATTTGCCCGGTGACTTGCAGCGTCTGGAGGCGCAACTGCGCGAGAACCTGCCGGACTGGGTGTGCAAGGATCCGGAGCTGAGCGTCGAGCTGTTTTCCTCGGTGCTGTACCGCAACAAGGGCGCGTACCTGGTCGGGCGCATCTACACCAACGACGATCAATGGCCGCTGGTGATTCCGCTGTTGCACCGCGAGGGGAGGGGGATTCAGATCGACGCGCTGATCACCGACGAAGCCGAAGTGTCGATCATCTTCTCGTTCACCCGCTCGTATTTCATGGTGGATGTGCCGGTGCCGGCGGAATTCATCGGATTCCTCAAGCGCATCCTGCCGGGCAAGCACATTGCCGAGCTGTACACCTCGATCGGCTTCTACAAGCACGGCAAGTCCGAGTTCTACCGTGCCCTGATCAATCACCTGGCCAACACCGACGACCAGTTCATCATGGCGCCTGGCGTGCGCGGCATGGTCATGAGCGTGTTCACGCTGCCGGGCTTCAACACCGTGTTCAAGATCATCAAGGACCGCTTCTCGCCGTCGAAAAACGTCGACCGCGCCACGGTGATCGAGAAATACCGGCTGGTGAAAAGCGTCGACCGCGTCGGGCGCATGGCCGATACCCAGGAATTCGCCGACTTTCGTTTTCCGCTGAGCAAATTCGATCCGGCCTGCCTGGCGGAACTGCTGGAAGTCGCGCCATCCACGGTGTCGCTCGAAGGCGAAACAGTGCTGATTCGCCACTGCTGGACCGAACGCCGGATGACCCCGCTGAACCTCTATCTGGACAACGCCAACGAAGCCCAGGTACGCGAAGCGCTGGAGGATTACGGCTTGGCGATCAAGCAATTGGCGGCGGCCAACATCTTCCCCGGCGACATGCTGCTGAAAAACTTTGGCGTCACCCGCCATGGCCGGGTGGTGTTCTACGACTACGACGAGATCTGCTTCCTCACCGAAGCCAACTTCCGCCACATCCCGCCACCGCGCACGCCGGAGGACGAAATGGCTTCCGAACCGTGGTATTCGATCGGTCCGCTGGACGTGTTCCCCGAGGAATTTCCGCCGTTTCTGTTCGCCGATGCCAGGCAGCGAAAACTGTTCGATCAGTTGCATGGCGAGCTGTATAACGCCGATTACTGGAAGGGCTTGCAGGAGGCGATCCGGGCCGGGAAAGTCATCGATGTCTTTCCGTATCGGCGCAAGGGGCTGGATAACGAATAAAGTCGCCGCCAGCAGCAAACGACAGGCCCCGCTTTCAACTTGCGGTTTGTAGCTTGCCGCTTGTAGCTGCTTTTCTGCGACAATCGCGTCCTTGCGCCACTAGACGACCGAATTGCGTACCCGATGACCGACGAATCGCCCTCCATCGACAAACTGCTGAAAAACCTCGATCACGCCATGCTCGCCGACCGCCACCGGCTGCGGCGGCAGTTGCTTGAGCTGCGCAAGAAACCCGACGAGGCCAAGCTGGCCCAGTGGGTGGCGCGCATGCAGGCGTCCTGCGATCAGGTGCTGGCACGCAAGGCCAGCCTGCCGGTGATCCGTTACGACGACAGCCTACCGATCGCGGCCAAGCGTGACGAAATCAAGAAGGCCCTGGAAAAGCACCAGGTGCTGATCATCGCCGGCGAAACCGGCTCGGGCAAAACCACGCAGTTGCCGAAAATCTGTCTGGAGATCGGTCGCGGCCAGCATGGCCTGATCGGCCACACCCAGCCGCGCCGAATCGCGGCGCGCAGTGTGGCCAGCCGAGTCGCCGAAGAACTCGGCACACCGCTGGGCGCGCTGGTCGGCTATCAGGTACGGTTCGAGGATCAGAGCGATGCCAACACCCTGATCAAACTGATGACCGACGGCATCCTGCTGGCGGAAACCCAGAACGATCGCTACCTCGAACGCTACGACACGATCATCGTCGACGAAGCGCACGAACGCAGTCTCAACATCGACTTCCTGCTGGGTTACCTGAAAACCCTGCTGCCGCGTCGTCCGGACCTGAAAGTCATCATCACCTCGGCGACCATCGATCTGGAGCGTTTCTCCAAGCATTTCGATGACGCGCCGATCGTAGAAGTGTCCGGCCGCACCTTCCCGGTGGAAACCTGGTATCGCCCGCTGACCCTGGAGCAGGACGAAGAGGGCAACCGCGTCGAGGACGACCTGACCGTGGATCAGGCGATCCTCGCTACCCTTGACGAAATTGCCGCTTACGAGCGCAGCGAGCGTCGCAGCCCTGGCGACGTGCTGGTGTTCCTGCCGGGCGAGCGCGAGATTCGCGACGCCGCCGACATGCTGCGCAAAGCCCAGCTCAAACACACCGAAATCCTGCCGTTGTACGCGCGCCTGTCGCCGGCCGAGCAGCAGCGGATTTTCCAGTCCCACCCGGGCCGTCGAGTGGTGCTGGCGACCAACGTCGCCGAAACCTCGCTGACCGTGCCGGGCATCCGTTACGTGATCGACAGCGGTACCGCGCGGATCAGTCGCTACAGCTACCGCGCCAAGGTCCAGCGCCTGCCGATCGAAGCGATTTCCCAGGCCAGCGCCAACCAGCGTAAAGGTCGTTGCGGCCGGGTCGAGCCGGGCATTTGCGTGCGTTTGTACAGCGAAGAGGATTTCCTCGGTCGCCCGGAATTTACCGATCCGGAAATCCTGCGTACCAACCTTGCCGCCGTGATCCTGCAGATGCTGCATCTGCGCCTCGGCGAGATCACCGCGTTCCCGTTCATCGAGCCGCCGGACGGCAAGGCGATCAGCGACGGTTTCAACCTGCTGCAAGAACTCTCGGCGGTAGATCGCAACAGTCAGTTGACCCCGCTCGGCCGCCAGTTGGCGCGCCTGCCGGTGGACCCGCGCATGGGCCGCATGCTGCTCGAAGCCGCCAAGCTCGGCAGCTTGCAGGAAGTGCTGATCGTCGCCAGTGCCATGTCGATTCAGGATCCGCGCGAGCGTCCGCCGGAGCGCCAGCAAGCCGCCGATCAGGCCCACGCGCAGTGGAAGGATGCCGATTCGGACTTCGCTGCGCTGGTCAATCTGTGGCGTGGCTTCGAAGAACAGCGCCAGGCGCTGACCGCCAATCCGCTGCGCAACTGGTGCCGCAAGAATTTCCTCAACTACCTGCGCTTGCGTGAGTGGCGTGATTCCCATCGCCAGTTGAGCCTGATCTGCCGCGACCTGCAGTTGAGCCTCAATAAAGAGCCGGCGGATTATCCGAAGCTGCACAAAGCAGTGCTGGTCGGCCTGCTCAGCCAGATCGGCCAGAAAACCGAGGACGGCGACTACCTTGGCGCCCGTCAGCGGCGGTTCTGGATTCACCCGTCGTCGGGCATCGGCAAGAAGCGCCCGCAGTGGGTGATGACCGCCGAACTGGTGGAAACCACCAAGCTCTACGCGCGGATGGTGGCGAAGATCGATGCCGACTGGATCGAGCCGCTGGCCGGGCATCTGATCAAGAAGAATCACTTCGAACCGCACTGGGAGAAGAAGCGCGGCCAGGTCGTCGCCTTCGAACAAATCACCCTGTTCGGTTTGATTGTGGTCGGTCGTCGACCCGTGCATTACGGCCCGGTGGATCCTGTAGTTTCGCGAGAGCTGTTCATCCGTGAAGGCCTGGTGCGTGGCGAGATTCAGTCCCGGGCCAAGTGCCTGACCGCCAACAAGCAATTGCTGGAACAGCTCGACGAACTGGAAGCCAAGGCCCGTCGCCGGGACATTCTGGCCGACGAGGAAACCCTCTACGCTTTCTACGATGCGCGACTGCCGGCGGAGATCCACCAGACCGCGACGTTCGACAGCTGGTATCGGGTCAACAGCCAGAAAAATCCGCAACTGCTGATCATGCGCGAGGAAGACGTGCTGGCTCGCGAAGCCAGCGAAGTCACCGCCCAGCATTACCCGGACACGCTGCACATCGGCGATCTGGAACTGGCGCTGAGTTACCACTTCGAACCGAATCATCCGCGCGACGGCGTGACCCTGCGTGTGCCGGCACCGTTGTTGCCGATGCTGCCACCGGAACGTCTGGAATGGCTGGTGCCGGGGCTGATCGAGGCCAAATGCATCGCGCTGGTGCGCAACCTGCCCAAGGCCTTGCGCAAGAACTTTGTGCCGGTGCCGGACTTTATCAAGGCTGCGCTGCAACGCATGACGTTTGCCGAAGGTTCGTTGCCGCAGGCGCTGGGCCGTGAGCTGCTGCGCATGACCGGTGCGCGGGTCAGTGATGAGGCCTGGGCGGAAGCTGAGCAACAGGTCGAAAGCCATCTGCGGATGAACCTGGAAATCGTTGACGGTCAGGGCAAGTTCCTTGGCGAAGGACGGGATCTGGCGGAGCTGACCGCACGTTTCGCCGAAGCCAGCCAAGCTGCATTGGCCGTGCCGCAGAGTGCGAAAAGCCAGCAACCGGTGGAGGCCAAAGTCTTCGCGCCGGTGGCGGAAAAGACTCAGCAGAAGATCGCCGGGCTGTCGATGACGGTGTATCCGGCGCTGGTGGAAGAGGGCGGCACGGTCAAGGAAGGGCGCTTCTCGACACCTGCCGAAGCCGAGTTCCAGCATCGCCGCGCCTTGCAGCGACTGTTGATGCAGCAACTGGCCGAACCGGCGAAGTTCCTGCGCGGCAAGTTGCCGGGCCTGACCGAACTGGGCCTGCTGTACCGCGAACTGGGCCGGGTCGAGGCGCTGGTGGAAGACATTCTGCTGGCCAGCCTCGACAGCTGCATTCTCGACGGCGAAGACCCATTGCCTCGTGATGGCGCAGGACTGGCAGCACTGGCCGAGCGCAAGCGCGGCAGTTGGACCGAGCACGCCGAGCGGGTGGCGCGTCTGACCCTGGAAATTCTCAAGCTCTGGCACGGTCTGCAAAAACGCTTCAAGGGCAAGATCGATCTGGCTCAGGCGGTAGCGCTTAACGACATCAAACTGCAGCTCAGCCATCTGGTGTATCCGGGCTTCGTCCGCGAAACGCCGATGCAGTGGCTCAAGGAGTTGCCGCGTTACCTGAAAGCCGTCGAGCAACGTTTCGAGAAACTGGGCGCGCAGGTGCAGAAGGACCGGGTCTGGAGCGGCGAACTCGCCGGCCTCTGGACGCAATACCAGACTCGCGCGGCCAAACACGCACAGGAAGGCAAACGCGATCCCCAGCTCGAGCTGTACCGCTGGTGGCTGGAAGAGTATCGGGTTTCGCTGTTCGCCCAGCAGTTGGGGACGAAAGTGCCGATCTCCGACAAGCGCCTGAACAAACAGTGGACGCAGGTCGAGGCCTGACCTCCGATCCTGCAAAAGGCGCCAAATGCCAAGGTTTATGGCAAACTTCGCGCCTATAAACGCCGGCCCCGCGGTTTTGAGCCTTGTCAGCCGCGGGCGAGGTCGGAATAAAGCGATGCCAGGTTTTTGCGTCCCCTCTATGGGAATAGACCCTTTGCGTGTTGGCACGTCGGTGCCAGCACTTTCTGCCTGAACAGATTAGAGAAACGACCATGCATAACGTCGTCATCAGCGGCACCGGCCTGTACACCCCGGCCAACAGCATCTCCAACGAAGAGCTGGTGCAGTCTTTCAATACCTACGTCGCGCAGTTCAACGCCGACAACGCTGACGCCATCGCCAGCGGTGAAGTCCAGGCCCTGACCGAATCCAGCGCCGCGTTTATCGAAAAAGCCTCGGGCATCAAGAGCCGTTTTGTCATGGACAAGGACGGCATTCTCGACCCAGCGCGCATGGCGCCACGCCTGCCTGAGCGCTCCAACGACGAATGGTCGGTGCTCTGCCAGATGGCCATCGGTGCCGCCGAACAAGCCTTGCAGCGTGCCGGCAAAACGGCTGCCGACATCGACGGTGTAATCGTTGCCTGCTCCAACCTGCAACGCGCCTACCCGGCCATCGCCATCGAAGTCCAGGAAGCGCTGGGTATCCAGGGGTTCGGTTTCGACATGAACGTTGCCTGTTCGTCGGCCACCTTCGGTATCCAGCAAGCCGCCAATACGGTGCAACTGGGCCAGGCCCGGGCGATCCTGATGGTCAACCCGGAAGTCTGCACCGGTCACCTGAACTTCCGCGACCGCGACAGCCACTTCATTTTCGGCGACGCCGCTACTGCCGTCGTCATCGAGCGTGCCGATACGGCGACGTCGAAGCACCAGTTCGACGTGGTCAGCACCAAACTGCTGACCAAGTTCTCCAACAACATCCGTAACAACTTCGGCTTCCTCAACCGCGCGGCGGAAGAGGGCATCGGTGCCCGCGACAAACTGTTCGTGCAGGAAGGCCGCAAGGTGTTCAAGGATGTCTGCCCGATGGTGGCCGAGCTGATCGGCGAGCATCTGGAAGAGAACAAGCTCAACGTCGGTGACGTGAAGCGCTTCTGGCTGCACCAGGCCAACCTGAGCATGAACCACCTGATCGTGCGCAAGCTGCTGGGCCGCGAAGCGACTGAAGAAGAAGCCCCGGTGATTCTCGACACCTACGCCAATACCAGCTCCGCCGGTTCCGTGATCGCGTTCCACAAGTATCAGGATGATCTGGCGGCCGGTTCGCTGGCGGTGCTGAGTTCGTTCGGTGCCGGTTATTCGATTGGTAGCGTGATTCTGCGCAAGCGTTGAGATTAAGGTTAATTTCCTCTTAATCGCGTTGATCTTTCCTACAGCCGGATCAGCTGCAACGCTGTAATTTTCGAAAATGACGGCAGGATGGTGCGTTGAGCGCCATCCTGCCGTTATCATTTTCGAAGTCAGGACAAGGGGATTGAGGGATGGCGGCTGACGACACTCAACTGCTGACACGTTTGTTGGCCGGTGAGCAAAAGGCTTTCAAGGAACTGGTCACGACTTACCAGAGCGCCATGCGCGCGGTGGCTTATGCGATTGTCGGCCAGCGCCACGTCGAAGAAGTGGTGCAGGACGCCTGGCTGTCGGTGGTGCGTCATATCGGCAGCTTCGAGGGCCGCTCCAGTCTCAAGACCTGGCTGCTGACCATCACCGCCAACTCGGCCAAGGGCCGTTACAAACAAAACCGTCGCGAAGTGCTGATGGATGATCTGCCGTCGCCCCACGGCACCATCGACGACGACCGATTTTCCCCCGGCGACGGCCACTGGCTGATCGCACCGTTCGCCTGGCATCAGGACACGCCCGAAGCGCTGCTGACCGAAAATGAACTGCGCGAATGCCTGGAACACACGCTGCTCAGCCTGTCAGAACTGCAGAGCAGTGTGCTGTTGCTGCGCGAGCGTCAAGGCCTGGAGCTGGAAGAGATCTGTAATCTTCTGGAGATATCGCTCTCCAATGTCCGTGTGCTGCTGCACCGGGCACGTTTGAAGGTCTTCGCGACCGTGGAACATTTTGAGGAGACAGGTGAATGTTGACCTGCAAGGAGCAAGTGGCACGATCCAGCGATTATCTCGATGGCCAGTTGAGCTTTCGCGAGAAACTGATGGTGCGTCATCACCTGATGTTCTGCCCCAATTGTCGGCGATTCATTCGCCAGATGCGTTTGATGCAGGCGACATTGCGGGTGATGCCGGAGAAACCGGATGAGGGTGTGGACGCGTTGGCCGAGCATCTGGCGGCGCAGCGGCGAAAAGACAGTCCCTGAGGCAAAAAACAACCCGGCGTAACAGCAGCGAACGGATGATGGGGATCGCTGCTGCGGCGCCGGGCTGTCGGAGAAAATCGGCTTCAAGCGAGAAGTGAGGCATTCACTGGTTGCTTGAAGCTTTTTACTGCGGTTTTAGAACTTGGCTTCGGCATCCAGTTGCAGGGTGTTGATGTCGGAGTCGGTTTTCTTGAGGCTGGCGTTGGTGTAGTCCGAGTTAGCCATGAAATACGTGGCGCCCAAGGTGAAGTTCTTGTCCAGCTCGTAGCTCACTTTCAACTTGCTGCCGCGGGAACCGGTGTAACCGTTGGCGAAGTCGGAGTCGGTGAAGGCACCCACCACCGCGTTACGCTGTACGTCGCGGTAGTTGTAATCGATGCCGAAGCCGTAAACCTTGGTCTTCACACCGGCCAGCCAGCCAGTGTCCTGATCGTTGCTGGCGTCGTTGTTGTTCACGTATTGACCGTAGATCGACAGCGGAACCGGGAGGTTGGCGATGTCCAGCTGACCGAAGCCTTCATACAGTTTGAAGGTTTCGTTCGGGCTGTTGCCGTTGACGGCCAGGGCGCATGGCGCGGTAACGGTGCCGGTGGTCGGGCAGGCGCTGTCCTTGTCGTTGTCGTAGGAGTAGATACTGCCGCCCAGGGTCAGTTTCAGGCTGTCGGTCAGTGCAAAACGACCGCCCAGCTGGCCAGCGTACAGACGCAGGTCGTGCTTGAACTGCACGCCTTCGCCGTCGACGTTGTCCTTGAGGGTGTAGTGACCGGCGCTACCGAACAGTTCGGCGCTGCCGTTCAGCGGGTACTTGTAAGTGACGGCCAGACCTTCCGGGTTGATGTCGCTGTCCCAGATGATGTCGCCCATGCTCACCCAGGGCTGGTTCATCTTGCCGGCGATCAGGTGCAGGTTCTTGACCGCGTCAGGGTGGTAGTCGACGTAACCCTGGTCGAGCCAGATCTGCTTCTTGTCGAAGTAGTTGTTCAGGTCCTGGTTGGTGGAGCGGGCGTCGTCGCTGCTGCCGGTGGCGATACGGATACCGGTATCAACCTGCGGGTTGATTTCGGTGTAGGCACCCAGACGGGCACGAATGCGCTGACGGTCCTGGTCCTTGGCGTTCGGCACGCCATCGTTCTTCACGGTTTCCTGACGGAAACGTACATCACCCTTGAACTGGGTCTTGGCAGCCCAGGCCAGCTTCTGGTCGAAGCTGCTCAGCTCATTGGTTTTCTTCGCGGTTGCCGCGATTTGCTCGTTGGTCTCTTGCTGCGCCTGCTGCGCGATTTGCCGGGCCTTCTGATCCTGGGCCAGTTCGGTTTGCAGTTCTACGTACTGCGCCTGGGTGATGGAACCGTTAGCCTTGAGCATGTCGAGCAGTTTGGCGTCGACTGCGGCACTGGCCGGAACACTCATGGCCAGCAACAGGCCACCGCACAGGGCCGCCGCAGTTTTCGTGGAAGCAAGACGCATAGCAATCTCCGAAGATGAGAGGGATGGCTGAACCATCCCGGGCACAACCGACGATTTGAACGTCGGAAAACTGTGTCCGGGTAGAACCCGGCGCTCTAAAAACAGGCGCCAGTATCGCGATGGTTTATGACAGAGCAGTGGCACGGTGATGGCAGGTTGATGACGATACAAAACTTGCGTGAACTATTGATCTAGAGCGCTGTCGCGCAATCGGACGTGGGCAAGACAGGGCCGATCAGCGATACTCGCGAGGCTTTCAGGGCCAAAAGTGGAGAGGAAAATGCCGTTGCAGCGCCTGCAAAAACTGTCGGAAATCGAACCGGCGCTCTGGGATGCACTGGTGCCGGACAACCAGCCGTTTCTGCGTCATGCCTTCCTCGGCGCGCTGGAAGACAGCGGCTGTGTCGGCCCGCACACCGGCTGGCAACCGGAGCATTTGCTGCACGTTGAAGACGGCCGTGTGGTCGCGGCGCTGCCGGGTTATCGCAAGTGGCATTCCTACGGCGAATACGTGTTCGATCACGGCTGGGCCGATGCCTGCGCCCGCGCCGGCATTGATTACTATCCCAAGTTCCTGAGCGCGGTGCCGTTTAGTCCGGTCAGTGGTCCGCGGTTGCTGGCGGCGAATGTCGAGGACGGATTCGAACTGCTCAAGAGCCTGCCGGGCTATCTGGAAATCGAAGAACTCTCCAGCGCCCACATCAACTTCACCGACACGTTCACCGACGCTGCCATGGCCGAACAACCGGGCTGGCTGCAACGCATCGGCTGTCAGTACCACTGGCAGAATCGCGGTTATCGCGATTTCCAGGACTTTCTCGACGTGCTCAGCTCACGCAAGCGCAAGCAGATGCGCAAGGAACGCGAGCAAGTGGCGGGGCAGGGCTTCGAATTCGAATGGCTGGAAGGACGAGAGCTGGATGAGGTGCAGTGGGATTTTGTCTACGCCTGCTACGCCAACACTTATGCAGTGCGCCGTCAGGCGCCGTATCTGACGCGGGAGTTCTTCAGTCTATTGGCCGAGCGCATGCCGGAATCGATTCGTGTCGTGTTGGCCAAACAGGGCGCAAGACCTGTGGCGATGGCGTTCAGTCTGGTGGGGGGCGACAGTTTTTACGGGCGTTACTGGGGCTGCCTGGCCGAGTACGACCGACTGCATTTCGAAACCTGTTTCTATCAGGGCATGGACTACGCGATTGCCCGGGGTTACCAGCGTTTCGACGCTGGCGCCCAGGGCGAACACAAGTTGATTCGCGGTTTCGAACCGGTGATCACCCATTCCTGGCATTACCTGCGCCATCCCGGCCTGAAAGCCGCCGTGAAGGATTTCCTCCAGCAGGAGCGCGCCGGTGTGCTGGCTTACGCAGAAGAAGCGAGGAGCGCCTTGCCATATCGGCAAGCCTGATCCTCGCCCACTCTCCTCAGGTGTCTTCCTTGCCCAGCCAGCGATAGACCACACCGCCCACCACCGCGCCCAACAGTGGCGCAACCCAGAACATCCACAACTGCGCGATGGCCCAGCCGCCGACCATCAGCGCCGGGCCCGTACTGCGGGCCGGGTTGACCGAGGTGTTGGTCACCGGAATCGAGATCAGGTGGATCAGCGTCAGGGCCAGGCCGATGGCGATCGGTGCCAGCCCCGCAGGGGCGCGTTTGTCGGTGGCGCCGAGGATGATCACCACGAACATCGCGGTCATCACCAGTTCTGTGATGAAGCCTGCGGCCATCGAGTATTTGCCCGGCGAGTGCTCACCATAACCGTTTGAAGCAAGACCGGCGGCGATGTCGAAACCCTCCTTGCCGCTGGCGATGTGATACAGCAGCGCCGCCGCCAGGATCCCGCCGATCACCTGGGCGATGATGTAGGCGGGGAGTTCTTTGGCCGGGAACCGACCACCGACGACCAGACCGACCGACACGGCCGGGTTGAGGTGACACCCGCTGATGTGGCCGATGGCAAACGCCATGGTCAGCACCGTCAGGCCAAACGCCAGGGCCACCCCCAGCACGCCGATACCCACTGGTGAGGACGCGGCGATCACCGCACTGCCGCAACCACCCAGCACCAACCAGAACGTACCCAACAACTCCGTGGCTGAACGTTTTAACAGAGACATGAGAGTGTCCTTGATAGACGCGCTATCGAGACTGTATCGAATTGTGCTTCCTTGCAATTACGACAGGTTCATCTCCAGAGCCTTCGCTGAGTACAGCAGGATTTGTGGGGATTTCCAGCAGGCGATAAAAAACCGCCAGAGCCCATGGAACAAGGGCTCTGGCGGTTTCTGTGTTTCGCGAAAGGTCAGTCGATGCCGACAAACCCTCCGGTCTGGTGTGCCCACAACCGCGCATACAACCCGCCATGGGCCAGCAGTTCGGCATGGTTGCCGCTTTCGGCGATTTTGCCGTTCTCCAGCACCACCAGCCGATCCATACGGGCAATGGTCGAGAGGCGGTGGGCAATGGCGATCACGGTCTTGCCCTGCATCAGGGTTTCCAGGCTTTCCTGGATCGCCGCTTCAACTTCCGAGTCCAGCGCCGAGGTCGCTTCGTCCATGATCAGGATCGGCGCGTCCTTGAGCAGCACCCGGGCAATCGCGATCCGTTGGCGCTGGCCGCCGGACAGTTTCACTCCGCGTTCACCAACATGCGCGTCGAAACCGGTGCGACCTTCGGCATCCGACAGCAGCGGGATGAACTCGTCGGCGCGGGCCTTGCGCACCGCTTCCCAGAGTTCGGCATCGGTGGCGTCAGGTTTGCCGTACAGCAAATTGTCGCGGATCGAGCGGTGCAGCAGCGATGTGTCCTGGGTGATCATGCCGATTCGTGCGCGCAGGCTTTCCTGGCCGACTTCGGCGATGTTCTGGCCATCGATCAGGATCCGCCCGCCCTCGACGTCGTACAGGCGCAGCAGCAGGTTGACCAGGGTCGATTTGCCGGCGCCGGACGGGCCGATCAGGCCGATTTTCTCGCCGGGTTTGATGGTCAGGTTGAGGTCGCCGATGATGCCTTTCTTCTTGCCGTAGTGAAAATCCACGTGCTCGAAACGCACTTCGCCGCGGGCCACGGCCAGCGGTTTGGCCTGTTCCTGGTCGGTGACGCTGACCGGTTGCGAGATGGTCTGCAGGCCGTCCTGGACCATGCCGATGTTCTCGAAGATGCCGGTCACCACCCACATGATCCAGCCGGACATGTTGACGATGCGGATCACCAGGCCGGTCGCCAGGGCGATGGCGCCGACGCTGATCAGCGATTGCGTCCACAGCCACAGGGCCAGGCCCGTAGTGCCGACGATCAGCAGACCGTTCATGGTGGTGATGGCCACGTCCATGCTGGTGACCACGCGGCCGGCCAGTTGGGCTTTTTCGGTCTGCTCCTGAATCGCCTCGCGGGCGTAGTGCTGTTCGAAGTTGGTGTGGGCGAACAACTTCAGGGTGGCGATGTTGGTGTAGCCGTCAACGATGCGCCCCATCAGTTTCGAGCGCGCGTCGGAAGCGGCGACGGAGCGGTCCTTGACCCGTGGCACGAAGTAATAGAGTGCGCCGATATAGGCGGCAATCCACGTCAGCAGCGGGATCATCAGGCGCCAGTCGGCTTCGGCGAACAGCACCAGCGAGCTGATCGCATAGATCAGCACATGCCACAACGCATCCACTGCCTGCACCGCGGAATCACGCAGCGAGTTGCCGGTTTGCATGATGCGCTGGGCGATGCGCCCGGCGAAGTCGTTCTGGAAGAAATTCAGGCTCTGCTTGAGCACGTAACTGTGGTTCTGCCAGCGGATGAGGCTGGTCATGCTCGGGCTCAGGGTCTGGTGCACCAGCATGTCGTGCAGGGCCAGGAACAGCGGTCTCAGGAGCAGGGCCACCACGGCCATCCACGCCAGTTCGGCACCATGCACTTTGAAGAAGTCGACGTTTGGTGTGCCTTGGGCAAGGTCGATGATGCGGCTGAGGTAGCTGAAGAGCGCCACTTCGATCAGGGCACCGAACAGACCGACGATCAGCAGGGCGGCGAAACTCGGCCAGACCTGCTTCAGGTAATAGGTATAGAAGGGCAGAACACGATCCGGCGGGGATGCCGTAGGAGCATCACGGAATATGTCGATCAGTTGTTCGAAACGGCGATAGAGCATCAGATAACCGCCCGGAGTACGGGCTCTCCTTTTATCAGTGTGAGCGGCGCGGGGTTAAACCGCGGCCGCTCGATACGCCCTGTAAAGCTTAGTCGATGCGCTTGGCCGACTTGATGATCACAGGGTCGACAGGCACGTTTTGCATGCCCTGTTTGGTGGTGGTCTGGGAGTTGACGATGATGTCGACCACATCCATGCCCTTGACCACTTTGGCGAACACCGCGTAACCGGCGTCGCGGCCCGGATCGAGGAACGCGTTGTCGGCGACGTTGATGAAGAACTGGCTGGTGGCCGAGTTCGGATCGGAAGTGCGGGCCATCGACAGGGTGCCGCGAACGTTGTGCAGACCGTTGCTGGCTTCGTTCTTGATCGGTGCCTTGGTTTCTTTCTGTTGCATCTGCTGGGTGAAGCCGCCGCCCTGGGCCATGAAGCCCGGGATCACACGGTGGAAAATGGTGTTGGTGTAGAAACCGCTGTCGACGTAATCGAGGAAGTTCTTGGTACTGATCGGCGCCTTGACCGGGTCCAGCTCGATTTCGATGGTGCCGTTGGTGGTCACCAGTTCGACGTGAGGCGCCTTGGCCGGCGTGGCAGCCATCAGGTTGGCGGCGAACAGCACGGTGCCGGCGGCGAGGGCGAGTTTTTTCAGCATGGTTCAGTGATCCTGAGGGTGATTATCGGCTGTGGCAAGAAACGCCAGCAGCGTTTGATTGAAGCGTTCGGGCTGATCGAGCGGGGTGGCGTGGCGCGAATCGGCGATCACCACCAGCCGCGCATCGGGCAGCAGTCTGACATAGGTTTCTTTCAGCGAAACGGGGGTGTAGTCCCGGTCGGCGCTGACGACGAGCGTTGGACAGGAGATCCTCGAAAGTCGTTCCTGGACCCCCCAGCCAACAATCGCATCGAAGCTGGCGAGATAAGCACGTTTGTCGTTTTTTGCCCAGCGCTCGGCCATTTTCTGTCGCAAATCTGCCTGCTCCGGTTTGGGGAACAGTTTGGCGCCCAGGGCCTTGCCAATGGTGGCCAGGCTCAGCAGGCGCATCAGGCTCCAGCGCTTGAACCACTGCCAATAGTCGTCGCGGCTGCGCACTTTGACCTCGGGTGCGCTGTTGACGATGGTCAGGCTCTTGAGCATCTGCGGCTGATCGACGGCGAACTGGAAGCCGATCATGCCGCCCATGGACAGGCCGGCGTAGTGCACCGGACCAAGCTTCAGGTGCTCGATCAGCGCGACGATGTCAGCGCTGAAGCCAGCGATGCTGTAATACTCGCGGGGCTTGTCGGAGCGGCCGTGGCCGCGCACATCCGGGACGATTACCCGATAGTGCGCGGCCAGTGCCGGAATCTGCATTTCCCAGTCCAGCGTGCTGGAGCCGAGCCCATGAACCAGCAGCAACGGATCACCGTGGCCATATTCCTCGTAGTGCAGGTTGCAACCTTCATGCTCGAAATACGCCATCGGTGAACTCCGTGTCAGGCTTGTTCGGGGGCGGCGAACGGCGCGTCCAGCGGCAAGGTGTCGAAGGTGCGCAACAGTTCGACGAGGATCTGCGAGGCCGGGCCCAGCGGTTTGTCCTTATTCGAATACAGATAGAAACTCGGATTGCGGCTGCCGCCCTGATCCAACGGTAGCAGCTTGAGCAGGCCTTCCTTCAATTCCCGTTCGATCATGTGCCGTGGCAGCCAGGCAAAACCCAGGCCGCTGGAAACGAAATTGGCGGCGGTGGCAAGGCTGCCGACGGTCCAGCGCTGTTCGGCGCCGAGCCAGCCGACGTCCCGCGGCTGCTGGCGACCGGAGTCGCGGATGACCACTTGCATCTGGGTTTCCAGGTCCTGGAAATTCAGTTCGCGGTTCAGTCGATGCAGGGCGTGTTCGGGGTGGGCGACGGCAACGAATTCCACGTCGCTCAACTCCGCGCCCAGGTAGCCGGGAATGCTCAGGCCGGTGATGGCCAGGTCGGCCACGCCTTCGAGCAAGACCTCTTCGACACCCGACAGCACTTCTTCGCGCAGGCGCACGCGACAGCCGCGGCTCTGCGGCATGAAGGCCGTCAGGGCGCGAACCAGGCGGGCAGTGGGGTACGCGGCGTCCACCACCAGCCGCACTTCGGCTTCCCAGCCCTGTTCCATATGATGGGCCAGGTCTTCCAGTTGGCTGGCCTGTTTCACCAGTTGTCGAGAGCGACGTAACAATACGCCGCCGGCTTCGGTGAGCACGGCTTTTCGGCCGTCGATACGCAACAACGGCACGCCGAGCTGATCCTGCATGCGGGCGACGGTGTAACTCACCGACGATTGCGAGCGGTGCAAGGCCTCGGCAGCCTGGGCGAATCCGCCGTGGTCGACCACCGCCTGCAACGTTCGCCATTGATCAAGGGTCACGCGGGGCGCTTTCATCGATAGCTCCTCTTGTCCTAAGCTGGCTGTCCCTCATGGAGACTGCCGAATGAAAAAATTCTGTTGTGTGGTGCTGGCGTTGCTGCCGCTGACCGCGTTTGCGTATCCGATCGATGTGCAGAAGAATCTCAATGGCTTGAAGATCGACTACGAGTCCTTCGATACCGATAAAGACATCGGCTCCATCCGGGTCGCCAACTACGGCGAGGTCGACGCGGTCTGCAAAGTCGTGTTCAGCAATGGCCCGGAGGCGCCGCGCACCCGCAATATCGAAGTGCCGGCCGGCAAACATACAAACGCCACCGCCAAGTTCTCCCGCGAGATCATCAAGCTGCGCGTCGAACTGAGCTGCAACCCGAAATAACACCCGCCTCTTTGTGGGAGCCAGTGTGCTCCCACAAGGTGTGCGTCAGCTTATAAACGAATTTATCGATGCTTTATAGCAGTTATTTGCGCTTTTTCATCGATACGACTCTGTTTAACCTTCATTCCATCGACTTACAACATTCTCGGATGGAGGCTACACAACATGTCCCGCGTTCTGATCATCGAAAGCAGCGCCCGCCAGCAAGACTCGGTATCCCGTCAACTGACCCAGACCTTCATCAGTCAGTGGAAAGCTGCACACCCGGCCGATCAGATCACCGTACGTGACCTCGCCGTGAACCCGGTGCCTCACCTGGACAGCAACCTGCTGGGCGGCTGGATGAAATCCGCCGAGCAGCGCAATGCCAACGAACAATCCTCGCTGGATCGCTCCAACGAGCTGACCGATGAATTGCTGGCCGCCGACGTGCTGGTGATGGCCGCGCCGATGTACAACTTCGCGATTCCAAGCACCCTGAAAGCCTGGCTTGACCACGTGCTGCGTGCCGGCGTGACCTTCAAGTACACCGAAACCGGCCCGCAAGGCCTGCTCAGCGGCAAGCGTGCCTACGTGCTGACCGCTCGCGGCGGCATCTACGCCGGCGGCCCGGCGGATCACCAGGAACCGTACCTGCGTCAGGTGATGGGTTTCATCGGTATCCACGACGTGACCTTCATCCACGCCGAAGGCATGAATCTGGGCGGCGACTTCCAGGAGAAAGGCCTCAACCAGGCCAACGCCAAACTGTCCCAGGTCGCTTGATATGTTAATCGCCAGATAATCGCCGATTGTTCTAGTGACCTGGCGCAACCCCTTCAAGGCTCTACGCGCATCGAACCTCCCTTTGCACTTGTTGCTCCTGAGTGCTGTAGCCCGATTGAACGCTTTAGCGAGATCGGGCTTTTTTTTGCCCGGGATTTAGCGATGGCCGGCAAAAACCGCTATCGTCGCCGCCATTCGAAATCGAGGCGACCATGGGCTATCTACTTATTGTCACGCTGATCCAGGCGTTTTCCTTCAGTCTGATCGGCGAATACCTGGCCGGGCATGTCGACAGTTACTTCGCGGTGCTGGTGCGCGTGGTGCTGGCCGGGCTGGTGTTCATTCCGCTGACGCGCTGGCGTTCGGTGGAACCGGCGTTCATGCGCGGCATGCTGCTGATCGGTGCGTTGCAGTTCGGCGTGACCTACGTCTGCCTGTATTTGAGCTTCCGCGTGCTGACGGTGCCGGAAGTGCTGCTGTTCACCATCCTCACGCCGCTGCATGTGACCCTGATCGAAGATGCGCTCAACCGCCGCTTCAACCCGTGGGCACTGATTGCGGCGCTGGTGGCAGTGGCGGGCGCGGCGGTGATCCGCTACGACCGGATCAACCCGGACTTCTTCATGGGTTTCCTGTTGCTGCAACTGGCCAACTTCACCTACGCCGCCGGGCAGGTGCTGTACAAGCATCTGGTGGCGAAGCACCCGAGCGATCTGCCGCACTACCGGCGCTTCGGTTTCTTCTACCTCGGCGCACTCGCGGTGGCGTTGCCGGCGTTCCTGCTGTTCGGCAAATCCAACTTCCTGCCCGAAGCGCCGCTGCAATGGGGTGTGCTGGTGTTCCTGGGTCTGGTCTCGACCGCACTCGGTCTGTACTGGTGGAACAAGGGGGCGTGCCTGGTCAACGGCGGCACCCTGGCGGTGATGAACAACCTGCACGTGCCAGTGGGGCTGCTGCTGAACCTGCTGATCTGGAATCAGCATGAGGAACTGGGGCGGTTGTTCCTCGGTGGCAGCGTGATTCTGGCGGCGGTGTGGATCAGCCGGTTGGGGATTCGCAAGCCGGCGCCAGTTGTCCCACCAGAAACTCGATAAACGCGCGCGTCTTCTGCGGCACCCGCCGCGCTGACGAATACACGGCGTTGATGGTGATCGCCGGTGCCTGCCATTCGCACAGCACCGGTACCAGTCGCCCGGCCGCCAGCGCTTCTTCGACGATGAAGTCCGGCAGCAGCGCGATGCCCATGCCGGCCTCGGCCGCTTGCGCCAGCAAGTCGCCATTGTTGGCGTGCAACGGGCCAGTGACGTTGACTCGTTGCGTCTCCTTGCCGTTGCACAGTTGCAGGCTGACGCCGCTTTGCAGATAGCCGTAGTTCAAACACTGATGTGAGCGCAGATCCTGTGGGGTCTGCGGCGTGCCCGCACGTTCGAGATAAGCGGGGGAGGCGACCATGATTCGCGGCGCGGGCGCCAGTTGCCGGGCGATCATGGTCGAGTCCGGCAGGCTGGCGATACGGATGGTCACGTCGAACCCGCCGCGCACCGGATCGACCTGCTGGTCGCTGAGCACCAGTTGCAGCTCGATGTTCGGATGCTGTTCGTAGAACAGCGGAATCAGCTTGCCCAGTCGCCGCAGGCCGAACGACATCGGTGCGTTCACCCGCAACACCCCGCGCAATTCGCCAACCCCGTCCCGGGCTCGCTGTTCGGCCTCGTCCAATGCAGCAATCACTTCCCGCGCTGCTTCGAAATATTCGGCACCGGCCTCGGTCAGGTGCAGGCTGCGGGTGGTGCGTTGCAGCAATTGCACGCCGATGGCTTCTTCCAGCGCCTGAATCTGTTTGCTGACTTTCGAGCGGGGCACGTCCATGGCCCGGGCGGCGGCCGCGAAGCCGTTCTCGCCGACCGTCACCACGAAGGCGCGCATGCATTCGATGCGATCCATGATTGTCCCTGTTTTAGAATCAATGATTCTCGATTTTAGGTAATTGTCCCTTTATCGGCTAGCCCCTAAAGTGACATCCAAGCCGAGACAACAACGCCGAAGACGGCAAAACGCCTCGACTCACCCAATACCCAATCGAAACTTTGAATCGACATCAAAAGGAACGCGCCATGTCTATCCGTGAACTGCTGAACCCGACCAACTCCGCCCTGATCCTGATCGACCACCAGCCGCAAATGGCTTTCGGCGTACAGTCGATCGACCGTCAGACCCTGAAGAACAACACTGTCGGCCTGGCCAAAGCGGCGAAGATTTTCAACGTACCGACCATCTACACCTCGGTCGAAACCGAAAGCTTCAGCGGCTACATCTGGCCGGAACTGCTGGCGGTACACCCGGAGCAGAAGCCGATCGAGCGCACCTCGATGAACTCCTGGGAAGACAAGGCGCTGGTTGACGCAGTGAAGGCCACCGGGCGCAAGAAACTGATCATCGCCGCGCTGTGGACCGAAGTCTGCCTGACCTTCCCGGCACTTGAAGCCCTGGCCGAAGGTTACGAGGTGTACATCGTCACCGACGCTTCCGGCGGTACCACCAAAGAAGCTCACGACATGTCGGTGCAGCGAATGATTCAGGCCGGCGCAGTGCCGGTGACCTGGCAGCAAGTGCTGCTCGAGTACCAACGTGACTGGGCGCACAAAGACACTTATCAGGCAGTGATGGATCTGGTGCTGGAACACAGTGGTGCGTACGGCATGGGCGTCGACTACGCCTACACCATGGTGCACAAGGCACCGCAACGGCAGGCCTGACAAGTCGGTCGGACAAAAAAAGACGCAACCTGGGTTGCGTCTTTTTTTGCGCTGAAGAAAGCGCTACATCAGATGTTTCTCGGCTCCTGGAATGTGGCTCGCACCCAGCACCGCCGGCAACAACCCGCTACGCAAATCCCCGCCACTCGGCTGCTGATACAGACTCAACCCGAACTCCGGCAGCACCGCCAGCAGGTAATCGAAAATATCCCCCTGGATCCGCTCGTAATCGGCCCACACCGTGGTGGTGGTAAAGCAGTAGATTTCCAGCGGAATGCCCTGGGCCGTGGTCTGCATCTGGCGGACCATGCAGGTCATGTTCGGCTGGATCTCCGGGTGGCTCTTCAGATAGGCCAGCGCGTAGGCGCGGAAGGTACCGATATTGGTCATGCGCCGGCGGTTGGCCGACATCGCCGCGACGTTGCCCTGCGCTTCGTTCCAGGCCTTGAGCTCGGCTTTCTTGCGGCCCATGTACGCGGTCAGCAGGTGCACCTGGGAGAGTTTTTCTTCTTCATCGTCGCGGATGAAACGCACGCCGCTGGCGTCGATGAACAGGCTGCGTTTGATCCGCCGCCCGCCGGACTGCTGCATGCCGCGCCAGTTTCTGAACGACTCGGACATCAGGCGCCAGGTCGGGATCGAGACGATGGTCTTGTCGAAATTTTGCACGTGTGAGCTAAGTGGAGAAATGGACATGGCAAAACCTTACAGATCAGTAGGTTAGTTTTTTTGTCCATTGTCCATTTTTCCCGGTTTTGATGGACATCCCGCTCAACCTTCCAGCCCCGTAAGCACTGGCGCCCCTCTCAACCGAGCATCTGTAATCATAAATAGAGGCACTCCACCAGTTCTTCGTACGCCCAAAGCTCCCGCTGCAGGAGAGCCCCATGACCATCCCCTCCTTTCCTAACGGGCTCAGTCGAAACGTCTCGACCTGCGGTGCTTCGGTGTGTCTTCATTCAGTCCCCTTACGCGCTCATTACTGCAGCTCCAAAGTGTTATTCGGGTCGAACATGGCGACAGTGTCACGCTGAAGCTTGCTATAGCACTGGCTGAGAATGTGCTTTTGAGTGGTAATTAATCCAAAGTCTTCCAGGCGCTCTTTGAGCCGTGCTCGGTCATCTTCATTCTCGACACCTTCTCTCAGAATATGAGAGTGATTTGACAGAATTTTAACTAACTGGCTTAGGCGCGCGTGCCCCAGATTTGTGAGATACCGCCTCTCAATTTGAAGATCTGCTAGGAGTTTTTCCTCAAAGGTAGATTTCTTTTTGACTTTCACGGTGGTAGGAGGTGAATCGCCCCGGGTTTTCTAGACACTCTCCAGGCTCGCTGCGTAACGCTTTTCAAACTCTACCGGTGACAGCTGATTGTTGAAACTGTGGCGTCGTTTTGGGTTGTAAAACATCTCGATGTAATCGAACACATCATCCCGAGCATCCTGGCGTGTAGTGTAGATTTTACGCTTGATCCGCTCCCGCTTTAGCAACTGGAAAAAACTCTCCGCCACAGCGTTGTCGTGGCAGTTACCTCGACGACTCATGCTGGCTACCAGGTTGTTAGCTTTCAAGAAGCTTCGTAAGCGTCCGGGTAACACACCTTACTTGGAAAGCTCTAATTAGGAGCAAACCAGGCCATAGTGATATCGGCAATGAAGGTGCCGTCTGGCAACAGGATTTGCTTTTGTAAGCGTCCTTCCTCAACAAAGCCAAACTTTTCGTATAGGCGCCGGGCACGCGAATTGGTTTCACGCACGCGTAGTTCGATCTTAAGTAAGCCGGGCTGGGCTCGGGCCCATTCCAGAAGCGCGGTCATCAGTGCTTGGCCCACACCTTGCCCCAGGTTGTTGGGATGCACAACGATAGTCAGACTATATACGTGGGCGAGTGCCTCAAGCCTATAAGGCTCCAGTAGCGCATGACCGACCACCAAGCCGCTTCGCTCGGCTACCACGTACAAACCCTTACGAGTTAATGCGTCGATTTTGTCCTCAAAGGATTTACAGCTGAATTCACTCGGACGGGATATCAACAGCCCAGGAGTCCGAGCGGTTTCGCGCTCCGCGTTGCACAGCACGACTGCGTCAGTGATCAACGCGTTTCGAATGGCTAGGTCGTTCAAGCCGCACCTCCTGATTAGCGGTAGGTCATGTCAATTTTGTAGGCGGCTGAATTACGCTTAGTCTGTTGAGAGAACCGCGTCATTCAAAACCCCATCTATGCGGTAATAGCTGCGTAATCTCACTAGCTCTCTGCGTGGGTAACCTGGTTGTTTCGGTTGAAGCGTCCTTGGCCTGCTTTGCCAGGGTCTGCACGACATCGATACGGCTTGAGAGCGATTGTTGGCTGACACGGAAATCTTCCATTGTGACCAGGGGGTTGCCTGACACAGTATCGAGTTGATCGTCCATCGCGCTTACCCTGCTCAGAAGAGCGTCGATGGAGGTTTTCTCCGCTGCTCCATTCATGGCGCTAGACAACGTCGACAGCTGGTGCTGCTGGAGCCCAAAGATTGCAACCAGGACAAGCAGTCCCGCAGCGATGGGCAGATGTTTTCGGGTCGGCAATTTCATGGGTGTCCTCTCGAAGCCGAGTACACCCTCGTGCAAGCATGATTCTGTTTCAGCAGAAAATGCTTAGCCCGCACCCACGGAGTTTATTTGAGCAATCTGCGCTTGCTTCTGTAACACCTATCAAGTTTGCTTTCACTTTTTGACGTTGCAGCTAAGCCAGCTAGTATAGACAGTATTGGACGATAATTTGTCCATAGTATACAGTGATGTTCTCAATTTGCTTAATTCGGTCTTCGTAAGCTTGAGATAATTCTGATGCATGGATCAAAGGCCTGATTGATCCGCCTATGTTACCTCTAAAACTAATAGAAAAGCGTATTAAATTTCAACTTATAGGCTGGACGCATTATAGATGAAAATTAATTAAGCCGCCTTAAGTTATCATCCTTTTGATAAACCTGAAAACTTTAACTCTGAATATTTCGTATTTTCTCACAGGCACACGTACTGCACTTATCAATAGCACTGGTGGACGTCTGAAGTGTTCCATTAACGATGGCTGAATATCCAACTTAGACAAGACCGGCGTTGGCTCCCCTAAATGTACGACCTTAAAGCCCGCATCCAATAATGTGTTCACATATGTTTCTATGGTTCGGTGATATTTTATTACCTCTTCATCAAACCATAACGTTCGGCGCGCCCCTTTCTGCTGATAGCGATCTAAAGGCCAGCACAAGCAAACTCCATCCGAATTTTTTACCCAACCAACTGGGTTCGCAGTGCAAATTGGGTGTTCAACGGAAAATAAAAAAACTCCTCCTGGGACTAAAGAGGCACGTACGGTCTCTACCAAATTTTTCCAAGCTTTAACGTAGTGAAAAGCTAGCGAGGATACAACCAAATCAAAACTTTCAAATGCGGGAACATACTGCTCAATTGAGCTTGTAATGTATTCTATAGAATTATCGCTTGTCTGCATCTTTGCCTTCTCGATCATTCTTTCTGATATATCTAACGCCGTAACAGCGCTAGCACCGGAGGTTCGAAGATAACGAGCTAACTCACCGGATCCGCATCCAAGCTCCAAGACTCTCATACCCTTGACATTTGGCAACAGTGCTTTCATAGCTGGCATCTCCAAACCACCATTCAACCCGCTATCCGCCTGACGCATAAACATATACCGCTCAAAAAAAGCGGGGTTATCATATACGTTTTGTAGTGGAAAGTTTCTCATTTACTACACTCGCTCGCGATATATGCACAAACAAATCAAGCGATCTTGATTTAAATTTTCTGGGAATGTTGTTCTTGCTCCTCTTTTACTCGTTTCGCGACCTCTTTCGCGATCCAATCCTGCTCCTCTTGAGGAAGAGATACCACATCCTCCTCCGTCAACCCCATCTCCTTTAGCAATTGAGCACGAATACGTTCTGCTGGAGTTTTGTGCATCCACTCAGTAAATTGAGAACTTGCCGAAACAGACGTGAAGTCTGTCGTTGCACGTTTTTTTGTCTTCGACTGCAATTGAGCGCAAGCAAGAACTTCTTCAAATTTTTTTGTCCCATTTTCTATTCTCTGCAAATTTGTTTTCGAAAGGTCATTTGATGACTCAGATTTAGCGCCATCAACTCGCTCAGTGGATTCTGGGGACGAATTTTTTAGAGAAGAAACATTCAATTTAACTATACCTAAAAGCATTTTATTTCTCCAAGTTACTTCTGGTTGCATTAAGTAAATCACTAAAGCGGTGACACAGAACTTAATTACGCCTAACAGTTCAATTTCATTCGTATGGACCATATAGGAGGGAGGGATTCTCCCCAACCCTCGAGTCATACTCAGGCAGAATGGAAAAAAAATAAACAAGATTAAGTATAATTCAGCAACGCCAATAAAAACTTAACCAGAATGCGTACCGTATGACCTTGCGCCTTGCAACCGTTAGGTTTAACCCTACTCAAATATAGATCCTGACGAACCCACAATCCTCAGAAAGGACGAAAAGTAGTGATGTACGCACCCTTAACTTCACCGGAGCGAATCCGGTGACATCTGTGTCAGTGCAGTAAGAAATGATTGCACTCAGAACAAGCAGTCCCACTGCGTTGGCTGATGTTTTCGGATCGGCAATTTCATGGATGTTCTAGCGAATCCGAGTATAGCCTCGGCACAACCATGATTCTGTTTCAGTAGAAAACACTTAGCAGACTGCGCTGAATTTATTGACTGATATATAAAGTGCTAATTAGTTAGCGGCTGAACGTAGCAGCAAGGTGGTAGAGAAAAATAAAAATGTTTCTAAAAAGCACATCATAGACACAATTGAAGAATACGTTTTACAGCCGAAGCCTTCCGAATTGACCGTATCTTCGCTGCTCATAAACTACACTAATGACTACAGAGATTTAATTGCGCATACATATAATCTGCCTAAATCTAAGATGGATTTTTTTATTCTCCGTCAAACGCTTGTCTGTAAGGTTAATAAGGAAAATCTGGCGATATGCTCCGCTGGTGTATGTATCAACTGGTCTTTGAATGGTTACTAATAAAGGAGGGGACCTCCATGCAACACGGTTTGTTGATGGACTATCAAAACATCATTTCACCGATTCCATATATTAATCAGTGAGCGAAAGTCATCTACCAAACCATGCGTACAGGCTAATCGGCAGAGCTTTCATAAAGTTTTCTGGAATTTCAGACGAATGCCTGTGCTGTTGATATATGCAAGGAGAGTAACTTTTGAAAGGCTTTTAAATTAAATCATAAAATTAGAAAATTTATTTAAGTAACCTTAAGACGTTTCGCAAATTAATCAGAAGCAGATGCAGTATTCAGTTTGGAAAGCACGAAATCCGCGCGCTCCTGCACAGACATTGGGGGAACTTCAACCAACGTATAGCCATATTCTTGATATATGTCGACCATTGCGTTAAAAGTTAGCGATGCCTCTTTGAACGACTGCTTTCTTTCTGCGTCTTGTTTGTAGATCGACTCCCAAGGTGGAATTATAAATACCGTATCTGAATATTTGAAATTTTTTATTGAATTTTTTACGTGCTCCGGTACGGGAAGTCCGCAAAAACGAAGATAGCCAGCGATATCTGGGATCCCACGGTCAAAGAAAAACGGTTGTTTCCCTCCCTCGGCAGCGTGCCAGGAGCGGATCTCCCAACATAGCATAAGTTCTGAAAATAGCTTAGAATCAATCCACGGAGTTGCATTTCCGCCTATAGTAGTTTGATCTTTAATTATCTGCCTTCCAGCTTCGATAGTGTAGGAAAAGTTTCTTTCCCCAAGTGCTTCTATCAGAGAGCTTTTGCCCGCACCTGGACCGCCAGTAATCACCACTCTAACATTCTTCATTATTAATCTCCGAATAATTTCAGCTCATTTTTCTAGAATTTAGATTTTCAATCATTAAGGTATACATTTGGAAACCTTACGGATGTAGAGCTAGTAACAACCGACGTATCTTGCTATCAAACTGGAATGCTCCGAACAGCTCCAGCCCTCTAAACCCTTACCTGTTGACGGAGGTGTCCCGGAGATCTTAGAAAAAAGATCGGCCCAGGGTTTATTTTACAACCTACGTCTCAAATCCGCTGAAAATTACCTATGTGACATTCCGATCGCCTATGAGTGGGCTATTTGTCAAGGCTGCCTTACGAGTTCAAGACAGCGTTAGCGAAAAAACCTCATAGATAACTTACTGCTTAGTTGATCCGTAATAAAAAACGGCAAATCCTAAAAGCAGTCCTCCATAGGCGTTTAGCTACAAGAGTTACAGTTGAAAATCGAATCTCAAGTAGCAGCCCAAGATAGTTCGATATGCGTGGCTGTTTCGCCGGTCTGATGAAAGCCAAGCCGTTCATAGAATCGCTGTGCCAATGTGTTCGTCCGGAAAACACTCAATTGCAAAGTCACTTTCCGAGCTGCCGCGTCCAGTTGGAGTTTCTGCATAATGCTGGTGCCGAAGCCCTTGCTTTGGAATTCTTGTGAAATGGCGATATTTTGAACATAGATCCTGTTTTCATTATCTACAATTTGAACGTATCCAATAATTTCACCATTTGATTCAACAACTGAAGTCACTGCGTGAAGGAATTCCGCAGTAAAATTGGAGAGCTGCCAACTTTCATCCCAGCCCCATATTTTCTCAATGTGATCTTTGAAGACCGATCGATGGATTTGAAAAAGTACAAACAAATCACGGTCCGTTGCGGGGCGCATAAACATCATTGTTTTCTCCATTTCTCTAGACGTACTTTCTTCAAGTATTGTACTACATTGACATGCCTTGAGTTAATTGCGTATAACTATCAAAGTTCGAACAAAAATATTCATGCTGAAAAAAAATTGAAATCAACAGTAAAATAAACTTTAAATAATGCTAGACTTTATTCTACCCACCTAAATATGAAACCTATATGGAGAAAAGATATCATGATATCTGTGAAATTAAGGGATCTGTACGATGAAGATAGGGCCGCTGTGATTGCTATGCTTCGAGATCCTAAGGTAATGAAATTTTTGGGGCCTCACCGCGCACTTACTGAAAGTGAAGCGGAATCTTGGTTCAGGGATGCACTTGCTAACCGCTCCCGACTTACTATTGCACGGACCGATACTGATGAATTTATTGGATTTTGCGGTATTAAGCAAGTGGATGGCGTTCTCGATTTTGGATATTTTATTAGTTCGGAATTTTGGGGTAATGGTATAGCTGTCTTGGCTTGTAAATTAGCAGTCAAAAAATTAGCGACTGAGATCAATTTAAATGATGTTCAAGTTTTCATAGCAGAAGACAATATTGCAAGTCAAAAAGTTGTAAGAAAGCTTGGATGGCCGGCTATTGGAGCTGGAGTTAAAAATGGAGAACATGGTCAATATTATAGAATAACTATTTAATACTGGTTTCCATGTTATTGTCGATAAGCTAAAAATTTAGTACAGAGATTTAGAATGCGCTATCCAACAATCACATCCGATTTTTCTGCTTCGCAGTTTTAGCTCTGTACGTGGCTTTATTAAATCCGATAAATCTTATTGGGGAGACCTCAGCATCTATTGCAAGCCATAGCTAAACCACGATGAGGTAGACGTCGCGCACTCGATCAAACAATAAAATTATTTATCTACCGCCCTTAATTTTCGAAAAGCTTTCTAAAATAAATGTAAGCATTATTTTTGCCAAGCAAAACATTAAGAATGCCCAACCAATAAAAATCCAAACGAGCATTAAAAACAAAGAAACTGTCAAGGTTAAATCTATACAATCAAATACATACATTACACTGCCTCCAGTTCTTCCAAAAAATAATTATAAAAAATAGCCTGCTCGATAAATTATCTGGTTCAAGAAAAAACTAACAGCAGACATTATTAGGTTAATCACAAACCACTAAGCATGCCAAAGTGTTCGATACTTCTAGTTTAGCTCCCTCTTGAATACTATCATTTCGCTGAACTCTGTTTTTACTAGACGCGAATAAATTCTAGTTCCTATTTCAATGAACCCCCATTGCATATAAGCCTTTTTAGCGAGTTCTGCTGAAGCCATTACATCTAACCATACATATTTAAAGCCCTGCGCCATTAATATCTCGGTTGATGCTTCTAAAAGCCGTAGACCGATCTGCTGCCCCTGACAACCTGGCAATATGTATATTCTGGAAATTTCTGCTCCACCCGGCTCAAGGGTAATCGGATCTCGTGAGTGACATATAGTAACTATAAATCCAACAACAATACCTTCCTTGACAGCCACCAAAATTTGACAGTCTTCTCTTCGAAGCAGTTGATTAAAGGCTGCACAACTGAATGTTTGCAGTTGATTTACCAGTGACACACAATCCATCCACAAATAACTGTATGCTGCTGCGTAGGCAGCCGGGCCTACCAGGCCTAAAATTTCCGCATCACCGCTATTCGCCTTTCTAATTTTAAATCCGTCTCCACTCATGTTAAACCCCGAAATAAAATACAAAATTAGAAACAGTGAGCCAATATCTAATGTGATAATAAAATCTAAAAATCAAAATTTACTTACACTTATCTACCTAAGAAAAGTTTGCTTCAAACACCGTCAAGCAAGTTATGCATTTTTTCCACAGCATTAACAAAAATACGCAGTAATGGATCACATTCATATGTTTTGAAAGGCTTGATTATCGACAAGCCTTTCACAAAACCACGCGCCTCACCAAATGCTATAGAAAGAGAATGAACGTCCAAAGAAGAGGTTATGCGGCATACCACCTCAGCCGAATATTGCTCGTAACGGATTGATAAGCGCAATGTCCGTAGCTCCATTAAAGACGCTTTAAGGCATGCTGAAGCCTCATGACTTAACCTGAATTGCCCAATATACTCTAAGCTCAAAGGGTGATAATCATTCATCAGTTTTGCATCCAAATTCCGTGGAGAGTTTACTTAGATTTAACATACAGTCTGGATAAGAAAAATCAGCTCAACGATTAAAAATCGTTAAAAATATAAATTACTGGATAAGCTTTTTCTTGCGCTTAATGGTTATTGACGTTTTTATTGCCTTCGATTTTCTGAGCTGAGCGTAAACTTCTTCCCGATGAACTAATACGGTAGGCGGAGCCTCAACCCCCAATCGTACTTGACCACGTCGTTCATCGACTTGAGCAATAGTTATAGTAATGTCCTCACCAATCACCATCATTTCACCTAACTTTCTAGAAAACACTAACATGATTCCCCCAGTCCTCACGGAATAAGCATAATTTAATGCCTAGATGCCTAGATGCCTAGATGCCTAGATGCCTAGATGCCTAGATGCCTAGATGCCTAGATGCCTAGTAAAAAACGTGTACAATAAATTACCGTGCTCATAGCATATGTATAATAAGGAACGCTATAAGTGCCACGATCAAAAATCCAATACCCGCAAGAAACAAATTCAATAACATTAAAAAGTTCCTATTCCATCATAATGTCCTGCTCTCCATCGTTTCAGCTCACGAACTCTGAAGCGTATCGACAAATAATATAATTAACCAGATCCTGTTTAATGTGAATTAAAAATAAATTTTTTTCATGGCCAACAAACAATTCTTAATCAAGATTCGATCTGCGAGTAGAAACAATTGCCACAACTATCTCGTTTTTTGATCTAGATCAAATGGGGAAAGACCAAAAAAAATAACCTTTGATGCGATTACTTTTTTGCCGCTGTGAAACTATCCAATACATCCAGGAGTAGATATGAATAGGCCATTCACGATAATCATTCCCGCCAGATACGAATCTAATCAACTGATAGGGAAACCATTGCTCATGATGGGTAACAAACCACTAATACAGGTAGTTTGGGACCAAGCTCGTAAAAGTAACGCCGAACGAATCATCGTCGCGACCGATAATGAGAGAGTACTACAGACTTGCGCAGAATTTGGTGCAGAAGTAGTCATGACTTTCAAGGATCACAATTGTGGTTTTGAAATACTAGCAGAGGTTATTGAGCTACTAGAAATTCAACCAGACGAACTCATCGTATATATGCAAGCAGACACTCCATACAATCCGTCAATCCTAATTGACCAAGTCGTAGCTAATCTAATTGCGAACAGTGACGCATCAGTTGCGACGTTGGCAGAACCCATCGAAGATGTAAAAACACTGTTTAACCATAAGGTGGTAAAAGTTACAACTGATATCCATGGCTTTGCGATTACATTTAGTCGATCAGTTTTACCATGGGCACTCGAACAATTCGACATAATCCGTGACTCTATTCCCGAGGGAGTAAGTTTTTTTAGGCATGTAAATTTATATGCATGTAGGGCAGAATTCATCAGGGAATTTCAAAAGTGGGGGCCTTGCGAGCAGGAAAAAATCGAAAAGCTAGAGCAGCTACGTGCAATTTGGAACTGTATAAAAATTAAAGTTGCACTCACATGCAAGCCTACTAATGCGTTATTTGACTCGGCTCATAATATTAATTAGAACGAAAGAGCTTTGCAGGTTTTTTATCTAAAATACAAAAAAATAATTGCCGCGAGTTTAAAGAAAGTTAAATATATCTTCTGTTATTTTTGTAGAGAATCTCCAACTTCTAAGACTTCTGGAGCATATTGAAGGTACCACTCGCGCTGACTTAATATTAAGTGCTGTGCTATTTTTAGCTGCCACTCAGGCATATCAGAATAACGTATCCCCATTGAGTCGACTCTTACGACTTGCCCACCATCCTCCTCGTAGAGTGCCCACCCCTTCGCCTCTAAACACAAATACGTTGACTCATCAATTATTTCATCTTGAGTTGATCCAAGCGAAAGCTGTATTCTTACATTCTCACTGCGGGCCATATAACTTTCAACTTGAAATAAAATGCATGAGTTTAATCCATTGCTAAAATCCTCCGCCGAGAGTTTCTTACCAAGAGCTTGAGCATAAATATTTCCGAATTTAAAATCCATGTCATTACGATCTGATGCGATATTTGTTTCACTGCTTAACGAATAGTTTTTAGAAACATAATCTTCTTTTTTCTGGTACGCACAACCAGCGATAAAAAAAGGAAACCATACAACCAATATTGCAATCCTTATATAAAGCATATATGCTCCAAAAGCTTGATAATGAATAGATTAAAATTTACTCAAAAAATAATAACCATTTAGCTTATCTCTTCGACTCCGAACATGTATGGTCTAAGTGCAGAAGGGATGTTTATGCAACCGTTTTTATTCCGATAATATTCTATGATTGCCATCAGCGTTGGCCCTAGTAGCAACCCTGTCGCACTAAGGCTATGTAATAACTCTGCTTCTCCAGTAATCGAATTTAAATACCGAACTTCCATTCGGCGTGTATGGAAATCTGTATCGTTGGAACAAGTTGCAACTTCAATATATTTATACTGACTAGGCAACCACACTTCCACCTTATAAGACTTTGCAGTCGTATGATTCAATGCGCCAGTGCACGACTCTACAACTCTATAAGGCAACTCTAGAAGCTGCAACACCCTCTCAACATTTTCCGTTAAGACTTCCAAAGCCTCCACCGATCTATCCGGCTCGATTAATTGCACAAGCACTACGTTTTCGTTTACAAGAAGACTGGTGTCAGGTGCAAATTTATTGAATTCAGAAATCGTACAAGGAACATCTATCACAAACTTCAGAGGCTGCCGAGCATTACGCGCAATAATATTCCCTGCAAATAAATTTAAAATAGACGATTTAGGATCTGATTCATCGAATCCATCTTTTTTTATCTCCAAAAAAGCTTTATCAATTTTGTCTTTAAGTATTTCCTCAAGTGACGTTAAAGAATTTTCAACACCAAGCAGACAAACCTCTATGCATTGGTGTTCTTCTACATGAAGATCAATCATAAATCGTTTAAGCGCACGGCAAAGGTGCGCAAATCCTTCACTCATACAACGTTGACCTTTGAAATTTAGATTCACCAATCCTTCGTAAATTCGAATTTTGTCAAATGAAGCGAAATCTGCAAATATAGATTCAGAATTCCTCATTACCTCCCAACGACGAATCTCGATATTCTCGTTATCGTCCTCACCTATAGGTACAGATTCGTCTGGTAAATTTGGGATATCCAAAAAAGTTCCTCTTATTTCTGCGTCAATCTCATTCAACTCTGCCCTATAGTTTCTTAGGTCATTAGTGGTGCACTCTACGTCCGATATCAAATCCAAAATATTCTCGCCACGTTCTGCGGCACAATCAATCAGTTTCGAACATGCAGCGATTTCTGCCTGTAATGCGCTTATATGGCGTTTAATAGTTTTTGCCCGTATGTTCAGGGCCTCAAGTCGAGTTACATTTAAAGAAAATCCTCGCATCGCGAGCCGATCTGCAACGTAGTTCAGGTTAGAGAAAATATATTTATCATAGGTCATTATTTAAATACCCACTTACATTGATTCTATCAGGTTAACATGGCCACTTGTAACTAGCGTTAAATTCTTAACCAAAATAAATAAGCTCAAAAAAATATATTCATATCGGATTAACGGTCGTTAACATATTGCGCTCTATATGTCGCTCAAGAGCAAGCTCTATCAGATGACTCAATAGACTTTCAAATCCTAGACCTTCTCTATCCCACAATGCGGGATACATACTTGATGGAGTAAATCCAGGCAAAGAATTCACCTCATTAACTATTACTTCATCGTTTTCAGTTAGGAAGCAATCTATCCGCGCCAAGCCAGAACAACCAAGAGTTTCAAATACTCTCAACGATATATTTTGGATACGCGCCTCGACTGCCGCGCTTATATTTGCGGGGACCAATATCCTAGTCTGAGGATCATGATATTTCGCGCCATAAGTGTAAAATTCTTTGTCTATAACAATCTCGCCACAACTGCTAACTATGGGATTATCGTTACCTAATACTGCACATTCTACCTCTCGGCCAACAACAGCAGCTTCAATCAATATTTTGTGATCAAACCGAAGAGCCAAATCTACGGCTGCGTAGAATGAGTCCTGATCCGAAGCCCTACGAACCCCCACAGACGATCCCTGGTTTGCGGGTTTCACAAAAACAGGCATGCCTAGCTTTTCTTTTACCCTCTCGAAAGAAGTGCGCTTCGCATTTGTACGATTCATCGTGATAAATGGTGTGACGGGCACGCCTGCATCACGGAGTAACCGTTTTGCGACATCCTTATCCATACAAATAGCAGATGCTAGAACATCAGATCCCACAAACGGCAAGCCTGCAACACGTAGCAAACCTTGGAGGCAGCCGTCCTCCCCAGAGGTACCATGCACTATCGGAAAAAATACATCTATATTTTTTGGGAATTTCGCTCCGAACTTTGAAACCAATTGCTCACCGCTAATACCTCGAAGTAAAGCTATTTCTTCACTGCCTATCGACGCATTGGCTGAATATTTTCCCGCTTGCTTGTGGAGAGCATCATGTTGATCATTAATCCTCCATCGACCGCACTTATCGACTTCAATTAGGATCGGTACATATCGTGAACGATCTAGCCCTTGTGCAATGGCTTGAGCGGAACGTATAGATACTTCATGCTCTGTGGATTTACCTCCAAAAACAATACCGACTCTAAGCTTATTGGTCATATATATGGCTCAATCATAGATTTATCAATCGTATTAACAGTTTATGTTTTACGGAAAAATGATTATATTTCAGCACCTTGTTTGCGAAATTTACTATAATGAAGATAAAGATCTAAATATTTTCGGGCATAGCAATTCGCTAAAGGTCTTATGTCACGCAATAAAGGGGGCACGGAATAACCATAAAATCTATAACTATAGGCCTCGTAGTGCGCGAGCTGTTCCACCAACTGATATGCGTCAATTAAAGCTTGACGGTAATCATCTTCTAGTTCTGGAATATTCGCGAAAGCGCACGCATCCACCCATTTAAATCTAGCTTTCAATGAAGTTTCAAAAGAAAAATTCATGCGCACTCCTCTGATTGGCGATATTTCAACAATCAAAGTGATAAAAGTGCGTTAATATGCTTTAACTAGCTTCCTTTGGAATCCGCAAGTCATTGGATATCAACGCGAAATTTAACCGAGAGCCGCATTTACAAAACAAAGAGAACAGGAATCCAGATGATTCTCTAAATTCAGTAAATAACTCACCTAAAACCTAAAGTCGTTAGCAGTGAATCCGCTTAAATCTTAAATCTACTAATCAGTTCATTAAGGCTTATGGCCAATCGTGCTAACTGTTCACTTGCGATTGCTGTTTGCTCTACTCCTGAAGAACTTTCTTCTGAGATATCACGGATCGCAATTAAATTTCGATCTGCCTCTCGCGCAACTGCTGCTTGCTCTTCTGCAGCGCTAGCAATCACAATATTCATTTCATTTATCTCTGTTATTCTTTCGAGAATCTGAGTAAGAGCAAGATCAGCTTCGCCGACCATTTTTTGACTGCACGCAGCGAACTCACCGCTTTGTTGCATTTCTTCGACACCTTCCTGAGTTACATTCTTAATGCCCACAATCATCCGCTCAATTTCTTGAGTCGAGCTCTGGGTACGCGACGCTAAATTACGAACTTCATCTGCAACTACAGAAAATCCGCGGCCTGCTTCCCCGGCTCTAGCCGCTTCAATCGCAGCATTTAGCGCGAGTAAATTTGTTTGCTCCGCAATTGAACCGATAACATCTGAAACTTTTCCAATATTTGAAACTTCTTCTGCCAGGCGGAATACCGTATTTGTGGTTTGTTCCAATTGATCCGTTAATTTATCAATGGTCTGGCGGGTGGAGACAACCTGGCCCTTTCCTTCATCTGCAAGCTCTTTTGCATAACTGGAGGCATTAGAAGTTCGGCTAGCATTATCAGAAACCTCGTCGACTGCAGCAGACATTTCTGTAACAGCTGTAGCAGCTAACTGCATTTCTTCGGTCTGCCTGTGGATGCCCTTTGCTGTTCCCTCAGACAAAGCGTGCAACTCTTCTGCTGCCGACGCTAATTGAATAGCAGACGACTGAATACCCTGCAGTGTTTCACGCAAGGTATCCTGCATTAGCTGGATCGAGCATTGAACTTCGGTTATCTCGTCTCGGCCGTGTATTAGCAAAAGTTCACGAAGGTCGCCAGAAGCTACTCGAGCCGCAGCCTCTTTGAGTGATGTTAACGGCCGCAAAATACTGCGAATCATTAAGCAACTAAAAATAGAGCCGATCACGATGACAGCTAAAAGTATAGATATAAGCTCAAGACGTGTTGAGTCATACAAGTCTTCTGTCTGCTCATACTCTAAACGAACTCTATCTAACTGATTTTCAATCAAATCGTTCAATTGCTCGGTTATTGGCTCCACTAAAGGATAGATTTCAGCATCTAGAAAGGATCGTAAGCTCACAACATCACCACGTTCCAATATCTTCTTTAACCGTTCCAATGGTTGTTGAACTGCTTCTTCCGCTGCATTTAACCTAACACTCGCTTCCTTTAATTCTGGGGTCATTTCAGTTTTCATATAAGCAGCCCAAAGCTCATCTATCTGATGATCAGCGTTTTTCACATCAAGCTCAGCCTGAGAGAAGGGTATCTTTCCACTAAGGGCTTTATAACTGGAGCTTACAATCTTTACTGAGAATAAATCAGAAACCTTTTTTAGGTCATTTATAGGTAAGATACGATCTTTATAGACTCTATTAAAACTCTCCACACTTAGTTCTAGCGAGCGAATCCCTATATAGCTTATGAAGACACAACCTGCCAGTAATGCACAAACCAAAAGAATCAAACGGCCTCGTATAGTAAATTTTTGCATAGAGTTAGACCCTTTATGATAGTCGCTTACATCTCCAAAATAGTCTTGGCATTTTTAGTGACTGTAAGCTACTATCAATTTAAGTAAGATTGAGAAAATCCCTGGTATCGAACTTGTCCTTAATTACGCGTAACATCAAAGTGTATTTTTAGTTGCGAATTCCCGTTAGCTTCTACAGGCCCAATGTGAGGTTCAGCTAAGCAAAAATCCCTTCCGCGCGGACCTCTCCATTCGGATGGTAATAGTTAGCATTTCTGCTTAAGGCTTGAGAAAACTAGCCCATTACCTACGGGTTCTTTGCGTTAAGCCAATAACATAGACACCGGAGCCTCTTAACTTTCCTACCCTGTCTACTTTAATCTATGATCAAGCAAAGCGTAGAAAAACTGAAGCAATCCGAAGAAAATTTCAGCAAAGCTTAGAAGCGCTTAACAAGGGAGCAACTATGAAACTCGATGCTAAGCAAATGCAGGCCTTTTTCGCCGTCGCCGAGACAGGTAGTTTCGAAAAGGCAGCCGAGCGCCTACGTGTCACACCGTCGGCAGTGTCACAACGTATTCATGCGTTAGAGGTTCGTCTCGGAAGTTCTGTGATAATTCGCGGACGCCCATGCGAATCAACGCCTATCGGAAAAAAACTGATGCACTATCTTCGACGTGCAACCGTTCTCGAAGATGAGCTGCTCAATGAGATCTCCGGTGACGATGATGGGCATCTTAGGATGGTGATGGCTGTTAACGGAGATACATTGGCAACTTGGTTTTTTCCAGCGTTAGCCGATATTTTTATCAATGAAAAAATTCTGCTCGAGATTCTCGTCGAAGATCAAGATCACACTTATTCGCTGTTAGAAAGCGGTCAGGTGATAGGATGTATCGGTACGCAGGCTCTGCCTATGAGAGGTTGTTTTGTAAAATCGCTGGGCTCGATGCGATACGTATTGGTCGCCTCCCCTGCCTTTCAGGCTCAATGGTTTCCAGATGGATTATCGCGTGAAGCAGCATTCAAAGCGCCGGTATTCGCGTATTCACGTAAGGATACATTGCATTCTGATTTTTTGCGTTCTCGATTTGGGTTGCACTCTAACGTTTATCCTGTCCATTACCTTTCACTTCCTCAAGCAAGACTGAAAGCGATTCGTAGGGGGCTTGGATACGGAATGATTCCACTGGCACAAGTAGATGACATGCTAAAAAAGAAGGAGCTTGTCGATGTTTCGCCAGGACAGTTCATCGATCTTGAGCTCTATTGGCATGCATGGTCTTCACAATCTCCTCGCCTGGAGGCGCTTTCGGAACGGGCTGTAGACGCTGCTCGACGTGTATTGAGCAATCAAGAACCGCACAAGCGCCCAAAAATTCAAAAAAACAAATCTAAAAAACTATAGCATCTAAAGCTGTCAATTGATTCAACGACATTAATAGGATTATGCGTAAGAGATTTACAGTGTTAATTCCAGATCAATATTCATCTACTTGCCTACCGGGAAAACCTCTTAATGATTGGTGATAAAATTTTGATTCAACATATATGGGCTAGTAAAAGCCCCTCAAAAAGAGGGGCTCAATACCAGATTCAAATCATCTGAATAATGGTCTGCATAATCGTGCTCTGAGTCGAAATGGTCTTGGCGTTCGCCTGATAGTTGCTCTGCCCCTTGATCAGGTCCACTAGCTCGTTGGTCAGATTGACGTTCGACGCTTCCAGCGAGTTCGACACCACCGAACCGAGGGTGCCGGTTTTCGGCGCGTCATACCCTGGGATACCCGAAGCGAATGTCTCTTTCCAGGACGTGCCGCCCACAGGCTGCAGGCCCTGTTCGTTGGTGAAGCTGGCTAGGGCAACCTGGCCGATGGCCTTGCTCTGGTTGTTGCTGAAGTTGGCGAACAGCGTACCGGTGCCGTCGATGGTCAGGTTGGTGATCTTGCCGGTGGCGTAACCGTCCTGAGTCGGAATCGAACGAGCGGTGTCGGCGTTGAACTGAGTGGTCTTGGCCATGGAAATGGTAATACCGGCCGGGTTGGCCGACGCGCCGTTAGCCGTCCATACACCGTTGGTCACGGTGCCCGGTACCCAGCCTGTGAGTTTCAGGTCGCTGCTGATCACGCCTGGCGGAGTGCTGACCTGAGTCAGCTTGCCAGTGGAGTCAAACGACATTGTCGAAGCCACGGGCGCGGTGACTTTCGGATCGCTGCCGGTCGCATCCGGGTTACGACCATCGACCAGGGTGTAAACCTTCCAGGTGTTGGCTCCGGTTTTCACCATGTATTGATCCATGGTGTGCTGGTTACCCTGGCTGTCATAGATCGGGGTGCTGAACGACTTGGTGTAAGTCGCGGTATTGGTCGGGTCAAACGTGCCCGCCGCCACGGTGTCATCGATCACCGGAGCCGTCGAGTTCAGGTTGATGGTCGACGTCACCAGCGAGGTGGTCTTCGGCGCCAGGTTCGAGGTATCGATCTTCAGGTCGGTCAGGACGCCGTTGATGATCTTGCCGTTGGAATTCACACCGTAACCCTGCAGGCGCGAGGTGTGGTCGGTGTTGGTGATGTAGCCGTCCTTGTCGACCTTGAACGTACCGGCACGGGTGTAGGACACCGAACCGTTGTTGCTCAGAGTGAAGAAACCGGAGCCGTTAATCCCCATGTCCAGCACGTTGCCGGTGTTGTTGATGTCGCCCTGGGTGAACTGCTGGGAAACGTTGGCCAAGCGCACGCCGTTGCCGATGACCTTGCTGCCACTGCCCAGGCGGGTTGCCGAGTAAACGTCTTCGAATTCCGCGCGGGAGGATTTGAAACCGGCGGTCGCGACGTTGGCGATGTTGTTGCCGGTCACGTCCAGTTGCTTGTTGGCAGCATAGAGACCGCTAAGGCCGATATTGAAAGACATATTCCACTCCTTTGTGCCGGTTAGTCGGCTCTATATACCAATGGTTTTTACTTTGGACAGGGCAACGGAGCCCTTACCGGACAGGTTGAGCATCAGCTCGCCACCGGTCTGGCTGATGGTCACGCTGGTGACTGTGGCCGGCAGGTAAGTCGCCATATCGGTCGACTTGCCATTGATTGAGGCATTGGCCTTGACGGTATAGGTACCGGTCTTCACCTGATTGCCGTCCTTGTCCTTGCCGTCCCAGGTGAAGCTCGCGGCGCCTGCGGCGCGACTGCCCAGATTGAGGGTGCGAACAATCGTTCCGCTGCTGTCGGTTATGCTGACGGTGCCGCCGGCAATCGTCGACGGAACGGTGACCGAACCGGTCAAGCCTTTGCTTGGATTGTCGAGCTGAACCGAGTTGGTCTGCACGATCACGTTACGGCCAACCAGCGACAACGCCTGCAGCGCCTGCGACGAGTTGTATTTGCCGGCCAGCGAGCTGACGGTGCTGTTGAGGGTCGTAATCCCCTCCAGGCTGCTGAACTGCGCCAACTGGGCCACGAAAGCACTGTTGTCCTGCGGATCGAGCGGGTTCTGGTTTTTCAGCTGGGTGACCAGCAGTTTCAGGAACGCATCCTTGCCCAGGGCCTGGCGGCCGGTGGAGCTGTGGGTGGCCGAAGCGATGCCTTCGGCTGTCGAACTGGTCTTTTTCGACGAGTTCGCCAGGATGTCCTTCATGCTCAGGCTGCTGGTGGTATCGGTAACACTCATGGCGGTCGCCCCTTATCACTGACCGAGGGTCAGTGTCTTCTGCATCATGGTTTTGGCTGTGTTCATCATTTCGGCATTGGTTTGGAACGAACGGCTCGCGGAAATCATGTCGGCCATTTCTTCCAACACGTTGACGTTCGGGTAGTAGACGTAACCCTTGGCGTCGGCGGCTGGGTGGTTAGGCTCGTAACGCGCTTCCAGATTGCTCTGGTCTTCGACCACACTGAGCATCTGCACGCCTTGACCGGCGGCGTCCTGGTTCTGGAACAGCGAATCGCTGTCGCCGCTCTGGCCCCCTGGAACATGGTGGCGAATACCGGGTGACGGGCGCGGTAGGTTTGGTCGATGCTCGACGACGGTTTCGGCGTTGGGCACGCTCGATACGCCCCGCCTTTCACGCTCAATGGTTTCCAGATGGATTATCGCGTGAGGCAGCATTCAAAGCGCCGTTATTCACTTATTCACGTAGGGACACATTGCATTCAGTAGCACACTTGGTGACTGAGACCAGCAGCAAGCGACCCAAAGCCGTCACTCGACCCGAGGACATAGTGAATCAACCCGTGTTTGAGGTACTGCTAATTAAAATTGGAGTTGTTACCGACATCTGGTCGGAGACCCTCGTGCCCTGATGAAAGACCATGTGCCAGCCCTCTTCGTAGGTTTTCCACACGGAGCTACGCAGCGATAAATGCTCATCCCCATTATTATGGTGATGGATGCATCGGTAAGTTGCTAACGCGACACCATCTGCAAGTACACGGACTTTAAAATCCTCGATTGTTCTTTTGATCCAAATCTGAGTTTTGAGTCCAGCGATAACCTGCGCTCTCGTCCAGCTTTGACCGGCAGATCCAAACTCAACGAACTCCTCGGCAAGCAGCTGTTTAAGAAGCTGATCATCCTTTCTCGCATCTCGCTCTAGCAATAGCTGTTCCAATGTTTCCAATGCTAAAGCTTCTAGACGAATATTCATTTTACTAACCAACCATCTGTGAATAACATTTGTATGGCGCGAACTAGCGTCGTTCCGGTTTGGAAAGACTGAGCTGACGTCCGGAATTTTCCCTCTTAGGTTAGGCGCAATACCTGACCACGCAGGCGCACTTAGTTGTTATGTAACTTAGACTTGAGACAAATTATCCCATTTCCTAAGATGCGTTAGGCAGACAAAATAGACACCAGAGCCTCTTAACTCCACTGCCTTGTCTACTTCTATCTATGATCAAGCAAAGCGAAGAAAAACTGAAGAAATCCGAAGAAAATTTCAGCAAGGCTTAGAAACGCTTAACAAGGGAGCAACTATGAAACTCGATGCTAAGCAGATACAGGCCTTTTTCGCCGTCGCCGAGACGGGCAGTTTCGAAAAGGCAGCCGAGCGCTTCCGTGCATACTTTTAGCGTGTCAATCGCTGTCTAGCCGAGAAAACATATCGAAGTTGCCTGGGTTGCCGCGTACTTTGCGATAAGATTTCAGAAGGCCTTCGTGTTGAAAGCCACAGTTTCGTAAGACCTGTGCAGAGGCGTGGTTTCCTTGCAAAACCGTGCCTTGGACGCAGATAAAATCAAAAGTACAGAACGACCACTAAGTGACGTTTGCACAGACAGAGCTGGCAATACCCGACCCCAAAATTCAGACGTTAAGTCAAATGCGAATTCAGCCGTGGCGTTGTCCTCATTGATAGAGTGAAAGCCGATGGTTCCGATTAGCCTATTCTGCGAGCCGTGAATAATTGCTAAGCGTCTGGGGGGAGTATGCTGATTGAAGATCGATGGCATCAAAAATAGGCAGCAGATCATCCGGGCCGCCGATACTCCAACTGGTGTACTGCACTACCTCAGGTAGAGCTAAGTAGGCATACCAAGCTGGAATATCACTGCGTTCGAGCTGACGTAAAATGATATCTGAGCGCGCCGTCGCGGGAAACAATCGAATCAAAGTCATCAAGCGGATGGCTTACGGTTACCGAGACAGTGAGTTCTTTTTCTTGAAGATCAAGAGCGTCTTTCCCGGCAATCCGTGATGAACCATAAAAAAGGCCACCCGAGGGTGGCCACTGCTATGCTGCGATCAGTTGCCTGGCTAGCGCTATCTCACCCGCTTGTCTCAACGGTGGATCTGGAGGTGCGCTCAGGGGCAACGGATCTCCGGCGAGAGATGCGTTTCCTGCATGAGTCAGGTCGCTTGGGGTACCGGCTTGCCAAGGCTTTGAGGTTGGCGGGCATGTCAAACTTGAACCTTGCAAGAAAGTAAACCGATGAGCCAAGTTCAGCAATTTACCAATGTCTCGCCACCGTTTGTTTCGATATAGCCAACGCCCGAGCAACCTCGGCCTTGGATAGCCCATCAGCCTTTAAACGTTGCACTTCTTCACGGCGTTTAGCAGCAGCTGCGACTCTGGAATGACTGTCTTCCGGTTTAACAGCGAGCGGGGCTATCAATCCGCCAAGGACAGACACTTCTTTAGATACACGCTTCAGGAGCTCGGTAGGACGCACGACTTCCTCAGCACCGTATGCCAGAGCAAGAATGGACAGAGGATGAACGCCCAGCTGCCGAGCAATTTCATCTAGCTTTTCAACAGTAACGCCACGTTCTGAGCGCTCAATGCGACTGAGGTGGGAAGCAGTTACGCCTTCTTCCAGATCGGTCAGCAGTACCTTATGTTGCCGACGAACGTGTCTCAGCGCAGCGGCGATTGATTGCCTGAGCATTTGGGCCATTCTCTAAAATACGACTGTATGCCCGGTTTGCTCAGTTCCACTCAATGTCGTATAGTCAAACAAGGAACTATTTGGGCTATCTCTGTGTTCGGACGGGTACCGAGCATCTTGAGCTAATGGCTACCAATATATCGCTTAATCGTCGAACGGGGCTGCCAGCAAGCTCTGCGGGGCAGAGTCATGAAAATGTTGGTCTATTGCACAACGGCTTCGCCACCTTCGAACCAGCTAAAACAGACGCGACATCGTCGTGATGGCCGGTGACGTGGACGTCCAAGCGCGAGGTGTGTAATGGGCGAGCGAGTCGTTCAGCTATCCCGTCATTTATTGCAGCGGCAACCACGAATTTTACAAAGGCCGCATCGACCACACGCTTCGCAGAATGCGAGAGGCCGCTGCGCCGCATGTGCAAGCCCTGGAAATCAGGTTTGGATCTGCAACCAAACACGCTTTCTGGTCTAAACAGTCTGGACGGATTTCACATCCGCCTGAGACCCGGTGGAAGCGATGGTGATCTGCGACTGTGGATGAACGACTTCCAGGTGATCAGAGCTGAGGAGAACTTTCGACGGCTACGTCCAGCAGACGTGATTGAGCGAAACCAGGTGCGTATGAATTTCTTGAGCGATGAATTTGCTAATCCGTTTGAGGGTTCAACGGTCGTTGTTACGCACCATTGTCTGATCCTAGAAGTTGAGGGAGACAAGCATGACAGTCATATCAGCGCGGCTGACACAAATCGGTGGCATTCACTTTTACCGATGACAGACGTTTGGATTTTTTAACATGCACATCGCGCTGTTGATGTGGAGATTGGCAGGGGCTGGATCATCTCAAATCCTCGCGGTTACCCCGGCGAAGACACAGGATTCATTCCGGATTTCACGATTGAAATCTGACCCAGTTGATAAGGGGGGCCAGGATGTACTGGATAAAAACCTATGGAGCCAAGCACTGTGATTTTCGCTTTCACAGATACCCCAGTGTCATTGAGAGAGCACGTAAAGCCATTGCAGATCCGGATGTTGCCGGGTACTTGCTTTGCGCCTTGGAGCGACCTCCAAAAATCACAGGTCTGTTGTTTTTCGACCCGGCAAAAAAGTACCCGGAGGGACTTCCCTTTCATGCTCTGCCAGTCATCAATCGTTGTCGGAGAGCAGGCTACGACCTTTTCACGATAATCGATGGTGGGACTTTCGTTGTTGCTCACTGGCTGCATGAAAATGGCGCTTTAGATCGTTTTGACCGGGTTCATTGATGCTGCCTTCGTTGGCGTTTGCAGGTAAAAACGGTAGGGAAATGGGGTTTCCATAATGTGTGCGGGACGCAGAGAAATTCGATTTCGGTGTGCCGATTACCGGGTACTCACGAGGCAAGACCAGCAGCTGCCTGGAAGGTTTTCGTGCGGATTCAGAATTTTTTAAGAATTAGGCAACAGTGTGCAAACTGAACTGATTGAAGATGTGCTTTATGGCCCTGCAAGGATGATAGGGGGATCGCGATTAGGGGATGAAGAGCTGATCAAATTGGCTCTGGAGGAGTTTGCGGAGCAACGGTTTTGTATCGTCCGGAACTGGATGCTCATGGACGTCTTGCTCCCTGACACTCAGGAAAGGGATGTCCAAAAGCGCGGCTTGCAACCTTCAGTTCTGTTTGTCCACGAGACAGTATTCGACAGCGAAGGGCGAACTGCAGCTCGCGACAGTTTCATTACTGGATTTCAAAAAAACTTCCAAGGGTGTTTTTTTGAAAGCGAGGATGCGCTGTACGTACTTGCTGGCAGAGGCTTTCGCAAGCATGTGAGCATGCCGGCTTTTCAAGCGCTGAATGAATACAGGAAAGCACGCTGATCGTTAATGCCTACCTGTGTCCTGGTTCGCGAAAGCTCTCCCAAACCTCCTCCATTATTCACTTCGGATATCGTGAATGGTTGATCCACGCAACGAGCTCCACTTGTGTGCCAGCCACTACATACAAGCGGTAGAGGCTGTGCGAGGGCAGGGCGCAGCTCTACAGCTGCTACGGGAGTTTTTATGCCTGAACGCTCATGCCGAAATTGTTCATGCGCAAGATATCAATGCCTACTTTCTTCGCCTGGATGACGTCGATCGGTGGAGCAACAAACGCGTCGGAATGCTCGATGCAGTGGCCACCACGCCTTTTAAATCTGTGGAGGCGTTCCGGGCGGAAATTGCGACGTGGACACCACAGGATTACGCACATGTCCATGACACCACGGGGCTGGATGCCTTGATCAAATTAGGGTTGCCTCTGGGCAACTGATCTCGGTTTCACATCTGGTTCGAATCATCGATCAACCCAGCCCTATGCGAAGCGACGTGCTCCGACACTCCGAGATTCCCCTATGCTCGATCCCCAGCTGTTACGTAGCAACCTTCAGGACGTGGCGGATCGCCTAAGCGCCCGATCAAGCACCTGAACCCATCTGCAAAACCAATAGACGCTGAGCTGTATGCAATGAGCGTCGAGCCCGATCTGTAACACACTAACCTGAAGGCGAAACTTTATGATCGATCCCAAACTTCTACGGGCCCAAATCCAACCAGTTGCGGATCGTCTGCACTCTCGGGGTTTCCACCTGGATGTTGCGAACGTACAGTCGCTTGAGGAGCGGCGCAAAGCGTTGCAAACGCGCACTGAACAGCTCCAGGCTGAGCGTAACTCCAACGCCAAGTTGACGGGGCAGGCTAAAGCCAGAGGAGAGGACATCTCTTCAATGATGGTGGATGTTGAGCGCATCAACAGCGAGCTGGCTGCAGGGAAAATTGCGCTCCATGGCATCCAAACCGATATGGATACGCTTCTTCTGTCCATTCCAAATCTGCCGGATGAGAGCGTTCCAATCGGAAGCGATGAAGATGACAACGTAGAGCTGCGCCGCTGGGGAACACCGCGACAGTTTGATTTTGAAATCAAAGATCATGTGGCTTTGGGAGAGTGCAGCGGTGGCATTGACTTCGAAGCAGCTGCACGGTTATCCGGGGCGCGGTTCTCGATATTGAGAGGCCCAATCGCGCGCCTGCATCGCGCTCTGGCGCAGTTCATGATCAACCTTCATACCGCGGAACATGGGTATGAGGAAACTTACGTGCCCTACATGGTGCAAGCACCTGCGATGCAGGGCACGGGCCAGCTCCCTAAGTTCGAGGAGGATCTTTTCAAGATCACTCGCGAGGGTGAGGCAGATTTTTACCTGATCCCTACCTCAGAGGTACCGCTCACCAACTTGGCAGCAGGGCAGATTCTCGATGCCAAGGAGTTGCCCAAGAAATTTGTAGCGCATGGCCCCTGCTTTCGCAGTGAAGCTGGCGCGTCTGGCCGTGACACGCGTGGGATGATTCGGCAGCACCAATTCGACAAGGTCGAGATGGTTCAGGTTGTTGAGCCTTCGAAATCCATGCAGGCGTTGGATGAGATGACAGCCTGTGCTGAACGCGTTCTCCAAGCTTTGGAATTGCCCTACCGGGTCTTGATTCTCTGTACAGGCGATATGGGGTTTAGTGCCGTCAAGACGTTCGATCTGGAAGTCTGGGTACCGAGCCAAGATAAGTATCGCGAGATCAGCTCGTGCTCTAACTGCGGTGATTTTCAAGCACGGCGAATGCAAGCTCGTTGGCGTAACCCGGTAACAGGAAAGCCAGAGCTCGTACACACCCTCAACGGATCAGGCCTTGCGGTAGGACGCACCCTTGTGGCGGTGTTGGAAAATTACCAGCAGGCGGATGGATCGATCACGGTTCCTGAGGTGCTCAAACCCTATATGGAAGGCATTGATTTCATTCGGTGATTAGATTCCGAGCCAAGGGGGGGATCAACTCACTTCCACAGGTAGCTTGTACTGCTGCAAAGGACGTGAGTTGGTTTCCGCAGTTCACGCCCTGGAGTTCGTCGATGCATATCTTCTAGAACCGATGGAGAGGTGACTTCGCGGCGCTCAATACCCTGATCCAGCGAAGTCTTCAAAATAGTTTTTGGAGGCCAGCAACGACCTCACGGTATCCCAAGCGGTGCAGTACGGTGAAGTGGAAATCAACTACTTTGAGCCCGTGGTCGCCACTCGGGTGTTCTACAGCATCGCCATACTCACCAATGGCATCCGTACGTTACCGTACATTCAGTGATTCTCGATCTTCTTCTGCCTCAGCTTGGAAGACCTCAATTAGCTTCTGGTTGTAGTCGTCCAAATACGTCTGCAGACCCTCCCGATCAACGAGGCGTACCCCGGCGGTAGTGGCGAGTTCCTTGGCCGACTTTGTGTAGTACGAATTGGTGACGACCATGGCTTCGTCACAGCCGTAGAACGCCTTGGCAGAGATCGCTTGCTGAACTGCGGCATTGCCAACGGAGCCAGTGTAATTTTTGGCCTGGATCACCATGTTTTTGCCAAATCGACTCACGAACAAATCGGCCCCTTGATCGGCGGTCTTTTTGGTTTCCTTAACGTCGAAGCCGATGGTTTGGAATATCTCGACCAGGAACGCCTCGAACTGGAACCCGTCCATTGCGTCTACCAAATACATGGTAATGAACCGGTTGGGGTTGAAATGCTCAAGCTGACTTCCCAAGCGCTCGACGAGGATGTCGAAGTAGATACCTTCGCAAAGACTCAACCCGGAGCGGAAAGCCGGCAAGGAAATCAAAGGAGTGTTGGCCGTAGCGTTCGATTGAGCGTTGAACTGCACACCCTGGTACGAAATATCGTTCTCCCAGAGGTAGTAGTAGAACAGGGCGAGATCGGATCTGAACGTCGTTCCAGCCTCATCGATCCATGACCGAAGGGTCTCAGCCAAGTCGGCTTTAATGTGGCGGCTGAGCTCTCTGGAAAAGCCAAGATATGTTGAATTGAAGGCAGTGGTCAGAAGCAGTTTGTCCAGTAGCGAGGGCAAGCCCTCAAGCTCATCGAACCCCTTACGGATAAGCACCTCGCGAAACAACTCACGTTCGGTGTATACACCATCAAGTCTAGGGCCTGGTACGCCGGCATCGTTACTGGTGGAAGAGGTTTCACGGGTAGTGTGGATGAAGTTCGTAAAGTAGGGCTGCTTGAGCTGCGCGTATTTTCTCAGCACGTTGTTGAGCAGGTCGTTTAGCTGAGCCTGCTCTTTCTTCTTGCCCAAGAAGTCTTTTATAAGTCCCTTGGACTGGTACTGAAAGTCCGGGTAGAAGGATGGGTCGAGTGGTGTCAAATGTTGAGCCCTTAGCTCTGCGGGAGGTGATATCTGGGAGCCATGGCACCAAGGACAGATTGTCTCGAAAGTTGTTCTGTGGCATCCGTTGCATTGGTAGATCATGGTCGTCCTTTCCAGGCTGAAGACTGAGATGCGGTGCAAGCCGGAACATCTCAATCGTGATCAGATGCCGCCAAACGATAGCTGATCGCTCTGAAAGGTCTCGGTGCTTGATGGCAAAAAAATAGCCTATTGCCATCTATTGGTCTACGTCGGTTGTGTGAGCTCGATGCCTGCGCGTCAGAGGGACTGGGCGCTAAGACTGATGATCACTTGCAGGTTTTTGAGATAGATCTGAAAGCGCTCACTTAATCAGATTCCCAGATCGAGTTGTAGACGCCACTCAAGCAAACGATCTGGCAATAGATCTGGAGACAAAGTTTGGACGATACCTCGCAAGAGGTGACTGGAATGGCAGTGGAGTATCGCGACTGTGCTCGGGTCTTCTCCAATAAACGCGGGGTTAGCCCCCGCCCGGCGCTGGCCCTTGCGCAGAGACTCTAAGGCTGCCTGTCCAAGCCGTTCGACGTGTAGAAATCCATACATGTTCACAGCGCGAGTCTTAACATGACTCTTTAGCAGTTCAGCCACCAATTGCTCCAAGCTCTGAGCACCTAGAGTGTTCACAGCCAATTGCCAAAGCTGCCCTTCGAGAAGGGGTGTAATTTTCATGATCACACCATGAGGGTCGTGCGCCGGAGAATCTGTTTCCACTTAAGTCGTTCGCTCTGTTTTTGGTGCATTTGGGGGCTCGTGGTTTTCCAGATGCGATACCAAAGCTCTTTAATTCTATCAACGCCTCGGCGTCGAGCGTTCCCGTGCCTGGCCTGAGCGCTTAAACATGGCAGTGCGACTTGAGATCAAAAATAATCAAGTTGAATTCAGGCTGGAGAGGGGCGTGCTAACAGGAAAATCCGTGGCTGAGCCTTTCGAGTTCAGCCTTCACGAGTTCGTATCCTGGCTTACCTTGAACTGCTTGCAACCGAGAACCGTCCCCGCGCCCAGCTATCGGTTGGTTGAGCCAGAGGTCGGCTTGCGCTTTGTTGCCAAAGACCTGCTCGGCTAGGCGACGGATAAGTTCTGGCGTCGTTGAGTCTTGGCCGTGATTTTGTTTTGAGTCCATGAAAGGCACCTCCTTCAAAGCATTCGCTTCAGACTTTGAAAAATCCTAGCCATCAGACCAATAGTCTTCGTCATTTTTAAAAGGCGTTGGAAAGTGATGCGTCTTCAGTCAGCGCATTATAATGCGCCAACTTCCCTCTTTTTCTGGGTTCTAGCGCATTATAATGCGCTGAGGTATGACCGACGAAATCTCTCCAAGCGTTTGCTGATGCGCTTGGCAAGACACCTGCCATTCTCAGGCCGAATATGAAAATCTCCTGAATCCCCGAGAAAGCCTGCGTCAGTGGTTACCTCGACTTTCGCTTGTTTCCAAATGCGCATAGACCTTGGTCTGGACTCATCCCAACCTGATTCACTTTAATGGTTCTAGGGATATGTGCTGCTGTGCGCTCGTTTCAATTGGATATCGAGGCTGATGCAGAGGCCTTTACGCAATATTCGCGAAACGCCTTGATGCCGCGCGTGATGATCAACATTGGCTTGATCATGTAGCGATAGCTGACGAACAAATTGAGTGCGATCCAGCCCAATTGGTAAGACGAGCCATAGAAGCCCCGATGGTTGGCGCTGTTCTCCCAGAAACCATAGGCAACGAAGATCGTAAAGATGGCGACCATCAGAGGCAGGATGCTGAGCCTTCCCAGGGAGACAGCAATAAACGGGACATTGACGACCGTGCGGACGAGCTCGTTGTCGAGCTGGATGGCCCAAATTCTGTTGACGTTGTCTTTGCCTGGTTGATACGTCGCTCTGATCCGGTCGCCGGCTTTTACATGTGCGTCTAAAACGTCAGGGATTTCTAGCCTTTCGTGTTTTTTGCCATCAACTTTCCAATAGTGATAGCTGATCATGTCGCCGCCGAAGCCTCGCGATTTTTCGTCGAGTCCCCCGTCTACGATTTGCATTTCCTTCATTTTGATCCCTGTCCTTGCGTTTGGGGTGGGCAAAAGGATATTTCTACCGAATACTAAGGAATACTTAGTATCTGCTCAACCCGAATCTAAGAATCTCTTAGCCTTTCGGCGATGAGAAAATGGGTACGTTTGGCAAGCGGTTGAAAGAGGCGCGCAAGATAAGAGGTTTTTCACAGGAGCGTTTGGGGATAGAGGCGGGCATTGAGCCAGCCACCGCTTCTGCGCGGATGTCTCAGTACGAGAAGGGCGTTCACCAGCCTGGTGAAAGCATCGTGAAGCAGATCGCTGCTGTTCTGAATTTCCCGGTGCCGTACTTTTACTGCGAGGACGATGAGACGGCGCATTTGCTCCAGTGCTTTCACTGTCTGAAAAAAGATGACCGGAAGCAGGTGGTCGATATCGCTGAAAGTCTTGCTTTCAATCACTGAGATATGTCTGCGAAGCTGGCCATCAGATCGCGCGCTGTTGCGATCTGAGTTTCTTCCTATCCCTTGACCCAGATAATCACCGTCCTTGACATGAGAAGTCTTCGTAGGAGATATAGGCAGGGTGAAGTATGTGAATAATTTGCACAAAATTCAAACCGGAAGCACTATCCCGATCGTAGCGTTTCACGAGAATGACAGTGATTTCGTAAGTCGCGTGTATTTAAATTTGACTATAAAATTAATGAGGTGCGATAGTTGAGTCGATCAGGATTTCCGATCAAACTTTTTGTGTTTTCAGGGTTCGTAGGTGTAGGTGCTGGCGTGCTAGCAATAATGAGTCGATTTCGCTTAAGTGTTGAACTCGGCGAGTTGTTCTGGCAGCTAGGATTTGGACAGCAGAGCCTTATTGAACATTTGCTCGGTGCGATGTCGGCAGTGGCACTTTTTGTTTTTCTCGTAGCGGTCATTTCAACGTTTTCGAAACGGGTACCGTTCAAAAAGACGTGGTTGCGTCAGTATTGGTTCGTCAAGCTTCGAAGACGAATTTTGAATGTCTCCCGCTCAGTCTACATCGTCCAGTGGGCCGTGGTGATAGCAGTGATTTACATAGGAGGATCGCTTGACTGGGAACTTCAGCAGATGGAACGCAGAGGTGTCTTTCAAGCTGATCAGTTCAGCATGGATGTAATAGGTTCACTGTGCTTCTGTTTCATACTTTGGATCTTAATTAACTCAGACTACAGACAGGCACGACTGAAACGCCGCTATTACTTGTCGTAAGGATTCTAATCGACGGTCAGGATATATGATCAAAACGGGTTTCCAGAGGGATTCCAAGTGCAGTTTCTTCAGACTATTTCTTTCATGCTGATCTGCTCCTATATGACTGAAATGCCTGGTTGCACACATAATCTGTGGCCTGACCCAAGATCTTAGGGGCTCGGAAAAAACTCTAGCTTGAATTGGAAACAGTGAGCGATGAGCCGCTACATAATAGCGGCTTCGTGCGCGACGGGAGTGAGTGGCATCGGCCTTTTGGGTTTAACCCTACTGAGTAATCACACCCTGGACAACTTGTTCTCTCCTCACTCATTGGCCGTAAAAATGCTGTCCAAGGAGGCTTCCCAACAGATCGTCAAGAACCATCGACTCTTCAATATCCAGTTCGAATGGGACATAGTCCTCGATGAAATAGGTGAGCTTTTCGTAGTGGTAATCGAGCACCTTGCTGACGACGAGTTTTCCTTTGAGGAAGTGTATTTCACCTCTGCTTGCAGGATGAAGCTCCATCATTAGATTTTTGATGTCGTCCACTTCCAGTTCATATCGATGCTCATCGATTTTCAGAACCAGAGTGTCACCTCGCCACCGAATATTGGTAAACCTGTCCCGTCTTGCATTACATATTCTGAAGGGCTTCAAAACTTCATTTGCTCTCTTAAATTTTCCGTGAAGCTCTTCAAGAGGCGGCAGTCCGACGAAGTCAGAGTGGATAACGTTATTCCTCAGGTCTTTCAGTTTCTTGGCTTCCTCTACAAACTTAGGCCAATGCTCTGGGATTTCAGGACACAGGGGGTAATCCTCCAGCATTTTCTGAACGATATACCCGAGAGGCTTTTTGGGATCAGCCCCTGATTTTCGGTGGATATAGTTAACAATAGATTTTTCGAATTCGATAGCTTCAAACCGCAAGTCATCAACGGACGGCACTCCGTAGCCCGGTAACTCCTTGTAGTTTCTTTCAATGAAAGCTTTCACATTTTTCTTGCGGCGTAGGCTTTTAAACATCTCTTTATCAGTTCCTTCTTCAGGTTGGGTCTCGGGTTTATGAGTCACTGTGTCGTCAATGTGCTTAGATTTACAAGCTCTACGTCAACCGACCGACACGGAGTCCGACCGCTGATGTCTAGTAGTATTCTGCCTGCAATAAACTGCTGAATATTGGATTGATAGACAGGCAGGTTTATCAGTTTTAAGGGGATATGGCGGTAGGTATAGGGAAAGCTGCGATTGGCAGCTAGCAGGCATAGCCTTGTCTGATTGGCTCAAGTTCAGTCTCAGCGAAGTCCTATCCTGACTCTAAGTGGCACCGGCGGCTGCCCGAAATCAAGATCGTGGATTTGGAAAAGGAACTACGTTGTCGTGCCGGTCGATGTGATCTTCGTGGCGACGAAGGGAGCGCTCTGCGTCATCCAGTGCTTTGATCAGCATGAGCTCTCGCGCCAATGAGTCTTTATAGCGCGCTTCGTAATCTTGAGCCTTTGCCTTCGCCTTTTTTGTTTTCTGCTGTGCGGTTTTGACCTTTTCCTCACCTGGAGCGCTGTGCTCGCTCATCTGCTTGGCCAGTTTTGTGACATCCTCGATAAGCGGGAGGAAAATATCTCTTTCTTTTCTGATGCTCCCCGCAGACCTACCAGCCTCTAATGCGACGTTTTTTAGCGTCATTTTCGAACCTTTAGGCAAAATCAATGTGGCATCGGTGAAGATCCGCTGCGCGGAGTCATAGTAGGCCTTCAAAGTCGGTTGTTTTTTGTGTTCTTCGGACATATCGGACTCTCCTCTTTCAAGTAATTAGGACTCAACCGCGCGCAATGATCATGGCACGCAGGGCTTTGAAGTCTTCCAGGTTCTGAAGTTCGGCGCGGTACTCAATGGTTCCAGGTTTGAGTTCTGTCAGATCAAATTCCATGATTTCGATCGTTTCATCCATCCTGGATTCCTGCCCTACAAGGTGCTTGCATTTGACGCAGGTATCCATCTTCGCGTGGGCACGTTTATCGCAGGGGGTGGGAGAGGTGCATCCACCGGCAGGGGTTTCCTCGTAAGCCATCAAACCAAGCTTCACTTGCTGATTTGTCTGCGTCTCTGTACCCGCCAGCCAGGGGGATTCTTTTCGCATGTCCATGGCTCGACGCCCGGCGAGGCCGTACATTTGTTCTGCAGACTTGAGCGCATCACGAATGAACAGCGCAGCATCAGCCTCTTCCTTCGCCCTCTTGAGCTCAAGTGTGAGCTTGGGATTGATGTCGCTGAACAGATAGTTTTTGGCCGAACAACCTTTCATGTAGTAGGTGGCCATGATTTTGGTAATGTGCCGGAGCAGCCGCTTGAGTGAGGGGAGGGAGATTAATCCACTCTGGCCGGCAAACACCGAGATCGAGCGTCGGAATTGGTGCGTAGTAACTCGCCAGGGCTTACCGATTTTGAATTTTTTGTCATCACGCCAGTTTCGGTATGGATCAATTGTTTCCAGTTCGCGAATGTCCGCTTCAGTAATGATTACAGGGGGAAGTCGAGCCTCCAGACTCTTAGCAGTGACGACACCTTTTTTTGACGAGTTACCAGAATAAGGTAAGTTGGAGGCTGCCAACAGCAGCCAGTCTACTTTTATGTCGGACTTTACGTGGGCAGCTACCAATTTTTGAATAGACTGAAGAATTTGTACAGGCTCTCGAATATCGTCGGTTGTGATCCATTTTGCATCCGTTTTTTCACTCTCAAGCTTAGTAGATGTACCGCATAGATATAGCGCTTCATCATTCCAGCCTCGAATTGGCTCCAAGCAGTCTACAGGGAGATTCAATACCTCGCTGTCTCGCATGAGGGTGAAAAGGTGAATCAAGCATTTTGCGCAGTATTGGACTAGTGACAAAAATCTAGGCGGGCTCATAGTCGAGCTCCAGTTATACTTTTTCGCCAAGCTCGTCAGTTTGTACTTTTCAATCGCCTTCGAGAAAGTCAGCGGCGTTCGAATTTGAGCTACTTGCATTTCAGCCGGCAGTAACATGAATTCATACTGATACATGGAGCGGGCACGATCGGATCTTCCGAAGAATCGATTGTCAATTGAGGCTTCTATAAAGGCGTGTATAGCCTTCTTATTTTTGAGATAGTCATCGAGACACTCTTTGTACTGCTTGTACTTGGCCCAAAGGATCCTGCTGGGTATCACGGCGTGCTGGTCACCTTCATTTCGTGAATCACGAGTGGTTTTTTCGAGGAACGGCAAAATAGAGCCGTCGATCGCGAAGCCTCTGTCCACACTGTCGATGCTCACTAAGGTTCGCATCAATCCGAGCATTGATTTATTGTAAGATATTGGCAGGGTTGCTTGCATTTCTTCAAATATGGATTTTGTGCCAAATACCTCTTCGATTTGAATATCTTGCCTGTTGCTAAATGTATTTAGGTGATTAAGTGTTGTGAGAAGAGACTGCATTGTGGGCAAGCGAATAGTCTTGCCGGTCTTCGACTTCGTGGAAAACATCTTGATCGTGAACATTCGTTTACAGGTGGCGATATTCTCCGAAGCGAATTTGCCCTCCTGCCGGAATGGCAAGAAACTAAAGTACGGATTGTCCTTGACGCTAAATGCGAATGCAGGGAAGAGCCATTCGTCATCATCAAAGAGAGAAATGATTGAATCGTCTACCGAACGGGACATAACCAGACCTGGGCCAATACGAGACAGGGTCATCCCGTAATAAGCGTCGGTTTGCAAGTGCGCCCTCTTGAGCGGGAAAGCAGGGCTGCTGACGGAATATTTTCGTTTAATACTCATTTCATCACCCTCATTTCAATCATTCGATGGTAGAAGCGCTTCCAATATTCAGAGAGCTCAAAGTTGTTACTGATCTCGCTTTTAACCCGATCAACTACACTCGCCATATCGGGACGCTCTTCAAGCAGCTGAGCAATGATCCGATCGATTTGCGCGACAGCTGCACCATGTACCTTGTCAAAATGGTTTTTGTCGTAACAAGAGCTCAGGTATTCCATAGTCACGAAGCGCATGCTGAGAAGCTTGCGAACTGAATGCTCGTTGGCATGAGTCCGAAATTGAGTGCAAAAAATGCATCCCTCGAAGTTTTTGCAGTTCGGTTCGTAGTCAACAGGTGGATCTATTGCCTCTGATCTCCCGTTAGTATCGGCGCAATCTCCAGCAGGCATTTCCTCTCCGGAATAATCATCCAGCAGGCCGACCAAACGCTTGATCATTGCTGTGATCTCAGCGATAGCAGTCGTCTCATTGGCCTGAGCGTAGCTCTTAAGGATGGTGGCCTCACTCGTTTGCATTAAAGCCGATACAACCTGAACTGAGTGACCTTTAGAAAGTAAGAAGTTACTCTTGTATTTTCTGAGAGTTTGGTAGCTTAATCCGTTGAAGTTTGGAATCAAATGATTTTCGATTCTGGTGTTGTGTTTTTGGATCTCGGCGGGGCGCATCTGGCCGCCGATGCTTTGACCGTAGATGGTCATGCCCACGAAAAGGAATTCGTGTTCAATCTCATGACAAATGAATTTTCGTAAGCGTATATACTTTTCAAATTGTTTGATGAAATTTTTTTTGATGGAAAATTTCACTTCCCTTCCACCCGCGCGAAGCTTGATGCCTACGAATCCTTTTTCCTCAGTATCAAAGGTTTCATAATTACTGGTGAATGGCAAATTCCTCAGGGGCTGCTCGTTAATTCCGCTGTTTGCTACAAATAGAGGGACAAAAGAATCATGCGCGAATTTTGCCAGTCGCATACGTTTCTCGTGCCGTTGGTCGCTGTTGGCCTCTTGAAGTAAAGCATGCGCAGTTGCAAGATCATAATCCACGTGATATGCAGGCCTACGACTAAGCTTAATGGCTTCTTCAGGAGTACGAATTCTACCTGCCTGGTAGTCCCAACTGATATTAAGTCGTACCTTGGATGTTTCAGCGAATACTTTTTTACTTATGTACGGATATTCACCGGGGAGCAACCAAAGATATTCGGTCATGAATGGAATTTTTACAGGGAATTCTTTGAAGTTGAGCAGGAAATCGGTCAGGCCATCAAAGAGATATTGGCAAGGTGTCAGGTAAGCCTCAATCTCCTGCTGTAGCGGGGGCTCGGTTGGCTTCTGACTTCCGCTCTTGTTGGAAATGATTGGAAGATCATCCAGGAAATTGATTGCAGTCTCAGGGAAGAAGATTGGCCCGCTGCGTAACGCCTCTGATTGCAGGCGATTAGCTGTGAATTTAGAAGTTGCGGCGCCGAACTTTATATTGAGGTGTTGCGTGTATACTTGAAGAGCCTGATGATAATTTTCAGGTGAAATCAGGAGATCTTCGAAATCGTTGCTATCTGCCCAATTCAAGAATCCGTTGAGTTCGGAGGCATTTTGATAAATGGTATAGGCGCTTTTGCTGGTGTAGAAAAGGGTGACCTTGTGTACGACCCAGGCGCGCAAGGCGTCCACCCGCTCCGGTCGCAGGGAGTCATGATCTACGGACTTGATGAGTGATCTTTTAAGTTTGTTACGAGCTTGGTAGCAGAGTGCGCCGATGTCGAAGCTGCGCTCGTCCGTGCACTTGATAATCAGCCCTTCGATAGGCTTGGTGGCGATGATCTGTTGGCAATCATCGAGTTCTAATGCCTGGATGTCGATTTCATAAATATCACGATCTGATACCCTCATGTCGTCTCATTTCCTCATTGATCACGCCCTCAAGGTGGAGCTCAAACTCTGATTGGGCGTTGGCAATCAGAGAGTGGTTGTCTCTAAATCTCAAATAGCGCAGAGCTACTTCTATGCTGCTTTGGTTTAGTCTTCTTTTAACTAAATCCAACAAGTAGAGCTGCGATACTTCGCCGTTTTCCAATGCTTTCATGTTGTCCTCGATTAAGTTCATTCCAAACGTGGCACGCAGGTCATGGAACCGATATTTGAATTCCTGATTTGATTTCTTGAGTTCTTCTAGAACTCTTTTTGTAAAATGTCGAATCGCTGACCCTCGCTCATTGGAGTGTCCGAAGGTTTCGCTTGCGTCATCATCTACGTAGTACGCTTTGCCCGTCCTCGTTAGGAAAACATACTCGTCAAAAATATCTTCTATAGGTGATTTCATGGCTCTGTCCTTGTGTCGTTGAGAGTTCAAATAGATCGTGAGTTGGTAGTGCAGCCAGGCGGGCATGAGTACGAACTGTGCCTTGTTGTTCTTTGCTCCCACATTGGTTTTGCCTCCAATCGCGATTGCATATAGTGCATTCCTATTTTGATCGTTTGGTGAACCTACATCCTGTCGGATGCAATGGAAGCGCAAATTCAGGATAGACTGAATTCTCATTCCCGTGGTCAATGCGACGATATAAATCAGTAACATCTCGGGGTTGTTCAGCCGAACCAATGCAGCAATTAATGCTTGCTGGTTTTTGCGGTTGATGGGGTATAGCTTTCCTCCGTCTTCAATGTAGTCACCACTGGATACCTCAGCTGTCTGTCTAAGAGTTAGATCCGTACAGATGATCTCGCGGGATTGTCGGAAGCCATGACGGTCGGTGAAGGAGATATGCCTCGTTGTGCTTTTCCACATGGCCTGCTGAGGCTTGAATCGCCCGGTATTTAACATCCATCGATAGAATCCAATCATGCTTGTAATCTTTCGATTGGCAGTCGCCCTTCCCAGTTTCTCATCGCCCCCAGCGGCGCCGGCGCGCTGCCTTCTCATCATGGCTGTCTTCATTCGAGCTTGGTAGTAGTAGGTGGGGCGTCTGTATGTTTCCCCTTCGAAATCTAGATAGTCCCGTCCACCGTCCTGCATCTTATTCATGAAGTCGCACAGGTCGCCTGCGATGTTCTCGACTGTCGACGACTTCCTTCCCCGCTCTGCTGCGAGCCAGAACAAGTACAAACTCCCGTGGCGCCAGATACTCCCGTCAGGCTGAAGGATTACGTAGAGCGTGTTGATTGTCGCTGCCTGGTAAGGAAGTGATTTGACTGGGTAAGGCTCGATGCCAAGGCCGTCCTCTGAAATCCCCCCCATCCAATCCATGGCTTGATCTGGAACACAAGGTTGCCATAGCGAGACATTGCTTAACTTCACCTTGCTGTAGAAGGTGGCCGAGCATGAGTTGGATTCGGGGGGGAGTTGGGAGGTCATGGACATAATCCGGGAGAAGATGCCTGTCCATTCAAGGCGAGCTCACGAGATGTGTCAAATAGCGTGAGCTCACGCGTAGTTCTGCACCTTGACCGTGTGCAGGGTGATGTCGACCACGTCGCCATCGGCACCGACTTGCGGCATTTCGATCCAGTCGCCGACCCGCAGCATGTCGTTGCTGGTCAGTTGCACGCTGGCGACGAACGACAGCAGGGTGTCCTTGTAGACCAACAGGATCACCGCCGACATCGCACCCAGACCGGACAGCAGCAACAGCGGCGAACGGTCGATCAGGGTGGCGACGATGATGATCGCGCCGAACACGTACAAAACCATTTTCGCCAGTTGCACGTAACCCTTGATCGAGCGGGTGCGGGCGTGTTCGGTGCGGGCGTAGATGTCCAGCAGGGCGTTGAGCAGGGCGCTGACCGACAGCAGCAGGAACAGAATGGTGAACGCCAGCGCGACGTTGCCGAGGAAAACCATGGCGGTCTTGCTCAGCTCCGGCACCAGGTGCAGGCCGAACTGGATCACCAGCGACGGCGTCATCTGTGCCAGACGCTGGAACACCTTGTTATGCCGAAAGTCGTTGAGCCAGTGCAGCGCGGGCTGGCGACCGAGGATGCGGCTGGCATGCAGGATCAGGTAGCGTGCCACTCGTCCGAGGATCAGTGCGATCACCAGAAGCAGGAGCAATGCCAGGCCGGCATGAAGGAGGGGGTGCTGATCGAGGGCACCCCAGAGGTCTTGGGTGTTGAGCCAGAGCTGTTTTAAATCCATGAGGACGACGATTCTTCTGTAGGACGCGACGGGCGATTAGAGCATTTAAGACGCTGTGTATTACCGTTGGAGACAAATCGAGCAACAAAAAAGCCACTGATTGCGGCTGATTTCATAAAGAAACTCGGCCTGAGCGCTCGAAACCGGTAACCTATGCAGCTGTTTTTCTGCATATCTTCGAGGTAGCACCCGTGTTTTCCCAATTCGCCCTGCACGAACGCCTGCTCAAAGCCGTGGCCGAGCTGAAATTTGTCGAGCCAACGCCTGTGCAAGCCGCGGCCATTCCGCTGGCGCTTCAGGGGCGTGACCTGCGGGTGACGGCGCAAACCGGTAGCGGCAAGACCGCCGCGTTTGTCCTGCCGATCCTCAACCGCCTGATCGGTCCGGCCAAGATCCGCGTCAGCATCAAGACCCTGATCCTGCTGCCGACCCGCGAGCTGGCACAGCAGACCCTGAAGGAAGTCGAGCGCTTTTCGCAGTTCACTTTCATCAAGTCCGGCCTGATCACCGGCGGTGAAGACTTCAAGGTACAGGCCGCGATGCTGCGCAAGGTGCCGGACATCCTGATCGGCACCCCGGGCCGGATGATCGAGCAATTGAACGCCGGCAACCTCGACCTGAAAGAAGTCGAAGTGCTGGTGCTCGATGAAGCCGACCGCATGCTCGACATGGGTTTCGCCGAAGACGTGCAGCGTCTGGTCGACGAATGCCCGAACCGTCAGCAGACCATGCTGTTCTCCGCCACCACCGGCGGTTCCGGCCTGCGCGAGATGATCGCCAAGGTGCTGAACAACCCTGAGCACCTGCAGCTCAACGCGGTCAGCCAGCTGAACGACACCACCCGTCAGCAGATCATCACCGCCGACCACAACCAGCACAAAGAACAGATCGTCAACTGGCTGCTGGCCAACGAGACCTATCAGAAGGCCATCGTCTTCACCAACACCCGGGCCATGGCCGACCGCATCTACGGTCGTCTCGTCGCCCAGGAATACAAGGCGTTCGTGCTGCACGGCGAGAAAGACCAGAAGGATCGCAAACTGGCGATCGACCGTCTGAAGCAGGGCGGCGTGAAGATCCTGGTGGCCACCGACGTGGCGGCCCGTGGTCTGGACGTTGATGGCCTGGATCTGGTGATCAACTTCGACATGCCACGCAGCGGCGACGAATACGTACACCGCATCGGCCGTACCGGCCGCGCCGGCAACGACGGTCTGGCGATCTCGCTGATCTGCCACGGCGACTGGAACCTGATGTCGAGCATCGAGCGTTATCTGAAGCAGAGCTTCGAGCGCCGCACCATCAAGGAAGTCAAAGGCACCTACGGCGGACCGAAAAAGGTCAAGGCCTCGGGCAAGGCCGTTGGCGTGAAGAAGAAAAAGACCGACGCCAAGGGCGACAAGAAAAAAGCCGCCGCCAAGACCCCGACCAAGCGCAAGAGCGCCAACCGTCCGAAGCCTGATTCTCTGGTGAGCAGCGACGGCATGGCCCCGCTCAAGCGCCGCAAGCCGGCTGCACCTGCGGCCGAGTAAGGCGTTTCAGGCAGGCAATAAAAAACCCGGACACTGTCCGGGTTTTTTATTGCCTGCGTTTATCAGCTGCCCAGCTGTCCACGGGTGTCGGCGTCAAAGCGCTGCTTGGCCTGATCCGCCTTCGGTTTGAGCTGTGCGAGCAGGGCTGCCTCGCTGTACAACCCGGTCAGTGCCAGTTCCTTGGGGGTTGGCTCGATCGGGATCAGCACATCTTCACCTGCTGCGTGCAGCCAGATCGCTACGACATGCAGCGCCGAAACGAACAGCACTCGCAGCTCCACGGTTTTGCCCTGCAACTGTGGCGATTGCTCCGCCAGCTTCAGCGCATCGACCGTGGCTGTTGCCAGGTTGCCGTGGTTCAACGAGGCGAACTCGACGTGACCGCGGACTTCAGCCAATTGCGCATCGGCAATCGACACGCCGTCGGCAAACACCAGGTAATGCCAGTCGCCGAGCCGGGCGTCCCTCAGGCCTTTGCCCTGGCTCAGATCCTCCAGGCTCAGCGAGTAGCCGCGATAGGCCTCGCTCAGGCTGATTTTCGCCGGTGCAGCACTGGCGAACTGGCGATTGATGCCAAAACCCTGGGTTTGCAGCGCCGCTTGCAGCACCGGGCGCAAGGTCTGTACGCCGTTGGAAGGCGCCTTTGGATAAGTCAGTTGCATGATGTCGCCCTCCTAGTTTTTCGCCGTGAAGTAAGTGTGGGTCCAGTTGCCGCCACCGTTGTAGGAACCGGGGAACGAGCTCAGTGCGCGGGTCGAATAGCCATAGATCGAATCCGCGACCAGCACGTAGTTGCCGTTGGTGCCAGAGATCGTCAGGAAGTGCGCACCGCCGCCATGCCAGGCACAACGCAGACCGACAGGCCGGCCCATGTTGATCTGGTTCTGGATGGCCGACATCTGCAACGAACCCTGATTCATCCCGTTGTAGCTGCGGGTGGTTTGCAGGGCCGAATCCAGATAGCCGTAGACGTTGCACGGACCCGGCTGGCTGCAGCAGTTGCGGTTCAGTTGGGTGCTGGCAACACCGCACTGGGTCCAGGACCCGGTGCCGTAATAGTTGCCAACCGAAGCGGAAACCGCGGCCCAGCACCAGTTGGTCTGGGTCTGTTGCTGCATCGTGAAGTTCAGGCTTGAGGCCGCCAGGGCCTCGGCCTGTGGCGCGGCTTCGACCTCGACCAGTTGCGCGTCGAGCAGATGGCCGGTCAGGCACCCGGGCAGGGTGTTGCCGGTGAACTGCGTTGTTTCAGTGGTTAACATTTTTCAATCCTCCATGAATGAAAATAAATGTCCTGCGTAGATTTGTGAGCCGTCGGCGGTTAAGGGTTGCCACTTCTGCGGCGGGTTTCGAGCAGGCTCAAGGTAACCCTAGGTCTGAATATGCATTTGTGCAAATAAATGAATGCATTAGTGCAATTTTGCGGGCGAAAGGACACTGCATGAGCATGTCCTTGGTGGTGGAAGCCGAAGCCTGAGGCCGTTACCCCTCGGTTTTATGCTCGGCCGAATCCAGCTCCTTCAAGCGCTGGTCGATCAACTGGCATTTGTCCGGTAGATCGGCAGAGGCGGTGCCCAGGTCCATTTTCTGCAACTCGGCGTTGATTTCCTTGGCCTTGGCCGGGTTTTGCTCGGTGAGTTTTGCCACTTCCTGGGCCAGTTGTTCGCGTTTGGCGGTGGCCTCTTCGGGCGTGCAGGCCCACACGGGCAGGGCGCAGGCGAGGATGGTGGCGAGTGTGAAGGTGAGCAGGGTTTTCATGATGGCAGGCCTCAGATCCGGTTAAGGCGGGTTAACCGGTTGAGGGCCGTGACCCGTGAAAAGTTCAGTGTCTTTGCCGGCTTAGTCGCCGTGGCAGCAACCGGATTTTTGCTCTCCGTCATACCGATCATGATGCCGCACCCACTCCATGATCTCGTCCTCGTTTCTGCCTTTGGGCGTGAGATCGAGAAAATTGTAGGCGCCGACGAGCATGTCCAGACCCCGGGCGTAGGTTGAGTAGGTGTGGAATATCTCGCCGTTATTGGCGCGATAGAACACGCTCAGCCCCGGCATTTCCTCTTCGCTACTGTCAGTCTTTTCATAGTTGTAGGTAGCCTTTCCGGCTTCGGCGTCTTCAGCACGGGCGCACACGCCGAAGTCGTAGTTGAAATCGGAACCGTTCGACGACACCCAGTCGAACTTCCAGCCCATCCGCCGCTTGAACGTCTGGAATTCGGCGAATGGCGCGTGGGATACCGCCACCAGCGCAATGTCGTGATGAGCCAGGTGCAGATTGGCGCCGTCGAAGTGGTCGCCGAGGAACGAGCAGCCCTGGCAGCCTTCTTCCCAGCCTTTGGCGAACATGAAGTGGTAAACGATGAGCTGGCTGTGATTGCCAAACAGATCGGCAAGTTTCAATTCGCCGTCCGGCCCCATGAAGCGATAGTCCTTGTCGACTTTCACCCACGGCAGAGCGCGGCGTTTGGCGCTGAGGCGGTCGCGCTCCCTGGTGAAGGCCTTTTCGTCGGCCAGATGCTGCTTGCGGGCGGCGAGCCATTCTTCGCGCGACACCACCGGATGATTCTCAATGTTCATGATGATTTCTCCTGCGGGGGTTGAAACCGTCTGTTTCAGACTAGTCGCTCAACGTCGTCGGAAATCGACAGACCGCCGGTCGGTCGGGGCGGTAAATGAAGCTGAACGGCTATTGCCCGCTCGGGTCACAACCTAAGACAGCGCCATAAATCACGCGCACCGGAGGTTGAATCAGGATGACGATTTATAACTGGGATTTGATTGAACGCCTGCTGCATGAAGTGCAGAACGGCGCAGGCCACAGCTTCGCACCGCGTTCCTATGCTGAAGACTATGCGGCGGAGAAAGCGGCGGCAGGCGAGCCGATCGAGAATCTGGATCATCTGAAAACCATCGCCTGTGAATATGAGCAAAAGCTGTTGCTGCGCGGTTTTATCGAGCCACGGGGTGACGATGAGGGCAGCACCGGCAACAACTTCAGCCTGACCCCGCGCGGCTCTAGCCTGTTGAGTCTGATCGACAGCAGCATTCCCGGTAATGATCATCCGCGTCAGGTGCTGGATGAACAGGAAGATGCGCTGGATGAGGCGACTTTCGATCATGTGGCGTCAAAAGCGCAGATTGCCTGAACCCCTGCTGTGATCCCTTTTGGAGCCGGGTTTCCGGCTCCCGCAGGTTCAATAAACCTCAGCCTGCTTTAGCAGCTTTCAGACACTTCAAATCATTGAAGTCCTTGCGCACCCCTTCGATTTTCTTCAACAGGCGCTGGCGTTGTTGCGGTGTGCTTTCTGCCATCAGATCCACCGCCAGCGAGCGCGCCTGGGCTTCAGTGTCGGCGTAGGCCTTGCGGTAATCCGCTGTCCATAAACGCTCGCGATAGACCAGAAGGGTCTCGATCCGCTGTGGGAATTCCGGACTTTTGCGCTGGGCGACAGCGGCGCTGAACTGCTGTTGCCAGTGCGCACGGTTGGCGATCCATTGGGTGTTCTGGTCGCCGAGTGCAGTCGACCACGCCATCACCCGTTGCTCTTGCGTGACACTCAAAGGCCCGAGCCAGTCGTTGAGGCGTTTGTCCATCCGTGCGCCGCGTTCGGCGATCTGCTGGGCCAATGGTGGTTTCACATATTCCTGCTGACGTTTGCGCAGATCCTTGGCAAACGCATCGTTCATGTCGGCGACCTGTTTGTCGTCCAGCCCTTGCAGCAACTCGATGGCCGACGGGGTGATTTCCCGGGCGGTTTCGGCAATCGCCTGCTTGGCTTCCAGGGTGCGGGCCTGAAGCGCGGCATCGGTGACCTGATTGGTCTCGACCATGGTCTGCAGACGATCCAGCCAGTCCAGATAACCTGGCAATTGCGTAGTGCAGTGCCAGCTCAGGTGCTCCTTGAGGCGTTCGTTGAACCAGCCTTTCTGCTCGCCGGTCATGTCCAGGTAGTCGCTGAGCGTCCATGGAATGATCACGTCGAGATTGCGATAGGCCAGGCCGACGCGGCTGCACGCTCCGAGGGCGAGGATGAAGATCAACAGGGTGGCGCAGTGTTTGAACCAGCGAGACATGAGCGAGTCCTTGCGAAAGCCTGGCGTCTGATTCTTATGTGAACGCAGGATGCTCCCGGCAGTTCAGCCAATCAATAGAACGCACGTTCGGCCTTGAGCGTGACCAGCCCGTCGCACTGGCTGTTGTGCCCGGAGTACGCCGAACAGTCGCTGCCGCTGAGGCTGGAGTTGCTGTAGATCAGGTCCAGGTCGATACCCATCACCGGCCGGGAAAATTTCACCGACCAGTCGGTAAAACTGCTGACATAACCACCGTCCACCGAGACCGGCGTATTGAGCTGATGGGTGGTGTATTTCATGCTGATCCCGATGCCGAACGGCTGGTTGCCGCGCAGATCGGCGAACAAGGTGTTGTTCTGTTTGTCCGGGTCGTTGCTCAGTGCGATGCCGAAACGGCTGCCGAGCAGGGTCAGGCCGCCGAACAGCTCTTGGCTGTCGAGGGTGTCGATCTTCGGATAGCTGTAATGGATCATCCCGACTTCGTAGCCGAGGGTTTGATCGAAAGGTTGTTTAAAGCCTACGTAGGAGTCGATCTCCAGATTCTTGCCTGGCGTCAGCCCCATGCTCGGCGCGTACTGGCCAATGTAGAGGCCGCTGTCGTGGGTCAGATCGAGGCCGCCGTGGAACGAGCCGGCTGCCGAGGGCTTGACCAGACCCTGGGCCATGCTGCGGCTCGGAGTGGTGCCGAGCTTTAGGTCGAAGTCGCCAAGTTCGCGCTGGAAAATCTGTGCGTGCGCCACCGGGCTCGCCAGTAGTCCTGCAAGAAATAAACAGAGGGGTTTGAGCATGCGTCACTCCTTGAACAGCGAGCGCAGGCCGACGTACCTGCTGAAACGCTTGATCCAGACGCGTGCAAGGATACCGGCGAATGATCGCCATCGAGGGCCGTTCGTCGATTTCTGTGGTTTTGTCGGGGTTGATTAAACGCGAGAGAGGTTCTGCGAGGGTTCCGGTCCAGACGCTTCGAAGCTCAAAGCGCCTTGGGACTGGGATGTTGCGGGGTGTTACTTCTTGCCCAGGCTGATCTGCTTGGACGGGCCGAACGTCTGGCCGCTGACGCCCTTGGCAATTTGCTGGATCTCGCCGCCGGACTTGAGGAACGCCGCGATCTGATCGTTGATCGATTCGCTGGTTTCAACGGCTGGAGCTGGCTTTGCTTTGCTGGTGGATGCTTTTACACGCATGGCGGCCATTAACCTGTAGAAAAGTAACTCGGCCAGGCATCGTACAGTAATAACTTGACAATTGCTTGGTAAATATCCCCCGGGATAACCCAGCGTACGGGTGGATTATTCTCGATTAATTATTAGAAATATCCCGCTAACCTGCTGTTTTAAATAAAAACGTTTATCGGGGACGGTGGCTTTTTCGCGGGGGTGACGCGCCGGGGAGTCGCCAAGGTGGTCTGACGAGTGGCGCCTGCTCGGCGGCAAACCAAGGAAATTCAAGGCTTCGCGCAAATTTCAGTCGGCGGGAGGATCTGCCGGCCAACGAACCCGGCAAAACCGGGTAGAATGCCGCCCACGCAATGAGGGTATTGGAAATGGCTTTAGTCGGGCGCTACAACAGTTTGCAAGTGGTTAAACACACTAACTTCGGTTTATATCTGGACGGCGGTGCCGACGGCGAAATTCTTTTGCCCAACCGTTATATCCCCAAAGATATTCCCAGCGAAGATGAAGACTGGCTCAATGTTTTCATTTATCTGGACAGCGATGACAAACTAATTGCCACCACTGAAAAACCAAAAGTTCAGGTTGGTGAATTTGCCAGTTTGAAAGTTGTTGAAGTCAACAGCATCGGTGTGTTCCTCGATTGGGGCCTGCCCAAGGATCTGCTGCTGCCTTACTCCGAAGAAAAACGCCAGATGACCGCTGGCGAGTATTGCGTGGTGCACGTCTACCTCGACAAGCACACCCGCCGCATCACCGCCACCGCGCGCCTGGATCGTTATCTGGACAAGACCCCGGCCAACTACAGCGTGGGCCAGGAAGTTGATCTGCTGGTGGCCGAAGCCACCGACATGGGTTTCAAGGCAGTCATCAACAACAAGCATTGGGGTCTGATTCACAAGAACGAAATCTTCAAGTTCATGCGTTCCGGCATGCGCGAGAAAGGTTTCATCAAGGAAGTGCGTGCCGACGGCAAGATCAGCCTGAGCCTGCAACCGGTAGGACAGGAAGCGGCCAGCAGCCTGAGTTCGAAGATTCTCGCCAAGTTGCGTGAAAGCAACGGCACCCTGGCCGTCAGCGACAAGAGCGATCCGGCGCTGATCAGCAGTCTGTTCGGCGTCAGCAAGGGCAACTTCAAGAAGGCCATCGGTTCGTTGTACAAGGAAGGCAAGATCGTCATTCATGCCGATCGCATTGAACTAACCTGAGCCTGACGTGGCCCATGTTGCATGGGCTCAGTTGAGGTCGGGCAGATGAAAAAAGCACTGATTGCCTACGTCGCCACGCTGCTGACGTTTCTACTGCTCGACGGCCTCTGGCTCGGCGTGCTGATGGCGCCGACCTATCGCGAACTGCTCGGTTCGCTGATGCTCGAAAAACCGTTGCTGGTGCCAGCAGCGGTTTTTTATTGCCTGTACGTTTTCGGGTGTGTGGCGTTTGTGGTGTTGCCTTCGATGACCTGGCAGCGAGCCGCCCGCATGGGCGCGCTGCTCGGGCTGGTCGCTTATGGCACCTATGATCTGACCAACTGGGCGACGCTTCGCGGCTGGTCGGTGCAGGTGACATTGCTGGATTGGGCATGGGGGACGTTTGCCACAGCGCTGGCCTGTACGGTCGGATTTGCCGTGGTCAGCGGGTTTGGCAGATCAGCCCGTCACCGCTGACGCTTCAGGAGAATGTAGTGTCTCTTCCAGACGGCTTTTTCTGGCCAACTGGTTAATAATCCCCGAGACTATTTTTCGCCCCGGACGAAGAGCCGGGGCTTTGCTTTGACCATTGGAAAAACTGCCATGTTGTGTGTATTCGAGGTGCTGCGGTGAGTGTCAGTCGGCGCAGTGCCGACGGTTTTGCCCTGCAAGTGATGATCGGCCTGTGCCTGATCTGGGGCGTGCAGCAGGTGCTGATCAAGTGGGCGGCAAGCGATATCGCGCCGGTGATGCAGGCGGCGGGGCGGTCGGGGATTTCCGCGTTGTTGGTAGGACTGCTCATCTGCTGGAAGGGCGGCTGGGATCAGGTCGGCAATACCTGGCGTGGCGGCTTGCTGGCGGGTGCCTTGTTCGGTCTGGAGTTCCTGTTCATCTCCGAAGGCTTGCAATTGACCACGGCGGCGCACATGTCGGTGTTCCTCTATACAGCGCCGATCTTCACCGCACTCGGTGTGCATTTCCTGTTGCCCAGTGAGCGTCTGCGGCCGGTGCAATGGCTGGGGATTTTCATGGCGTTCGTCGGCATTGCCGTGGCGTTTGCCGGCGGGGTGTCGTGGGACAACCTCGATCACCGCATGTTGATGGGCGATGCCCTCGGCGTGCTGGCCGGGGCCAGTTGGGGCGCGACCACCGTGGTGGTGCGTGCTTCGCGCCTGTCGGAAGCGCCGGTGACGCTGACGCTTTTTTACCAGTTGATCGTCGGTTTCGTCGGCCTGCTGTTGATCGCACTGCTCAGCGGCCAGATCACCCACGTCAGCCTGACCGCCGTGGCGCTTGGCAGCGTGTTGTTCCAGGGCCTGGTGGTGTCGTTCTTCAGCTACCTGACCTGGTTCTGGCTGCTGCGCCGTTATCTGGCGGCCAATCTGGCGGTATTTTCCTTCATGACGCCGTTGTTCGGCGTCACGTTCGGCGTGGTGCTGCTGGGCGAAGAACTGAGCCTGAATTTCGTCATCGGTGCCGTGCTGGTGTTGCTCGGCATCACCTTTGTCAGCGCGGAACAGTGGGTGCGTCGGCGCTTGCGCAAAGCGCTCGGCCAGTCGTAAGCGGTTTCCACGCCAGACCGCCGGCGATCAGCAAGCCGCTGCCGGCAATCACCAGCGCCGGTTGCAGGCCACCGCTGAAGTGGCTGCTGACCGCTGCCAGCAACGGTCCGCTGAGCTGGCCGACGGCGAAGCACGCGGTGAGCAGGCCGGCGTTGCGCTGGGTGGCGTGGGGCGCCAGTTCCCGGGAGCGTTGCATCACCAGTTGCATGCAGGACAGGAACGGCGTGCCGCACAGGATCACGCCCAGCGCCAGGCCGAGGCCGCTGCCCAGCAGGCAGGCAAACACTCCGGCGGCCTGCAGCCACAACGTCGCCATCAACCAGTGACGGGTGGTTTCCGGATCGTGCCGACGCAAACTCACCAGCAACACGCCAATCGCAGCGGCGAGGCCGAAGCATGGCCAGAACAGATCGGCCTGCCATTGCCCGTGAAACTGTGTATTGGCCATCTGCGACAGAAACGTGGCCGGGATGATGTAGCCCACGCCGTACAACGCATACACCACCGCCAAGCGCGCAATGCCACGATTCGACGGAGCGTCGGCAACAGGCGCGAGCGGCGCACCTGCTCCCGGTTGCGGCAGAATTCGCACGATCCCCAGCAACATGACCAGTGCCACAGCGGCGTAGATCAGCCACAACGTTGCGGAAGTCTGCTGCGCCAGATGTGAGAACAGCGCCAGCAACCCCGTCAGAAAAATCCCCAGCCCCGGCCCGGCAAAGACCAGCGCTCCCAGCCGTGGACGACCCGCGGCCGCAGCCAGCGGCTGGCTCAGCGCGGTAATCATCACCAGCACCCAGGCACTGGCCACGCCGGTGCCGAAGCGCAACAGCAAATGCGACCAGAAACCGTTGGCCCAGAACGATGCCAGTGTCAGCAGCACACACAACCACAAGCCGCCATGCAGACGCCGCTGCACTTGATCGGGGCGGCGAGAAAACATCGCGTCCACGGCGCCGAGCAGATAACCGAGGTAGTTGGCGGCTGCAACCAGACCGGCGGCAGTCAGGTCGATCTGGCCTTCGCTGATCAGGTGGGGAAGTTGCGGTGTGAGGGCGAAACGCCCGATGCCCATGGCCATCATCAGGGCAATGAAACTGGCGGATAAGCGAATCAGCGGCGACATGGTCTGGATTCCGTTAGAGGTTCAATGACCGTCAGGCTAGGACTGATTGACTTTCTTTAAAATTGAATAATAGTGAGTAACTTGTTCTTTTCAGGAGAATGGTTGTGGAGTTCAGCCAATTGCGGATCTTCCAGGCCGTGGCGGAGGAGGGCTCGATCACTCGCGCCGCTGACCGTTTGCATCGCGTGCCGTCGAACCTGTCGACCCGGCTCAAACAGCTCGAAGAGCAATTGGGCGTCGAACTGTTCGTCCGCGAACGTCAGCGTTTGCAGTTGTCGCCTGCGGGAAAAGTCCTGCTGGACTACACCGGCAAACTATTCGCCCTGCGTGATCAGGCCAGTGCGGCGGTGATGGGCGGGCAACCGGCAGGGGATTTCGTGCTCGGCACTCTGTACAGCACCGCCGCGATTCATCTGCCGGCGTTGCTGGCGCGCTATCACAAACAGTATCCGGCGGTGAATCTTCAGGTGCAGTCCGGGCCCAGTGGTGAATTGCTCGAAGGCCTGCTCACCGGACGCCTCGACGCGGCGCTGGTGGACGGCCCCCCACAACTGGCCGGGATCGACGGGGTGCCGTTGTGCAACGAGCGGCTGGTGCTGATCAGCGAGGCCGATCACCCGCCGGTGCGCAGTGCCAAGGATGTCGAGGGGCGGGCGGTGTTCACCTTTCGTCATGGCTGCGCCTATCGCGCGCGGCTGGAGTCGTGGTTTGCCCACTATCACGCGGCAATGGGCCGGGCGATGGAGATCGAGTCCTATCAAGGCATGCTGGCCTGCGTGATTGCCGGCAGCGGCGTGGCGCTGATGTCGGAATCGATGCTCGCCAGCCTGCCGGGCCGCGAAAGTGTCGCGGTGCACCCGCTGGCCGAACCCTTTGCCAGTGCGACAACATGGCTCATGTGGCGCCGGGGTATGGTGGGGGCCAACCTCAATGCGTGGATTGAGCAGCAGCAGGCGCTCTATCCCGTGGCTGGCGAAGATGCCCGGGAAACGGCTTGAACGAACGGTCAGGGATTCTGATCCATTCAGTAACAGATCATTGCGGATTTCGCCGAGCATTGCGTAGGACTTCGGACTATTATCAGTGCGAAGCGGCTACAGAATTCCGGCCGCTCAGCACCACCCTGAAGGGGGCATGACGATGAAAGAGAAAATTCAGAACTGGCTGCACGATTTGGGTGTTGCCCTCGGCTTGATCGAACCGCCTCTGCAACCGGTCCCGATTCGCACTGATGACGAACAGCGTCGGCGTCAGCAGCGTCGGCGCTAATGCCCCGATCTGAATAACAAGGATTTGAAGATAGAGAGATCGCAGTCTTCGTCAGCGCCTGCATGAAACCGTGCAGGCGCTGACGAAGACTGCGATCTTTTGCTTTTCAGTGTCGCCCGATCTCGATCAGAAACCGGCTCAAGTCGTTCGCGGTTTTCGCGGTCTTGAGCATGTGATCTTCTTCGGCGGTGAATGCCGTCAGTCCGAATTCATCTTCCAGATGGAAGATGAGATCTTCTATATCCGCCTTCTCCAGACCCAACTCAGCCAGGCTGGTGCGGTCATTGAAGTCGCGGTTTTCCAGCAGACGCTTGATGAAACTGTGCACGGCGGCACGCACGGCAGCTCTTCTCATGGCAGATCTTATATTGGTGGGTCTGACTGGAGTACAGCAGGCCTCAGGCGTGCCGGCGCAACCATTCGTCAATCATCGAGCGTAAATGCGTTCCGGAGAAACTGCCGAAATGCCCGCCATGCACCGTGCGGATCGGCAGCGCCTGCAAGCGTCGCAGGCTGGCGGCGTAATCCTCAAGATTGGAGTGGTAGGCGTCTTCGATCAATGGCCCGTCGTAGATGATGTCGCCGCTGAACAGGGTTTCGGTGGCGGCTTCATAGAGGCTGATCCCACCCGGCGAATGCCCCGGCGTGTGCAGCACCTGCAACGTGCGATTACCCAGGTCCAGCACATCGCCGTCCTCGACAAATCCGGTGGCCGGCGCAGCCTTGACCCGGTACTCGGCGTAGCACAACGGGCAATCCGGGTGCGCTTCGAACATGTCGTCGCCGACGAAGGCCCGGCTCAAGTCATTCTCGCCATCCGGCGCCGCCAGAATGTCCGCCTCGGCGGGGTGTACCAGCCGTTCGGCAAATTCGTGATGCCCGGCGATATGGTCGAAATGGCAATGACTGGCCACTGCCACCAGCGGTCGCTCGGTGAGCCAAGGCAGTTGCTCGCGCAGACTGACGAGTCCGGAGCCGCTGTCGAGCAGCAGATCCTTGTCACGGCCCTGAATGTGCCACAGGTTACAGCGATAGAAGGGGCGGATGAACGGTTCGTGGATCAAGCGGACGCCGTCATTCAGCGTTTTCACCTCGAACCATTGGTCTCGGCTGACAATCTTCATGATCACTTTCCTTGAGACGAAAAAAACGGGTGTGGCAACCGACGCCACACCCGCCGAAGAAAGTTGTTGCTAACGCTTCAGCTTAGATCGCACTGGCCACCGGGGCAGGGCGACGCGACATCAGGCTGACCACGACGAAACTCACCAGACCCACGGCCAGGCTGTAATAGATTGGAGTGTTGGCGTCCAGACCGTCCTTGACCATGAACAGCAGGGCCGTGGCGAAGCCCATACCCATGCTGGCGATGGCGCCGGCGGTGGTGGCGCGTTTCCAGAAAATCGCACCGATCAGCGGGATCAGCATGCCGCCCACCAACAGGTTGTAGGCCAAAGTCAGTGCACTGATCACGTCATTGACCACCAGTGCAATACCCAGCACCACGACACCGGTCAACAGGGTGAACAGGCGGTTCACGCCCAGGCTCGACTGTTTGCCGCCACGCAGTTTCGGCAGCAGGTCTTCGGTCAGGGTGGTGGCGGCGGCGAGCAGGCCGGCGCTGGCGGTGGACATCATCGCGGCCAGGGCGGCGGCGATCACCAGACCACGGATGCCGTCCGGCAGCGACAGTTTGACGATGGCGGCGAAGGCGTTGTTGACGTTGTCCAGATCCGGGATCAGTACGTGCGCCGCCATGCCGATCAGGGCGCAGGCCAGACCGTAGAGGATGCAGTAGATGCCCGCGAAGCTGCCGGCGTACTGAGCCACTTTTTCATTCTTGACGGTGAACACCCGTTGCCAGATGTCCTGACCGATCAGGATGCCGAAGAAGTAGATCATGAAGTAGGTGATGATCGTGTCCCAGCCGATGGTGGTGAAGTTGAACGCCGCCGCCGGCAGCTTCAGCACCAGTTCGTCCCAGCCACCGACTTTGTACAGGCAGATTGGCAACAGGATGAACATCAGGCCCACGGTCTTGATGATGAACTGGACGATGTCGGTCAGGGTCAGCGACCACATGCCGCCGATGGCCGAGTACACCACCACGACGCCACCGCCGAGCAGCACCGAGACCCAGAACGGCAGGCCGAACAGTACTTGCAGCACGGTGCCGATGGCGAGGATTGAGGTCACGCCGATCATCAGCGCGTAGGCCAGCATGATCGCCGCGCTCGCCGAGCGGGCCATCGGGTTGTAGCGTTTTTCCAGGACCTGGGTAACGGTGTAGATCTTCAGTTTCAGCAGCGGCTTGGCCAGGAACAGGTTCAGCGCGACGATGCCGCAACCCAGTGCCGCGCACAGCCAGAAACCGGAGATGCCGTGCACGTAGCCCAGACGCACGGTGCCGACGGTGGACGCACCACCCAGGACAGTCGCGGCCATGGTGCCCATGTACAGGCTCGGGCCGAGGTTACGCCCGGCGACGAGGAAGTCCTCGTTGGTCTTGGCTTTGCGCATGCCGAAATAGCCGAGCAACAGCATGCCGGCCGCGTAGATGAGGACGACGAATAAATCCAAAGCCATGATGGCGTGTCTCCGATTGTCTTTTTTATGGGGTGGAACACTGTGGGAGAAGGCTGACCCCCACAGGCGATTCGTTTCTTCAGGCGGCCTGACGCAGCGCCGCTTCAGCCGGCGCATGCGCGCCTTTGCTCCGTGGATCTTTCGGCCCGTAGACCAGCGCCGGTTCCGGGAACAGGCTCAGCAACATCAGGTACATCACCGAGGCCAGGCCCAGGGTCACCAGCAGGCTGATGTCGATGCCGCCGGCCAGTTCACCCAGCGGGCCGACGAACTGCCCCGGCAGGTTGACGAAGCACAGGCCGACCGCCGCGCTCGGGATCCATGCACCCAGGCCGCGCCAGTTCCAGCCGTGGCTGAACCAGTAGCGTCCGCCTTGCTCGCCACGCGTGAACACTTGCAGGTCGTCCGGGCAGTAGAAGCCGCGGCGCACCACCAGGCCGATGATCATGATCACCATCCATGGCGTGGTGCAGGTGATGATCAGCACGGCGAAGGTCGACACGCTCTGCACCAGGTTTGCCGCAAAGCGCCCGATGAAGATGAAGGCAATCGACAGCACGCCGATCAACAGCGTTGCCTTGACCCGCGACAGCAGGCGCGGGAACACACTGGACATGTCCAGCCCGGTGCCATACAGCGACGTGGTGCCGGTGGACATGCCGCCGATCACCGCAATCAGGCACACCGGCAGGAAGAACCAGCTCGGCGACACTGCCAGCAGACCGCCGACGTAGTTGTTGGCCGCGATGTAGTCCGGTGCCTGGATCGCTACGATGGTCGCAGTGGTCAGGCCGAACAGGAATGGGATGAACGTAGCGATTTGCGAGAAAATCACCGCTGCCATGATCCGCTTGCGCGAAGTTTCACGCGGGATGTAGCGGGCCCAGTCGCCGAGGAACGCGCCGAAGGAAATCGGGTTGCTCATGGCCACCAGCGCGGCGCCGATGAACGCGGCCCAGAAGCCCGGCTGGCCGAGGCTGACAGTGCCGGCGTAGTGCGAATCGAAAGGACCGGCGAAGGCAAAGATGCCCAGCAGGAACAGCAGACTCGCGCTCCACACCGCGACCTTGTTCACCCACAGCAGGAAGCGGAAACCGTAAATGCACACGGTCAGCACCAGCACCGCAAACAGACCGTAGGCCAGACCCAGGGTCAGGTCGGTTTCCGGCAGGCCGATCAGGCGTTTCGCACCACCGATCAGCGCATCCCCCGAACTCCACACCGAGAGCGAGAAGAAGGCGATGGCGGTCAACAGCGACAGGAACGAACCGACGATCCGCCCGTGCACGCCGAAGTGCGCACCCGACGACACGGCATTGTTGGTGCCGTTGAGCGGGCCGAACAGGCCCATCGGTGCGAGGATCAGCGAGCCGAGCAGCACTCCCGACACAATCGCCCAGACCCCGGCCTGAAAAGACAGGCCGAACAGCACCGGGAAACTGCCGAGCACGGCGGTGGCAAAGGTATTCGCGCCGCCAAAGATCATGCGGAACAAATCCACGGGACCGGCGGTGCGTTCGTTGTCCGGGATCTGTTCGACCCCGTGGGTTTCAATCTGCGTAAGGCTTTGGTCGTTGTTGTTGTTATTCATGATCTGCTCCGATCACAAAGGCGCGCCGCATCGTGTGTGAGGCGTCACCTGTTTGGCTAAGGGGGTGGCAGCCCTTCCGGCATTGCGGACAAATGTTCGTGGCAGGCCAGCCAATGGCCTTGTTGTTCTAGGCTCGACGCTTGTTTCCTGAAAACAATCGTCTCGCGCTCCTGGCTGAAGTGTTGCTCCCCTTGCATGCGCAGCTCGGTGGCCACGTCATGGATAAACACCGCCACGTCACCTTGCAGGCTGACGAAGGCGTTGCTCGAAGTGCACGACAGCACCTCGAAGCCATCCTCGGCGCGCCAGCTGTCCCACAACGCCTGATAGGCATCGCGCGACAGCAGGGGCTGTTCGAGGGTGTAGAACACGAAGCTCGCATCGGCGCTGAACGCGCCGAAGTAGGCTTCGCGATCGTTGCGGGCGAAGGCGGACACCAGATCGGCGGCCGCTTTCAAAACCTGATCACGTTCGTTCATGATCCGACCCTCAGCGATGGACCACGCCAGGCAGTACGCAGAGCATTTCGTACAGCAGGTTGGCGGCCAGCAGCGAGGTGTTGCCGGTGGTGTCATAAGCGGGCGAGACTTCTACCAGATCGCAGCCGATCAGGTCGAGGCCCTGGCAGCCGCGAACGATTTCAATCGCCTGAATGGTCGTCAGACCACCGATTTCCGGGGTACCGGTGCCAGGCGCCCAAGCCGGGTCGATGCCGTCGATGTCGAAGCTCAGGTACACCGGGCCGCCACCGACTTTCTCGCGCACTTCGGCCATCAGCGGTTCCAGCGACTTGTGCCAGCACTCTTCGGCTTGAACAACGCGGAAGCCCTGATCGCGGCTCCAGTTGAAGTCGTCAGCGGTGTAACCCTGCGCCCGCAGACCAATCTGCACCACGCGGTCGCAGTCCAGAAGGCCTTCTTCGACGGCGCGACGGAAGGTCGTGCCGTGGGCGATCTTCTCGCCGAACATGTGATCGTTGACGTCAGCGTGAGCATCGATGTGCACCAGTCCGACCTTGCCGTGCTTTTTGTGGATGGCACGCAGGATCGGCAGGGTGATGGTGTGGTCGCCACCCAGGGTCATCGGGATCACGTTGTGCTCGAGGATGTTGTCGTAGGCTTCTTCGATGATGCGCACGGCGTCGAGCAGGTTGAAGGTGTTGATCGCCACGTCACCGATGTCGGCAACCGACAGCGAGTCGAACGGCGCGGCGCCGGTGGCCATGTTGTACGGGCGGATCATCACCGATTCAGTGCGGATGTCGCGCGGCCCGAAGCGGGTGCCGGGGCGCAGCGAAGTACCGATGTCCAGGGGCACGCCAACGAAGGCTGCGTCCAGACCGGCAGCGGTCGGTACGTGGGGGAGTCGGAGCATGGTGGCGATGCCGCCGAAGCGCGGCATTTCGTTGCCGCCCAGTGGTTGGTGAAGAATCTTGTCCACGGGTAGGGCCTCATCGTCTTTGTTTTATTTATGTCGGCGCGCCGCATTCGCAAGGTCACGGGCACCGCTGTGGGCCGATTCTGCGAAATGTAGTGAGGCGAAAGAATCGCTACGGGCAAATACTTAGTTCAGAATTTTCTAAACTAATGGAATGGCTGGAGATAGACTTCTCGCCCATGCTCGTTGCCCGATCAGTGGAGTCCCCATGGCCAACGCTTTACCCGACCTGAAACTTTTGCGCATCTTCGTCAGCGTCGTGCGCCATCAGGGCTTTGCCAACGCGCAGCAGGAACTCAACCTGTCGACCTCGGCGATCAGCACCTACATGAGCCAGCTCGAAGCCGCGCTCGGTCTGGTGCTGTGCCATCGTGGTCGCGGCGGTTTCAGCCTGACCAGCAAGGGCGAGCTGTTCCATCAGGAAACCCTGCGCCTGCTCGCCGAACTCGAAGGTTTCGAGCAATACGCCGCCGCACTCAAGGGCGAACTGCGCGGCACGCTCAACCTCGGGGTGATCGACTCCACGGTCAGCGACAAGGCTCTGCCGTTCGCCGAAGCCATTGGCGCCTACAGTCAGGAACATCCTGCGGTGCATTTGCATCTGTCGGTGATGAGCCCTTACGAACTGCAACTCGGCGTGCAGGACAACCGCCTCGATCTGGCCATCGGCGCATTCTCCACGCGCATGAGCGGTCTGGTGTACATGCCGCTGTACCGCGAACAGCACTGGCTGTATTGCAGCAGCCGTCATCCGTTGTTCAACGAGCGGCGGATTCCCGAGCAGGTCATCACCCAGCAACGTATGGTCGGGCGGGGCTACTGGAGTCAGGCAGAACTGGCACGCCACGGTTTCAAACACAGCGCCGCCACCGTGGAAAGTATGGAGGCACAGCTGATTCTGGTGCTGTCCGGCGCCTACATCGGTTACCTGCCAGAGCACTACGCCCAGGCCTGGGCCGACAAGGGTGATTTGCGGGTGCTGCTGCCGGCGACCTTCGGTTATCAGGCGCCGTTTTCCATGATCATGCGCCGTGGCCGCAGCCGCGAGCCGCTGATCCAGACTTTCCGTGATCTGCTCAAAGCGCAGCTCAATCAGGCCTGAGAACATGTCCAGACCCCAATGCCCGCGCTGCCTGCGCCCTCAAACCCACTGCCTGTGTCCGCTGATTCCCAGCCTCGACAGCCGCACCCGCGTGTTGCTGTTGCAGCACCCGAGCGAGGTCAATCACGCGCTCAACACCGCACGGCTGGCGGCGCTCGGTTTGAACAATGCCGAACTGATCGTCGGCGAGGTGTTCGAGGATTTGCCTGCGCTGCTGAACCGGCCGGGGTATCGGGCGCGGTTGTTGTTCCCGGCGGATGATGCACAACCGATGCAGGCTTACGCGGCTTCCGATGAGCCGTTGTTGCTGGTGGTGCCGGACGGCACGTGGCGCAAGGCGCGCAAGATGTTGCATCTGAATCCGCTGCTGGCGGCGTTGCCGCGGGTGACGCTGGCGCAGGGCGGGGTTTCGCGGTATCGGCTGCGCAAGGCACCGGGGCCGGGAGCGTTGTCGACCATCGAGGCGATCGTTCAGGCGTTGCAGACACTGGAAGCGCCGGCCTCTTTCGATCCGTTGCTCAAGCCGTTCGAGGCGTTGATCGAGGGGCAGATTGCGGCGATGGGGGAGGAGACTTTCCTGCGCAATCATGCTGACAAATAGTGGCAGATCGTTCCCACGCAGAGCGTGGGAACGATCAATCATCAGCGTTCGCGCATCGCTTCGGTCCGTGCCTTCAACACCGGTTTGAGCAGGTAATCCAGCACACTTTTCTCCCCGGTAATGATGTCCACCGTGGCAACCATGCCCGGGATGATCAGCAACGGTTTCACATCCCCGCCCAAATGGTTTTTGTCGGTACGCACCTGGATCAGGTAGAAGCTGTTGCCCTTGTCGTCGGTGATGGTGTCGGCACCAATCAGCTCAAGCTTGGCACTGAGCCCGCCGTAGATCGTGTAGTCGTAGGCGCTGAACTTGACCATCGCCTTCTGACCCGGATGCAGGAACGCCACGTCCTGCGGACGGACCTTGGCTTCGATCAGCAGGTTGTCTTCCAGCGGCACGATTTCCACCATGTCACTGCCCGGCTGAACCACGCCGCCGATGGTGTTGACCTTCAATTGCTTGATCACCCCGTGCACCGGCGAAGTCACGGTGGTGCGGCTGACGCGGTCGTCGATGGCGATACTTGACGCGGTGATTTTCGACAGGTCGGTGCGTTTCTGGTTGAGGTCCTTTGCCGCGTCGGAGCGGAAGGTCTGCTCCGACTCGTCGATCTTGCTCTTGATCTCGTTGATCGCCGATTCGGCCCGGGGAATGGCCAGCGTCGTGGCGTTCAGCGACCCACGAATTTCCACCGCACTGCGTTTGAGCCGCAGGATTTCCACCGGCGACACCGCCCCGGTGCCCACCAGCGGCGACGACATATTCATCTCTTGCTGGAGCAACGCCAGGCTGGAACTGTACTGACCCTGCTTGGAGCGAAACTCCGCCAGTTCCTGAGTCTTCTGCCGCAGCTGTTCGGTGAGCGTGCGTTGCTCACTGGCCAGGCGCCGCTGGCGCTGGTCGTACAGCGCGCGTTCGTCTTCGGCCACTTGCGGCGCTTTGCTGATGATCTCGTCGGAGAGCTTCATCGGCCGGCCTTCGGACTCTGCCGACAATCGCTCGACCTGCGCCATCAACGCATAGCGATCGGCCTCGCTTTCACCCTTGTTCGACAGAAACCGCGTGTCATCCAGACGCAGCAGGGTGTCACCCTTGTTCACCATTTGTCCTTCACGCACGAAGATCTCGGTGACAATCCCGCCTTCGAGGTTCTGGATCACCTGGACCTTGCTCGACGGAATCGCCTTGCCTTCGCCCATGGTCACTTCTTCGAGCACCGCGAATTTGGCCCAGACCAGCGCGCTGATCAGCAGCGCCGCCGCCAGCCACACGGTGATCCGCGACCAGCGCGGCGAGTCCTGCAACGAAGCGCCGGCGGTTTCCGGCATGAATTCGGCTTCGGCGCTTTTGCCGAAACTGTCGAAGTAGCCGCGCTGTTTTGAAGAGGAGGAAGCAGACATGGGCAACTCCTAGACCGCCGCCGAGCCGACCCGGCCCTTGCGCAGTGCATCGATGACCGCTTCTTTCGGACCGTCGGCGACGATCCGGCCGTTGTCCAGCACCAGCAACCGGTCCACCAGGCTCAGCATTGAGGTGCGGTGGGTGACCAGCAGCAGCGTCTTGCCCTGCACCCAGCCGTGGAGCTTCTGGCGCAGGACGTCTTCGCTGCTGTTGTCCATGGCGCTGGTAGGTTCGTCGAGCAGCATGATCGGCGGGTCGAGCAACAGTGCTCGGGCCAGCAGCACAGCCTGACGTTGCCCGCCGGAGAGCAATTGCCCGCGTTCGCCCACCGGCCGGTCGAAGCCTTGCGGATGCTGGCGTGCCAGCTCGGTGACACCGGTCAGTTCGGCGACTTCGAGCATTCGCGAGTCGCTGACGTAGCGGGCGCCGAGCGTGAGGTTGTCGCGCAGGCTGCCGGCCAGCAGCGGCAGGTCATGGGCGACGTAACCGATCTGCTGGCGCAGGTCGGCGACATCCAGTTGCCGCAAGTCGAGGCCGTCGAGCAGCAACTGGCCTTCTTCCGGTTCGTAGAAACCCATCACCAGCCGCGCCAGGGTGCTTTTGCCGGAACCGCTGCGGCCGATGATGCCGATCCGCTCGCCGGGCTTGAGGCTGAAACTGACGTTACTCAGGGCCGGTGCATTCTGGCCGTTGTAATGAAAGGTCACACCGCTGATGTCCAGTGCGCCTTGCAGTTGCGTGCGCTCCAGCGGCCGCTGTTTGCCGTCGCGCTCCTGAGGCAGGGCCATCAGCGCGTCGGTGCTTTTCATGGTCAGTTGCGCTTGCTGGTAGCGGGTGATCAGCCCGGCGATCTGGCCCAGTGGTGCAAGCACGCGACTGCCGAGCATGTAGCTGGCCACCAGCGCGCCGACGCTGAGGTTGCCGGCGATGATGCTGTAGACCCCGGCGACGATGGTCGCCATCCCCGAGAATTGCTGGATGAACAGCGTGCCGTTGGTGGCCAGTGCCGAGAGGTTGCGCGCATGGCTGTCGAGGCGGGTGAGGGCGCCGTGGGTGCTTTCCCATTTGTGCTGGCGCTCGCTTTCGGCGCTACAGGCCTTGAGGGTTTCCAGACCGCCGAGGGTTTCGATCAGCAGCGCCTGACGCTCGGCACCGAGGCTCAGGCTTTTTTGCACGGTGTCACGCAGGCGCACCTGAATGATCATCGCGAACACGATCGTGATCGGAAACGCCAGCAACGGAATCACCACCAGCCAGCCACCGAGCAGGCCGATCACCACCAGCATCAGCACCACGAAGGGCAGGTCGATCAGGCTGGTCAGAGTCACTGCGGTGAGAAATTCCCGCAGCCCCTGAAAGTCGTGAATGCTCTGGGCGAAACCGCCGATGGTCGCCGGCCGGGCCTTCATCGCCATGCCGGTGATGCGCTCGAACAACGTCGCGGAAAGGATCACGTCGGTCTTCTTGCCGGCGGTGTCCAGCAGGTGCGCGCGCACCACCCGCAACACCAGTTCGAAACCGGTGCCGATCAGCAACCCGATGGCCAGCACCCACAGGGTCGACGTGGCCTGATTCGGCACCACGCGGTCGTAGGTCTGCATGACGAACAGCGGCACCATCAGGCCCAACAGGTTGATCAGAAAACTGGCGAGGATCGCGTCGCTGTAGAGCCATTTCGACAGCTTCAGGGTGTCGCGAAACCACGCCTGAACCCTCGGCACAAGCGGTGAGCGCAGGTCTTCCAGTTCATGCCGGGGCCGGGCGAACAAGGCCTGGCCGGTGTAGTGTTCGGTGAGTTCTTCGCGGCTGACCCACTGTTCGCCGCCATCGGCTTCACTGGGCAGAATCAGGGCCTTGCCGTCATCGGCAAAACGCCGCAATACGGCGGTGCGGCCATTGCTCAACAGCAACAGCACCGGCAGGTTGAGCGGGGAGATGTCCTTGAGGTCGCGGCGCAGCAGCCGCGCCTGCAAACCGGCCCGGGCTGCGGCGCGGGGCAGCAGCTCAAGGCTCAGGCGTTGCTTGTCCAGGGGCAGGCCGGCACTCAGGCTGGCGCGACTGACCGTCGCGCCATGGAGTTTGCAGAGGATCAACAGACCGTCGAGTAACGGATCATCGAAGCTCAGCCGCGGATCGACCCCGGAAACACCGGGTTCCATGCTGGTCATATTGATCGCTCCCTGGCTACATCATCGGGACTACTTCAGTTCGGGCAAGCGTGCCTCGTTCTTCACCTCGGCAGCGGCAATCGCGTCGGCCGGCAGCACGACACGTTGCTTGCTCAGCAACTGACCCATGTTCGCCAGCACGCGGTACATCGAAAATTCCTCGGTGTAGCGGATTTCGGTGTAGCGGCGATTGGCGTTGTACAGCTCGTTTTCACTGTCGAGCAGGTCGAGCAGGGTTCGTTGGCCGAGGCCGAACTGATCCTGATACGCGGCGCGCACACGCTTGGTGGTCTCGGCGTATTCGCGGGCAGTCGGGGTCTGTTTCTTGGCGTTGACCATGGCGTTCCACGCCAGGTGAATGTTCTCGTTGAGCTGGCGCAGGGCGTTGTTGCGGATGTCCATGGCCTGGTTGATCTGGTGCGCATCGGAGGCCAGTCGTGCCTTGTCGCTGCCGCCGCGGAACAGGTTGTAGTTCATCACCACGCCAACGCGCCATTCGTTGTCATGGCCTTCATCGCCCTGCACGTTGTTGTTGGCGCCGACTGCCGCTTCCGCATCGAAGCGTGGGTAGAACGGTGACTTGGCGACTTCGTACTGGCTCTCGGCCGATTGCACGTCGGCCTGGGCGGATTTCAGATACGGGTTGTTCTCGACCATGCTTTGCTGGGCTTCGGGCAGGGTGGCGGGCAATTCACCACGGGTCGAGGCCGGTGCTTCCAGCTCATCGGGCATGCGCCCGACCACGGCGTAGAAGTTCGATTCGGCATCCGCCAGATCGACTTCGGCAGTATCGAGGTTGTTCTGCGCCAGCGCTTTACGGGCGACCGACTGATCGGAGTCGGCGGTGCTGCCGATGCCGCGCTGGGTGCGCAGGCCGATCTGGTCATTGACGCGCAAATGCGCCTGCAGGTTGTTCTTGGCCAGCGTCACCAGTTCACGACGCTTGAGCACTTCGAGGTAGACCTCGATGGTGCGCAGGGCCAGGTCCTGCGCGGTGCCTTGCGCGTAATACGCGCGCGAATTGGACACACCCTTGGTGCGCTCGACTTCGTTGGCGGTGTTGAAACCGTCGAACAGCATCTGCCGCAGACGCAGCTCGGACTGGGTGTAGTTGAGGATTTCGGTGTGGTGGTTACCGAGGGCCCGAGTGTTGGTGTTGTCGCTGTAGCCCCGACCGTAAGCGGCGTTCAGATCCACCGACGGATAGAAGCCACCCTTGGCAACTTTTACCTGTTCATCGGCCGACAGCTTGGCGTCCACCCGCGACGCCAGTTCCGGGTGGGTTGCAATGGTGCTTTGAATGGCTTCGGTAAGGTTCATGGCTTGAGCTTGGGATGTGCAAGCCATGGCCAGCAAAACCGCACTGCAGAGGGGGGTTAGAACGCGCATGGGTGCATCTCCCTGAGTCCTGATGGTATTCCGCTGTCGCCAATTTATTGACGATATTTTTGGTATTTAGCGTCTCATCGCTGATACAACAGAGCTAAGAACATCCTGAAGCGTAGCTAAGAAAAATTTTTCATATGGCTTATGCCAAAAAAAACTTATGCGCTTCGTCGAATCCAGCACATTGTTCCATTCGAAAGCCTTTGTTTTATGCGCTTTAGGGAGTGCATGAAGGCTTGAGGAAAGTTCCACTCACTTTGCGACATACGGGCGAAGTACTGCTAAAGGGGAGGGACGCGTAGCGGCGAATGGGTGACAGTTTTTTGTCACTCGGGTGATTCACCACCGTTACGTAGCGCTAGTGGGCGTGCTGCATCGATCAGGGATTCCAAGTGCCTGAGGGCGCTGGAGTATCTGAATGTGCACACCCTGCGAAACGAACTGTCGAGGTGCGAGCGTCGCCCCGACAACCCGCTTGAGCCATGGGCTGCTTCGTGAACCAGTGCCGACGGTGGTCGGCAGCGGAGGAAATGCACATGGCAACGCTCATCGGGATCGTCACTAAAGTCATCGGTCAGGTTTTCGCTCAATCGGCTGACGGAGGTCGGCGCGCATTGGTTGAGGGCGATCGACTGTTTGCCGGGGATCAATTGATCACGGGCGCGGAGGGGGCGGTCGCCGTCCATCTGCAAAACGGCCAGGAGCTGACCCTGGGCCGGGACAGCAGCCTGACCATGACCGGACAATTGCTGGCCAACCACGCGCCCCATGTGGATGCGCCGGAAGCGCTGACCCCGAGCGATGCTCAACTCACCGATGTCGCACAGATCCAGAAAGCCATTGCCGCCGGTGACGACCCGACCAAATCCGCTGAAGCCACTGCTGCAGGCCCCGATGCCCCCGGCGACACCAACGGCGGCAAGGGCGGCGGTCACAGTTTCGTGCTGTTGACCGAAGTGGGTGGCCGGGTCGATCCGGTCATCGGTTTCCCAACGGCCGGTTTCGGTGGCATTCCCGAGTTTCCGCAAGAGCGCCACAATGCAGTCATCGACAACGGCGACAACACGCCAGTGCCGGTCATTCCGCCACCGGTCAATAACCTTGTGGCCCTCACTGGCCTGGATGTGCCCGGGGGCGAACTGACGCTCAACGAAGCCAATCTGCCGGACGGTTCCGCCGCCAATCCCGGGGCGCTGACCCAGGCCGGCAGCTTCAGCATCTCGGCGCCCGATGGTCTGACAAGCCTGAGCATCGGCGGCATCAACGTGATCGTCGGCGGCGTGCCGGTCGGTTTCCCGCAATCGATCACCACACAACTGGGCAACACCCTGACCATCACCGGTTACAACCCGGCGAACGGTACGGTCAGCTACAGCTACACCCTCAACGGCAATGACGCCCATCCTGCGGGTGACGGTGCCAACAGCCTCAGCGAACATTTCACGGTGATTGCCGGTGACAGCAATGGCGACACGGCGACCGGCTCGCTGGATGTGAACATCACCGATGATGTGCCCAAAGCGGTGGATGACAGCAACGCCGGAATGGCTTCTGAAACCAACCTGAGCCTGACCGGCAACGTCCTGACCAATGACGTCCAGGGCGCCGACCGGATTCCCGTCGGCCCCAACAGCGGCCCTGTGGTCGCCGGTACATTTACCGGGACTTACGGCACGCTGGTACTGAACGCCAACGGCACTTACACCTACACGCTCAATACCAGCGACGCGGATTTCAAGGCGTTGCATGGCGGCGGCAATGGCACAGAGACCTTCACCTACACCCTGCGCGATTCCGATGGTGACACCAGTACTGCAAACCTCGTTCTGCAGATCCACAACAACGACGATCCGGTGCTGATCAACGGGTTGAACGTCGAGGGTGGCGAACTGACGGTTTTCGAGAAAAACCTTGGTACCGGCAGTGCGCCGGATGCTACGGCTTTGACTCAGAGCGGCACTTTCACGATCACTGCCTTGGACGGTGTGACCACGCTGACTGTCGGCGGCATTGCCGTTGTCACCAACGGTGTAGCCGCAGGCTTCCCGCAATCGGTGACCACGCCATTGGGCAGCACACTGACCATCACCGGGTTCAACGCCACAACCGGCGTCGTCAGCTACAGCTACACCCTCGACCACAACGACGCCCACCCAACCGCCAACGGCGCCAACACGCTGAGCGAGCAGTTCGCCGTCACCGTGGTGGATGACAACGGCACCACCGCCAATGCTTCGCTGGATGTGAACATCGTCGACGACCTGCCCAAAGCCGTGGACGACAGCAACACCGGCACGGCTTCGGAAACCAATCTCACGCTGACCGGCAACGTCCTGACCAATGACGTGCAAGGCGCCGACCGCGTCCCGACCGGACCCAATGCTGGACCGATCACTGCCGGCACTTTTACCGGGACTTACGGCACCTTGGTGTTGAATGCCGACGGTTCTTACACCTACACCGTCAACCCTAACGACGCAGACTTCAAAAACCTGCACGGCGGTGGCAACGGCACCGAGACCTTCACCTACACCATCACCGACTCGGACGGCGATACCAGCACCGCCGACCTGGTGCTGCAGATCCACAACAACGACGATCCGGTGGTTATCAGCGGCCTCGATGTGAACGGCGGTGAACTGACTGTTTTCGAGAAAAACCTCAGCACCGGCAGTGCACCGGATGCTACGGCTTTGACTCAGAGCGGCACTTTCACGATCACTGCCTTGGACGGTGTGACCACGCTGACCGTGGGGGGAATCGCGGTCGTAACCAATGGTGTAGCCGCCGGTTTCCCGCAATCGGTCACTACGCCGCTGGGCAGTACGCTGACCATCACCGGTTTCAACGCCACGACCGGTGTGGTGAGTTACAGCTACACCCTCGACCACAACGATGCGCACCCGACTGCCAACGGCGCGAACACTTTGAGTGAGCAGTTCGCGGTCACCGTAGTGGATGACAACGGCACCACCGCTAACGCTTCTCTGGACGTGAACATCGTTGATGACGTGCCAAAAGCCGTGGACGACAGCAATGCCGGCACGGCTTCGGAAACCAATCTCACGCTGACCGGCAACGTGCTGACTAACGACGTGCAAGGCGCCGACCGTGTGCCGACTGGTCCGGTCACCGCCGGAACCTTCACCGGGACTTACGGCACTCTGGTGCTGAATGCTGATGGTTCCTACACCTACACCGTCAACCCTAATGACGCCGACTTCAAGAACCTGCATGGCGGTGGCAACGGCACTGAAACTTTCACCTACACCATCACCGATTCGGACGGCGATACCAGCACCGCGAATCTGGTTCTGCAGATTCACAACAACGACGATCCGGTGATCATCAATGGCCTCGACGTGAATGGCGGCGAGCTGACGGTCTTCGAGAAAAACCTCAGCACCGGCAGTGCGCCGGATTCGGCGGCGTTGACTCAGAGCGGTACTTTCACCATCACTGCGCTGGACGGCGTCACCACGCTGACCATTGGCGGCATAGCCGTGGTCACCAATGGCGTGGCGGCAGGCTTTCCGCAATCGGTCACCACACCATTGGGCAGCACGCTGACCATTACCGGATTCAATGCCACGACTGGTGTTGTCAGTTACAGCTACACCCTGGACCACAACGATGCTCATCCGACTGCCAACGGCGCGAACACGTTGAGTGAGCAATTTGCTGTGACGGTGGTAGATGACAATGGCACCACCGCGAATGCGTCGCTGGACGTCAACATCGTCGACGACCTGCCAAAAGGTGTGGACGACAGCAACGCCGGCACCGCCTCGGAAACCAACCTGACGCTGACTGGCAACGTTCTGACCAACGACGTGCAAGGCGCTGACCGAGTCCCAACCGGCCCCAATGCCGGGCCGATCACCGCCGGCACTTTCACCGGGACTTACGGCACCTTGGTGCTCAACGCCAACGGTACTTACACCTACACGCTGAACACCAACGATGCCGACTTCAAGAATCTGCATGGCGGCGGAAACGGCACTGAAACCTTCACCTACACCATCACCGATTCGGACGGCGATATCAGCACCGCGAACCTGGTTTTGCAGATTCACAACAACGACGATCCGGTGACTATCAGTGGCCTGGATGTAAACGGCGGTGAACTGACTGTTTTCGAGAAAAACCTCAGCACCGGCAGTGCACCGGATGCCACTGCACTCACCCAAAGCGGCACGTTCACCATCACCGCGCTGGACGGCGTGACGACGCTGACCGTGGGCGGCATTGCTGTCGTGACCAACGGCGTGGCGGCAGGCTTTCCGCAATCGGTCACGACTCCGTTGGGCAGCACGCTGACCATCACCGGGTTCAATGCCACGACCGGTGTCGTCAGCTACAGCTACACCCTGGATCACAACGATGCTCATCCGACTGCCAACGGCGCGAATACCCTGAGCGAGCAGTTCGCCGTCACCGTCGTCGATGACAACGGCACCACGGCGAATGCCAACCTGGATGTAAACATCGTCGATGACCTGCCAAAAGGCGTGGATGACAGCAATACCGGTACTGCCTCGGAGACCAATCTGACGCTGACTGGGAACGTGCTGACCAACGATGTGCAAGGTGCTGACCATGTACCAACTGGTCCCAATGCCGGCCCGATCACTGCCGGCACCTTCACCGGCACTTACGGCACCTTGGTGTTGAACGCCAATGGCACTTACACCTACACGCTGAACACCAATGATGCCGACTTCAAAGCCCTCCACGGTGGCGGAAACGGCACTGAAACCTTCACCTACACCATCACCGATTCGGACGGCGATACCAGCACCGCGAATCTGGTTTTGCAGATCCACAACAACGACGATCCGGTGACCATCAGCGGCCTGGATGTGAACGGCGGTGAGCTCACCGTATTCGAGAAAAACCTCAGCACCGGCAGTGCACCGGATGCCACCGCCCTGACTCAGAGCGGTACTTTCACGATCACTGCTTTGGATGGTGTGACCACGCTGACCGTGGGCGGTATTGCCGTCGTCACCAACGGCGTGGTGGCAGGCTTTCCGCAATCGGTCACGACTCCGTTGGGCAGTACGCTGACCATCACCGGGTTTAACTCCACCACTGGTGTCGTGAGCTACAGCTACACCCTGGATCACAACGACGCGCATCCGACCGCCAACGGCGCGAACACGTTGAGTGAGCAATTTGCTGTGACGGTGGTAGATGACAATGGCACCACCGCGAATGCGTCGCTGGACGTCAACATCGTCGACGACCTGCCAAAAGGCGTGGATGACAGCAACGCCGGCACCGCCTCGGAAACCAACCTGAGCCTGACCGGCAACGTCCTGACCAACGACGTCCAGGGCGCCGACCGGATTCCCGTCGGCCCCAACAGCGGCCCTGTGGTCGCCGGTACATTTACCGGGACTTACGGCACGCTGGTACTGAACGCCAACGGCACTTACACCTACACGCTCAATACCAGCGACGCTGACTTCAAAGCGCTGCATGGCGGCGGTAATGGCACCGAAACCTTTACCTACACTCTGCATGATTCCGATGGTGATACCAGCACCGCGAATCTGGTGTTGCAGATCCACAACAACGACGATCCGGTGATCATCAACGGCCTCGACGTGAACGGCGGCGAGCTGACCGTTTTCGAGAAAAACCTCAGCACCGGCAGTGCACCGGATGCCACTGCACTGACCCAAAGCGGCACGTTTACCATCACCGCGCTGGACGGCGTGACGACGCTGACCGTGGGCGGCATTGCTGTCGTGACCAACGGCGTGGCGGCAGGCTTTCCGCAATCGGTCACGACTCCGCTGGGCAGTACGCTGACCATCACTGGCTTCAACGCCACCACTGGTGTCGTGAGCTACAGCTACACCCTGGATCACAACGACGCGCATCCGACCGCCAACGGCGCGAACACGTTGAGTGAGCAATTTGCTGTGACGGTGGTAGATGACAACGGCACCACCGCCAACGCCAATCTCGACGTCAATATCGTCGACGACCTTCCAAAAGGCGTAAATGACAGCAACGCCGGCACCGCCTCGGAAACCAACCTGACACTGACCGGCAACGTCCTGACCAACGATGTGCAAGGCGCTGACCGTGTACCGACTGGCCCCAACGCCGGCCCGATCACTGCCGGTACTTTTACGGGGACCTATGGCACGCTGGTGTTGAATGCCAACGGCACGTACACCTACACGCTGAACACCAACGATGCCGACTTCAAGAATCTGCATGGCGGTGGCAACGGCACCGAGACCTTCACCTACACCATCACCGATTCGGACGGCGATACCAGCACTGCGAATCTGGTTTTGCAGATTCACAACAACGACGATCCGGTGATTCTCAACGGCCTCGATGTCAACGGCGGCGAGCTCACTGTCTACGAGAAAAACCTCAGCAACGGCACTGCGCCGGACGCTACGGCGTCGACCCAAAGCGGCACCTTCACCGTCACTGCCCTCGACGGTCTGCAAACCCTCACCGTCGGTGGCATCGCCGTGTTCACCAATGGCGTGGCCGCAGGCTTCCCGCAATCGGTCGTCACGCCGCTGGGCAGCACGCTGACCATTACCGGTTACAACCCGGCTACGGGCGTGGTGAGTTACAGCTACACCCTTGTGGATCACGAAACCCACCCGACCGGCAATGGTGCCAACAGCATCACCGAAAACTTCAACGTGGTGGCCACCGATGGGGATGGCAGCACCGCGTCCGGGCAGATCAACGTCAACATCATCGACGACCTGCCGACCGCCAAGGCCGACACCGGCTCGGTGGCGGAGGGCGGCACGGTCAACATCAGCGTGCTGGGCAACGACGCCACCGGTGCCGATGGCCCGGCAGCGGGCGGTGCGGTGGTGGGCGTACGGGGCGGCAGCGACACGTCGACCTCGGCCATTGGCGGCCTCAACAGCAACATCAACGGCACCTACGGCTACCTGACCCTGGATGCGGCTGGCAACGCGGTCTATCACAGCAACCCGAACTCGGTGAGCCCGCCGGGCGCCACCGACTCGTTTACCTACACCATTCGAGACAGTGACGGTGACGAAAGCACCACCACCATCACCATCAACGTCGCTGACAGCAAACTCGTGGCCTCGGTCGATCAGGACGTGACCGTCTACGAAAAAGCCCTCGACCTGACCAAGGACGGGCAAGACCTGGCCCCCGGCACGGTCACCGGCAGCGACCCGACCAACACCGGTGAAACCGCAACCGGCACCCTGGTCGGAGCGGTCACCGGCGGCAGCGGTGCGATCACTTACACCCTGGTCGGCAGCGCCACCGGCACTTACGGGCAGATCCTGCTCAACGTCGACGGCACGTACACCTATACCTTGACCTCGGCGCCGAAAACCACGCCGAACGCCAACGACGGGCCGAACACCCTGAGCGAAAGTTTCACTTACAAAGCCACCGATGCGCTGGGCAACAGCACCACCAGCACCATCGTGGTCAACATCGTCGATGACGTGCCAAAAGCCGTGGCGTCGGACCGGTCGGTAGCAGCGGTGGAGATCGATTCCAACGTGCTGATCGTGCTCGACATCTCCGGCAGTATGGCCGACGCCTCTGGCGTGCCGGGCCTGTCGCGGCTGGACCTGGCCAAGCAGGCGATCAGCGCCTTACTCGACAAGTACGACGATCTGGGTGATGTGAAAGTGCAACTCGTCACCTTCAGCAGCAGCGCCACCGACCGCACGTCAGTGTGGGTCGATGTGGCCACGGCCAAGACCCTGCTGGCCGGTCTCAGCGCCGGTGGTGGCACCAACTACGATGCGGCCGTGGCGACCATGCAGACCGCGTTCAACACCTCGGGCAAACTCACCGGGGCGCAGAACGTCGGCTACTTCTTCTCCGACGGCAAACCCACCACCGGCCAGGAAATCGGCACCGCCGACGAAACCGCGCTCAAAGCCTTCCTTGATGCCAACAACATCAAGAACTACGCCATCGGTCTCGGCAGTGGTGTGAGCAACGCCAACCTTGATCCGATCGCCTACGACGGCATCAGCCACACCAACACCAACGCGGTGGTGGTCACCGACCTCAATCAACTGAACTCGGTGCTGTCCGGCACCGTGGAAGGCGCACCGGTCACCGGTTCGTTGCTGGGCGATGGCGGTTCATTCGGCGCCGATGGCGGTTTCATCAAATCCATCGTGGTCGACGGCACCACCTACACCTACGACCCGAAAGCCAACAGCGGCCAGGGTTCGCTCACTGCCAGCGGCGGTACCAATCACGGCACCTTCAACACGGTGAACAACACCCTGAGCATCGCCACCAACAACAGCGGCACCCTGGTGGTCAACCTCGACACCGGCGACTACAGCTACACCTCGCAGAAAACCACCAGCGTGGTGATCACCGAGAACATCGGCTTCACCCTCAGCGACAACGACGGCGACCTCGCCAGCTCGACCCTGACGGTGAAAGTGATCCCCAACTCGCCACCCGTGGCAGTGGACGACCACATCATCACCAACGTGCTGTCGAGCAATGTCGTGGTGCCGGGCGAGTTGCTGCTGGCCAACGACACCGATCCGGACGGCGATACGCTCAACGCCTCGCCAACCACCTTCAACACTGGTTGGGTCGCCAAGGGCGCGGACTTCACCGGCAGCGGTGCGATCAGTTTCACCGGCACCAGCAACACCGCCGCCAACCAGAACCTGGCCGATGTACGCAACTCCTTCGCGGCGAACACGGCGGCCATGACAGCGGTGCTGGTGGTCAGTGGCTATCTCGGTGCGGTGACCAACGCCAATGCCAACGATGAAGACCTGATCACCGTCAAACTGAAACAGGGCGAGACCCTCAACCTCGACCACAACCTGGCGGCCGGCCACATCACCATGGAGTATTCGGTGAACGGTGGGGCGTTCGTCAGCATCGCCGCTGGCGGCACCATCACCGCCAGCGCCGATGGCACGTACCAGATCCACATCACCAACATCACCAACACCAGCGGCAGCAACACCAATGCCGCGGAAAACTACCAACTGACCATGACGGTCAACTACGCCGGGGCCCACGACGTCACCCCGGACTTCCACGGCACCTACACCGCCAACGACAACCACGGTGGCAGCGACACCGCCAACGTGACCATCAGCTATCAGGACGGCCACACCCTTACCGGGACTTCCGGCGATGACGTGCTGGTGGCGGGCAACGGCGACAACATCCTCAACGGTGGCGACGGTAACGACGTGCTGACCGCAGGCTCCGGCAACAACGAACTGCACGGCGGCGCCGGCAACGACTTGCTCTACAGCGGCCCGGGCAACGACATCCTCGATGGTGGCGCCGGTATCGACACGGTCAGCTATGCCCACGCGACGGCCGGTGTGACAGTCAACCTGAGCCTGCTCGGTGCGCAGAACACTGTCGGTGCGGGCATCGACACCATCAGCAACGTCGAAAACCTCGTCGGCTCGAACTTCAACGACACCCTCACCGGCGACAACAATAACAACGTCATCAATGGCGGCCTGGGCAACGACATCCTCAACGGCGGCGGCGGTGACGACCTGCTGATCGGAGGCATGGGCAACAACACCCTGACCGGCGGGCCGGGCGCCGACACCTTCCAGTGGCTCAAAGGCAACAGCGGCCACGACACCGTCACCGACTTTACCCCCGGCACCGACAAGCTCGACCTGTCGCAACTGCTGCAAGGTGAAAACGGCACGGCGGCTTCACTGGATGACTACCTGCACTTCACCGTCACCGGCAGTGGCGCCTCGGTGGTCACCAGCATCGACGTCAGCGCCATGGCCGGCGCCACGCCGAACCAGACCATCGACCTGGCCGGCGTCAACCTCGCAAGTCACTACGGGGTAACGCCGGGGGCAGGTGGGTTGATCGCCAGCGGGCATGACACGGCGACGATCATCAACGGCATGCTCAATGATCATTCGTTGAAGGTGGATACGGTGTGAACCGGGGCTGAAACGACAAAACCCGCCGTCCCGGTTATACGGGACGGCGGGTTTTTTATGCCTGGCGAAATCTGTGGCGAGGGAGCTTGCTCCCGCTGGGTTGCGAATCAGCCCCCAAAAGCATTGCGAGCGCTTCGGACTCGAGCGGGAGCAAGCTCCCTCGCCACAATCGCTCACTTGCCTACAGGTTTGCCTCAGCCTTCAGTTCCAGATTATCCAGCACCCGATTCACCGCCAGTTCCGCCAGCATTATCAGTTGCCCGATGCCCAACAGCACATGCCGCTGCGGCGTATCGATCATCCCGGCGAAATCGCTGGCCATGATTTTGGCCGAGGTCAGGGTTTCGCAGGCGTCGGCCAGCAGTTCTTCGCTGTCGATACCGGGCGCTATGAGGCAGCGGGCGTTGGGTTTGAGCAGAGGTTTTCTGGGGAGAAGCGGATTGAGGTAGTGATCGAGAGCGCGTTCGGCGGCTTCGTGGAATTTCTTTGAATCGAGGGTTTCGTAGGGGGAAGTTGAATCGACTTCCGGCGGGTTTGGCGTGGGTTTGATCATGGGTAAAGCCTCTAGAGTAGTGGAGGCGCCACGCTTCGCTGCTAAACGAAAGAGGTGGCGGCCGTACGCGGGTTAGCAGACCAGGACTCTAGAACCCGGCGCACCGAAGTGCCCCACGCAAAGCAGCCATAACGTGAACGGACAGGCGTGAGCCTGATCACGAACGAACGGCATTGTGCGTCTAGAGTAGATCCGGGCTGCTAAACCCGATCGCTGCTTTTCAACGACCGCCAAACAATAGAACCCGCCCCCAAGGCGCACAAGCCGGCGGATTCTGGCGGATGCGTAGGCAAAGGCGCAAGGTTGCGTGGCTTTGCGGACATAAGCTTCAACACTATTCAACGAGGCCTTCCAAAGGCGCGGAAACGACAAAAGCCGCTCTCCCGATTGGACGGGAGGGCGGGCTTTCGTAGTTGGGACTGGTAAATAAATACGTCCCCTTTCCTCTCGAAGGAAGGAGGGATTTTATGGTTCGGACTGGCAAAAAATGCGCAACTTTCATCACTTAATCGCTCATCCCCTTTATCCGTCTTAATGGACGATTGGGTACGTATTAGAGTCTAAATTCACCCAGATATCTTGAATGAAGTAGTTGATTGTTCCTTTATACGTATGCGTTGTCGTACCCTCCCAGGTTGTTTTTCCAGCATCGATAGGGACAGCTCTATGGCCGCCGTGCTGGCTACGAAGGCCAATGTTCCGAGCAATTGGATAGGCGTAACAGGTTCCAGTGAATTTGACTTGACCATATAGAGCAGTACCACCCGGTGGAAGGTAACTATTACCATTGTAGGGATCATAGGCCGCTGTAATCACTGGAGGGGTGTAAGGAGGGAGTACCGTTATTGAGAACGACGGAGAGACTGGTTGGCTTCCATAAAGTCCCTTGGCTGTGAAGGTGTGTTTGGTTCGTGCTAAAGCGTTGATCGTAAACGTCCATCTACCAGTTGTATCGATAGGCGCTGTACCTAGAGGTGTTTGGCCGTCAAATAGCTCTACTTGCATCGCATTCGCAGCGGTGCCGGACAACCGTACACTTGTTGCATCAGTGTAGCCATCGTTGCCAATTGGGCTTCCGCTTGGCAAGACATAAACCGAAACGATATTCGGTGGAGTGGCGGCAGTCACGGTGAAGGTCCGCGCAGCCGACACCGCGCCCGGCGCATACAACGCCTTGGCGGTGAAGCTGTGGAGCACGGCAGTCAGGCCAGTCACCACCAGCGTCCAGATGCCGGTCACCGGATCGGCTGTTGGCTGCCCTTTGGACACGATGCCCAGTAGCACATCAACTTTCTGGCCCTTGGCGGCGGTGCCGGTCAGGGTGACGCTGGTTTCGACGGTGCTGCCACCGTTGGGGATTTCCACATTGCTCGGCGAGCCCTTGACCGAGGTGATGGTCGGCGCGGTGGCGGCGGTTACGGTCAGCGTGCGCACGTTTGAATACGTCGGAACCTGGTGATAGAGCGATTGGGCATACAAGCGATGCGACTCTTCCGCGACGGGGACCGAGAGTTCCCAATCACCGCTCGCATTGGCGGTCGCCTTGCCCTTGGATACTGCACTTGCGCCAGTACCGTCGAATACCTCGACCTGCTGGCCAAGACTCGCCTTGCCTTTGAGTTTCACGGTGGTGCTGGTTGTCCAGGTACCTTCCGGTATTTCCGCGTTATTGGCGCCCAGTACGTTGGTGATCGTAGGCACGATCAAGGCCACTACGGTGAAAGTGAGCGGGGCTGATGTCTGCCCTGACGCGTACAGCGCCTTTGCAGTGAATGTGTGCAGCGTGAGTGTCCGGCCGCTAAGTGTGTGTTTCCAGATGCCA
>NZ_NEHN01000013.1:0-171742 GCF_002112395.1 Pseudomonas sp. R38(2017)
TGCATCGCCGATGGTAGTGTGGGGTTTCCCCATGTGAGAGTAGGTCATCGTCAAGATTAAATTCCGAAACCCCAATTGCGAAAGCAGTTGGGGTTTTGTTTTGCCCGCAGGAAAGTTTTTGCTCGCGTCAGCGAACAAATTTGCACAGTTATTTTCGAATCAGAACACTAGAATAGATCCCAACTTTTTCGGAGTCAGAGCCCTTATGTCAGATTCGGTTGACACCCCCGGGCTGTCAGATTTACCGCTGGATGACTTGGTGGCCTGCCATGAGTGCGATCTGCTGATGCGCAAGCCCGAGCTTGCCCACGGCGAAAAAGCCCTCTGCCCACGCTGCGGTTACGAACTGTATGCCCACCGCCATAACGTGGTGCAGCGCAGTCTTGCCTTGGTCATTGCCGCACTGCTGCTCTACGTGCCGGCGAACTTTTTACCCATCATGCAGCTCAATGTTCTCGGGCAATCGTCGCAGGACACTGTCTGGAGCGGCGTTATCGGTCTGTTCAATACCGATATGCGCGGCGTTTCAGTCGTCGTATTCCTTTGCAGCATGGCGATTCCGCTGCTGAAACTGCTGTGTCAGTTGATCGTGCTGCTGACGATCCGTTTCAACATCGGTCGTAGCTACGGCCTGTTGCTCTACCGCATTTATCACCACCTCAAAGACTGGGGCATGCTTGAGGTCTACCTCATGGGTGTCCTGGTCGCAATCGTCAAACTGGCGGACATGGCGGCTATCACCGTGGGCCTCGGTCTGGCGTGTTTCATCGGCTTGTTACTGGTTCAGGTCTGGCTTGAAGTGGTGATGTCACCGCACCAGATCTGGCAGGCGTTATCAGGAGAAGATGCCCATGCGGGCGATTGATGCGGGCATTCTGATCTGTACGGAATGCCACGAACTGAACAGACAGGATGCCGACAGCGATGTGCAGACTTGCGCTCGATGCGGTGCGCTGGTTCATGCGCGGCGCCCGAACAGTCTCGCGCGTACCTGGGCGTTGCTGATCACGGCGGCGATTATCTACATCCCCGCCAACGTACTGCCGATCATGACAGTCAGCTCTCTGGGGCAGGGTGATCCGAGCACGATCATGTCCGGCGTCATCCAACTGGTACAGCACGGCATGATACCGATCGCTGCCGTGGTGTTCATCGCCAGTATTTTGGTGCCGACATTCAAATTGGTGGGCATCGCGCTGTTGCTGTTTTCGGTACAGCGCCGTCAGCCGTTGTCCGCGCGCCAGCGGATCTGGATGTACCGCTTCATCGAGTTCATAGGCCGCTGGTCCATGCTCGATATTTTCGTGATCGCCATTCTGGTGGCGGTCGTCAACTTCGGCCGGCTTGCCAGCGTCGAAGCCAATCTTGGCGCCATCGCCTTCGCCAGTGTGGTGATCCTGACGATGCTCGCCGCTGTCACTTTCGATCCCCGACTGATTTGGGATAACACGGAGTCGGACGCCGACCATGACTGATTTGCCTGTAGCGAAAACCCGACCGGCTTCTAACTGGTCTGCCATTTGGGTACTTCCCCTTATTGCCCTGATCATCGGCGGCTGGCTGGGATGGCGTGCCTACACCGAAACCGGCATCGAGATTCAGGTGCGTTTCGAAAGTGGTGAAGGCATCCAGGCCAACAAGACCGAAGTCGTCTACAAAGGCATGTCCGTCGGTAAGGTCAAAGCCCTCAAGCTCGATGACGAAGGTGGCACCAAAGGTGTGATCGCCACTATCGAGATGAACAAGGATGTCGATCAGTACCTGAAGACCAGCACTCGTTTCTGGCTGGTCAAGCCAAGCGTGACCCTGGCCGGGATCACTGGTCTGGAAACTCTGGTTTCGGGTAACTACGTCGCCATCAGCCCGGGCGAAGGCGAGCCGACTCGCAAGTTCAAGGCCCTGGCCGAAGAGCCACCGCTATCGGATTCCAAGCCCGGTCTGCACTTGACCATCAAGGCCGATCGCCTCGGTTCGTTGAATCGCGGCAGCCCGGTTTTCTACAAACAGATCAAGGTCGGCCAGATCAAAAGTTATGTGCTGTCGGAAGACCAGAGCACGGTCGAACTCAAGGTATTCATCGAACCGACCTACGCCAAACTGGTGCGCAAACACACCCGTTTCTGGAACGCCAGCGGCATCAGCATCGACGCCAACCTGTCCGGCGTGAAAGTGCGCAGCGAATCTCTGGCCAGTATCGTCGCCGGCGGCATCGCCTTCGCCACCCCGGAGAACCGCAAGGACAGCCCGCCCACCGACCCGAGCCTGCCGTTTCGCCTCTATGAAGACTTCGACGCGGCCGCTGCCGGCATCCGTGTGAAGGTCAAACTCAGCGATTTCGAAGGCCTGCAGGCCGGGCGTACCCCGGTGATGTACAAGGGCATTCAGGTCGGTAACCTGAAAGCGCTGAAGATCGATCCGGACCTGTCCAGCGCAACCGCCGAGCTGACCCTCGATCCGCTGGCCGAAGACTATCTGGTCACCGGCACGCAATTCTGGGTAGTCAAACCTTCGATCTCCCTGGCAGGCATTACCGGTCTGGAAGCGTTGGTAAAAGGTAACTACATCGCGGTCCGTCCGGGCGACAAGGGTGGTGCGCCACAACGTGAATTCGAGGCCCGGCCAAAAGCGCCGCCGCTGGATCTGCGCGCACCCGGCCTGCACCTGGTGCTGTTCACCGACACCCTCGGTTCGATCGATGTCGGCAGCCCGATTCTCTACAAGCAGGTCAAGGTCGGTTCGGTGCAGAGCTATCAGTTCTCCAAGACCCGCAAGCAACTGGTGATCGGCGTCCACATCGAGAAGGAATACGAAAACCTGGTCAACGCCTCGACCCGGTTCTGGAACGTCAGCGGCGTCACGTTGACTGGCGGTCTGACCGGCGGCATTCAGGTCAAGAGTGAATCGTTGCAGACTCTGATGGCCGGCGGCATCGCCTTCGAAACGCCGCAAGCCAAGGCACCGCTGCAAAAACGCATTCCACGCTTCCGTCTGTTTGCCAACCATGATGAAGCGAATCAGAAAGGCGCTGTCGTCACCATCAAGGTCGATCGCGCGGACGGTCTGCGCAGCGGCACCCCGGTTCGCTTCAAGGGCCTGGACGTCGGCAAGATCGAAAGTGTCGACCTGACCGATGATCTGCAATCAGTGATCCTCACCGCACGCATCACTGAAGTGCCGGAGAAAATTGCCCGGGTCGGCAGTCAGTTCTGGGTGGTCAAACCGGAGTTGGGGCTGATCAAGACCTCGAACCTGGAGACCCTGGTCACCGGCCAGTACATCGAAGTGCAACCGGCGGCCAAGAACCTCGGCCCGCAGAAGAACTTCGTGGCCCTGGCCAATCCACCAGAGGTGGCCAAGCAAGAGGCTGGTTTGAGTCTGGTATTGAGCGCTGCTCGTCGTGGCTCGCTGAAACCGGGTGTGCCGGTCACCTACCGCGAGATCACCGTGGGCAAAGTCACCGGTTACGAACTGGGCCAGACAGCGGATCGCGTGCTGGTGCACATCCTGATCGAACCGAAGTACGCGCCACTGGTGCGTAGCGGCAGTCGCTTCTGGAACACCAGCGGCGTCGGTTTCGATATCGGCTTGTTCAAAGGCGTGACCATGCGTACCGAGTCGCTTGAAACAGTGATTCAGGGCGGTATCGCCTTCGCCACCCCGGACGGCGAGAAGATGGGCAATCCGGCCCGCGCCGAACAAACCTTCCCGCTGTTCGACAAGTTCGAAGACGAGTGGCTGAACTGGGCGCCGAAAATCCCCCTCGGCAAATAATCCCGCCCAATGAAAAGGGCCGCGATCCAAAATGGATCGCGGCCTTTTTTTGTACCCGTCAGTTACGCATCAAACCGCATCCAGCTCCGGCTCGTCCGCTTCGACATTGATCGTGGCCTTCACCACATCGTGGCGGCGGATGTACTTCCAGTCCGCCTCGTCGATGTAGATACCGGCCGGGCCGCTGCCACCTTCCAGGTCGATGGCGACACTGGCGCAGACCTGCGGCTTCACGCTCGCCAGAATCGGCACGAAGCCGAGTTGCAGGCTGGTTTCCAGCAGGGCGGCCTGGTTCTTCTCGTCGATGTCCGCCGCCTCGTCGAGGTAGTACGGCAGACGCACGCGACCGGCCAGGTCGCGGTCCATCAGGTGCAGCAACAAATACATGTTGGTCAGTGCCTTGATGGTCATCGTGGTGCCGTTGGACGCCGCGCCGTCGATGTCGGTGTGGATCACCGGCTGGCCGTTGACCTTGGTGATCTCGAACGCCAGTTCGAACAAGTCCTTGAGGCCGAGCTGGTTGTGGTTTGCCGCCACCAGCCGTGCCAGGTATTCCTTGGCCTCTTCGTTCTTGTTGTCCTGTTCCGCACTTTGGCTCAGGTCGAACACCGACAGGGTTTCGCCTTCTTCGTACTGACCGGCGCTGTGGATGATCTGGTCGATGTGCTTGAGGGCTTCCTTGTTCGGTGCGAGCACGATGCGGAAGCTCTGCAGGTTGGACACCTGACGCTTGTTGATCTCGCGGTTGAACAACGCCAGTTGGTGCTCGAGGCTGTCGTAGTCGCTGCGAATGTTGCGCAGGGTTCGGGCGATATCGGTCACGGCTGCACGACGGGCCTTGCCGAGGGTCAGGGCTTCGTCGGTACGGTGCGCGTAAGCGTTGATCAGCAACGACAGGCGGCGCTCCATGTCGTCTTCGCTGTCGAACTTGGCCACGCCCTTCAGGCGTACCTGCGCGTACAGCGCTTCAATCTGACCGTCGGCACGCAGCAGGCCTTGCCAGCTGTCCTGATAGTCGTTGAGCAGCGGCAGCAGGTTGTCCATCGAGTCGTCGACCGGATCCATGAACGGCGTACCGAACGGCAGGTCTGCCGGCAACAGCTGGCGGCGACGCAGGGCGTCGTCGAGGGTGCGCTGCTTGGCTTCCATGTCGGCGATCTGCCGCCCGACCAGTTGCAGCTTGGCCGACAGTTGCTGGACGCGCTCGGTGAACGCATCGCTGGAACGCTTGAGTTCGTCCTGCGCGGCCTCCATCTGCGCCAGTTGCTCGAGCTTGTCGCCTTCTTCGGCGCTCAAGGTCTGGGTGCGACGGAAGTCTTCCAGCGCCTTCTGCGCATCCAGTACCTGCTGGTACAGCGCTTCGGTCTGAATCTTGCTCGCAGCGCGGTCGGCGGCTACGGCTTGTTGGGTCTTGAGTTGCTTGAGCTCTTTTTCCAGGCGTTCTTTCTGATCGCGCAGCGCGGCACGGTCGGCCAGCGCTTGCAGCGCCGGTGGCTCGATGTGCGATATGTCGATCGACAGGCCCGGCACTTCGAAACGCTCACCCTTGAAACCGTCGAGGATCAGCTCGACCGACTTCACCCATTCGCCATCCTCGTCGAGGGTGATGCCATGTTCGCCCAGCGGCAGGCTGAACAGCGCGCTGTTGAACAGGCGCATCAGGCGTTCGACGTCTTGTTGCGAGAACTCTTCGCGCAGGCGGGCGTAGCTGTTGTTGTCGGCGTGATCGAGTTGCTGCTTCACCGACTTCAGGCGTTTTTCCAGATCGCGAAGACGTTCTTCCAGATCCTCGGCGCTGAACTGACGGGACTGCGCCAGTGCACCGGCCAGTTCATCGTGAGCGTCCTTGGCCGCCAGCAGTTGCTGCTCCAGCACCTTGACGTCATCGACCAGTGCAAAGCGGTTCTTCAGTACAGACAGTTCGCCAAGCCAGCGCTGGATGCCGGAGATTTCCCGTTCCAGACGCATCAGTTCCTGAGTGCCACCACGCTGATCGTTTTGCAGGTCGTCCTGCTCGCGGCGGTAGTGTTCGGCCTGAATCGTCAGCTCTTCCTTGCGGGCCGTGGCGTAGTCCGACCACGTGCCGAGCAGTGAGTCGAGCAGCGGCGACAGGCGATGCAACTTGCCGCGCAGCACGTCGCGCTGTTTCACGCCGTTGGCCAAGGCTTCGACCAACGGGCCGGCGGCCACCAGCGAGTTGTAGTCCTGTTCCATGCGACGCACATCGCGGAAGGCTTCTTCGCACGCCGCGATGTAGTCGACGCTGCCGGAACGCAGGCTGTGTTCGAAGGCATCGAGGAACAGCTGCTTGAGCTTGGCTGCGGTGATTTCGCGCATGTGCAACAGGTTGATGAACAGTGCGCGGAAGGTCTTCAGACTCTGCTCGCTGGTGGAGCGCAGTGGAATCAGGGTCAGATCCAGCGGGATCGACGTGTGACCGCCCACCAGCAAACGACGCAGTTCATCAGGCTTGAGCTCGTAGGCTTTCAGGCCTTCCTTCTCAAGGTTGCTGAACAGTTCTTTCTGACGCAGGCAGGTGTCGTTTTTCTGGTAATGCGCCAGATCCAGCTTGCCGGCGTAGGCAAAGAACTGGTGCCCGAAACCGCCGCCCGGGCCGCGGCCGACCACACCAATCACGTGCGGGCCGTGAGGCAGGTTCACTTCGACGAGGATATAGCTGGTGTCGGATGCAAAGTAGAACCGCCGGGATTGTTCCAGGCTGTACTTGCCGAAACTCATGTCCGACATGCGCGCCAGGATCGGGAACTGCAAGGCGTTGATCGAGGCGGATTTACCGAGGTTGTTCGCGCCGTAGACCGACAGTGGTTCTTCCAGCGGGAACAGGCCGAGGCTGTAACCGGCGGTGTTCAAAAGGGCAAAGCGGCGGATGCCGTAGCGTTCCTGGCTCATGCGTCGGACTCCTGTTCTTCGGCAATGGCGCGGGCCAGTGCGTCTTCTTCGCTCTCTTCCTCAAATTCGGAAAGATCGAGCGGGTCGTCGGTGGCGAGAAATTTGGCCTCGGCGGCTTCGTCGATCAGCACCGGTGCCGGCAGCGGCAGAACGCTGTGGACGCTGGCCGCCAGATCACGGTCCTGCTGCACCGACAGGCACACGTCGAGGAAACGGTGCATCGGCGGCAGGAAACGGTACACGCCGTTTTCCTCGCTGGCGAAGCCGAGCTGGGTCATGCGGCGCATGATCTTTTCTTCCAGCTCTTCAACGGTCTGCACTTCGGCCTGGATGAACAGGTCGCGGTACTTTTCCAGCAGCGATGGCAGTTCTTCGCGGCCGAGGCTGCCGCCGTCGAGCACGGCGATCGGATCGCGGCCCTGATCGGCCAGATGCTCGACGAGGATGAAAGTGAACAGCGCCAGACGCTGAGCGGTCTTGTTCACCGCTGCGGCAGCCATGTCCGGCACGAAGTAGTAGAAACCACGGGTGTCGCAGACCAGTTCGAAACCCAGTGCCTTGAACAGCGTGCGGTACTGGTCCTGGAAATTCGACAGTTGTGCATACAGCTCAGGATCACGGCGGCTGACGTGGTAACCCTTGAACAACTCGCGGAAGATCGGCGCCAGTTGCGACAGTTCGGAAAGATCAAGATGCATTAGACGTACCTGCAGAGAGGGTGCTCGCAGAATCCTCGGTGGCGTCGCCGGCCGAGAGCAGGGCGAAGGAGCGCAGACTGACCTGGTGCTCCTGAGTGTGGTATTCGCGGCGTTCCAGACGCTCGCGCTTGAAGCGTTTTTCCCGCGACAGGCGCGAGAACCAGTAAAGCAATTCGTCGGTCGCGCCGTCCGGCTCCTGCTCCAGCAGCCAGGTCATCAGATCCGGCATTGGCAGGGACTCTTCGCAACGGTCGACCATTTCGCGCACGGTGCGCGGTGCACGCGGCGCATCGCCGGTCTTTTGCGACTTGTGCGCCTTGGGGAAGCGCGCCGGTTTCGGCTCGAAACGGGCCAGGGCGTAGACGTAGGCTTCAACCTGACTGGCGCTGCCGAGGAAGGTGCTTTGCGGCCGGGTGAACAGCGGCATCGCGGCTTGCGGCACGGCGTCGATGCCTTTGCGGCGGATCGCCGCCAGCGCCAGAGCAGCACCACGGGTCACGGCGTTGTGTCGGCGCGCTTCTTCACGCAGCGGCAGCAGCAGTTCCCGGGCGTGGCGCAGGGTCAACTGGGCGCTGGTCTGCATCTCCAGGATGCGCGCGTGAGTACGCAGCAGCATGTCGTCATCGACCAGATGGCCGAGGCGCTGCTGTTCGCTAAGCATCTTCAGCAGCACAGTTTCGACCTTGCGCACGCCTTGTTCGAAGGCGCCGTCGGCGTTCACCAGATCGATCATTGGCTCGACGTATTCGTCCCAGGTCGCCAGTACTTCGGCGTAACGCTGACGCAGCGGGATCTGCCGGTCGCTGGTCTTGGCCCGCTCGGCCACGGCCACCAGCGCCTGTTCGTCGTTATCGAGTTTCTTCAGAACGTCGCGCACGCGCATGTCGAGCAGGCGCAACTGACGCGCAAGATCATTGCCATCACGGACGTCGAACGCATCCTGAATGTAACCGGCCAGACGCTCGAGGTGGCGCAGATAGGCTTCGATCTCCAGGCACAGGCCCAGTCGGTGTTCCCTACGCAGGTAGGCGAGGAAGTCATGAATCTGCGCGTTCAGCTCGAAACGGTTCGGGCTTTTCGCCACGGGAACCAGAATGTCGAGGCGGATCCACACGTCGAGCAGGCTGGTGATGTCCTGCGGCGTGCTGTCCAGTTGTTGGGCGGCCAGTTGCGTGCGCAGTTCGTTGAGGCTCAGGGTGCCCTGGTCGAAGTGCTCGCACAGTGGCTCCAGAAGTGCCCAGTGTTCAGCGAGGGCGCGCAAGACGCGCTTGGGTTCGATCATCGGAATGGCCGGCTGGTTGGCGATTAAAAGCCGCGATTGTACTGCATCGCGGACGATGCGATTCACTCTCGGGACGGGCTGTCGCTTTTTCTGAGGTGAAGAGCAGCGTTCAAGACTATCGATCAACCGCAAGCGATCTTGAGCGAAGGGCGGTAGAATCAGCACACTTCAGTTATCCACAAGTGGCCGACCCTTGCTAATCGAGTCCCGCCGCCGCGCCTATTTGAACGCCATGCAGGTGGTCAACTGGCTGCCGCGCACCGAATTGCCCTTCGCCGCTCCGTCGCGGCCCGAGCTACTGGAGCCGCTGGCGCCAGAGCCCGAGGTTACGCCATCCATCGCACCGGCATCCCCGGCTGAGGCGCCGGCTCAGCCGGCTGCGCGTGTAGCCGAGCGGCCGAAGATCGAAGTCCCGCGACCGACGCCCGCCAGCGGCCGCCCTGCTGCCAAACCGGTGGAGGAAGCCGAAGAAGCGCCAGTAGTCGCACGGCCGGCGCCGGTGCCGCCACCGCGTTTCGCCCTGCAATTGCTGCGTGCCGGTCGTTGCCTGTTGCTGGTGGAGTTACCCACCGGCGAATCGTTCCAGAGCCGGGATCCTGCCTATCTGTTGCTCAAGGACATGCTGCGGGCCGCCGGTTTGCCGGATGCGCCGCAGATCGTCGGCGATCCGGTGCGTTGGCCACTGCTGGTACGCGGCACCATGGATCAGGGCCCGGATGCTGCCCGGGATTTCGTCCAGGGTTTCCTTTCGGTGCAAATGGAGACGTCTCCGTGCGCCTGCCTTTGGCTGATCGGTCTGCCAGCGTTGCGCTTTGCCGGTGAGAAGGACGCCGAGGCGTTCAACAGTGAATTGCAGATCGAGGGTCTTGGCCTGGCCTGGGCCGTGCCGGGACTGGAATTGTTGATGGAAGAGCCACAGCGCAAAGCCGCCGTGTGGCAAGCCATGCGTCGGCTGATGGCGCGCTGGAAAGAATCGAATGAGTGATGCTGTAACCTTTCGTCCGATGGTCGAAGCCGATCTGGACGCTGTGCTGAAAATCGAATTCGCGGCCTACAGCCATCCCTGGACGCGCGGTATTTTTCTCGACGGGCTGGGCAAATACCAGATCTGGTTGATGTTCGAAGGCGAGCAGCAGGTCGGCCACGGGGTGGTGCAGATCATTCTGGATGAGGCGCACCTGCTCAACATCACGGTCAAGCCGGAGAATCAGGGGCGCGGCCTGGGGCTGACATTGCTCGAATACCTGATGTCGCGTGCCTATGCGGCCGATGCTCGGGAGTGTTTTCTGGAAGTGCGCGACAGCAACACAGCGGCGTTCCGCCTCTACGAGCGCTACGGTTTCAATGAAATCGGCCGTCGTCGCGACTACTATCCGGCGGTGGGCGGGCGTGAAGACGCTGTGGTCATGGCCTGCACTTTGGTTGACTGACCGCCAGCAGAAGCTGCCTCAACCCGAGGCAGCTTCTAACGAACATTTCAGCGTTTGCCGTCCATCGGATCTCGACGCGCCATTTCCGCTTCATCCAGCCCGTCGCTGCCGCCAATGTCGTCCTCATCGACAATGCTCAAATCCCAATCCGCCTGATTGCCTGACCCCAACTCATCGGCATCCCGGGCGCCGTCCTCATGAATCAGGGTTTCCGGGCTCAGGTCATCGTCGGTCGGCTCATGATCAGCCACTGAAGCACCGGTCAGGCCCGCCTCCCGTACCCGCTCGCGAGGCATCCGTTGCTCACGCTCACGTTCCGGCAGTTCATCGCCGATCTTCGCACTGGGCTGTTCGTCGTCGAAATCCAGCTCATGCACCGATCCCATGCGGTCTTCGTTATCATCGATGGGTTCCGGCTGCACCGCGTCGAAGGGACGTCGTGAATCAGTCATGGCACTTCCTCATACTGTGGGCCTTACTGAGGTGGACTCACTGGGCACGCGAGAAATTCCAACGAAATCACTTGCGATCTTTTCGTGACCCCGACGGACGGTTGTCTGTCATAGCAGCGCATCTTTCTTGAGGCCTTACAGCATGCATGACTTACAAGACCTGATTGATAACAACGAGCGTTGGGCTGACGCGATCACCAAGGAAGACCCGGATTTCTTCGCCAAACTGGCCCGCCAGCAGACGCCTGAATACCTGTGGATCGGTTGCTCCGACGCGCGGGTTCCGGCCAACGAAATCGTCGGCATGCTGCCGGGCGATCTGTTCGTTCATCGCAACGTCGCCAACGTAGTGCTGCACACCGACCTCAACTGCCTGTCGGTGATCCAGTACGCCGTGGACGTGCTCAAGGTCAAACACATCCTGGTCACCGGCCACTACGGTTGCGGCGGTGTGCGGGCGTCGATGCAGGATCGCCAGTTCGGTCTGATCGATGGCTGGCTGCGGTCGATTCGCGATCTGTATTACGAAAAGCGCGAAGAACTCGCCAAACTGCCGACTGAAGAAGAACAGGTCGATCGCCTGTGCGAGCTCAACGTGATCCAGCAAGTGGCCAACGTTGCTCATACCAGCATCATCCAGAATGCCTGGCATCGCGGGCAGAGTCTGTCGATTCACGGTTGCATCTACGGCATCAAGGATGGCCGCTGGAAGAGTCTGAACACGACGATCAGCGGTTTCGAGCAACTGCCGCCGCAATACCGTCTGCGGCCGGTCGGCGCACCTTGATTCTCTGTTCAGCCTAAACCTTGCCTCCGCCAGGCTTGTAAATAACGCTGGCCTTCAAGATTGGGTGTTTCGTCGTAGCCGGTGATCCATCCACGGCAGCGTGAGCATCCGCAATCGCAGGCGAACTGCCGTAGCAGTTTGTCTTCGGTGGCGGTGTAATCCACGGTCAGCCTTTCCCCCGCAGCAATGTCGCGCAATGCCCACAGCCATAACTCGCTCATGTCGAGAAAGGTGTTCGGATCGCAAGAGTGCTCAAGTGCACCGCAAAAGCGTGAATCGTAAAGATGGATGCCGGCCAGCAGTTGTCGGGTCTGCCGGCAGCGATAGGGCAGCAATTGCCCCGAAACCCGGCACATTCGGGTGATACGCAGGAATTCTCGGCGGGCGACGACGGCGACGGGCATGGCATGGTTGTCGTGAACCATTTCAAAGTCGGCCCGGGAAGGAAACCCGAGGCGAACGGGAAGACCGGTGAAAGGGTAAATGCCTTCGGTATCGCGCGGGGCGTGAGCTTGCAGTGTGTGAGTGTTCATCACGTTCCTTGTCAGTCAGGTGTCGCGATTCCCGGGACTGACATCCTGTCAGTCCAGTAGTCGTACTTTGGATCCAATAGTTTCGTAAGTCACACTTGCGGTCTACTGTCAGATCTGACAGGCGAAATAGGCGCATTCCCGAGTCAGCCAAGGCTGACACGGGAATTTTACGCGCGGGTTCAGAGGTGGGGAGTCGGTGCGGCCATGGCCGGGAGCGGATCTTTCAGTTGTTGCAACTGGGCCTTGATCGGCGTGGTGGCGCACTTGGCGGCGGCCTGTTCGGCGGTCAAGTTGCGGATCGAGGTGTAGAACAACTCGCAAGTCTTGACCTTCTGCGTCACTTGCCAGGTCTGGGTGCAACTGTTCAGCAAGGTTTTCGGGTCGGTGCCCGGCTTGCTGCCCATGCCGGCCTGCCAGCAGGCGGCGCTCAAGTCCTGGCCCATCACTTTCAGCCCCGCCGCGTCAGCCTTGGCCTGGGCGTCGTCACCGGTGTAGCTCTTGGGATCGGCGGCGTACCAGATGTAGCTCGGGTGGTTGGAACCCAGTACTGGCACGTTCACCCCGGCGCTCGGAGTGATGGTTGCCAGGCCCAGAACATCCACGGTCTGCCCGTATTGTTTCTTGATCCAGTTACGCACCGGTGCACCGAAGGCCACCATCGGCAGGGCAGCACCGCTGGCGCTGACGCTGACCTGTTTGACCATGCTGGTCTGGTAATCCTTGAAGTAGTCGTAGACGCCTTCAAGGTCGCTGCCGGCGCTGGCGGGGGCGGCAATCGGTGCGATGTCGACGATGGTCTGGTAACCCGGCGTCTGGTCGGCCGGGATGCCGTTGTCGGTCAGCAGCGCGGCCCAGCGGTCGGTGGTGTTGGAGCGCAGGTAGTCCTGAGCCTGGGTCAGCGAGTAATCCGGCGGGAAGTGCAGCAGTTCGACGCTTTTACGGTTTTCCAGGGCCATGCCCAGCGGCAGGAACAGATACCAGCTGTACGCCCACTTGCCATCGGCGTTGAGCTTGCTGGCGCCGGTGTAGGCCAGGTCGCCGGCATCCAGCAGCGCAGTCAGCGGCTTGTCGTAGCCTTTCGGCACACCGCTGATCTCGGCGTAGATCTGACCGTTGTCGTTCTTCACCAGCACCTTGGCGCCGGCGTAGCCATCGCGCTGCACGCTTTGGCTCAGATAGTGGGCGACGGTCTGCTCAAGCGTCCAGTTGCGAAAGCAGATCACGCTGCAATTGTTGGGATAAGCGAAGAGGCGGGTGACGCGTTCGGTGCTGCCCAGTTTGAGGTCGACATCGGCGTGGGCGGCTGCGCTCAATGTGAGCGCAGCGAGGGTGAGTCCTGCGAGTTTGAACATGCTCAGATCCTTTTCAGCGTGGGTTCCCCGTTGCTCGGGTGCGCCACATATTGGATCAGCCGGGTGATGGCGAGAAGCCGTCAGCCGCAGTTTTTTGAGCTGTACTGCAGAACCTGTCCTCAGGCCTTGAAATGCAGGGCGTTGGTCAAGTCGCCCATCGGTTTCTGACCCCGGCCGATCATTGCATCGTCACGCTGCTTGATACCCGCCAGTGTCTCCAGTTGGAAGATCCGGGTGATCAGGCGCAGGATCGACGCGGTGTCATAGACCGTGTGATCCACCGTGCCTTTGCGGGCAAACGGTGAAACCACCAGCGTCGGCACTCGCGAACCCGGCCCCCAGCGATCGCCCTTGGGCGGCGCGACGTGGTCCCACCAGCCGCCGTTTTCATCGACGGTCACGATCACCACCATGTTTTTCCACTGCGGACTTTCCCGCAGCACTTTCAGCGCGCGGACGATATGGCGATCGCCCGAAGCCACATCGGCGTAACCGGCGTGCATGTTCAGGTTGCCCTGGGGCTTGTAGAAACTCACGGCCGGCAGCTTGCCCGCCTCGGCATCGGCGAAGAATTTGTTGGTGCTCGACTCATCGCCCAGACCAGCGTCGCGCAGGCGTTTGCTGCGCTCTTCGGGATGCTCCGGGCCTTGTTGCTGGAAGTAGTTGAACGGCTGGTGGTGATACTGGAAGTTGGGGATTTTCGGGATGCCGCCGGAATCCTTGAATTGATCCAGCGTCGCCTGCCAGGCTCCGGCGTACCACGCCCAGTCGATGTTCTTCTTCGACAGCTTGTCGCCAATGTGCTCGTGAGTCTGCGGCACCATGACATTCGGCAGATCGGCCTTGGAATACGCCGGACGCTCCGGGTCGCGGATCCAGGTCGGCCAGTACGGCGGGGCGAGGGTGTTGACCCCGTAACCGTCTGGGGTCAGCGCGCTCGGGCCGAACTGCGGCGGGCCGGTCATGGCGCTGGCCGGGGATTGCTCCAGCGGTTTGAGGCGCGGGTCGGCCGGGTCATCGCTTTGCAGCGCGGCGATCTGGCTCTTGGCGACTGAGCTGGCGACATTCGGGTAGAACGGCGCGGTGGCGCTGATCAGGTATTGGTGGTTGAGGAACGAACCACCGAAGGCACCCTGGAAGAAGTTGTCGCACAGTACGAATTCCTGGGCCACGTCCCACAGGCGCAGGGAATAGCGACTCTGGGCATAGTGACCCATGGGCAGGCCGCCGGAATCGGCCCAGGCCACGAAGCCGTCATTCTTGCCGCCGTTGATCTGCATCTGGTTCTGATAGAACACGTGCCAAAGGTCGCGGGTTACCAGGCCAAGTGGCAGGTCCTCGGCATTCGGGCCTTTCAGAGCGAAAGGTGCGTTGGGCAGGTTTTCCTGAAACTGCACGGCGTTGGGATAGGTCACGCCATCAAGCGTTTGCGGGCCGATCTGCAATACACCGCCCCAGGCCGGCGGCAGGGTCTGCAGCAGGCTGCCGTCGCGGTCGCGTTGTTGGTATTCCTCGGGCTTGAGTGCGGACAGCGGCTTCTCGACACCGGGGAAATCACCGAACAGGTTATTGAAGCTGCGGTTTTCGGCGTAGATCACCACAACGGTCTTCACCTGATCGCGCAGGGCCTTGTCCAGCTCGGCGGGCGTGAGCGGACGCTCCTCGGGTTTGCCCGGTTGATCACCGGCATTCCCGCACCCGGCCAGCGTGGCGCCCACACTCAGGACGGCGACACCGCCGAGAAAACGGCGGCGGCTGGTATCGGTGGGGTTGTCGGAGTCTGGCGAGGAGGGATCTTGGCCGTCGGTGTCGTCGTTCATGTAGAAGTCCGTTTATGCTTAATTGTTTCAGTATATTTCTGGCGGACGCTAGCAAGGGAATGTGACGGTTGGGTGACATTTCCAAGGCGCAGAAACAAATGAGGGAGCCAATACGCTAGCTCCCTCATGAGAATTACGCCTGAAGATGATTCCGAGTCATGGCATTACCGGCGGCGTATACGCCAATGTCGTCCCCAACGCCCACAGCAACAGCAGCACCAACGGTGTGTGCACCAGCAGTTGCACAAACGAGAAGCCGATCAGGTCTCGCGCTTTCAATCCCAGCACGCCCAGCAGTGGCAGCATGTAGAACGGGTTGATCAGGTTCGGCAGGGCTTCGGCGGCATTGTAGATCTGCACGGCCCAGCCCAAGTGGTATTTCAGGTCGGTGGCCACCTGCATCACGTAGGGTGCCTCGATGATCCACTTGCCGCCGCCGGACGGAATGAAGAAGCCGAGAATCGCCGAGTACACGCCCATCAGCAGCGCATAGGTGTCGTGGGAGGCGATGCTGACGAAGAAGGTCGAGATATGGTGAGCCAGAGTCTGGGCATCGGTGCCCTTGACCGTCGTCATTAGCGCGGCGATCGAGCCGTACAGCGGGAACTGGATCAGCACACCAGTGGTGGTCGGCACCGCCCGCGCCACCGCATCGAGGAAGCTGCGCGGGCGCCAGTGCAGCAAGGCACCGAGCATGATGAACAGGAAGTTGTAGGTGTTGAGCCCGGAAATCGCGGTGATGGCCGGTTTGGTCGAGAATTCGTGGAACAGCCATCCGGCTGCCAGCAGTACCAGCACGATGATCAGCAACGGGCTGTGCTCCAGCCATTCGCCGGGGCGGGTGCGCGGTTGCAGCGGCGGCAGGTTGAAGGCCGGGTCGATGCCGCAGGCCTTGGCGTCACGCGCCGAGTTCGGTCCGGGCGCGGTGGCGTAGGCGATGATGATCGAGATCACCACCAGCGCCAGCAGCATCACGCCCGACTGCCAGAGGAAAATCGTCTGAGTGAACGGAATCACCCCGGTGATCGACAGAATCGACGGCGGCAGGCTGGCGGGGTTGGCCTGCAGCTGTGCGGCAGACGACGACAAGCCCAGCGCCCACACGGCGCCAAGGCCCAGATAAGCCGCGGCTCCGGCGGCGCGGTAATCCATTTTCAGATCGGTGCGGCGGGCGAGGGCGCGCACCAGCAGGCCGCCGAATACCAGCGACAGGCCCCAGTTGAGCAACGACGCGACCATCGAGATCAGCGCGACCCAGGCCACGGCGGAGCGGCCGTTCTTCGGGATTCGCGCCAGACGATCGATCAGTTTTACCGCGGGCGGCGAACTGGCGACGACATAACCGCCGATTACCACGAAGGCCATCTGCATGGTGAAGGGGATCAGGCTCCAGAAGCCGTCGCCGAAGGCCATGGCGGCGTCGGTGGGTTTGGCGCCCATGGCCAGGGTGGCCAGCGCCACGATGATCACGGCGAGTGCGGCGAACACCCAGGAGTCGGGAAACCAGCGTTCGGCAAAACTGGAGCAGCGCAAGGCAAAGCGCGCAGAGCGACTATCTTCGATATCAACGGCCACGGGAGTACCTCGGATTTTTATGTTTATTGTGGTCTTCGGGGCTTGGCCGGCCCGTCTGGACAGGTGCCAACAGTAAATCAACCGGCGGATTTTTGTGACCGTGTTTTGCTGGATCAGACTATGGTCTAACGGGTTGTCCGGCGGCCCGTTTGCGTAGACCATGGGCGCCTTGGTTTTTTGCCTGCCAGAGTTCTTTGCCATGACTGCCCATTCCACTGCCCGACCGGCGCCGTTCAGCCGTTCCGACTACAAGACCCTCGGCCTTGCGGCCCTGGGCGGGGCGCTGGAGATCTACGATTTCATCATTTTCGTGTTCTTCGCCCTGACCCTCAGCCAGTTGTTCTTCCCGCCGGAAATGCCCGAGTGGCTGCGCCTGCTGCAAAGCTTCGGAATCTTTGTCACAGGCTATCTGGCGCGGCCACTGGGCGGGATCCTGATGGCGCATTTCGCCGACCGGCTGGGGCGCAAGAAAGTCTTCAGCCTGAGCATCCTGATGATGGCGCTGCCGTGCCTGCTGATCGGAATCATGCCGACCTACGCGCAGATCGGCTATTTCGCACCGCTGTTGCTGCTGGCGCTGCGCATCCTGCAAGGCGCGGCGGTCGGCGGTGAAGTGCCGAGCGCCTGGGTGTTCGTCGCCGAGCACGCACCGGTCGCGCATCGCGGTTATGCACTGGGTTTTCTGCAGGCCGGGCTGACCTTCGGTTACCTGATCGGTGCATTGACTGCGACGTTTCTCGCACAGGTGTTTACCCCGGCGGAAATCCTCGATTACGCCTGGCGTTATCCGTTCCTGCTCGGCGGCGTGTTCGGCGTGATCGGCGTGTACCTGCGTCGCTGGTTGAGCGAAACCCCGGTGTTCGTGGCCATGGAGGCGCAGCGTGAGGCGCGGGTCGAACTGCCGTTGCGCACGGTCTTGCGCGAGCATCGCCTGGCGATGCTGCCGGCCATGCTGCTGACCTGCGTACTGACTTCGGCGGTGGTGGTGTTCGTGGTCATCACCCCGACCATGATGCAGAAAACCTTTGGCATGTCCGCCGGCCACACCTTTGCCCTGAGCGCGTTGGGCATCGTGTTCCTGAACATCGGCTGCGTGATTGCCGGGCTGCTGGTCGATCGCCTCGGCGCCTGGCGCACGGTGATGCTTTATAGCCTGCTGCTGCCATTGGGCATCGGTGTGCTTTACAGCTGTTTGATCATGGGCGGCGATTGGGTGGGGCTGGCGTACGCCATCGCCGGTCTCGGCTGCGGTGTGGTCGGCGCCGTGCCATCGGTGATGGTCGGTCTGTTCCCGGCGCGTATCCGGGTATCCGGCATTTCCTTCACCTACAACATTGCCTACGCCGCATGGGCAAGCATCACACCGCTGCTGCTGATCGGTCTGATGCCGTGGAGCCCATGGATCTGTGTGATGTTCTGCACGGTGATGGGCGCGGTCGGCATCGTCAGCGCGGCGTACTTTGGTGTGCGCATGCCCGCAGGCGGGCGCCGTTCGGTGGCGCCCTGTTCCTGAAGGCTGGTTGACGTGACGGCGGCGCAGACTCGCGCCGCCGTCACGTCAACCAGTGCCACCACAGCAAGGTCCCCGCCAGACCCACCACCGAGACAATGGTTTGCAGGACCGACCAGACCCAGATCGTCTGTTTCAGTTGCAGGCCGAAGTACTCGCGAACCATCCAGAAGCCGGCGTCGTTCACGTGGCAGAAGAACACGGAGCCGGCGCCAATCGCCAGCGCCACCAGCGAACTTTGCGTCGCGGCGAGGCCCGCCATCATCGGCGCCAGAATCCCCGCCGTCGTCGTGGTGGCCACCGTCGCCGAGCCAGTGGCCTGACGCAGTGCCACGGCAATCAGCCAGGCCAGCAGCAGATACGGCATGTGCGCGCCTTCGGCGACTTTGCTGATGGTCTGGCTGACACCGGCATCCAGCAAGGTCTGCTTCAAGCCGCCACCGGCCCCGATGGTCAGCAACAGCACGGCAATCGGCGCGAGGCTTTTGCGCAGGGTGCCGCCGACATGTTCACGCGGCATGCCGTTGGCCCAGCCGAGGCAGATCACCGCTGCCATGACGGCAATGCCCAATGCCACCAAGGGTTCTCCGAGAAACTTCAGGGTCAGGGCGACGCTGCTTTCCGGGTTCATCGCGACTTTCGCCAGCGTGCTGCCGAGCATCAGCAACACCGGCAGCAGAATGATCAGCAGCGACATGCCGAAACTCGGCTGGCGCGGCGCTTTCGGCGGGGCGCTGAACAGTGCGCCAAGTTCTGCCGGCTCATCGACGTGCATGCGTTTCGACAGCCAGTTGCCGTAGATCGGTCCGGCCAGGATCACCGCCGGGATGGCGATGCTGAAGCCCAGCAACATGGTCAGCCCAAGGTCGGCTTGCAATGCGCTGACCGCGATCAACGGTCCGGGATGCGGCGGCATCAGGGCATGCAGCGTGGTCATTCCCGCCAGCGCCGGAATCGCGATTTTCAACAGCGGCTGACCGGAACGGCGGGCCATGACGAAGATGATCGGAACCATCATCACCAGTCCCACTTCGAAGAACAGCGGCAGGCCGATCACCATCGCCACCAGCGCCATGACCCACGGCAGGGACTTGCCTTTGCCCAGTCCAAGCAAGGTTGACGCAATGCGGTCGGCGGCGCCGGACTCGGCCATCAGCGCACCAAGCATCGAGCCCAGCGCGATGATGATCCCCGCTTCACCGAGAATAGCCCCGGCGCCTTTGCTGAACGCCTTGGCCACGTCCTCTGGCGGTAAACCCGCGCCGACGCCGGCGATGAATGTACCGATCAGGATCGATAGAAAGGGCGGTAGCTTGCTGGCGCTGATCAACACGATAATCGTCGCAATCGCCAGCAGGCAGCAGAGAATCAGGCGGGTGTCGTGAACCATCCAGGCAGCGGTCGATAAATCCAAAACGGAACTCCTTATCGGGCGGATAGCGGCAACATATTGTTGCAATTTGACTTGAGAGTACCTGATATGGCCGGGCCAGAGCGCCGGGTTTTGTATCCGTTCTGCGAGGGCGGATAAGGCCAATGGCTAATTGAGATTATTTTTGACTGGCCGGTCTCGATCGCTCTTCAGAAAAGATTTCCAAGGCCGATGGTTAGGCTGCATACCCGCTATCCATCCAGTCCATCGGTGCTTTCCCATGTTCAACAAACGCCTGAAGCAAGAGCTGGCGGCTCTTCGTGAAGAACTCTCCAGCCTTCTGCAAGTGAAGGAGAGCCTGGAAAGCGAGATGCTGGTGCTGACCCTTGAGCCCGACGGGCGGATTCAATCGGTCAACCAGAACTTCCTCAATGAAATGCTCTACAAGAGCCACGACCTGATCGGCCGCGCCATCGAAGACATCGTGCCGGCTCATGTGAAGTCCGACGAGTTTCATCACCGCTTCCGGGCCGCACTGAGCCGGGGCGAGCATTTCGCCGGCGCCGTGCGCCTGTCGCGCGGCAATGGCGAAGAGGCGTGGTTGCGTTCGATCGTCCAGCCGATCCGCTCTTCGGACGGGCGCATCAAGCATTTCTCGATTTTCTCCAGCGACCTGACCCGCACCATCGAAGCCTCACGCGAACACGAAAACCTGATCGGCGCACTGGTGCGTTCGACGGCGGTGATCGAGTTCGACCTCAACGGTAATGTGCTGAGCGCCAACGACCGCTTCCTTCAGGGCATGGGTTACAGCCTGGCGCAGATCAAGGGCAAACATCACCGTATGTTCTGCGAGCCGGATGAGTACAACAGCGCCGAGTACCAGAACTTCTGGCGCCGCTTGAACAATGGCGAGTACGTTGCCGGACGATTCAAGCGCGTCGATCACCATGGCCGGGTCGTCTGGCTGGAGGCGTCCTACAACCCTGTACTCGACGCCAATGAAAAACTCTACAAAGTGGTGAAGTTCGCCACCGTGATCACCGATCAGGTCAATCAGGAGCAAGCCGTCGCCGAGGCCGCCAACATTGCCTACAGCACGTCCTTGCAGACCGATGGCACCGCTCAGCGCGGCACCCGTGTGGTCACCGAAGCGGTCAACGTGATGCGCGACCTGTCGCGGCACATGCAGACCGCCGGCGAAGGCATCGAGGCGCTGAACGAGCAATCCCAGGTGATCGGCACCATCGTCAAGACCATCAGCGGCATTGCCGAGCAGACCAACCTGCTGGCGCTCAACGCCGCGATTGAAGCCGCCCGTGCAGGCGAGCAGGGCCGTGGTTTTGCGGTGGTGGCCGACGAAGTGCGGCAACTGGCCTCGCGCACCAGCCAGGCCACCGAGGAAATCGTCGGCGTGGTGCGTCAGAACCAGGACATGGCGCGTAACGCCGTGGCGCTGATGACCGACGGCAAGCTTCAGGCCGAGCAAGGGCTGGCGCTGGCGGCGGAGGCTGGCACGGTGATCGTCGAGATCCAGGATGGCGCGCAGAAAGTGGTGGACGCGGTCGGCCAGTTCGCCAACCAGCTATCCAACTGATGCTTGACAGGCGAAGGGATTGTCCATGGCAATCCCTTCGCTGTTTTTATCCCGCTACAATCGGCTCTTTTTCCCGGAGCAGATCCCATGAGCGAGTCCTTCCGTCGCCCGGTTCCCCTGAACAAAGCCTACCGTTTGCTCAACCACGGGCCGACCGTGCTGGTCAGTGCCGCTCACGACGGGCAGCGCAATATCATGGCTGCGGCCTGGGCCATGCCGCTGGATTTCGAGCCGCCGAAAGTCGCGGTGGTCCTCGATAAATCCACCTGGACCCGACAACTACTCGAGGCCTCGGGCTCCTTTGTCCTCAATGTCCCTTGCGTGAATCAGGCTGACATCGTGCAGACCGTCGGTTCGACTTCGGGCCTGGAAATCAATCGTGATCAAGGGCAGGACAAGTTCCATGCGTATGGCTTGCAGACCTTCGCTGGCGAGCAGGTCGAGGCACCGATGCTGGACGGTTGCGTGGCATGGCTCGAATGCCGCTTGCTGCCGGAGCCGCGCAATCACGAACAGTACGATCTGTTCCTGGCAGAGGTCATCGCCGCGCGAGCTGATTCGCGAGTCTTCAGCGATGGGCGTTGGCATTTTGAAGGACAAGATGAGCTGCGTACGCTGCATCACGTGGCCGGGGGCAACTTCCTGAAGATCGGTGATCCGGTGGTCGGTAAGAGTCTGGATATCTGAAATTTTTAATGTTTTGCAGCAATTAATTATTGTTATTCGATAATTTTAATCGCTAGTGTGGCGCTCACATTCATTCTTGTGAGGCTTTCCCATGACCACCAACAGGCTCGTGCAATTCAGTCGGCGCATGGCGACGATGACGTTGATTCTGATCGTCGTGATGCTGCTGCTCAATGCTGTCATATGGGTTTACCCACCGTTGGCGGAAAAGGAAGGCTGGGGACTGGGGTTTGCGCTGACCGAGCGCCAACTGTCGCAAATGGCCGACACCGCAACGCTGTTTCCGTTGTGGCAGAAGCTGGGCGGGCTCGTACTGTCGAGCATTCCCCTGCTGGCGCTTGCGTCGGGCCTGAACCATTTGCGCCGGCTGTTTCAGAGCTATGGGCGGGGTGAGTATTTCGCCCGTGAAACGGCCGGTCATCTGGGCAAGGTCGGGCGAGCCGTGGCGATTTGGGTGCTGCTGGATTTCCTCTGTGAGCCGATGCTCAGCCTGTGGATCACCCAGAATGCACCGGTGGGTGAGCGCTTGTTCACCTTGAGCATCACAGCTGCTTCGTTCGTCGCATTGTTCCTGGCCGCGTGTATCGCGGTGATTGCGCGGATCCTGTCTCAAGCCAGCGAAGTGGATCGGGAAAACCGCACGTTTATATGAGGTCGACATGCCAATCGTTATTCAACTGGATGTGATGCTCGCGCTGCGCAAGGTCAAATCCAAAGACCTTGCAGCGGCCATCGGCATTACCGAGGCCAATCTGTCACTGCTCAAACAGGGCAAGGTCAAAGGGCTGCGACTGGCGACGCTGGATGCCATTTGTGAGTACCTCAGCTGTCAGCCCGGAGATCTGCTGATTCGGGTGGCGGGTGAGAAGGGGGAAGCCTGAGGGTTTCAGTTGCCCGCTGAAATGGGTTCATGGACACACAAAAAAGGCTTACCTCTCGGTAAGCCTTTTTCAGTTGGCAGCACTGTTTCAATCCCCCAACGCTACCCCTTCACGCCGAGGATCTGCCCCACCTGCCAACGTTGCCTTCCCCTGTGCATTCTTGATCCGCACGATGGCCTGGGTGCCGCTGGTCATGTCAATTTCGCTGAAGGTATGGCCCTTGTCCTTGAGTGCCTGAATCAGTGCAGGGCTGAACTGGCCCTGTTCCAGTTCTGTCGGGCCGTTGCGGCTGCCGAAGTTGGGCAGGCTGATGGCGCTTTGCGGGTCGAGGTTCCAGTCGAGCAGGCCGACGGTGGTTTTGGCCACGTATTCGATAATCTGCGAGCCGCCCGGAGAGCCGACGGTGGCGACGAACTCGCCGCTGTTGCGGTCGAAGATCAGGGTCGGAGCCATCGACGAGCGCGGACGTTTGCCGGGTTCGACGCGGTTGGCGACTTTCTGCCCGTTTTCTTCGGGGATGAACGAAAAATCGGTCATCTGGTTGTTGAGCAAAAAACCCTGAACCATCAGGTGCGAGCCGAATGCCGCTTCGATGGTGGTGGTCATCGATACCGCGCCACCGAAGTCATCCACGGCCACCACTTGCGAAGTGGAGATGCGTAGCGGCGAGCGGTCCGGTGCGTAGGCAACCTGCACCCCCGGTGGTGTGCCCGGTTTGGCGCTGCCCATGCTGCGATCGCCGATCAGGCTGGCGCGGCTGGCCAGATATCCCGGGTCGACCAGGCCTTTGACCGGCACCGGCACGAAGTCGGTATCGGCCACGTATTGCGCACGGTCGGCGTAGGCCAGGCGCTCGGCTTCGGCGATCAGGTGCACGGCTTGCGGTGCCGGTTCGAGGCCCGCCGGTTTATCGGTCTTCACGGGTTTGAGTGGTGTCAGGGACAGGCGTGGATCGCGGGTCTCCAGGGCCTGCAAGGTGCCGAGGATTTGCGCCACTGCAATCCCGCCCGATGACGGCGGCGGCATCCCGCAAACCTGCCAGCGCTTGTAGTCGGTGCACAGTGGCGCGCGTTCCCTGGCCTGATAGTGCTGAAGGTCGTTCAGCGAAAGGCTGCCGGGGTTGGCGTGACCCTGAACCTTGGCCACGATCTCTTCGGCGATCGGGCCTTTGTACAGCGCGTCTGCACCTTCGTTGGCGATGCGTTTGAGCACTGCGGCCAACGCCGGGTTTTTCAGGCGCGTGCCGATGGCTTTGACGCTGCCGTCGCTGTTGAGGAAATACCTGGCCATGTCTGGTGAGCGGCGCACCACAGGGTCGGACTCCAGCAGCGAATGAAGTCTAGGCGAGATCGCAAAGCCCTGTTCCGCAAGGTTGATCGCCGGTTCGAACAACGTCGCCCACGGCAAACGGCCATGTTGTTTGTGCGCCAGTTCCAGCGCACGCATCACCCCCGGTATGCCGACGGAGCGTCCGCCGATCTGCGCCTGCGGGAACGGCATCGGTTTTCCATCAGCCTGCAGGAACAGCTTTTCGGTAGCGCCGGCCGGTGCGGTTTCGCGGCCATCATAGGTGCGCACCTGCTTGCCGTCCCACAGCACGATCATCGCGCCGCCGCCGATCCCGGAGGATTGCGGCTCGACCAGGGTCAGCACGGCTTGCATCGCAATGGCCGCATCGATGGCCGATCCACCTTTACGCAACATCTCGCGACCGGCTTCGGCGGCCAGCGGATTCGCAGCAGCGGCCATGTGTTTATCGGCATGACTGGCTTGCAGGCCTGTGCGGTAACCGGAGGCGGCTTCCGGTGCCAGCGGCAAGGTCGAGGAGGGCGGAGCGTTACAGGCGGCGAGGGTGATGGCGCTGACGATCAACGTCAGGGCCGGCAGGCGAAAGCGTTTCAGGGGCTGGGCTGGAAACACGCGGGGCTCTCCGTCCGTGGGATGAAAGTCTGACGGACTGTATCGGCCGACCGTGCAGGACGCAAACCGTCGGTATGTTTGTCCTTCATGCCTTGGCGAATTTTCTGTAGGGTCAGGCGCAAGCGTGAAGCCAGAACAATCCACAGAGGCCACTATGCACAGCGAGTTTCCGACCCACTCCAGCTACCGTCAGCAGCGCGAGCAGTTTCTTGCCGCCGCCACCGCGGCCGGTGCGACGCTCACTTCCTACGCCCATCCGCGTTGCGGGCCGTTTGGCGAGCCGTTGAGCACTGATGTGGCGGTGCTGGGGGATCCGCAAGCCAAACGGCGTCTGGTGGCGCTCAGCGGCACCCACGGGGTGGAGGGCTATTACGGTTCGGAATGTCAGATCGACTGGCTGAAGCATTTCACGGCGGATTCGCTACCGAAGGATGTGGCGGTGGTGATGATTCACCTGATCAACCCGTGGGGCACGGCGTGGCTGCGGCGGGTCAACGAAGACAATATTGACCTGAACCGCAATCATCTGGATTTCAACGAGCCCCTCCCGGACAACCAGGCCTACGCCGCGCTGCACGAAATTTACGCCTGCGCCGATTTGAACGGCCCCGAGCGACAGCGCGCCGATGCCTTGCTCGATGCGCAGATCGCCGAACACGGCTGGCCGGCGGTGATGTCGATTGTCGAGGGTGGTCAGCACAGCCATCCTGACGGACTGTTTTTCGGAGGCTTTGCCCCGAGCTGGTCGAATCGCACGCTGCACCAGGTCGTCGAGAATCATCTGGCCGGTGCCGAAACAGTGATGTGTTTCGACCTGCACACCGGGGCCGGCGAGTACGGTCATCCAATGCTGCTGACGATCACTCAGGCACCGTATCCGGCGCTGGCCCAGGCGCAATCAATCTATGGCCCGTGGCTCTACACGCTGCACACAGGCGCTGAAACCCTGAGTGAAACCGGTGTCGCGGCAACGGCTACCGGTTACACCTCGCAGGCATTGCTCAACGCGCTGCCGAATGTGCAGTTGATGCCGTTCGTGATCGAGTGCGGGACGTATCCGGGGCCGGACGTACATCGTTATCTGCGTGATGATCACTGGCTGCATCTGCACGGCGATCCACTGGATGCGACGGGGCGGGCGATCAAGTTGAGTCTGCTGGAGCAGTTCTATCCGGTGGATCCGGACTGGCGGGCGATGGTGGGGTTGCGCACGCGGCAGATCTGGGCGAAAGGGCTCAGGGCATTAGCAGGCGAGGGATAAACAAACGGCTTGCCTTTCGGTAAGCCGTTTGACTGCCTGGTGATGTGCGGCGGTTTTGACTATGGATGCCGGAGGGTTATTGCTTGAAGCTTGGCAGCCCGTTGGCAGCGCGCCAATCTTTTACGGTCTTCGCAATGCCCTCGGCAGAGTTGTCTTCTCCGGGTTCGGGATAAAAAATCAGGTCGGTGCCATCCGGGTGGCCGGTAAGCTTTCTGAATTGTGCCAGCAGCTCGCCAAGCTCCGTATCCGATCCGCTTTTGTTCGTGACACGTATTTTTTCGATGAAACGGATAAATTGGGTTTCAGTGTATTCAGATATTTTTTCCATGTGCGTTCACTGTCTTTTGTGTTGAAAGATGTGATTTTTAGGAGTGTTGATCCGGAGGTTGTCTATGTCGTAGACAGCGCCGCCATCAGCGATTCGCTCGACGTGGTGAATTTCAAATACTCCTCGTGTGCCTACAGACTCTCTGTCTCGAACCGCTGGCGCGTTGCCCGACATTAAACGATCTTGGGCATCCACATTGAACTGATCGAAAAGTTCTGGATCATCCCGCACGGCTTGCCAGAATGCTTTTCTGAACGCGTCGAAGTTTGAAAACTCCCTCCCTCTGAGTCTGTCTGCAATCCGCGTCGGAATCAGCGCTCCAATCCCTGTCCCCGCTCCCGCCAGCCATATCCCGGCAATATCCTCCCCAACCCCCGTCACCATCCCCGGCATCAACCTGGCCGGTTTCGAAAACACCACATACAACGACTTCAGCCCGGTCTCCGCCGGAAACACCAGAATACAATCCTCGGCGGTAATGTCTTCGCCGGGCAGGATTTCTATCTGGCTGTCGGTGTTCGCGGCGATCGGGTGGACGAGGATCGTGCTCAGTGGCTCGCCGTGCTCCGGATAAACCAGTGGCGGCATCGCTCCCAGCGGCCCGCGTTGTGGCGTCCACAGAATGGTGATGCCGTTGAGTTTGGCCTCCATGGCGGTCTTGTCGCTGTTCCACCGGACTTTTACGGTACGCACCGAGTCGTCGCCCGAGACACCGGTGTGGATGCCGTAGACCTGCATGACGCCTTCGGCATCGCGTCGGAACTGGAAGCGCACGCGAGTGGTTGCGCGAGACAAGGTGCGTAACTGATCGTCGGTGTAGAGCGTGCCGTCGCCCATTCGGGTCGGCAGCATCCCGAGGATGAACACACTGGCCGGGCCGCCGGCGCCTCGTATTGCCCAGTTCAGGCGTTGCTGCAGGATGCCACCACCAGCCATGCGCCCCAGAGCCAGATCGGCGCCGATTGCCTTGGCTGCGGCGGTACTGGCAGCGGGAAAGCGCATGGCGCCCGCGACCATGATCTTGCCAAAACCTGAGGCGGGTTCGGGTGTCGTGCCGGCCTCCGTTTGGCACCAGTTATCGGGTGTGCAGGATTTGGCAAATACCAGATCGTCGCGGGACTTCGGGGTGGGCCATTCGTCTGTCCGGATATAAACGGGTTCTGGCAGCGGGGGCGGAATCCATCCGCTCCATATAGCGTTCTCGCTCGGGCGTTTTCGACGCCACTCATCGTCGAAAAGGAATTTGTTCAGGTCCATGACCACTCGTTGTCTGTCCTGGAAGTCGAGACAGGGGAGCGTGTCGGTCAATCGGGATGGCGATCAAATCGACTTGCGCAGATGCAGGTGCCTGGACGAACGAAAAATCCTCTTCGTACGCCTTTTGCACCGGGCTCCTACAGAATCAGACCGATCCAGCGGGGAGGGCACTTTTCTCGAGGCATAAAAAAACGGCCTACCTTTCGGTAAGCCGTTTTTAGTACTTGGTGGCTACACAGGGACTTGAACCCCGGACCCCAGCATTATGAATGCTATGCTCTAACCAACTGAGCTATGTAGCCAAGTGGCGCGCATTATTCCCCTGAAATGGAAAAGCGTCAAGCGTAAATTTCAAAATTTTTTCTACGCTTTCAACCGTTTATCAAAATCAGGCGTTCAACAGTGGCGAAGGGCAGCGCTGGAACCAGCGACTGGCCTGCTCATACGCGTGCGCGAGTTGCAGAACGGCGAAGTCTGCCTGATGCCGGCCGATGATCTGCAGCCCCATCGGCAACCCCCGGGCATTGAAGCCGGCCTGGACGTTCGCCACCGGGCAACCGGATAACGTGCCGGGAATCACGACCTCCATCCAGCGATGATAAGTGTCCATGTTCACGCCCTCGATCGCGGTTGGCCACGGTTGCGTCTTGTCGAACGGGAAGACCTGCGCGCTGGGCAGCAGCAGGTAGTCGTACTGTTCGAACAAGCGTGAGATTGCCCGATACCAGTCGCTGCGCACCACCGAGGCGGCAAACACTTCGCTGGCCGAGAGCTTCAGACCGTTTTCCACTTCCCAGCAGGCTTCCGGTTTCAGCAGCGCCCGTTTCTGCGGATCGGCGTAAGCCGCGCCCAGGGAGCCAGCGACCATCCAGTGGCGCAAGGTGCGCCAGCTGCTCCACAGCTTTTCAGGGGCAAATTCCGGACGCGCCGACTCGATACGGCAACCCAGGTTTTCAAAGTCGGCAAACGTCTTTTCACACAACGCGAGGATGCCGTTCTCCATGGGCAGATACCCGTTGAAGTCGCCGAGCCAGCCGATCCGGGCGCCGGTGAAGTCGCGCTCCAGCGGTGCGGTAAAGACCTCACCGGATTCACGGATCGACAGCGGTGCCCGCGCATCGCCACCGGCCTGCACCGACAGCAGCATCGCGGCATCACGCACACTGCGCGCCATGGGCCCTTCATAGCCGAGTTGATCGAAGAACAGATCGGCGCTGTCATCGAACGGCACGCGGCCCTGAGACGGACGGAAACCGAAGATGTTGTTGAACGCTGCCGGGTTACGCAGCGAGCCCATCATGTCGCTGCCATCGGCCACCGGCACCAGATGCATCGCCAGTGCCGCCGCCGCGCCGCCACTGCTGCCGCCTGCGGTTTTGCTCGGGTCAAAGGCGCAGCCGGTGGCCCCGAACAACGGGTTGTAGCTCTGCGAACCGAGGCCGAATTCCGGGGTGTTGGTCTTGCCGATGATGATCGCGCCGGCAGCCTTGATCCGCTCGACCATGATGCCGTCACGCTCGGGAATGAAATTCTTGAACAGCGGTGAGCCCAGCGTGGTGCGGATGCCGCAGGTCAGCGACAGATCCTTGATGGCGTGGGGCAGGCCATGCATCCAGCCACGGTATTGGCCATGGCTCAGTTCGGCGTCCCGTGTGTCGGCCTGGGCCAGCAGATCTTCCGGCGCCTGCAAGCTGATCAGTGCGTTGACTGCCGGGTTGAACCGGTCGATGTGGGCAAGATAGGTCTGCATCACTTCGCGGCAGGAAACCTGGCGCAGGCGGATGCGTTCGGCGAGCTCGATGGCCGGCAACAGGACCAGTTCGCTGATGTTATTGGAGTTCATGACGACGGCGCCCTTCAGACGGCTGGAAAAACGCCCCGGCCTCGTGCCGGGGCGGTAGAAATCAACGCATCAGGTTGGTCCACAGACGATCGGCCAGACGGATCGCGCCTTCACCGCAGGTCTTGCTGAACACCACGTGGGTGCCCTCGGGAATATGCAGTTCCGGTGCATCCTTGAGGTTTGCATCGAGGAACGGTTCGACGCCTTTGATCGGGCTCTGATGCTTGAGGAAGTTCTGGGTCATCGCCGAGTTTTCCGGCTGGCTGAGAAACGCGATGAACGCCTTGGCATTCGCCGGGTTCTTGCTGCCGGCGGGGATGACCATGTTGTCGACCCAGGCCAGCACCCCTTCTTTCGGGTACAGGTATTTCAGGCTCGGTTTCATCTCGCGGGCGCGCATTGACGAACCGCCCCAGAACATCGACATATCGATTTCGCCCGAGGCGAGGTTCTCGCGGATCGAGCCGGCCTTGGAGCTGTAGGTTTTGACGAATGGCTTCTGCGCCTTGAGCAGCGTGAGGATCTGTTGCATCTGTTTCGGATCCTCGCTGCACAGCGGAATGTTCAGGTACAGGCTGGCCATGTCGACCATGTCGACCATGTCGCTGACCGAATCGAACATGTTGATCCGCCCCTGTAACTCGGCCGGCGGCTCATAAAGCACCTTGTAACTGTCGGCCGGGCCTTTGTAGCGGCCGCTGTCGAGCACCACGCTGGTGGTGCCCCAGATGAACGGCACCGAATAGGCGCCCTCCGGGTCCCAACTCGGTTTTTTCAGGTTGTCGACCACACTGGCGTAGTACGGCTCCTTGACCGGATCGAAGCGCTCCAGCAGGTTTTCCTTGATCAGGATCGGAATGAACTGGTGCGAGGGAATCGCCACGTCGTAACCGGCGCCGCCCTGTTTCAGTTTGGCCAGCAGCGTCTCGTTGGAGTCGTAGGAGTCGACGGTGACTTCGATGCCGCTCTGCTTCTGGAACTTGGCGAGAATCTCCGGTGAAAAGTAACCGCTCCAGCTCACCACGTTGAGTTTTTCGGCGGCCTGAACACTCCCGGCCATGACCAGCGGTACAGTCAGAAACAACGAAGTACCGACGCTTTTTATCCACTTGCTCATGCTATTTCCCCACGGTTCTTGGAAGGTTCAGGCGTTCTTTTTGCCCAGCAGGTAAGAGAGGCTGACAAACAGCACCGAGACGCCCAGGATCAGGGTCGACACGGCGTTGACGTCGGGTGTCACACCCATGCGCAACAGGCCGAAGATGAAGATCGGCAGCGTTGTGGTGCCGGCCTGGGAGACCATCATCGAGATCACGAAGTTATCCAGCGAGACGATGAAGGCCAGCATCAGCCCGGAGAAAATCCCCGGCATCAGCAACGGCAGGGTGACTTTGCGAAAGGTCCGCCACGGGCCGGCATACAGGTCGGCCGAGGCTTGTTCCAGCGACAGGTCCATGTCGTTCAGCCGGGCCCGGATCGGCAGGTAGGCAAACGGAATGCAGAACACCGTATGGGCGATGATCAGATTGCCGTAGCCGAGCGACAGGCCGATGGTGGAGAACAGCGCGAGCGTGGCGACGCCGACGACGATTTCCGGCAGCACCAGCGGTAGCATGATCGCGCCCATCGACAGTTGCAGGCCCTTGAATTTCGCACCCCGCGAGGTGCCGAGGGCCGCGAGGGTGGCAATCGCCGTGGCGACCATGCTGGCGCACACCGCGATCAGCAGGCTGTTGCCGGCCGCCTGGCGCAGCGCCTGATTGGCGAACGCGGCGCGATACCAGTCGAGGCTGAAACCGGTCCATACCGTGGCCGACTGGTTGGCGTTGAACGAGAACACCACCAGCACCACGATCGGCGCGTAGAGGTACAGGTAGAACAGGAAACTGAAGCCGCCGAATCCGGGGAAATCCTGTACGCCCAGTCCCTTGCGTTTGAACAGACCGATCATCACGCACCTCCTTTGGCGATGCGCTGGCGTTCGGCGCGCAAGGCATAAACCGTCAGCACCAGCATCACCGCCGCCATCAGCACCAGCGACAAGGCTGCGCCGAACGGCCAGTTACGGGCATCGCTGAACTGCCGGAAGATCAGGTTGCCGAGCATCATCCGCGTGCCGCCGCCGAGCAGTTCCGGGGCGATCATCGCGCCCAGGCACGGCACGAAGGTGAGAATGGCGCCGGCGAGAATTCCCGGTCTGGCGATCGGCAGTACCACTTTGCGCAAGGTGCGCAGGCGTCCGGCATACAGGTCCTGAGCGGCCTCGAGCAGACGGATATCCATTTTTTCCAGCGTGGCGTAGATCGGCAGAACCACGAAGGGTGCATAGGTATAAACCAGCCCCAGCAGCACGGCGCCGTCGGTGTACAGCAACTGCAGCGGCTCATGGATGACGCCCAGGCCCATCAGACTGTTATTGATCACCCCGGTGTTACGCAGCAACAGAATCCACGCGTAAGTGCGGATCAGCAGGTTGGCCCAGAACGGCACGGTGATCAGAAAGATCAACAGACCACGCCGATGCGCCGGTTGCATGGCCAGCCACACCGCTACCGGAAAACCGATAAGCAGCGTGATGACGGTGGTCAGGCCGGCAATCCCGACCGAGCGCAGGGCGATGATCAGGTAGGAGTCGGCGAAGGCCAGGCTGTCGTCCATTTGCCGTTCGAACAGCAGGGAGGTGTAGGCGTCGCTGCTGAACACCTTGTTGACCCCGCCGTAGGGGTTGGCTTCCATCAGCGAATAACCGATGACGATCAGGATCGGCACCACCAGAAACAGGGCGATGGCAATCAGCGCCGGGCTGACACCGAGGAAACTCTGGAACGCCCGTCGGCGTTCAAGCGTGTTGGTTATCGGTAAGGCGTGCATGACAACTCCTCGGGTTCAATCGTGCAGGACGCTGGCGCTTCCCCGGTCGAACAACAGACCGGCCTGACTGCCCACGGCAAAGCGCAGGCTCTGATCGACGCAGTTGGGCGTGCGCACGGTGAGGCGCGAACCGTCGCCGAGGCTGACCTGGTATTGCAGGTCGGTGCCCAGATAGATCTGCGCTTCGACCCGACATGGCAGCGCCGCCTCCGTGTTGGCCTGCACCAGGTGCAGGCGCTCGGGGCGCACCGACAGAGTCACGCTGGCACCCGGTTGCACGTCGTTGCACGGTTGCGCCGGCAGCGGATGACCGGCCGGCCCGGCGAACCACGCCATGCCGTCCTCGACGCGAGTGACGCTGGCCTGAATGAAGTTGGTTTCGCCGATGAAGTCGGCCACGAAGCGATTGCGCGGCCGTTCGTAGATGTCCTCCGGGCGACCGACTTGCTGCACTTCACCTTCGGACAGCACGGCGATGCGGTCAGACATGGTCAGCGCTTCTTCCTGGTCGTGAGTGACGAAGATGAAGGTGATGCCGGTCCTGGCCTGGATGGTTTTCAGCTCTTCGCGCATGGCCTGGCGCAGCTTGAGATCAAGTGCCGACAGCGGCTCGTCAAGCAACAGGACCTTGGGATGCGGCGCCAGAGCGCGGGCGAGGGCGACGCGCTGCTGCTGGCCACCGGAGAGTTGCGCCGGTTTGCGATTGGCGAAGCGCTCCATCTGCACCAAGGCAAGCATCTCGCGCACGCGCTCGGCAATCTGTGCCTTGTTCAGGACCTTGCCCATCGGGTGCGACTCAAGGCCGAAGGCCAGGTTTTCGGCGATGGTCATGTGCGGGAACAGTGCGTAGTGCTGGAACACCGTGTTGACCGGTCGCTGAAATGGCGGGCGCTCGGCGATGTTTTCGCCGTAGAGCAGGATCTCGCCCTGCGTCGGAAATTCGAACCCGGCAATCATCCGTAGCAGCGTGGTCTTGCCACAGCCGGAGGGCCCGAGAAGGGTGAAGAATTCGTTGTCGCGGATATCCAGATCGATGTTTTTCAACGCCACCGGACCGGTGGACGGATCGCCGTAGACCTTGCGCACCGAGCGGATCGACACCGCCAGTGTTTGCAGCGAATGCAGGGCATTCATGCGTTACCTCCGATTCCCCCATCGCCTGCGATTGCGCTGTTGGTCAGCGAATCTGTCGGGCCATGGATATTATTTTTCTGGGCAGGATCGAGATTGTGTACGGGTGAAACCAGCTGTTTTGTTGTTCTGCTGTGGCTCGATTATCGGCGAGGGGTTGCGCGGGGCGAAACTTCAATTTAAACATGGCAGGTGTTAGTTAATTTAATACCGACAGGTGCCAGGAACATGCCCGACCACCGTTTGCCACCACTCAATGCAGTGCGTGCGTTCGATGCCGCTGCCCGCCTGGGCAGCTATGTCGAGGCGTCGAAAGCCTTGCACGTGACTCAGCCGGCGATTGGCCGGCATGTGAAGCTGCTGGAGGACTGGCTGGGCATTCAGCTGTTCGAACGCACGTCGCGCGGGGTCAAGCTGACGCCGGCCGGTGAGAAGTACCACCGCAAGATCACGGCCGCCCTGCAGTTGATCATCGAGGCCGGCAAGGAGGCACGTCCCAAAGAGGCCGAACGCTGGCTGCGGATCATGGTGGTGCCGGGTTTTGCCAAGCGCTGGCTGATGCCACGCATCGAGGCCATGCGTCACTTGCGTCCGGGGTTGAAGTTTGCCATTGAACCGAACTCGACCTTCACCGAAGTGGATGGCAAAAGCGCCGATCTCGGCATCGTCTACGGTCTCGACGGGCAGTACGCGGACTCCCGTGAAGCGTTGATCTGTCCCCGGGTGTTTCCGATCTGCACCCCGCAATATCTGGCAAGCATCGAGCCGCTCAGTGGTCCGGCCGATCTGGTCCGGCACGAGTTGATCCACGTCGACGACGGCGAGTGGTGGAACCTTTGGTTCGCCGCCCATGACCTGGATATTCACCTCAATTCCGACATGCTCTACGTCAACAACGATCACGCGTTATCGGTGGCCGAGAGCGGGCAGGGCATCGCGTTGGCCAATGAGGTGCTGGTTCGCGAAGAACTCAGGTCCGGCAAACTGGTGCGCGCAGTGGAGGCTCAGGTGAAGCTGGAAAGCTATCGGGTGCTGACGCCGTCCGCCGAACTGTCGGCGGATGCGGCGTGGTTCATTCAATGGCTCAAGTCTGAGCTGGAACAGGACTTTCCCGAAGCGTTGATCAACTGAGCCGGAAGCGTGCGGTGTTGTCACTCAAGGCCTTGCTGCCCTGGCTCAAGGTGTCTGCCGCCAGGTTGACTGCTCGTGCGCCGTCGAGCAGGCGAACCGCCGCCTGATCCACCTGCTGGATATTGCCGCTGACCTCATCGGCGGTGCTCGCCTGTTCTTCGACCGCCGTGGCGATCTGGGCGAGGGTGTCGGTGACGCTTTGCACGGCGCTGGCGATTTCCCCCAGGCGTTCACCAAGTCCGGTGACCGCTTCTGCGTCTGATTGCGCCTGGCCGCACGCAGCCTCCATCAGGCTCACGGCTTCGTTGACCGTGTTGCGCAGACTGTCGACCGTCGCGGCGATCTGCGCCGTGGACGATTGCGTACGTTGCGACAGGCTGCGCACCTCGTCGGCCACTACGGCAAAACCGCGACCCTGTTCACCGGCACGAGCGGCCTCGATGGCCGCGTTAAGCGCCAGCAGGTTGGTCTGCTCGGCGACGCCGCGAATAGTGTCGACCACCAGTTGTATCTGCTGCCCTTGCTCGCTGACCCGGCCCAGCGCCGCTGCAGTTTCGTTCAGGCGCTGATTGAGCTGTTGAATGCTCGCCGTGGTGCGTTGGCTGTCGCGGCTGCTGTCGGCAGCGATGCGCCGTGTTTGCTGGGCGCTGCCGGAGGCCTGTTCGCAACTCTGTGCGACGCCCTGGGAGGTGGCCGCCAATTGCGTGGCCGCTGCAGCGATCTGGCTGATCTGCAATTGCTGCGCTTCGACTTCGCTGAGAGCGCCGCTGGAGTGATCGTTGAGGCTGCGCACCGCGTTGCTCACTTGCGAAGTCTCGTGATCGACACCTAGCAAGCTGGTGCGCAGTTGCACCACGGCCACGTTGAGCGCGGTGCTGATCGAGGCCAGTTCATCTCGGCCCACGACAGGCACTTGCAGGCTCAGGTTGCCGTCGCGCAAGGCTTCGGCGAGCACCGTAATACCGCTGGCGCTGCGACGGATTGAGGCTTGCAGGCAGACGAACAAATAGAGTGCTGCCAACAACAAGCAACCGAAGACCGTCGCCACAATGATGAACTGACGAATCGAGGAGCTGTGGTAATCGTCCAGGCGCTGATCGAGCGACACCAGCGATTGCTGTCGCAGCGTGGCGAGGTTGCCGAGCAGGGCGTCCAGGCTGCGCTCGAAGTCTTCCGGTTTGAGATTGATGCTGCCGCCGAACACGCCGTCATCCAGCACTTTCAAACCGGCATCCAGTTGCTTGAGGCTGTCGTGGTACTGCCCGACCCAACCTTGCAGGGCTGGCGGCAGACGCGCCTCGAGCAGGTTTGCGGTTTTCACCAGCTGCTCGCGGGCATCGCCGATGCGGCTGCGCAGGTCGCGCAGTTGCAGACGGCTTTGCAGGGTGAACTGACCGGACACCACAGACGCCTGACCGACGGCTGCCAGCCGCCCGACGCGTTCGATCAGGTCCGGTGCATGTTGAGTGGAAATCTGCGTCAGCAGATAGGTTTCCAGCCACGGTGCAAGGATCAGGCGATTGTCCATCGCGATCTGCTCGCGCAAGGCTTGCAGGGCGCTGAGGGCATTGGTGAACCGGTCGTAACCGTCCGGCCACCAACCGACACCGGAAAGGCTTTTCGAGTCCAGACCATCGAGCGCGGCTTGCAGGGCCTGATAGCGAGCCAGGGTTTCGCCTTCCGCGCCTTCGGCTTGCAGGGCATTGCCCAAGTCCACTGTCGCTTGGGCAACAGCGGGTTGTACGCCATCGAACGCAGCCATCGCGGCAAGGGTCGCGGGAGTCGGCTGGCGGTTGGTTTCCGTGGCGCGCCAGCGGGCGGCGCGGTCGCGTTGGGCGGCGAGCAGGTTGTCGAGTGCATCGAGGGCGAGCAATTGCCGCACACCGGCGCGCTCGCCGGCGATCAGGTTGAGTTTGTCGCGATAGTCCTGGCCGATCATCAACAGGCTGCCGGCCAAAGGCAGGATAAACAGTAGAAACAACAACTGGAATTTACGCGCGAAGCCAAACCGCCCCAGTAATCCGATCCCCGGTGATAAAAAAGCCTGCATGCCTCATGACTCCTCTGGACACCACGCACCATCGGCGTGCATCGCGGTCGTTGCGACCGGGATTGGTGCCCTGCTAAAAGGCCTCGAAAGTTCACCCTTGCCCGCTCTGTAGGCCGGCTCTGTAGCGAAACTTCCCATTCTCGATGCCCTTTGTAAGGGCGCCGCGTTCAAGCGGATAAGCAAGGCAAGATTCAGACCATGGCGTTGCGCTATCACTTGCGGCGCGACGACTGAATAGTTCGTTAGCTGGCTAAGGGGATGGCGCTGGCGCACCGAAAAATGGCACATTGACGCACCTGCCTGCGTGCACCCATCTGCTGTACGGAAACTCCCATGGCTATCAGCAACGTTCAGACCGCCGCTGCGTCGGCGTCCGCTCCTCCCCAAAGCAGTCCACTGGTAATGCGCATCATCGGCGCGGTGGCGCTGGCACATTTGATCAACGACCTGATCCAGTCAGTGCTGCCCTCGATCTATCCGATGCTCAAGGCCAACTACGGCTTGAGCTTCACCCAGGTCGGCCTGATTACCCTGACCTTTCAATTGACCGCTTCGCTGTTGCAGCCGTGGGTCGGTTATCACACTGACCGGCACCCGAAACCGTGGCTGTTGCCGGCCGGGTCCGTGTGCACGCTGGTCGGCATTGTGATGATGTCGATGGTCGGCAGTTTCCCGCTGATTCTGCTGGCGGCAGCGCTGATCGGGATCGGTTCTTCGACCTTTCACCCGGAAGCTTCTCGTATTGCACGGCTGGCCTCCGGTGGGCGTTTCGGGTTGGCGCAATCGACCTTCCAGGTCGGCGGTAACGCCGGTTCGGCGTTCGGTCCGTTGCTGGCAGCGGCGATCATTATTCCCTTTGGACAGGGCAACGTGGCGTGGTTCGGGCTGTTCGCGGTGTTTGCGCTGTTTGTGCTGTACCGCATCAGTCGCTGGTATGCCCATCACCTGAACCTGTTCAAGCTCAAAGCCGGGCAAGCCGCCACTCATGGACTGTCGAAGGGCAGGGTGGTCAGCGCGCTGGTGGTGCTCGGGTTGCTGGTGTTCTCCAAGTATTTCTACATGGCCAGCCTGACCAGTTACTTCACCTTCTACCTGATCGAGAAATTCGACCTGTCGGTGGCCAGTTCCCAGTTGCACCTGTTCCTGTTCCTCGGCGCGGTGGCGGCGGGCACGTTCTTCGGCGGGCCGATTGGCGACAAGATCGGCCGTAAGGCGGTGATCTGGTTCTCGATCCTTGGCGTGGCGCCGTTCACCTTGCTCATGCCGCATGTCGATCTGTTCTGGACCACCGTGCTGAGTGTGGTGATCGGCTTTATCCTGGCGTCGGCGTTCTCGGCGATTGTGGTGTACGCGCAGGAACTGGTGCCGGGCAACGTCGGAATGATTGCCGGCGTGTTCTTTGGGTTGATGTTCGGCTTTGGCGGGATTGGTGCGGCGTTGCTCGGGCATCTCGCGGACATTCACGGCATCGAGTACGTGTACTTCCTGTGCTCGTTCCTGCCGTTGTTCGGGGTATTGGCGATCTTCCTGCCAAGAACCAAAAAGGCCTGACGGGCTGAATTTCAGGCACAAAAAAGCCGCGTATCGAGCGCGGCTTTTTCTTGGGTGGAGCTTTTACACGTTGAAGCGGAAGTGCATCACGTCGCCGTCCTTGACGATGTAGTCCTTGCCTTCCAGACGCCATTTACCGGCTTCCTTGGTACCGGCTTCGCCCTTGTACTGGATGAAGTCGTTGTAGGCGATCACTTCGGCGCGGATGAAGCCTTTTTCGAAGTCGGTGTGGATCACGCCGGCGGCTTGTGGTGCGGTGGCACCGACGCGGACGGTCCAGGCGCGGACTTCTTCGACACCGGCGGTGAAGTAGGTCTGCAGGTGCAGCATTTCGTAGCCGGCGCGGATCACGCGGTTCAGGCCAGGCTCTTCCAGGCCCAGGGCCTCGAGGAACATGTCTTTCTCTTCACCGTCGTCCAGCTCGGCGATTTCCGCTTCGATCTTGTTGCAGACCGGAACGACCATGGCGCCTTCTTCTTCAGCGATGGCCTTGACCACGTCCAGGTGCGGATTGTTCTCGAAACCGTCTTCAGCGACGTTGGCGATGTACATGACCGGCTTGGTGGTCAGCAGGTGGAAGCCCTTGATGATCGCCTTTTCGTCGGCGCTCATGTTCTTCATCAGGCTGCGTGCAGGCTTGCCTTCGGTGAAGTGCGGGATCAATTGCTCCAGCAGAGCCTTCTGGGCCACTGCGTCCTTGTCACCGCCCTTGGCGTTGCGCGCGACTTTCTGCAGTTGCTTCTCGCAGCTGTCGAGGTCGGCGAAGATCAGTTCCAGGTCGATGATTTCGATGTCGCGCTTCGGGTCGACGCTGTTGGAAACGTGGATCACGTTTTCGTCTTCGAAGCAGCGCACGACGTGAGCGATCGCGTCGGTTTCGCGGATGTTGGCCAGGAACTTGTTGCCCAGACCTTCACCTTTCGACGCGCCGGCCACCAGGCCTGCGATGTCGACGAATTCCATGGTGGTCGGCAGGATGCGCTTCGGATTGACGATTTCCGCCAGAGCATTCAGGCGTGGGTCCGGCATCGGCACGATACCGCTGTTCGGCTCGATGGTGCAGAAGGGAAAGTTCTCGGCCGCGATCCCGGATTTGGTCAGGGCGTTGAACAGGGTGGACTTGCCGACGTTAGGCAGGCCGACGATGCCGCAATTGAATCCCATGGTGTTTCCCCTCGGATTAGAGTCAGGCCTTCTGGCTGTGCAGGTTTTTCATCGCGCGGTTCCATTCACCGGCGAGGATATCCGGCAGCACGCCGAGGGCAAAGTCGATGCTGGCATCGAGTTTTTCCTGTTCGGCGCGTGGCGCACGACCCAGGACGAAATTTGAAACCATACTGGCGACGCCGGGGTGGCCGATGCCAAGCCGCAGGCGGTGGAACGTATTCTGATTGCCCAATTGCGCAATGATGTCGCGCAACCCGTTGTGACCGCCATGGCCGCCGCCCACCTTGAGTTTCGCGACGCCCGGAGGCAGATCGAGTTCGTCGTGCGCCACCAGGATCTCTTCGGGCTTGATGCGGAAGAAACCGGCGAGTGCCGCCACGGCCTGGCCGCTACGGTTCATGTAGGTGGTGGGAATCAGCAGACGAACGTCCTGACCCTGATGCGAAAAACGCCCGGTCAGGCCGAAATACTTGCGATCGGCCACGAGATTCACATTCTGTGCGTGGGCGATGCGCTCAACAAAAAGGGCCCCTGCGTTATGCCGGGTCTGTTCGTATTCGGCACCCGGATTTCCCAGGCCAACGATCAGTTTGATGGCAGTCACGATAGGGGCCCTTCCTTGGAGTGGTGGATAACATCGCCGCGATCGGGGAAGGCGGCGAAAGTGGACGAAAAATGCTCATTTACCATGGATGTAAACTCCGCGTTCCCGCCCGCTTTCTCGCTACGTTCCAGTCCGCGATGTTACCTGTTCACTCCGGCTTTACAGAGTGATTACTCTGCAGCGCCTTCGGCAGCTTCTGGAGCAACACGTGGAGCGTGGACGTTGGCAACAGCCTTGTCATCGCCGTGTGCCAGAGCAACGAACTCAACACCTTTAGGAGCTTTCAGGTCCGACAGGTGAATGATGGTGCCGATTTCGGCCTTGGCCAGGTCGACTTCGATGAACTCAGGCAGGTCTTTGGCTTCGCAGGAAACTTCGATTTCTGCAACAACGTGCGAGATCTCGCCGCCTTTCTTGACCGGAGCTTCTTCGTTGATGAAGTGCACTGGAACAACGGCAGTCAGTTTCTTGCCGGCAACAACGCGTACGAAGTCGGCGTGCATGATGAACTGCTTGGCCGGGTGACGCTGCATGGCTTTAACAACCACGTCTTGCTTGACGCCGCCGATGTTCAGTTGGATGACGTGGCTGAAAGCAGCCTCGTCTTCGAACAGCTTGGCCACTTCTTTAGCCATCATCATGATGGACTCAGGAGCCTTGTCACCACCGTAGACAACGGCAGGAACCTGGCTGGCGAGACGACGCAGGCGGCGGCTCGCACCTTTCCCCAGGTCGGTACGCGCTTCGGCGTTCAGGATGAAATCAGTCATTTTGTATCTCCAAAATAGCCATGTCCGGGCGACGTCTGCGACCGACGTCAAAGCGGCATGGGCAAAAAAGCCCCGCCCCAACATGAGTGTTGGGGCGGGGCGCTTTTCGTCAACAAGACATTTCGAGAAGGGCAGGGCCCTTAGCGGAACATCGCGCTGATCGATTCTTCATTGCTGATGCGGCGAACCGCTTCGGCAACAACCGGTGCGATATCCAGTTGACGGATACGTGCACAGGCTTGTGCTGCTGCGGACAGCGGGATGGTGTTAGTGACCACCAGCTCGTCCAGCACGGAATTTTCGATATTCTCGATGGCCCGACCGGACAGCACAGGGTGTGTGCAGTAGGCAAAGACCTTGGCTGCGCCATGCTCTTTCAGGGCCTTGGCCGCGTGGCACAGGGTGCCGGCGGTATCGACCATGTCATCGACCAGGATGCAGGTACGCCCTTCGACATCACCGATGATATGCATCACTTCAGAGTGATTGGCTTTCTCACGGCGCTTGTCGATGATCCCGAGATCCACGCCCAGGGATTTGGCAACGGCACGTGCACGCACGACGCCACCAATGTCCGGGGACACGATCATCAGGTTCTCGAAGCGCTGATCTTCGATGTCATCCACCAGAACCGGGGAGCCGTAGATGTTATCTACCGGAATATCGAAGAAACCCTGAATCTGGTCAGCATGCAGATCAACCGTGAGAACACGGTCGATGCCGACTACGGTAAGCATGTCAGCGACGACTTTCGCGCTGATAGCCACACGTGCGGAACGCGGACGGCGATCCTGACGGGCATAACCAAAATAAGGAATAACAGCAGTGATACGAGTAGCCGAGGAGCGGCGGAAGGCATCAGCCATCACTACCAGTTCCATCAGGTTATCGTTGGTCGGAGCGCAAGTCGGCTGAATAATGAAAACATCTTTACCGCGAACGTTTTCATTGATCTCGGCTGTGATTTCGCCGTCGGAGAATTTGCCGACAGAGATGTCACCGAGAGGGATATGCAGCTGACGTACGACACGCCGAGCCAGATCGGGGTTAGCGTTCCCCGTAAAGACCATCATCTTGGACACGCGCAGTACCTAGAGGCTGAGGGTAACCTGGATGAGTATAGAAAATGGCAGGGGCGGCTGGATTCGAACCAACGCATGGCAGGATCAAAACCTGCTGCCTTACCGCTTGGCGACGCCCCTGTATCTGTTGCTTGCAAGTGCCGTGCACTTGGTTCCTTTAGAGCAGACTTTGCAGCTTGCGATGCAACATCGAAACGTTGCTTCCTTTTGCTACAAACCCTGTAAGGGTCTCTGTCAGAAGGGCCGAGACTTTATCAGCTTCAGCTTTGCTTGGGAAGCCCCCAAACACACAACTTCCAGTTCCGGTGAGTTTTGCTTCGGTAAAATTACCTAGCAAATTCAATGCGTTACGTACTTCTGGATAACGCCTTGATACCACCGGCAAGCAGTCATTTCGACTGTTTCCCTCGGGAACGGGGCGCACTTTAATGGGCGGCGTGTTACGTGTCAACAATGGATCTGAAAAAATTTCTGCCGTACTAACAGAGACTTGCGGTACGAGCACGACATACCACGGTTCGGCGGGCTCGACCGGGGTCAGTTTCTCGCCGACTCCTTCGGCGAAAGCCGCGTGGCCACGTACGAACACCGGCACGTCGGCTCCAAGTGTCAGGCCCAGTGTTGCCAGCCGATCTTCATCCCAGCCCAACTGCCAAAGATGATTGAGGCCGAGCAGGGTGGTCGCCGCATTCGAGCTGCCGCCACCGATGCCGCCGCCCATCGGCAGGATCTTGTCGATCCAGATATCGATGCCGAGGGCGCAGCCGGATTGTTCCTGAAGTTTTTTCGCCGCACGCACGATCAGGTTGCTGTCGTGGGGCACACCGTCGAATTCGGTGTGCAGGCAAATCACGCCATCGTCACGGACGGCGAAAGTGATTTCGTCGCCGTAGTCGAGGAACTGAAAAATCGTCTGCAACTCGTGATAGCCGTCTTCACGGCGACCGAGGATGTGCAGCATCAGGTTGAGCTTGGCCGGAGAAGGCAGCGTCAGGCGTGGAACGGTCATGCTTATTGCCCCAGCTTGCGCGGTTGCCAGGCCTTGATGACCAGCGTCACGTCCAGATCGGTGCCGTGCAGTTTGATCCGCTCGGGCAGCCAGTAGCCATTCTGTTCGGCATAACCGAGGTACTCGACCTGCCAGCCGTCCTGTTCCAGATTGGCCAGGCGACTGTCGGCATCGAGGGTTAGGCGGCTCTTGCTGGCCGGAGCCGGCAGGCCACGCACCCACCAGGACAGATTCGATACCGGCAGTTTCCAGCCGAGTTGTTCTTCCAGCAGGACTTCCGGCGACTGCGCGTCATAGCGGCCCTGATTGGCGACTTCCAGCGAAACCTTGCCCGGGCGACCGGTCAGTCGCGCTGCGCCACGACCCAGCGGGCCGGACAGGCGGATGTCGTAATAATCCTGGCGCTGCAGCCAGAACAGCGTGCCGCTGCCCGAGTCTTTCGGGGCGCGGATACCGATCTTGCCGTCGATCTGCCAGCCGTCGAGGCCGGTCAGTTGTTGTTTGTTCGCGGCCCATTGTGCAGGGCTGCCGTGGCCTTCGACCGATTCGCGAGCGCCGAAACCCGCGCAACCGGCGAGCAGGGCGATGAAACTGAAAACAATAACGTGGCGCAAAAACATGAGTTAAAGAGTCTCGGATCCGGTCAGGCGCTTGATGGTGCTGCGCAGAATGGTGCTGTCGGGCTGATCCTTGAGGAACTTGCCCCAGACTTGTTTGGCTTCGCGCTGCTTGCCCTTGGTCCAAAGGACTTCGCCAAGGTGAGCGGCGACTTCGTGATCGGGGAAACGCTCCAGCGCCTGACGCAGATATTTCTCGGCATCATCCAGGTTGCCCATGCGGAAATTCACCCAGCCGAGGCTGTCGAGTACCGCCGGGTCTTCCGGGTTGATCTGGTGCGCCTGCTCGATCAGCGCCTTGGCTTCGGCGTAGCGCGTGGTGCGGTCGGACAGGGTGTAGCCGAGGGCGTTGAGCGCCATGGCGTTGTCCGGGTCGCGCTTGATGATCAGGCGCAGGTCTTTTTCCATCTGCGCCAGGTCATTGCGTTTTTCCGCCTGCATCGCGCGGGTGTAGAGCAGATTCAGGTCGTCTGGATACTGTTGCAATGCCTGTTGCAGGGTTTTCCAGGCCTTGTCGCCCTGATTATTGGCAGACAGGGTCTCGGCTTCGATCAGGTACAGCTGGATTGCGTAATCCGGCTGCGCATCACGTTCGGCCGCCAGTTTGCTCAGGGCTTCGGCGGTCTTGCCGTTGTTCATCAGGATGTCGGCCTGACGCAGTTGCGCCGGCAGATAGTCGTTGCCCGGCCCGACCTGGGCGTACTCGATCAGTGCGCCTTGCGGGTCGTTGCGTTCTTCGGCGATGCGGCCCAGGTTCAGGTGCGCGGAATCGACATGGCTTTCCCGGGCGATCAGGTCTTCCAGGTAACCCTTGGCCTCGTCCCAGGCCTTGGCTTCCAGGCACACCAGCGCCAGCGAGTAACGCAGTTCGTCGTCTTCCGGGTATTGCTGGACCAGAGTGGAGAACTCGACCTTGGCGTCGTCCATCCGGTCTTGCTCAACCAGCATCCGCGCGTAAGTCAGGCGCAGGCGCTTGTCGTCCGGGTACTTCTTGATGTTTTTCTGCAGCAGCGGCAGGGCTTCGTCGCCACGGTTCAGCCCTTGCAGCAGGCGGGCGCGCAGCAGGATCGGGGCGATTTCGCCGTCGTCCGGCGGATTGTCTTCGAGCAGGGTCAGCGCACCTTTGGTGTCGCCGTCCTGCTGCATCAGCAGGGCCTTGCCGAAAATCAGCTGATTGTTGTGCGGGTGACGCTGCAGCAGACGGTCGAAACTTTTCATCAAACCGTTGCGGGTTTCCTGATCGGTATCGGCGGCCGACAGCGCGAGGAAGTCGAAATGGGTGTCGCCCTTGCCCTGCAGGACTTTCTCCATGTAGACCATCGAGTCGTCATAGCGCCCGGCACGTGCCAGTTGCACGGCGGCGGCGCGTTGCGCCTCGAGGTCATCCGGGGCGTTTTTCGCCCAGATCAATGCAGTATCCAGCGCCGGTTGATCCGCGCCCAGGTACTCGGCGATACGGAATGCCCGCTCGGAAACACCCGGGTCCTGAGTGTTGATGGCCTGGGTCACGTAGTTGTCCAGGGCAATGTCGAAACGATTGCGCTGGCCGGCGAGTTCGGCGCTCAGCAGGCTGAAAACCGTTTCTTCGCTGAACGAGCTGTAAACCTTGGGCTTTTCAGGGGCTGGCGTGGTGTCTTCGACCGACGGCGTGCCATCGTGCGAAACGGGGGCCAAGGCCTGGCAGCCGCTGAGGAAGACAAAAGCAAGGAGCAACGCGGAAGATCTATTCATATAGGAAGAGGACGACTAACCTGCGGTCGGATCATCATGACACAAGCCTTCGGCCAAACATAACCGAGTCTCGATTGTGGCCATTATAGGGGCCGACAATTGGGACAATAGTCAGCGGTAGTTGTTCTGAATCTGACGAAGTAGGACAATTGCCGGCTTCACGTCACCATCAGCGACCTTGAATGGCCTTCCTTGCACTCGGTATCAACCACAAGACTGCTTCAGTAGACGTCCGCGAGCGCGTGGCCTTTACCCCTGAGCAGCTGGTGGAGGCCTTGCAGCAGCTCTGCCGACTCACCGACAGCCGCGAAGCTGCGATCCTCTCCACCTGCAATCGCAGTGAGCTGTATATAGAACAGGATCAGCTTTCGGCCGATATCGTGCTGCGCTGGCTGGCCGACTATCACCATTTAAGCCTCGATGAGCTGCGCGCGAGTGCTTATGTGCATGAAGATGATGCGGCAGTTCGTCACATGATGCGCGTCGCCTCCGGGCTCGACTCGCTGGTGCTGGGCGAACCGCAGATTCTCGGCCAGATGAAATCGGCCTACGCCGTGGCCCGCGAGGCCGGCACCATCGGTCCGCTGCTCGGGCGACTTTTTCAAGCAACGTTCAACGCCGCCAAGCAAGTGCGTACCGATACCGCCATTGGTGAGAACCCGGTGTCCGTGGCGTTTGCCGCCGTCAGCCTGGCCAAACAGATTTTCAGCGACCTGCAACGCAGCCAGGCCTTGCTGATCGGCGCCGGCGAGACCATCACCCTGGTCGCCCGCCATCTGCATGAGCTCGGGGTCAAGCGCATCGTGGTCGCCAACCGGACCCTGGAGCGCGCCAGCCTGCTGGCCGAGCAGTTCGGTGCCCACGCAGTGTTGCTTTCGGACATCCCGGCCGAACTGGTGCGCAGCGACATCGTCATCAGTTCTACCGCCAGTCAGTTGCCGATCCTCGGCAAGGGCGCCGTTGAAAGCGCGCTGAAGCTGCGCAAGCACAAGCCGATCTTCATGGTCGACATCGCCGTTCCCCGGGATATCGAACCGGAAGTCGGCGAACTCGACGACGTTTACCTCTATAGCGTCGACGATTTGCACGAAGTGGTCGCCGAAAACCTCAAGAGCCGTCAGGGCGCAGCGCAAGCGGCTGAAGAGATGGTTTCGGTCGGCGCCGACGACTTCATGTTGCGCCTGCGGGAGCTGGCGGCGGTCGATGTCCTCAAGGCCTATCGTCAACAGAGCGAACGCCTTCGCGACGAAGAGCTGCAAAAGGCCCTGCGCCTGCTGGCCAACGGCGGTAACGCCGAAGACGTGCTGGGCCAATTGGCCCGTGGCCTGACCAATAAACTCCTGCACGCCCCGAGCGTGCAGTTGAAAAAGCTTTCTGCCGAAGGCCGCCTCGATGCGCTGGCCATGGCCCAGGAACTCTTTGCCCTCGAGGGCTCACCGGATAGCTTTTCGGATAAAAAACCGCAATGAAAGCGTCACTGCTCAATAAGCTGGATATCCTCCAGGACCGTTTCGAGGAACTGACGGCGCTGCTCGGCGACGCTGAAGTCATTTCCGACCAGACCAAATTCCGCGCCTATTCCAAGGAATACGCCGAAGTCGAGCCGGTCGTCGAAGCCTATAAACAGCTGCTCAAGGCTCAGGCCGATCTGGAAGGCGCACAGGCACTGCTCAAGGACGGCGACCCGGACATGCGCGAAATGGCCGTGGAAGAAGTCCGCGAAACCAAAGAGCAACTCGTCGAGCTGGAAGCCACGTTGCAGCGCATGCTGCTGCCCAAGGACCCCAACGACGGGCGCAACGTGTTCCTCGAAATCCGCGCCGGCACCGGTGGCGACGAGGCGGCGATCTTCTCCGGCGACCTGTTCCGCATGTACTCGCGCTATGCCGAAAAGCGCGGCTGGCGCGTGGAAATCCTCTCGGAGAACGAAGGCGAGCACGGCGGCTATAAAGAAGTCATCGCCCGGGTCGAAGGCGACAATGTCTACGGCAAGCTGAAGTTCGAGTCCGGCGCCCATCGCGTACAGCGCGTGCCGGCCACCGAATCCCAGGGCCGCATCCACACCTCTGCCTGCACCGTGGCCGTGTTGCCGGAGCCCGACGAGCAGGAAGCGATCGAGATCAACCCGGCGGACTTGCGCGTCGACACCTACCGTTCCTCCGGGGCCGGTGGTCAGCACGTCAACAAGACCGACTCGGCGATCCGCATCACCCACTTGCCGACTGGCATCGTGGTCGAGTGCCAGGAAGAGCGTTCCCAGCACAAGAACCGTGCACGGGCGATGGCCTGGCTGTCAGCCAAGCTCAACGACCAGCAGACCACGGCGGCGGCCAATGCCATCGCCAGCGAGCGTAAATTGCTGGTGGGTTCCGGCGACCGCTCCGAGCGGATCCGCACCTATAACTTTGCCCAGGGCCGGGTCACCGACCACCGCGTCAACCTGACCCTGTATTCCCTCGACGAAATCCTCGCCGGTGGCGTCGAAGCGGTGATCGAACCGTTGCTGGCCGAATACCAGGCCGACCAACTGGCAGCGATAGGTGAATAAATGACCATCATCGCCAGCCTGTTGCGCGCCGCCGAACTGCCGGACTCGCCCACCGCACGCCTGGATGCCGAACTGCTCCTCGCTGCGGCACTGGGCAAGTCCCGCAGTTTTCTCCACACCTGGCCCGAACGCATCGTGCCGAGCGAAGCCGTGCTGGTCTTCACCGAATACCTGCAACGCCGCCGCAGCGGCGAGCCGGTGGCCTACATTCTGGGCCAGCAAGGTTTCTGGAAACTGGATCTGGAAGTCGCGCCGCACACGCTGATTCCGCGTCCGGACACCGAGTTGCTGGTGGAAGCCGCACTGGAATTGCTGCCGGCGACCCCGGCCAAGGTTCTCGACCTCGGCACCGGCAGCGGGGCGATTGCCCTGGCCCTGGCCAGTGAGCGTCCGGCATGGAACGTCACTGCGGTGGATCGCGTGCTGGAAGCCGTGGCCCTGGCCGAGCGCAACCGTCAGCGTCTGCACCTGGACAACGCCACGGTGCTCAGCAGTCACTGGTTCAGCGCACTCGATGGCAAGCGTTTCGAGCTGATCATCAGCAACCCGCCGTACATCCGCGCCGCCGATCCGCATCTGGTGGAAGGCGATGTGCGTTTCGAACCGGAAAGCGCCCTGGTGGCCGGCATCGACGGGCTCGACGATCTGCGTCTGATCATCGCCCAGGCGCCGGCCCATCTGGAGGCCGGTGGCTGGCTGATGCTCGAACACGGCTATGATCAAGCCGAAGCCGTGCGCGATCTGTTGCTGACGCAAGGTTTCGAAGAAGTCCACAGCCGCACCGATCTGGGCGGCCATCAACGGATCAGCCTGGGGCGCCTGCCGTGCTGAATGATCAGGAATTGTTGCGCTACAGTCGGCAGATCCTCCTGCAACACATCGACATCGATGGCCAGTTGAAGCTTAAGGACAGCCGCGTGCTGATCGTCGGCCTCGGCGGTCTTGGCGCTCCGGTTGCCTTGTATCTGGCGGCGGCGGGTGTCGGCGAGTTGCATCTGGCGGATTTCGACACGGTCGACCTGACCAACCTGCAACGCCAGATCATCCACGACACCGACAGCGTCGGCATGACCAAGGTCGACTCCGCGCTCAAGCGCCTGAGCGCAATCAATCCTGAAATCAAACTGGTGCCCCATCGTCAGGCGCTGGACGAGGATTCTCTCGCCGCCGCCGTGGCCGCGGTGGATCTGGTGCTCGACTGCTCGGACAATTTCTCCACCCGCGAAGCGGTCAACGCCGCGTGTGTGGCGGCGCGCAAACCGCTGGTCAGCGGCGCGGCGATCCGCCTCGAAGGACAACTGTCGGTGTTCGATCCGCGTCGCGCCGAGAGCCCTTGCTATCACTGCCTGTACGGTCACGGCAGCGAAGCCGAACTGACTTGCAGCGAAGCCGGCGTGGTCGGGCCGCTGGTGGGTCTGGTCGGCAGCCTGCAAGCGCTGGAAGCCTTGAAGCTGCTGGCGGGTTTCGGCGAGCCACTGGTGGGGCGTCTGCTGTTGATCGATGCGCTGGGCTCGCGATTCCGTGAGCTGCGGGTCAAGCGTGATCCGGGATGCAGCGTCTGTGGTTCGCACCATGCGTGAGGCGCCGATCGCCGTATTCGATTCCGGCGTCGGTGGCCTGTCGGTACTGGCGGAAATCCAGCAGCTGCTGCCCAATGAATCGCTGCTGTACCTCGGCGATTGCGGGCACATTCCTTACGGTGAGAAAACCCCGGAATTCATTCGCCAGCGTTGCAGCGTGATGGCCGGTTTTTTCCGCGAGCAGGGCGCCAAGGCGTTGGTGATTGCTTGCAATACCGCGACCGTGGCCGGCGTTGCCGATTTGCGGCGTGATTTTCCCGACTGGCCGATTGTCGGCATGGAGCCGGCGGTCAAGCCGGCAGCTGCGGCGACACGCAGCGGCGTGGTCGGCGTCCTCGCCACCACCGGCACCCTGCAGAGCGCGAAGTTCGCGGCTTTGCTCGACCGTTTTGCCACCGATATCCGGGTCATCACCCAGCCATGCCCGGGACTGGTGGAGCTGATCGAAAGCGGCGACCTGCACAGCGCCGAGTTGCGCGAGCTGCTTCACCGCTATGTCGAACCGCTGCTGGGCGCGGGTTGCGACACGATCATTCTTGGCTGCACCCACTATCCGTTCCTCAAACCGCTGCTCAAGACGATGCTCCCCGACGACATCAGCCTGATCGACACCGGCGCCGCCGTGGCCCGGCAACTTCAGCGCCTGCTGGCCGAGCGCGATCTGCTTGCTGCCGGCCCGAATCGCTCCGCCAGATTCTGGACCAGCGCCGATCCGCAATCCTTGAAAAACATTCTGCCGTTGCTGGGACAAACGCCTGGCGATGTGCAACGCTTCCACTTGTAAAAAGATTGTGAAATAACCCGAATATCGGGTGAACTTCTGTTTAAGCGCCGATTTCTATACCGCTGAGTTACCTAAAAACCAAACGATCGTTCCGGAAAAGGAAGTTTCAACGTGAAGCGACTATTCTGCTTGGCCGCGATTGCGGCCGCACTGATGGGGCAAAGTTTTACTGCACAGGCCGCTGGCGTGGAATTCGGGGTTGGCGCCACCAGCGATTCAACGATGACCTATCGCCTGGGGATGAATTTCGACTGGGACAAGAGCTGGCTGCAAAGCGATGTCGGTCGCCTGACCGGTTACTGGAGCGGCGCCTACACTTACTGGGAAGGTGACAAGACCTCCAGCAACAACAGTCTTTCGTTCTCGCCGGTTTTTGTTTACGAATTCGCCGGTCAGTCGGTCAAACCCTACGTCGAAGCAGGGATCGGGGTGGCGTTGTTCTCCAACACCCAGTACGAAGACAACAATATCGGTGGGGCCTTCCAGTTCGAAGACCGCATCGGTTTCGGCCTGCGATTCAATGGCGGGCATGAAATCGGAATCAGGGCCACGCACTATTCCAACGCTGGCCTGAGCAGCAACAACGACGGGGTAGAAAGCTACTCGCTGCACTACACGTTGCCGTTGTAAGACCCATGAAAAAGGAGCGCCAAGCGCTCCTTTTTTGTATTCAGCGATACGCCGTGGCGATTCCCTGGCGTTCGTCGATGCATTCCGGTGCACCCATTTCGAATTCGCGGCAGATCAGCGGACGTTTTTCGTAGATGGTGCACATCATCGTGTCGCGATCCAGTGCCGCGCACCAGCCGTCGTCCAGACGCAGCATGACCTCCCCACCCCACTCATCGGTATCGATATAGCGCTCGGGCACACCCGTGTCGGTGATCAGCATGACTTCGAGCTGACAGCAGCAGGCCGCGCAAGTCGAACAGGTGACGGCGGGCTCGTCGTCGATTGGCTGGAGGGGAATGGTTTTCATGGGCGCAGTGTACGGCAGTGACCCGCGCGCGTGTGAAAGCCCTGACGGACGATTACTGCACCAGCCGCCGCGACAAGACGTGCAACAACGGAAACAGCAACGCCCACAACAGGCCGATGCCGATCAAAGTCGGTAACTCGCCGTAGGGAAACTGCACCCCGGCCAGTCGTCCACCGGCGCAGTACGACAACGCGCCACCGACAGCCCCGAGCGCGCTCGCCAGCCACCATGGCCGGGCGCTCCAATGCAGGCAATGGCGCAACGTCGTGGCGAGCAGTGCCCACAACAACATCAGCCACAGCGGAATCAGCGGCGACAGATCCTTGAACTCAAAGACGCCAAGACCGCGCAGGCCACTGTCCACGGCGGTGCCCAGAATCACCACGCCGAGAATCAGTCGGCCTTCTGCCGCCCAACTGCTGATCCAGCTCAGATGAATCACCAGCACTGCCAGCGCCACCAGTAACCACAGGCTGTTGCCGCCGAGCACGCAGGCCAGCCAGCCGATCTGGAACAGAACCGCGTTGGCGATCCGCTCAAGCATCGAAGCGTCCGAGCAACGGTGCCGGCATGGCCGCCGGTTTGGCCAACAGCAATTGCGCGGTGCCGATGGTGCGTTCGAGGAAGCCGCCCTCGCAGTAGCACAGATAGAATTCCCACAGCCGCAGGAAATAATCGTCGTAGCCCAATTCGCTCAGACGGCCGTGGGCATGGCGAAAGTTCTCATGCCATAAACGAAGGGTTCTGGCGTAGTGCAGGCCGAAATCTTCCATGTGCAGCAGGTTCATGTCGGTGTCACGGCTGACGATTTCGAGCATCTTCTGCACGCAGGGCAGGGCGCCGCCAGGGAAGATGTAGCGCTGAATGAAATCTACGCCGCGTTTCGCCTGCTCGTAACGCTGGTCCCGAATGGTGATCGCTTGCAGCAGCATCAGGCCGTTGCTCTTGAGCAGGTGCGCGCATTGTTTGAAGTAGGTCGGCAGAAAACGATGGCCGACCGCCTCGATCATCTCGATCGACACCAGTTTGTCGTACTGGCCGGTGAGGTCGCGGTAGTCCTTGAGCAGCAGCGTCACCCGGTCCTGCAGGCCGAGGCTTTCAATGCGCCGGGCGGTGAACGCGTATTGCTCTTTTGACAGCGTGGTCGTGGTGACTTTGCAGCCATAGTGCTGCGCGGCATACAGCGCCATGCTGCCCCAGCCGGTGCCGATTTCCAGTAGGTGATCGCCGGGCTCGAGTGCGAGTTTTTGGCAGATCCGTTCCAGTTTGTTCAGTTGTGCCTGTTCCAGATTGTCGTCGGGGCTAAGGAATTGCGCTGCCGAGTACATCATGGTCGGGTCGAGAAACTGCTCGAAAAGATCGTTGCCGAGGTCGTAGTGCGCGGCGATGTTTTTCTGCGAGCCCTTGCGTGTGTTGCGGTTGAGCCAATGCAGACCGCGCACCAGCGGCCGGCCGATTTTCGCCAGTCCGCCCTCCATGCCGTCGAGCACCTCAAGATTGCTGACGAAGATGCGTACCACGGCCGTCAGATCTGGTGAACTCCAGTAACCATGAGTAAAGGCTTCACCGGCACCGATCGAGCCGTTACCCGCGACCATGCCCCACACCGCCGAATCGAGGACATGAATTTCGCCCTGCAACGCACTGCCCGGTGTGCCGAAGACTTGGCGTTCGCCGTCCTCGATCACCACCAGTTGCCCATGCCTAAGTTGTGCGAGCTGGCGCAATACACCTCGGCGCAGCAGCGAACCGGTGATGCCGTGGGTACTGAACGGGATGGCGGCTCTGGCCGAAACACTAGAGGATTTCATGGCGGTGCTCCTCGGGAGTCGCAGTGGCGGTTCGAAAGCTGTCGTCAGCCGTCCGATGGGAAAACAGTGGTGTGCGCTTGAGCAGCAATCGCAGGGCCTGCCAATAGATCGCGAGGGCGGTCTTGGCGGTCATCCAGGGAAAACGCCACAGATGCCGGTGCAGGTTGCGTCGATCGAGAGGTTCGCGTTTCAGGTTGAGTGTGGCGTCGAACAGTTTGTGTTCGCCCTGCCAGTCGGCCATGTGCACACCCAGGGTTTGCGCGGCGGGGCTGAAGCTCATGCGGTATTCCAGATCCGGCGGCAGGAATGGCGATACGTGAAACGCCTTGGCCACGGCGAAGTGCTGGTGGAAGTCGCGTACGTTGGTCGGCGCTCGCGCCGGCAGCACATAGTGATAACGCTCGCGCCACGGCGTGTTGCTGACTTCGCAGAGAATCGCCGCCAGTTGCCCGTCGGCCTCGTGGCAATAAAAGAAGCTCACCGGGTTGAACGCCAGCCCCCAACTGCGCGGCTGAGTGAGCAGGCAGATCGAGCCCTGCGGCTCGTGACCGAGGGCCTTACCGACCAGCAGGCGTACCGCATCGATCAGCCGCACACCGCGACCAGTGAAGGTCTTGAGGTAGTCGCTCTCGCGAAACGAGAACGGCGCGAAGCGGCTCACGCCCGCCAGCGGCGACAGCTTCAGCACGGCGTCCTGTTCGGTCAGGTCGAGATAGATCAGTCCGATCCGGTAGCGGAATTCATGACGGCGCGGGGCAAATCGCCGATGGGCGATCCAGCCGCTGTAGAGCGCGCTGTTCACAGGCTTTCTCCGAACGCTGCGGCCACGCGCAAAGCGCTGACTACGCCGTCTTCATGAAAACCATTGGCCCAGTACGCGCCGCAGTAATGGGTGCGTTGCGCCCCATCAAGTTCCGCCCAGCGCTGTTGCGCCGCCACCGCCGCCAGGCTGAATTGCGGATGGGCATAAGTGAAACGGGTAAGCACTTTGGACGGGCTGATGCCGGCGCTCTGATTGAGGCTGACGCAGAATGTGGTGTCGCTCTGGATGCCTTGCAGGATGTTCATGTCGTAAGTCACGGCAGCCCGGGTATGGCCGGCTCCGCCAAGGCGATAGTTCCAGCTGGCCCACGCCTTTTTGCGGGTCGGCAACAGGCGGGTGTCGGTGTGCAACACCACTTCGTTGTCGGCGTAGGGCAGGGCGCCGAGGATTTCTCGTTCGGCACGGCTTGGATCGACCAGCAGCCGCAATGCCTGATCGCTGTGGCAGGCCAGCACGACTTTGTCGAAGTGCTCGATGCCGACAGGGCTGTGGATAACCACGCCGTGTTCGTTGCGTTCGATCCGGTTTACCGGACAGTTCACGCGGATCCGCTCTTTGAACGACTCGGTCAGTGGTGCGATATAGGCACTCGAGCCGCCCTCGATCACTCGCCATTGCGGACGATTGCTGACCGACAACAAGCCGTGGTTCTCGAAGAACCGCACGAAGAACTGCAACGGAAAATTCAGCATCTCGGCCATCGGCATCGACCAGATCGCCGCGCCCATCGGCACGATGTAATGCAGGATGAAACGCTCGCCGTAGCCGCCGGCCTTGAGGTAGTCGTCCAGTGTGGTGTCGCTGGCGATCCGCTGTTCGGCGAGATCGCGCCGGGCTTCCTTGTTGAAGCGCAGGATGTCGCGCAGCATGCCCCAGAACCCCGGCGACAACAGATTGCTGCGTTGGGCGAAGAGGCTGTCGAGATTGTTGCCGTTGTATTCCAGACCAGTGTCCGGATCGGTCACCGAAAAACTCATTTCGGTAGCTTTGCTGCTCACACCCAATTGGCCGAGCAGGCGAATGAAGTTCGGGTACGTCCAGTCATTGAACACGATGAACCCGGTGTCGACTGCGTAATCACGCCCGTCCACTTGCACTGTCACAGTGTGCGTATGGCCGCCGACCCAGTCGCCGGCCTCGAACACTGTGACGTCATGTCGGCGATTGAGCAGGTAGGCGCAGGTCAGCCCCGCGATCCCGCTGCCGACGATGGCGATGTTCACGTCAGATCCCGCAGCGGTGGGTTGCTGCGTACCATGCGCTTGCCGATGGCAAGCTGTACCCGGGCAGGCAATTTCGACAGTGGCCACAGGGCCGCCATGAACAAGGCCGGAAAGGCGATTTCCAGCGGCCGCTCCTTGAGCCGGGCGAAGATGTGCCGTGCGGCTTTATCCACAGGCCAGCTCAATGGCATCGGGAAGTCGTTTTTCGCCGTCAGTGGCGTTTCGACAAAGCCCGGGCTGATGACGGTGACTTCAATGCCTTCGTCCGCCAGATCGATGCGCAATGACTCGAACAGATAACGCAGTCCGGCCTTCGATGCACCGTACGCTTCGGCCCGGGGAAGCGGCACGTAGGTGACGGAGCTGGCCATGCCCACCAGATGCGGCGCGGTTCCCTTGCGCAGCAGGGGCAGGGCGGCTTCGATGCAATAGCTGCTGGCAAGCAGGTTGGTGCGTACCACGTGTTCGACGATCGTAGCGTCGAACTGTTTTGCGTCGACGTATTCGCAGGTGCCGGCGTTGAGGATCACGCTGTCCAGCGATCCCCAGTCCAGCGCGATCTGTTCACCGATTTCCCGCACGGTCTGGCTGTTGGTCAGATCTCCCGGCACCACCAGCACCTGTCCCGGGTAACGCTGCGACAACACTTTGAGCTGTGCGATCTGACGGGAACTGACCGCCAGGTGTGCGCCGGTTTTCAGAATCTCTTCCGCCAAGGCAGCACCGATGCCACTGCTGGCGCCGGTCAGCCAATAACGGCGTGGAGTTGTACGACTCATCCCAATCTCCTTTTCAGCCAGGCGATCACCCGGCCCAATATCGGTAAATGTTCGTAAAGCAGCGCACCGGCATCGAAGTAATCCCGGTGGCGATAAACCTTGTCGCGCCAGAGCAGGTACGAGCAGCCGGTGACGCGAATCAGTCGTCCGCCGGCCAGGCGCGGATGGCGGTAGCTCATGACCCAGCGCAGGTAACCTTCGCAGTCCCCGATCTGGTCGAAGCCTTGGAAGTCGAACCTCAGTTCACTGACGTTGGCGTACAGCTCGCTGAAGTAGTCGCGCAATTGCGTCAACCCCTGCACTTCGTGCAGTGGGTCGGTGAAGTGAATGTCCTCGCTGTAGAGCGCGTCCAGGCTGTGCAGATTGTCCTTGTTCAACTGCGCGAACTGGCGGGCGAAACGGCTCAGGAATTCACTCATGGCCTTCTCCGATAGACGCACGGGAGGGCAGGTTTTTGAACGCGGTCAGTGCCCGCTCCCGCGAGGTGCTCAGGTTGACGATCGGCGGCGGATAGTTCGCGACGCCGAACAGCCCGCCGGCACTCGCCGGGTTGTGCACTTCTTTCTTGTTCAGCCCGGCCAGTTCGGGCAGCCAGTGCTTGATGAACAAGCCTTCGCTGTCGAATTTTTCCGACTGACTGATCGGGTTGAAAATCCGGAAATACGGTGCCGCATCGGTGCCGGTCGACGCGCTCCACTGCCAGCCGCCGTTGTTCGCCGCCAGATCACCGTCGATCAGGTGGCGCATGAAAAAGCGCTCGCCTTCGCGCCAGTCGATCAGCAGGTTTTTGGTCAGGAACATCGCCACCACCATCCGCAGGCGGTTGTGCATCCAGCCGGTTTCGAGCAATTGGCGCATGGCCGCATCGATGATCGGCAGGCCGGTGCGTGCCTCCTGCCAGGCCGCCAGTTCCTGCGGCGCATCGCGCCAGGCCAGGGCTTCGGTTTCCGGACGGAACGCGCGATGCCGGGAAACCCGTGGGTAGCCGACCAGAATGTGCTTGTAGAACTCGCGCCACAGCAGTTCGTTGATCCAGGTGACGGCGCCAGCCTTGCCGCTTTCGAATTCGCCCTGATTGGTTTGCAGTGCGGCATGCAGGCATTGACGCGGCGAGATCACACCGGCGGCGAGATAGGCCGAAAGCTGGCTGGTGCCAGGCTTGGCCGGGAAGTCACGCTCGCTTTTGTAATAGTCGATCTGCACGTCGGCGAATGTGTCGAGGCGTCGTTGGGCTTCGGTTTCACCGGCAGGCCACAGGTCGCGCAGGGATTGGCCGGGTATCGGGAAACCCTCGATGGACTCGGGCACCGGATCGCTGTCGATGTGCAGCGGGGCCTGTGCGGAGGGAGCCTTTATCAGCTGCGGCATCGAGCGATGCAGGCGCTCGTAACAGACCTTGCGAAACTGGCTGAACACCTGAAAGTAGGTGCCGGTCTTGGTCAGTACGCTGCCGGGGCTGAACAGCAACTGATCGAGGTAGCTACGAAATGCGACACCCTCAGATTGCAACGTTTGTTCAACTGCCGCATCGCGGCGGCTTTCATGGATGCCATATTCTTCGTTGACGTGAACGGCCTCGACCTTCAATTGCCGGCAGAGCTCAAGCAGCACCGCTGGTGCCTGATCCCAGCGCGGGGCGCTGCGAATCAACAACGGGATGTTCAGTTTGCCGAGGCGCTCGCTCAGTTCCCGCAGATTGCGCAGCCAGAAGTCGATCTTGCACGGTGCATCGTCATGTTCCTGCCATTGATCGGGGCTCAACAGGTACACGGCCACGGTCGGGCCACGCTCGGCAGCGGCCGTCAGGGCGGTGTTGTCATGTTGGCGCAGGTCGCTGCGCAGCCAGATCAATTGCATGGCGTTCTCGACAGTCTTCATTAAATCAACCCACGCTCGATCAGCACCTGATGCGCCGACAGTGGATCTTCGGCCAGGTACAGATCAGCGATCTCGGAGGTTCTTACGGACAACTCGGCGTGGTGGATGCACACCGTTGGTCCGGCAATCATTTTCGGGCAACTGATGCCATTCAATAGTTTGGGCAACTGCACAAGGTTCATGGCTTTGCTGGAATACAGCAGGACGCCTCGGGCTTCTAGATGATCGATTGCCAACGCCAGCTCCCCGGCCGGCAGTGGCCAGTCAAATACTTGTACCGGGCAATCGGCGCTGCTGATCAGCCAGGCGCAGAGCCACAGGTGTGGCTCGAGCAGTAAATCCGACTGATTGACCAGCAGCAGTGGCGCTGTGCGCAACTGACGGTTGTTATGGTAGATGCGTGCGCCGAATTTGCTGCGCAACCAGGCATGAAAGAACACTCGCTCCATCTGCGTGCCGAACTGGCCTTGCCAGCGCTGTTCGAGGTCCGCCAGCAACGGCATCAGCAATTGCTCACACAGGGTTCGTGGCGGGTACAGCGCCATCGCCTGGTTGACGCTGTCGTCGAGGCTGCGCTCGTTCAATTGCGTGACCGCCAGCAGCGCGGCCTGGTGCAAGTGCTGCCATTCGTTTTCCAGCGGCTCGTTGACGGTTTGCGGTGTATCGAGCAGCGGCTTGACCTGGCTGACCGCCACGCCACGGTTGAGCCAGGTGAGGATGTGCTGGATACGCTGTACATGTTCGGCCGAATACAGGCGATGCCCCTTGGGTGTGCGCTGGGGCACGATCAGCCCGTAACGGCGTTCCCAGGCGCGCAGGGTGATGGCGTTGACGCCGGTCTGGCGCGCGACCTCGCGGATCGGCAGCCAGCCGTCGTCGAGTGCTTTCTTGAAGTCGGCGCCGAGGTCTTCGCGGGCGCTGGTGTCGGGTGAGTCATTCATCAAATGGCGTTTCGCAGGCTGAGGTTTTCCGGGTGCGGTTGCAGGTAAACCTGTTGCGCGATGTACGGATCGGGGTGTTGACGAAAGTGATGTTTGAGCAGCGTCAGCGGCACCACCAGCGGCACGATGCCGTGGCGGTACTGGCCGATGACGTGCTGCATTTCCTGTTTGTCTTCGGCGCTGATCGCCCGTTTCAGGTAGCCACTGATGTGCTGCAATACGTTGCTGTGGGTGCGGCGCGTGGCGCAGGTGGTCAGCGCCGCCATCAATTGGCTGAAATAGCGCGGGCCGAGTTCCACGGGATCGATTCCGCTCATGTTTCCCAGCAGATTGCCCAGCGCCTTGTATTGCACCGGGTTGTGGGCCATCAGCAGGTATTTGTAGCGCGAGTGGAAGTCGGTCAGGGCGCGGCGGCTCAGGCCTTGCCGGAGCACTTGCTGCCAGTCGCTGTAGGCGAATACCCGGGTAATGAAGTTTTCCCGCAGTACCGGATCGTTCAGGCGCCCGGCTTCTTCGACCGGCAGGTCGGGGTGTCGGGCGCAGAAGGTTTGGGCATAGATCCCGCGCCCGCTGCCGATCGGTGCACCGTTGGCGTGATAGACCTTGACCCGTTCCAGGCCACAGGATGGCGATTGCTGCATGAAGATGTAGCCGCAGATGTCGTCGAGCTCGGTGGCCATTTTCTCGCCATAAGCGGACAGCGCATCAGTGACGTCGGTCTCGCGATGAACCGTCCCGAGGGCTTGGGGATGATCCGGGTCGCCCACCAGCCGGATCGGCTCGCGGGGAATGCCCAGGCCAATCGCGACTTCCGGACACACCGGGACGAATTCAAAATATTCAGTGAGTGTGTGGGTGCACAGCCGTGATGCCTTGTGTCCGCCGTTGTAGCGCACTTCGGCTCCCATCAGGCAGGCGCTGATGGCGATCTTGGGTGGGGACGGTTCGGACATGACGGCACCTCGAATCTGAATTTGTACAGAATTTTTACTCTGTACAACATTCCTTCAGCATAGATTCAAAGGTGTACAAGTCAAATGATTTGTACAAGATTTTGGCGAAGGCTAGCGCCAACCCATTTTCCAGTGCGCATCATCCTGCAAAACATGCCAGTCCAGTTGCGTGGTGCGCCTGGTAAGGACTGCCTGCATTTCGATCTCCAGCACCGTGCCGTCCTCGTCGCGGAACAGTTCGGTCACCAGAAAGTGCTTTTCACGGTTTTGCGGGAGGGCTGCTGTCCATTTCGACAGCAGCAGTTTGCGTGGATTAAAGCGGTTCACTGCAGGTGTTCGTGCAAGCGGCGTGCAGCTTCCTGACCACTGAGCCACGCGCCTTCGACCCGGCCCGACAGGCACCAGTCGCCGCACGCATACAGCCCCAGATCGGCGTCCGCCAGCGTGCCCCACTCATGGCTGGTGGCCGGACGGGCGTAGAGCCAGCGGTGGGCGAGGCTGAAAGTCGGTGCGGGCATGGCGCTGTGCAGCAACTCGGCAAAGGCACCGTGCAGGTGCTCGATCACGGCTTCCTTGGACAGGTCGATGTGCTGTCGGCTCCAGGCGCTGGTAGCGTGCAGGACCCAGGTGTCGAGGGTGTTGTCACGCCCGGGTTTGCTGCGGTTGCGGGCCAGCCAGTCGAGGGCGCTGTCCTGGACGAAGCAGCCTTCGATCGGCGTATCCAGCGGCGTGTCGAAGGCGAGGGCGACGGCCCAGGTCGGGTCCATCTTCACACCGGCAGCGGCCCCGGCGAGTTTCGGTGCAGCGGCCAGCAATGCGGTGGCCTGAGGCGCCGGCGTGGCGATCACCACATGGCTGAAGGGGCCGTGAGTGAAGCCTTCGGCGTCTTGCAGGTGCCAGTGCTCTTCACCGCGATAGACCTCGGTGATCCGGCAGGCGAAATGCACTTCCAGTCCATCGAGCAAGCCCCGGGTGATGGCGCTCATGCGCGGCGAGCCGACCCAGCGGGTCTGCTCGTCCGGCGACAGGTTCAGTTGTCCGCCATGAAAGGTGTAGAGCTGCGGCGCCCACTCGGCGACCCAGCCCTGACTTTGCCAGCGCTGAACTTCGGTGACGAAACGCCGGTCGCGGGCCGTGAAATATTGCGCGCCCATGTCCAGGGAGCCGGCGTCGCTGCGCTTGCTCGACATGCGCCCGCCGCTGCCGCGGCTTTTATCGAACAACTGGACGCTGTGCCCGGCCTCTGTCAGGGCCTGGGCGGCGGAGAGTCCGGCGATGCCGGTGCCAATGATTGCGATAGGTACAGTCATAGGGGCCTCGTTTACCTTTCTGTACAGACTACGCCGTGGATGAAACCTGTACAATTTTGTTTTTTGGTATAACTTCCAGCGTTTTCGTTCTGACAGCTTGGCCTATTGTTAAACAATAGAGCCTGTCCGATAGAAAAGATCCCTGCTTATAAAAATAGACTAGTGATCGAAGTAAAACGCCACGCGAGGAAGATGTCATGCACATATTGCTGACCGGCGGTACTGGATTGATCGGACGTCAGCTCTGCCGGCACTGGTCGGGTCAAGGCCACCGGTTGACCGTGTGGAGCCGTCGTGCGGAAAAGGTCGCGAAAATCTGCGGCACTCAAGTGCGTGGCATCGCGCGTCTGGAGGACCTTGGCGATGAACCGGTCGACGTGATCGTCAACCTTGCCGGCGCGCCGATTGCCGATCGGCCATGGACCCATCGGCGCAAGGCGTTGTTGTGGAGCAGCCGGATCACGCTCACCGAAACGTTGCTGGCGTGGCTGGAAAATCGCGGGCAGAAACCTTCACTGCTGATCTCGGGCTCGGCCGTGGGTTGGTACGGTGACGGTGGTGAGCGCGAGTTGACCGAAGAGTCGCCACCGGTGGTCGACGATTTCGCCAGCCAGTTGTGCATTGCCTGGGAGGAAACCGCGCAGCGGGCCGAAGCAATGGACATCCGCGTAGTGCTGGTTCGGACCGGGCTGGTGCTGTCGGCCGAGGGCGGTTTTTTGTCGCGCCTGTTGCTGCCGTTCAAACTCGGACTGGGTGGGCCGTTGGGCAATGGTCGGCAGTGGATGTCGTGGATTCATATCGACGATCAAATCGCCCTGATTGATTTTCTTCTGCACCGCGATCAGGCGAGTGGTCCTTATAATGCGTGCGCGCCGAAGCCGGTGCGCAATCGCGAATTCGCAAAGACGCTGGGCAGCGTGTTGCACCGCCCGGCGTTCATGCCGATGCCGGCCCTGGCCCTGAAGGTCGGGCTCGGCGAGATGTCATTGCTGTTGCTGGGTGGTCAACGGGCCACGCCGGCACGCTTGCTGGAAGCCGGATTCAAGTTCCGGTTCACGGATTTACGCGCGGCCCTGGACGATCTGTCCAGCCGCCTCTGAAATAGGACGTTGCATGACCGATCACGCCTTGCTTCTGGTCAACCTGGGTTCGCCGGCTTCCACTTCGGTGGCCGACGTGCGCAGCTACCTCAATCAATTTCTGATGGACCCGTACGTGATCGACCTGCCGTGGCCGGTGCGGCGTCTGCTGGTATCGCTGATCCTGATCAAGCGTCCCGAGCAGTCGGCCCACGCCTATGCGTCGATCTGGTGGGAGGAGGGTTCGCCACTGGTGGTGCTCAGCCGTCGCCTGCAGCAGCAGATGACGTCACAGTGGACCCACGGCCCGGTGGAACTGGCCATGCGTTACGGGCAGCCGTCGATCGAATCGGCGCTGCTCAAACTGGTGGCAGCAGGGCATAAGCGCATTACGCTCGCACCGCTTTATCCACAGTTCGCCGACAGCACCACCACTACGGTGATCGAAGAAGCCAAGCGTGTGGTGCGCGAGAAGAAACTCGATCTGCAACTGTCGGTGTTGCAGCCGTTCTACGATCAACCGGAATACCTCGATGCCCTGGTGGCGAATGCCCGGCCGCACTTGCAGCAGGATTACGATCATCTGTTGCTGAGCTTCCACGGTTTGCCGGAGCGGCATCTGACCAAGCTCGACCCGACCGGCAATCATTGCTTCAAGAATGAAGATTGCTGCAGGAACGCTTCGGCTGCCGTCCTGGCCACCTGTTATCGCGCCCAATGCCTGCGCACGGCGGCGTTGTTTGCTGAGCGTACGGGGCTGCCGGACGGCAAGTGGTCGGTGTCGTTTCAGTCGCGGCTGGGCCGGGCGAAATGGATCGAACCCTACACCGAAGCGCGGCTGGATGAACTGGCCAGGAGCGGCGTGAAGAAGGTTCTGGTGATGTGCCCGGCGTTTGTTGCCGATTGCATCGAGACCCTGGAAGAGATCGGCGATCGCGGCAAGGAACAGTTCCGCGAGGCGGGAGGGGAGGAGTTGGTGCTGGTGCCGTGCCTGAACGATGACCTGCAATGGGCGAAGGCGTTGGCGACGTTGTGTGAGCGGGCGCCGTTGGCCCTCTGAAAACATGATCGTTCCCACGCAACGTGGGAACGATCAACGCTCAAGGCTTAGAGCAGCGGCTCATCCGCCTTCTTGTGTTTCCAACTGTCGTTGCCCGGCAGGATCAGGTTCAGCGCAATCGCCACCACCGCGCACAGCGCGATGCCTTTGAGGCCGAAGTCGTCCGGACCTGTGCCGGTGCCGACCAGCACACCGCCGATACCGAACACCAGAGTCACTGAAACGATCACCAGATTGCGCGCCTCGCCCAGGTCGATCTTGTGACGGATCAGGGTGTTCATCCCCACCGCTGCAATCGAACCGAACAACAGGCACAGAATCCCGCCCATCACCGGCACCGGAATGCTTTGCAGCAGGGCGCCGAACTTGCCGATGAACGCCAGGGCGATGGCGAAGATCGCCGCCCAGGTCATGATTTTCGGGTTGTAGTTCTTGGTCAGCATCACCGCGCCAGTCACTTCGGCGTAGGTGGTGTTGGGCGGGCCGCCGAACAGACCGGCAGCCGTGGTAGCGATACCGTCACCGAGCAGGGTGCGATGCAGGCCCGGCTTTTTCAGGTAGTCGCGACCGGTCACGCTGCCGACTGCAATCACGCCGCCGATGTGTTCGATGGCCGGTGCCAGGGCCACCGGGACGATGAACAGGATCGCCTGCCAGTTGAACTCCGGCGCGGTGAAATGAGGCAGTGCAAACCACGGGGCCACCGCAATCTTCGCGGTGTCGACGACACCGAAATAGAACGACATGGCGAAACCCACCAGTACGCCGGAGATGATCGGCACCAGACGGAAAATGCCTTTGCCGAAAACCGCCACGATCAACGTGGTCAGCAGCGCTGGCATCGAGATCATCATCGCGGTCTGGTAATGGATCAGCTCCGATCCGTCACCGGCCTTGCCCATCGCCATGTTCGCGGCAATCGGCGCCATGGCCAGGCCAATGGAGATGATCACCGGACCAATCACCACCGGCGGCAGCAGACGGTCGATGAACCCGGTGCCTTTGATCTTCACGGCCAGGCCCAGGAAGGTGTAGACGAAACCGGCCGCCATCACGCCGCCCATGGTCGCAGCGAGGCCGAACTGGCCCTTGGCGAGAATGATCGGGGTGATGAAGGCAAAGCTCGACGCGAGGAACACCGGTACCTGACGCCCGGTGACGATCTGGAACAGAATCGTCCCAAGACCTGCGGTGAACAGTGCCACGTTCGGGTCAAGGCCCGTGATCAGCGGCATCAGCACCAGGGCGCCGAAAGCCACGAACAGCATCTGCGCGCCGGACAGCACCGTGCGCCAGAGCGGATCGTTGAACTCATCCTGCATGGTCAAGCATCCTTCTGCTTGGTGCCGAAGATCTTGTCACCGGCATCGCCAAGCCCAGGAATGATGTAACCGTGCTCGTTGAGTTTCTGATCGATGGACGCGGTGTAGATGATCACGTCCGGGTGAGCTTTCTCGACAGCGGCGATGCCTTCCGGCGCGGCAACCAGCACCATCGCGCGGATGTCCTTGCAACCGGCCTTCTTCAGCAGGTCGATGGTCGCAACCATGGAGCTGCCGGTGGCGAGCATCGGGTCGATGATCATCGCCAGGCGTTCGTCGATTTCCGGAACCAGTTTTTCCAGATAGGTATGGGCCTGCAGGGTTTCTTCGTTACGGGCAACGCCGACGGCGCTGACCTTGGCACCCGGGATCAGGCTCAGCACGCCTTCTAGCATGCCGATGCCGGCACGCAGGATCGGCACGACGGTAATCTTCTTGCCGGCGATTTTCTCGACCGACACCGTGCCGCACCAACCTTCGATATCGTAGGTTTCCAGCGGCAGGTCTTTGGTAGCTTCATAGGTCAACAGGGCACCGACTTCCTGAGCGAGCTCGCGGAAATTCTTGGTGCTGATGTCTGCACGGCGCATAAGGCCAAGTTTGTGACGGATCAGCGGATGGCGGATCTCTTGGATGGACATGGGGAAAGGCTCCGGCGGCGGGCAAAAAAACCGGCCTAGATTAATCTATCCGAGGGTGATGTCCTATAGGACATACAGTACGTTAGTCCACAAATGCTTGATTCGGCCGTGCGGGATGCGTACCTTTGCCCGCTTTTCCGAAACAGACCCCCCTTGGAGAGCGCCATGTCCGCTGATCTCGAGCATATCCGTCAAGTCATGCGAGAGGCTGACTGCCTGTACACCGAAGCTGAAGTCGAGGCTGCCATTGCCCGCGTCGGTGCACAAATCAACGAACAACTGGCCGAGAGCAACCCGGTGGTGTTCTGTGTGATGAACGGCGGGCTGATTTTCTCCGGCAAGCTGCTGACCCATCTGCAGTTCCCGCTGGAGGCGTCCTACCTGCACGCCACCCGCTATCGCAACGAAACCAGCGGCGGCGACCTGTTCTGGAAAGCCAAGCCGGAAGTCTCGTTCATCGACCGTGACGTGCTGATCATCGACGACATTCTCGACGAAGGTCACACCCTGGGCGCGATCATCGACTTCTGCAAACATGCTGGCGCGCGCAAGGTGCACACCGCCGTGCTGATCGACAAGGACCACGACCGCAAGGCCCGTTCTGACCTGAAAGCCGATTTCGTCGGCCTGCCGTGCGTCGACCGTTACATCTTCGGTTATGGCATGGACTACAAAGGCTACTGGCGCAACGCCAACGGGATCTTCGCCGTCAAAGGCATGTAAGCGTCCCCTTAAAGATCGCAGCCTCAGGCTGCGATCTTTTGCTTTTAAAGACTGCTAAAGTGCTCGGCCCCGCCCTCCGGAGCCTGTCATGAGCCTCTTGATCCGCAGCTGCGCCGCCCTGTTGCTGACCCTCAGCCTGCCCCTGGCCGCCGCCCCGATGCACAGTCAATTCCTGCCGCCCGACGACCTGACCCTGCGCGATGCCGAACCCGAGCAGCAGCAACTGTTGCAGGTCACCGATTATTCCGTGGTGGTCGGCGCCCAGCGCCAGTCCAACCAGCAGCCGATTCCGGTGACATCGCCATTGATGATCCGCCTGAAGGGCAAACCCTTGAACAAGGGCGCGACGATCAATCAGGTGCTGGTCAGCTTCGATGGCGAAAGCAAAAGCCTGAAAAAGCCGGTGTACGACGACAAGCACAAGACCCTGACCCTGTTCTATCCGCTGGCCCAATACCGGGTGATTATCGATCTGCTGCGTAATGACACCGTGTACGTGCAATTCCTCAGCTACGCGAACGGCCACATCTGGGCCGATCTGCACACCGGCAGTACGCGTGCGCGTTGAGCCCCGTGCCCGGGCGGGGGTAAACTGCCCGCCCCGTGAAATGTCTGCGAGCTGGAGTCGGCAATGCGTAAAGATAAGAAACAAGTGATTGGTGACGAGATCGGCGATGAGCAGATCAAGCTGTTCCTCGATTTTGAGCCGGTCGACGCCACCTCGCCGTCGCTGCACAAACTGGTCAAGGCTTACCGTGGCCTGCGCATCGACGATTTCGAGCGTTTCCTGACGTTCTTCGTTGCAGCCGGTTATGACCTGGATGGCAAGGACGAGCACGGCAAGACCTTCGTCGACCAGATCCGCGATCAGCGTAACGCTGCGGAATACATCGAGTTGATCGAGAAAGCACGCGGCTGATAGCTCGCGGTTTTCCCGAGGCATAAAAAAACGCCCCGCACTCACCGAGTGCGGGGCGTTTTTCATGGAGCCGAATCAGGCGTAGCTTTCGGTCTCGTTACTGGCTTCGACCAGTTCCAGCGCGACGTTGTTCTGCGCGTTGATCTTGCGGTACAGCGCAGCGTCGGTCTCCAGGACCTTTTCACGGGCCGGGAAGATTTCCGCCAGTTTGGCAGCCCACTCACCCTTGGCCTTGGCCGGGAAGCATTTCTCGATCAGTTCCAGCATGATCGAAACGGTCACCGAAGCGCCTGGCGAAGCGCCGAGCAGGGCAGCGAGGGATCCGTCCTTTGCGGCCACCAGTTCGGTACCGAACTGCAGGATGCCACCCTTTTTCGGGTCTTTCTTGATGATTTGCACCCGTTGGCCGGCCACTTCCAGGCGCCAGTCTTCGGCTTTCGCCTCGGGGTAGAAACGACGCAGGGATTCCAGACGCTGTTCCATCGACTGCATCACTTCGCTGACCAGGTACTTGGTCAGGTCCATGTTGTTTTTCGCCACGGCCAGCATCGGGCCGATGTTGCCGGCGCGAACCGACATCGGCAGGTCCATGAAGGAGCCGTGCTTGAGGAACTTGGTGGTGAAACCTGCGTATGGCCCAAACAGCAGCGACTTCTTGCCGTCGACCACGCGGGTGTCCAGGTGCGGCACGGACATCGGTGGCGAACCCACGGCAGCCTGGCTGTAAACCTTGGCCTGGTGATGCTTGACCACTTCCGGGTTGTCGCAACGCAGCCACTGGCCGCTGATCGGGAAGCCGCCGAAACCTTTGCTCTCTTCGATGCCCGAGGCCTGTAGCAGCGGCAGGGCTGCGCCACCGGCGCCGAGGAACACGAATTTGGCGTCGACTTCACGGCTGCTGCCGCTGTTGACGTCCTTGATGCTGACGGTCCAGCCATTGGCGTTACGCTTGAGGCCGGTCACGCGTTTGCAGTATTTGACCTGGGCATCCGGAGCGCTGGTCAGGTGCTTGAGCAACTGATTGGTCAGTGCGCCGAAGTTGACGTCGGTGCCGTTGATCACGCGGGTGGCGGCGAGCACCTGGTCTTTTGGACGACCCGGCATCATCAATGGCATCCACTCGGCCATCTTCGCCTTGTCTTCGGTGTATTCCATGTCGGCGAAGGCGTGATGCTTGTGCAGCGTGTTGAAGCGTTCCTTGAGGAACGAAACGCCTTTTTCGCCTTCGACGTAGCTCAGGTGCGGCACCGGGCTGATGAAGGATTTGCACGATCCAAAGGTGCCTTTCTTGGTCAGGTACGACCAGAACTGCTTCGACACCTCGAACTGGGTGTTGATGTGCACGGCTTTCTTGATGTCGACGGTGCCGTCGGCAGCCTGCGGCGTATAGTTCAGCTCGCACAGGCCGGCGTGGCCGGTACCGGCGTTGTTCCACGGGTTGGAACTCTCCGCGGCACCGGAATCCATCAGCTCGACGACTTCCAGCTTGATCGCCGGGTCGAGCTCTTTGAGCAGGACTGCAAGGGTGGCACTCATGATGCCGGCCCCAACCAGAACTACGTCGACTGCTTCGTTATGCGCCATTTAACGCGTCTCCAAAATCTGCAGCACCAAATTGTCGGCATGGCTGCCAGGTATCCGAGGCAGGTCAGTTGCGCCCCAGGAACCCATGGCCAGGTTTGCCATGTCCGAATCTTCGCAATTTTTCGCAACTTCGACGGATGCGTGCGGCCTGGCTTCAAGAGTCACATGAACTCATTTCAGCACGTGGCTGGCAATTCGACTTATGGTCGAGACATCCGTTTGTGCAACCAAATCCGTAGCGGACAGGCTTCAGGCTCCGGTCTTCGAGGCGTACCCGTTCCTGTGTCGTTGGGCTGTTTCAGACGCTAATGGTGCATGTTCAGACGCAAAACTATTCATTTGCTCGCCACACTCTTGTGAAGTTGTGAAAACCCGTTTTTTTCACGCTCTTTTGAAGACGTGAACCTCAAAAAGGGCTGTCCGGGCCTGGCACCTTGCCCGGAAGGATTGCCGCCACGCGATACATGGGCAGGCAAAACGGGCAAACAACTCAGTGACCGAGCGTCATGACAGCTCTGCAGATTCGCGAAAAGCGGGGAATTGCCAGGGAAACAGCAAGCACGCCAGCTTCACTCGATCTGTGTGGGCGGCTCTCTGTGGGCGATTTTGATGCCAATGCAAGCGCATTGACGCTGTTGCGGGGCCCGATCAGGAGACGTCCTTATAATCGGGGGGAGATTGTATCGAAGAAATGCGGGGAGTTGGTCGAGTTTAATGACTTTTATTAGGCATCCGGTCAGATGCTCAACATCGCCTGGGCCCTTGCGCGAGGGCGGTGCTGTTCGACCCGGGCGCTGGCCGGCAGAGGCTGGTGCAACCAGTTGAGGCGGATTTCCTCGATTTCGACCCAGCCGTCACCCATTGGCTGCAGGCTGCACTGTTTGAAAGCCTGGCAATGGCCATTGTGGTCGAGCAGGGCGAAGCTGCGGTGCAGCGGACGTGGAGCGAACAACGAGATCAGATAGCGCATGGTTTATGTTCCTTCTGGAGATCTGTGACGAAGATTGTCAAAAGACCGTGAAGCGAACATGTAAGGGCGGTGAACAATCTGTGACAGGAACCGCGTGCACCGGGGTTTGTCAGAGATTTCAGTGCTGGTGACCCGCAGTGGCCCACCGCTATACTGCGGGCCTGTCTGTGCCTGATTCTGGAGAGAAGAGCATGTTGCAACGCCTGTTGTTCGGTTTGATCACTGTGACCAGTTTGACCCTGGTTGGCTGCGCCCACAGCCCGCAACAACTGAGCCCGGAACCGAAGCTGACCACTCAGCTGGCACCGGTCGGCCATGGCCAGCCTGTCGTGGTTCGCGTAGTGGACGGTCGTCCGTCGCCAACCCTCGGCACCCGTGGCGGCCTGTACCCGGAAACCAGCGCCATCACTGTGCAGCGTGAGCAGATCCTGCCGAAGTTGCAGGCCCAGGCCGAAGCGGCCGTGCGTCTGCTGGGCTTCACCCCGTCCAACGGCGCGATGAACGCTCCACAACTGACCGTGACCCTGACTGAGCTGAAATACCAGTCGCCGAAAGAAGGCATGTACGTGACCGAGGCCACCATCGGCGCGACATTCCGCTCCGACGTGCAGAGCGGCAACCGTCGCTACAGCGGCCGTTACGGTGCCTCGCTGGATCAGCGTTTCGGCATGGCGCCGAACCAGGAAACCAACACCAAACTGGTCAGCGATGTGCTGAGCGATGCGCTGACCCGTCTGTTCAAGGACCCGAGCATCGGCCAGATCCTCGCCGAATAAGGCATGCGCCAGATGTGAAAAAGCCCGGAGCCAGTGATGGCCCCGGGCTTTTTTCATTCAAGCGGCTTGCGAATAGAAGTCGAGGACGCTGACGCCGGTCAGCAGATCGGTCTCGGGCAAGTCCGCATGCTGGTGTCCGCCGAGGGCGCAGTAAACCAGCCAGTGGCGGTCCTGAACATTGAAGGCCAGGCTACCGACGAGGGTCTGTTGTTCGTCGGACGGGGAGATGAGGTACAGGCGATCCTGGTTTTCAGCGTGAAGCATGTCGCATTCCGTTTACGTTTCGAGGCGCGCAGGGTGACCGAAAAAAATGACGATGCCGTGACACAGGACAGCCATCGGTCGATTGATGGGTTATTTGTCGCAAAGGGTAGGGCACCAAGGGAGGGTTTCGGTAGAATCCGCGCCGCGGTCGTCGGTCTGGCGTTCGCCATTCCGGTCTAGATTGAGGTCTGTGATGCACTTGATGACGCTGTTTACCGCCCATCCCGCCAAACTGATCAACCTGTTGGCCCTGCTGTTGGCCTTCCCGGGCAGTTGGCTGTTGCACGCGACCCGTCGTCGTGAACAACGGGCGATGGCCAGTATCGCGGCCCAGCGCCAGAGTCGGCCGGATCAAGAACCGGTGCTGGACTGGGCGACCCTGCGCATGAACCGGTTTTTCTATCGTTTCGGCTTCGCCTGTCTGGGGTTGGCGTTACTGATTTCCTGGATCAGTACTCGCTACTGAACGAAAAACGGCGCCCGAAGGCGCCGTTCTTGTATGTGCTCGAAACCGCTTACAGCGGCAATCCAGCCTTGACCCGGTACTGATTGCGTACCGGCGTCGCATATTGCAGCACCAGATACGGACGATGCTCCTCAGGGCAGGCGTCCAGACGGCTTTGCCATTCCTCCCGGGCCTTGGCCAGTTCCTCGGCACCGAACAGGTCGGCAGCCTTCGGCACGTTCAACTGCGGATCGGCATCCGCCCACTGCGCGTACGCCAGGTAATGCACCGGGAACAACCGGTAGCCGCCGAGAATCTGCTTGTCCATCTCGACCGCCAGTTGCTTGGTGTCTTCGAACAGCTCGGTGATCGGCGCGGCGAAGTTCACGTGCACCCGGCCCTTGTAGCCGGTGATGCCCTTGGCGATGCTCACGTCATCCTCGCCCGGCGCCTTGCTGTAGGTACCGGTGGTGGCGCGGATGTACAGCTCGCGGGCCTTGGCCTGGTCGCACGGATCGTATTCGTAGCTGATCGATACCGGCGTCAGGTTCAGCGACTGGATGACCTCGCCGAACGGCTCGTCCTTGCGGCTCATGTGGAACATCTTGAGGATCGCCGACTCGGTACGGTCGTCGCCGTCCTTGGCCCGTCCTTCGGCCTGGGCGATCCAGATCGAGGCGCAATCGTTGCGGATCGAGTGGTTGATGTAGGCCGACAGCAACTGGTACGCGGCCATTTTCTCCCGGCGCCCGGTGATCGAGCGGTGCACGATGAAGCTTTTGTTCAAACGCATCAGGTCGCTGACGAAAGGCTTTTGCAGCAGGTTGTCTCCAATCGCGATGCGCGGCGTCGGCAGGCCGGCGTGGTACACCGCATAATTGACGAAGGCCGGGTCCATCACGATGTCGCGGTGGTTGGCGATGAACAGGTAGGCGCTGCCGGACTTGAATTGCTCGACACCGGTGTAGGTCACGCCATCGGTGGCGCGCTCGATGGTGTGGTCGACGTAGAACTCGACCTTGTCCTGCAACGTCGCCACCGACGTCACGTCGGCAAACTCACGACGCAGCCGATGGGCTATAAGTGGTTTGAGCATCCAGCCGAAGGCTCCGGCAAAACGCGGGAAGCGGAAGTGGGTGAGGATATCTAGAAACGCCTTGTCGCCGAGCAGTCTTGCCAGTACCGCAGGTACTTCGCTGTCGTCGTAAGGTCGGATGGCATCGAATTCGCCCATCATGCTCTCTTGTTGGAAACGGCTAGGGTAAGTAAAGGTTTTGATCGAAAACGAACGGGGCACGGTCTGAAAAAGTAGCCAGACAAAAATAGCCCTGCAAATAGACCGGCGATTATACGCACAAGTCACCCGGGAGACCGCGATGCTGGAAAGCGCACTGTATGAATGTCCGTACTGTGGGGAGGAAGTCGAGACGACAGTGGATCTGTCGGCGGGTGATCAGACCTATATCGAAGACTGTCAGGTGTGTTGCCGGCCGATCACCTTTGTGTTGCAGGTCGATGGTCAGGACTGGTTTCTGGAAGTGTTCAGCGAAAACGAGTGAGGTGCGCCCATGCAGCGAATCTACGAGCCGGAAAACCTGATGGAAGGCGAAATGCTCAAGGGCATGCTCGCCAGCGAAGGCATCGAGGCGCATCTGGTCGGGCGCGATTTGCTCGGTGGTACGGGCGAGTTGCCGATCTTCGGCCTGCTGGGGCTTTCGGTCGAGAACGATCAGGCTGAATACGCCCGCGAACTGATCAGCGCGTACAATGCCGCGCTGCCGCTGCCCGGCGATGAACCGGAGAGCTTCCCCGGTACGCTGGTCTGTTAGGCTGGCGTTCGTTTTATTCTTGAGTCGTGCTGCCCCATGTGTGGACGTTATGCTCTGTTTCGCTGGAACCGCGACTTCGCGGCGCTGCCAGGTTTTCCCGCCGATCAGCAGGCGCAGTGGAACATTTCCCCCAATGATTCGGTGTTGATGCTGCGTGCCGAGCCTGATGGCCAGCGCACCCTGGCCCGTGCCCGCTGGGGCCTGACGCCGCCGTGGCTGACCGATTTGTCGCGCACCCCGGCCCACGCCCGTGCCGAAACCGTGGCCGAACAGCCGATGTTCCGTGAGGCCCTGCGCCTGCGTCGTTGCCTGCTGCCGGCCAACGGTTTCTACGAATGGCGCGGCAATGTGCGCAAGCAGCCGTACTGGCTGACACCGGGGGAAGGTTCTTCGCTGTTTTTTGCGGCGATCTGGGAGGCGTATCCGGTGCAGGAGCAGGTGTGGCTGAGCGCCGCAGTGATCACTCAATCAGCGGCCAGTCAGCGCCGGCCGTTGATTCTTGATGAGGCGGGGCAGGCGGCGTGGCTCGACCCCGAGACGCCGCTGCACGTTCTTCAAGGCCTGCTCGCCAGCGAACCCGCCGCCTTGCGCGAGCGGGTGCTGGCGAACCTGGTCAATGATCCGAAACTCAACGGGCCGGAGTGCCTGACTCCGGCCTGATTGATCAGACCTTGAACTGATTGATCAACCGCCGCTGCTGCTCCGCCAGTTTGGTCAGATCCGCACTCGCCGAACTCGACTCATCCGCGCCACCCGCCACTTCATTCGCCACCTGACCAATATTGATCACGTTGCGGTTGATGTCGTCGGCCACCGCGCTCTGTTCCTCGGCGGCGCTGGCGATCTGGGTGTTCATGTCATTGATCACCGAGACCGCCTGGGTGATGGTCTCCAGCGCTTCGGCCGCCTTGGCCGCGTGCTGCACGCTTTCATCGGTGCGGTTCTGGCTGTCTTCCATGACCCGCACCACATCGCGGGTGCCCTGTTGCAGTTGCTGGATCATGCTCTGGATTTCTTCGGTGGCCTTCTGGGTCTTCTGCGCCAGGTTGCGCACCTCGTCGGCCACCACCGCGAAACCGCGACCCTGCTCACCGGCACGGGCGGCTTCGATGGCGGCGTTGAGGGCCAACAGGTTGGTCTGCTCGGCGATCCCGCGAATGGCGATGAGGATCGCGTTGATGTTTTCGCTGTCTTTGGCCAGCGTCTGCACCACGTCCACGGCCTTGCCGATTTCGACGGCCAGCACACCGATCGAGTTGGAGGTGTCGCGCACGATCTGCATGCCCTGGCTGGCGGCCTGATCGGCATGGCTGGCGGCTTGCGCGGCCTGGGTCGCGTTGCGCGCCACGTCCTGCGCCGTGGCGGTCATTTCCTGCACCGCGGTGGCGACCTGATCGATCTCGGCCATCTGCTTCTGTATGCCGATATTGGTACGGATCGCGATGTCCGCCGTGTGCTCCGAGGAGTCGCTGACGCTCTGCACCGACGACACCACCTGCGTGATCATCGCCTGCAGCTTGGCGAGGAAGGTATTGAAGCCTTTGGCGATTGAACCGAGTTCGTCTTTGCGATCACTGCTCAAGCGACGGGTCAGGTCACCTTCACCCTGGGCAATGTCATCGAGCATGGTGACCATTTGCTTCAGCGGTCGGGCGATGCCGTGGCCCACCAGCCAGATCACCAGCAGGCCAAGGCCGGCAATGAGCAGGCCGACCATGGCCATGCCGAACGTGTCGGATTTGCGCTGGGCGTCGAGGTCGCCTTGCAGCTTTTGCAGATCGGCCATCACCGCATTCAGTGGCAGTTGCAGCATCAGGGTCCAGCGCGCATCGGTCTGGCCGATGCCGAACGGCAGATACAACTCGATCCGCCCCGCCTCTTTATTGACGGAATAGGTCACTTCGCCGCGCTTGAGATTGGCCATGTTGGCAATTTGCTGGGCGTCGAGAATGTCGCTGACCTTCTCGCCGAATTTGCTCGGGTCCTTGGTGTAGGCGACGATCCGGCCGTTGCCGCCGATCAGGGCCATTTGCCCGGCACCGCCGTACAGTTTCTGGTTGGCGCCAAGGAGCATTTCCTGGATGAAGTTCACCGACAGGTCGGCACCGACGATGCCCTGGAAGGCGCCGTTGAGCATGATCGGTTCAATGAAGGAGGCGAGCATGACGATCTTGTCGCCGACCTTGTACGGCGCCGGATCGATCACGCAGGATTTTTTGGTTTCCTTCGAGCACAGGTAGTACTCGCTGGCGCGCACGCCGGTGGACAGGACTTTCTGGTCGTCGACGTCCACCAGTTTGTCCAGGCCCAGAGTGCCGTCGTCGTTGCGGAACCACCACGGCAGGAAGCGCCCGTTGGCGGTGTCGATGCCGACCACGCTGGTGCCGACGTAGGCCGCGTCGTTGTGGTCCAGTGCGTTTTTTTCCCAGCCGATGTAGGTGCCGAGAATCTTCGGGTTCTTCTCGACGTTTTCCTTGATCAGGCTGATCAGTTGCTCGCGGCTGACGGTCAGTCGCGGCTGGCCATCGGCACCCGGCGTGCCGAGCAGGGCGTTGACCCGCACCAGTCCGCCGGCAATCAGCAGCGGCGCTTCGAGCTCGCGCTGGATCTGGCTGACCTGGGTCTGCGCCAGCGAGGTCAGGCGCTGTTCGATGACTTGTTCGAACTGGGCCTGGGTCCGTTGTTGGACCATCTCTTGAGTGCGGGCGCCGGAGAACAGCGCATAGAGCACGAGCGCAGCCACCACGCTGAGAACGATGGCGCCGGCCAGGGCGGCCACGGAAAACTGGATCGACTTGAATTTCATGGAAGCTCCGCACGCAAGAGGACGTCTGCGTTGCTGTATCGGCAGCCACTATTGCGCCATGAGGTGAAGTACGCGCAATTGAAGGCGGATGTCGCAAATGGAGCAGTGCGCGACGCAGATGCGCAGGGCATGTCGGCGGATATGAATTTTTTCCTACATGGCCGGCGGGCGCCTTCTGAAAGTGGGTGCAACACGTCCGTTGTATCTGGCGTCGATACAATTACCCGCCTAGGATACGCGGCATGTTTTCAGGGAGCTTTTGAATGAACAAGACATTGGTTGTAAGTGCACTGAGCGCAGCGCTGTTGCTGTCCGGTTGTCAGTCGGTCAACACCACCAGCGGCGGTGCCGTGGGCGTGGAACGCAAGCAATACATGTTCAGCATGCTGTCCTCGCAAGAGGTCGACCAGATGTATGCCCAGTCCTATCAGAAGACCGTTGGCGAGGCGTCCAGCAAAGGCGTGCTGGACAAGACCAGCAACGAAGCCAAGCGGGTTCAGGCGATTGCCAACCGCTTGATCGCCCAGGCGCCGAACTTCCGTCCGGATGCCGCGCAATGGCAGTGGGAAGTGAACCTGATCAAGAGTGACGAGCTCAACGCCAACTGCGGTCCTGGCGGCAAGATCATTTTCTACACCGGGCTGATCGACAACCTGAAACTGACCGACGATGAAATCGCCGCGGTCATGGGTCATGAAATCGCCCACGCCCTGCGCGAGCACGGTCGTGAAGCAATGTCCAAGGCCTATGGCATCGAGATGGCCAAGCAGGGTGCCGGCGCGTTGCTCGGTCTGGGTCAGGACAGTCTGGCGCTGGCCGATACCGTGGCCAACTATGGCATGACGCTGCCCAACAGCCGCGCCAACGAGAACGAGGCCGACCTGATCGGTCTGGAACTGGCTGCTCGCGCCGGCTACAACCCGAACGCCGCGATCACCCTGTGGAACAAGATGAGCAAAGCGTCCGAAGGTGCACCTCCGGAGTTCATGAGCACGCACCCGGCATCCTCCAGCCGGATCGCCTCGTTGCAGGCGGCGATTCCGAAGGTCATGCCGCTGTACGAGAAAGCGCCCAAGTCCTGAAGCAATGATCGCTCCCGCACTGAGTGTGGGAGCGATCTGCCGGATCAGACCCAGCCGCTACTCTGCATCGCCTTGTACACCGCGACGATCGCCAGAATCATGAACGCCGAGGCGGCCAGTCGACGGATCAGGGTCAGCGGCAGTTTCTCCGCCGCAAAGTTACCCGCCAGAACCACCGGCACGTTGGCAATCAGCATGCCCGCCGTGGTGCCGATGATCACCAGCCACAGTTCCGGGTATTGCGCAGCCAGCATCACGGTGGCGATCTGGGTCTTGTCGCCGATTTCCGCGAGGAAGAAGGCTATCAGGGTAGTCAGGAACGGACCGAACTTGCGGGCGGTGCTGGCTTCATCGTCGTCCATCTTGTCCGGCACCAGCGTCCACAGGGCGGTGGCGGTGAAGCTCGCGGCGAGAATCCAGTGCAGGACCGAATCGGAGAAGAAGCTACCGAACCAGGCGCCTACCGCACCGGCTGCCGCGTGGTTGGCCAGGGTCGCAGCGACGATACCGGCAATGATCGGCCAGGGTTTGCGAAAGCGAGCGGCGAGAATCAGCGCGAGCAGTTGCGTCTTGTCGCCGATTTCGGCCAAGGCAACGATTGCGGTGGGAACGAGTAACGAGTCCAGCATCAGGATTTCCTAAGGGGCGGGTCGACACGGCTATGACACGTACAGCCTTCCCGCCCCGGGTAAGGTGTGCGTGTCATAGGTCTTGTCAAACCCTGCGATCCGTCTGCTGCGGACGCTTGGGTCGCATACGCCATGATCTGAGGATCAAGTATGTTGACGTATGCCGGACGAGCTTGGCGCTCGTGGGAGACTACTCCCCTAGGACGGAGCGGATTCTGCCTAGGCGCAATCCATTCGGCAAGTGCTAATTTTCAGCCGCGCTTGGCCCGGTAAATCCGGAATCCGTTGCCTTCGGCCTTGATTGCACACACGCCCAGATGCTCTTCGATCAATGGCTGATACTTCAGGAAGCTGTTCGCCACCAGGCGCAGTTCGCCGCCGTTTTTCAGATGTTTGGCCGCTTTTCGCAGCAAGTTTTCAGTCGCGAAATAGTCGGTATGAACACCGACATGGAACGGCGGATTGCTCAGAATCGCGTTCAAACCCATCGGCGCTGCCTCGATGCCGTCACCGGTCAGTACCTCGGCTTCCAGACCGTTGGCTGCCAAAGTCAGACGACTGCTGGCGGCAGCGAAGGCATCAACGTCCAGCAGAGTGACCTGATTGTGCGGGTAACGACGTTTGACCGCCGCGCCAAGTACGCCGGCACCGCAACCGAAGTCCAGCAGATGACCGCTCGGCAGCTTGTCCAGATGCTCCAGTAGCAGGGCACTGCCGCGATCCAGTCGGCCATGGCTGAACACGCCCGGCAGGCTGATGACTTTCAGCGGGCCTTCGGCCAGCGGCAGTTCGTAAGTCTGGGCCAGGCTTTCCAGGGATTTGGCTTGCGGGGCATTGGCCACCGTCACTTGCCACAACTGGCAGTGACGCGCACTGTCGAGCTTGCGCGGCTTGCCGAACGGGTTGAGTTGCTTGGACGCGCCTTCGATGCCGCTGCGTTTTTCCCCCACCAGGAACACTTCACGCCCGGCCAGGCGTGAGGCCACGGCGTTGAGAATGTAATCGGTCAGGTCCTTGGACTTGGGCAGGAACACCACCGCGCTGTCGAACTCGCGCTCCGGCACATTCACGCCGAAATGGCTGCGGCCTTCGAAGCGTGCATCGAGCGCGGCCTGATCGCCCGCATGCCAGCACCAACCGAAAGCATTGGGCAGGCGCCCGAGCAGATCATCGGCGGGCAGGCCGGCCAACAACAGCGAACCCTGGAATAACTCGACCTGACGAAGCAGTACTTCACTGCGCGGATCCATAACTGCTCCTGTGAAAAAAAGTGCCGCAGTTTATCAACTGACGACCCGCAGCGCCTTACCGCTGTAGAACGCCTGGGTGTTTTCCACCAGTTGGCCGACGATTCGCTGCCGCGCTTCGCGACTGCCCCAGGCGTTGTGCGGGGTGACGATCAGGCGCGGGATGTCGGCGGCCAGCAGCGGATTTCCCTGGGTCGGCGGTTCGACGCTCAACACATCGGTCGCCGCACCGCCCAGATGACCATTGCGCAGTGCATCGGCCAGGGCTTGCTCGTCGATCAGCCCGCCACGGGCGGTGTTGACCACGAAAGCCCCCGGTTTCATCGACGCCAGCTCGCGGACACCAATGAAATGCCGGGTGTGTTCATTGAGCGGGCAGTGCAGGGTGAGGGCGTCGATCTGCGGCAGCAGTTCCTCCAGTGGCAAGCGATCCGGGCGCGCCGGACGCCCCGGAATCTGCCCCAGCAACACGCGCATGCCAAAGGCTTCGGCCAGACGAGCAACCGCGCCGCCGAGTTCACCGTGCCCGAGCAGGCCGAGGGTTTTGCCTTCCAGTTCGACGATCGGGTAGTCCAGCAGGCAGAACTGTTTCGCTTGCTGCCAGCGTCCTTCACCGACGGCTTTTTGATAGTCCGCCAGCCGTGTGGCGAGGTTGAGCAACAGCATGATCGTGTGTTGCGCCACCGACGGTGTGCCGTAACCCTGGCAGTTGCACACGGTAATGCCGTGGGCACGGGCGGCGGCCAGATCGATGTTGTTGGTGCCGGTGGCGGTGATCAGGATCAGTTTCAATTGTGGGTTGGCGGCCAAGGCGGCGGCATCGATCAGGATCTTGTTGCTGATGGCCACAGTCGCGCCTTGCAGGCGTTCGGCTACCTGCGCAGGCAGTGTCTGGGCGAACAATTGCAGGTCGCTGAAGCAGGCGCGCAACGGCTCGAGGTCAAGGTCACCGAGATCCAGGGAAGGGTGATCGAGGAATACGGCGCGGTGGTCGTTCGTCATCAACTGTACCTGTTGTGCTTTGAAGGGAAGGCGTAATCTGCCGAGCCTACCAGATGAAACAAAACGTTACGCTTGGCCGAAAGGAGCCCCCATGTACTGGACCGAGTTCTTGACCGTAGCACTGATCCACCTGCTGGCCGTCGCCAGCCCCGGCCCGGACTTTGCCGTGGTAGTGCGCGAGAGCGTGACCCACGGGCGTCGCGCCGGCACCTGGACGGCATTGGGTGTGGGCACGGCGATTTTCCTGCACGTCGGTTATTCGCTGCTGGGCATCGGCCTGATCGTTTCCCAATCGATCGTGCTGTTCAACGCTTTGAAATGGGCCGCCGCCGCTTACCTGCTGTACATCGGCTACAAGGCCCTGCGCGCGCAACCGGCCAAGAACGTGACCGACGATCTGCACAAAGAGGCCGGCGAACGCACCGCCCGTGGCGCCTTCACCTCAGGCTTCGTGACCAACGGGCTGAACCCGAAAGCCACGCTGTTCTTCCTGTCACTGTTCACCGTGGTGATCAACCCGCACACGCCACTGGCGGTGCAAGCCGGTTACGGGATTTATCTGGCCGCCGCCACCGCCACCTGGTTCTGCCTGGTCGCAATGTTGTTCAGCCAACAGCGTGTGCGCGCCGGTTTCGCCCGCATGGGACACTGGTTCGACCGCACCATGGGCGCCGTGCTGATCGCCATCGGCGTGAAACTCGCGTTCACCGAGATGCATTGATCGAACTGAGCTGGTTCAGGGCGTTGAGGTACTCCCGGGGATTGTCCCCGAGCAAACGGCGGAACATCGCGCTGAACGCCCGCGCGCTGCCGTAACCCAGATCCCGCGCCACGCTCTGCACGCTGTCCCCGGCGAGCAGGCGGGGCAGGGCTTCCATCAGGCGCAATTGCTGGCGCCAGGCATTGAAATTCATCTGCAGTTGTTGCTGGAACAGCCGCGCCAATGTGCGCGAGCTGGCCCCGACCTGCTGCGCCCAGTCTTCCAGGGTATTGGGATGATCCGGTGTGCGCAGCAGCGCCAGGCAAATGTTTTGCAGGCGCCGGTCGCTTGGCATCGGGATGTGCAGCGGCAGGTTTTCGAGGCCGGCCAGTTCTTCGAGCATCAATTGCTGGATCAGTGGGTTGCCGGCGTGGGGCGGGCCCTGCACCGCGCGCAGGATCAGTTCGCGCAGCAACGGTGTCACCGCCAGCACGCAACAGTGTTGCAGGCTGGCCGGCGACAGTTCGGGCGCGATGAACAATGAACGCATCTGCACATCGCCGGACATGAAGATTTCATGGCCGACTTCCGGTGGAATCCACACCGCGCGGGTCGGCGGTATCACCCACGCACCTTGTGCCGTGACCACCCGCATGACACCGCTCACCGCATACAGCAACTGCGCCTCGCGATGCAGGTGCAATGGCTGGTGTGCGCCGTCCAGGTAATCCCGTGGATAGGCACTCACCGGGCCGTGTTCGAAATGACTGATCAACATGTCCGGTTCGCTGACTTGTATGGCAGGAATGCGCTTTTTCGCCAACTTAGCATAAGTGCTCACCCTCATCTGTTCACCACAAGAAAGCGTGCCGCGATGAATCAATCCAGAAATGTCATTCGCTACATCAACGCAGCCCATGTGATCGATCACATGTTCATGCTGATTTTTCCCGCCGCTGTGCTCGGCATGACCCAGGCCTTCGCCCTCGACTACGCCGCGTTGATCGGCCTGTCCCTGGGCGGTTTCATTGCGTTCGGCGCCTGTTCGCTACCGGCTGGCTGGCTGGGCGATCACTGGAGCCGGCGGCGGATGATGCTGGTGTTTTTTTTCGGCATCGGTGTTTCGGCAATCCTCACTGGCCTCAGCAACAGCCCGACGATGCTGGTCATCGGTCTGACCCTGGTCGGGGTTTTTGCCGCGATCTATCACCCGGTCGGCACGGCGATGCTGGTGGCTTACGCGCAGAATCGAGGGCGAGAGATCGGTATCAACGGCATGTGGGGCAACCTGGGCGTGGCGTTCTCGGCGCTGATCACCGGGCTGTTGGTGGCGCAGTTCGGCTGGCGCTCGGCATTCCTGATACCGGGTGCCGTGGCCATCGTGCTGGGGATCGGTTTTGCCTTGCAGGTCCGTGAGGAGCCGATCCCAAAACGCCCGCATAGCGCGCTCAAGGGCGCCGGCGGCCAGCGCATTTCGATGGTGATGGTGTTCGGCGTGCTGGCACTGGCCACGGCCACCGGCGGCGTGGTGTTCAACGCCACCACCATGACCTATCCGAAACTGTTTCAGGAGCGCTTGCATGACCTGTTCGCCTCGCCGCAGACCCTTGGTGTGGTGGTGAGCCTGACGTACGCGTTCGGTGCGGTGGCGCAGTTGAGCATCGGGCAATTGCTGCACCGGGTCAGTTTGAAATGGCCATTTGTGGTGCTGACGCTGTTTCAGGCACCACTGCTTTATGCCATGGCTTACGTCGATGGCTGGGCGGTGATCGCGCTCGGAGCGGCGTTCATGTTCGTGGTGTTCGGCCAGGTGACGGTGAACGATTCGATGGTCGCCAATTTTGTCGCGCCGCAATGGCAGTCCCGGGTATTTGCCCTGCGTTACTGTTTATCGTTCGGTGCCAGTGCGACGGCGATTCCGCTGATTTCCTATGTCGAACCGCGCCATGGTTTTGTGGGGCTTTACCTGATTTTGGCCGGATTTGGCGCTTTGACGTTCCTGGCGGCAGTGGTTTTCCCACGTACGCCTTCCGAAGCGGCTGTAGGGCAAACGGCCTGACCGGTGATGAAATCCGACAAATGCTGGCGCTGGGCTAGCATTTGTACGGCTCTGCAAATCATTCCTTTGGCTGATTTGGCTGGCGTATAAGGGTTCTAGAGTACAAAACTCCAACGCCAACACCGTGCAGTCAGAAAAGGGATTCTTATGTTGCAGACTCGCGTTATTCCGCCCGCCGAAGGGGCCTACCAGTATCCATTGCTGATTAAACGGCTGCTGATGTCGGGCGCCCGTTACGAGAAAACCCGCGAGATCATCTACCGTGACCAGTTGCGCTACAGCTATCCGACGCTGATCGAGCGGGTCGCGCGACTGGCCAACGTACTGACGGCAGCCGGCGTAAAGGCCGGCGATACCGTGGCGGTGATGGACTGGGACAGTCATCGCTACCTGGAATGCATGTTTGCCATTCCGATGATCGGCGCGGTGATTCACACCATCAACGTGCGCCTGTCGCCGGAACAGATCCTCTACACCATGAATCACGCCGAGGACCGCTTCGTGCTGGTCAACAGCGAGTTCGTCGGGCTGTACCAGGCTATCGCGCCGCACCTGACCACGGTGGAGAAAACCCTGCTGTTGACCGATCTGCCGGAGAAAACCGCAGATCTGCCGAATCTGGTCGGCGAGTACGAGCAACTGCTGGCGGCCGCGAACCCGCAGTACGACTTTCAGGACTTCGACGAAAACTCGGTCGCCACCACGTTCTACACCACGGGCACCACCGGCAATCCGAAAGGTGTGTATTTCACCCATCGGCAACTGGTGCTGCACACTATGGGCGTGTCGACCATCATGGGCGCCATCGACAGTGTGCGGCTGCTGGGCACCAACGACGTGTACATGCCGATCACCCCGATGTTCCACGTGCATGCCTGGGGCCTGCCGTATGTGGCGACCATGCTCGGGCTCAAGCAGGTTTATCCGGGGCGTTACGACCCGGAATTCCTCGTCGAATTGTGGCGCAAGGAGAAGGTCACGTTCTCTCATTGCGTGCCGACGATTCTGCAAATGGTGCTCAACGCCAAGGGCGCGCAAGGAACCGATTTCGGCGGCTGGAAAATCGTCATCGGCGGCAGCGCGCTCAATCGCACGCTGTATGAAACGGCCAAGAGTAAGGGCATCCAGCTGACCGCCGCCTACGGGATGTCGGAAACCGGGCCGTTGGTGTCGTGCGCGCATCTGAACGACGAGCTGATGGCGGGCACCGAAGACGAACGCACGACTTACCGGATCAAGGCCGGGGTGCCGGGGCCATTGGTCGAAGCGGCCATCGTCGATGGCGACGGCAATTTCCTGCCGGCCGATGGCGAAACCCAGGGCGAACTGGTGCTGCGTGCGCCGTGGCTGACCGAGGGCTATTTCAACGAACCGCAGAAGGGCGCCGAGCTGTGGGCCGGCGGCTGGCTGCACACCGGCGATGTCGCGACGCTCGACAGCATGGGCGTGATCGACATCCGCGACCGGATCAAGGACGTGATCAAGACCGGTGGCGAATGGATTTCCTCGCTGGACCTCGAAGACCTGATCAGTCGCCACGTCGCGGTACGTGAAGTAGCAGTGGTGGGCATCGCCGATCCGCAGTGGGGCGAGCGCCCGTTTGCCTTGCTGGTGATCCGCGAAGGGCACGCCATCGGGGCCCGTGAGCTCAAGGAACACCTCAAGCCGTTCGTCGAACTGGGGCACTTGAGCAAGTGGGCGATTCCGAGTCAGATTGCGCTTGTTACTGAAATTCCCAAGACCAGTGTCGGCAAGCTCGACAAGAAGCGCATCCGCCTCGACATCACCGAATGGCAGGCCAACAACAGCACCTTCCTCTCGACACTCTGAGTGTCCCCTGGCGCGCCGAAAACGGCGCGCCAGGCCCACCAAGCAAGCGCTTGGCTTGTGAAATCCAGAAAATCAGCCATCCTTGCCGGGCCGACCTGTGTCGGACTGGCGAAAGGACTGTTCCAGAGTGGCCGGCAGCTGCAAATCACACTTTAGAGGGATCAAGCAGTACCCCCTGCTGGCTATAGTCCGCTCAAGGATTTTTAAGAACGGGGCGCACGCACAAACGGGGCGATGCAACATTGAAGTGACTTCGGGAGCCCCCTGGTTCCCGGTCCTTCAGGCGTTTTTAAAAGTACTCACTGCCATAACAATAATGCACATGGAGTAGCGTCGATGACCTCAGTAAACCAGTTCTGGCGCCGGGCAAAACTGCCTCTGGCGGTCAGTCTTGCCTCCACGCTCGCCGGGCCCGCATTCGGCGTCAGTTTCAACGTCGGTGAAATCGAAGGCCAGTTCGACTCCTCGCTCTCCCTGGGCATGAGTGTTTCGACCCAGCAGCCGAACAAGGATCTTATTGGTGTCAACAACGGCGGCCGGGGCCTGTCCCAGACCTCCGACGACGGTCACTTGAACTTCAAGAGCGGGCAAGCGTTCTCGAAGATCTTCAAGGGCATCCATGACCTCGAACTGAAATATGGCGACACCGGTGTCTTCGTCCGGGGCAAGTACTGGTACGACTTCGCGCTGCAGAACCAGGACCTGGAATACAAGGACGTCAGCAACCACAACCGCGACGTGGCAGCCCGCTCTTCGGGCGGCCAGATTCTCGATGCGTTCATCTATCACAACTACGCCATTGCCGATGAGCCGGGTTCGGTGCGTCTGGGCAAGCAGGTGGTGAACTGGGGTGAAAGTACGTTCATCGGTGGTGGTATCAACTCGATCAACCCGATCGACGTTTCCGCGTTCCGCCGCCCTGGGGCCGAGATCAAGGAAGGCCTGATTCCGGTCAACATGTTCTACCTTTCCCAGAGCATTACCGAAAACCTGTCGGCAGAAGGCTTCTATCAGATTGACTGGCAGAAGACCGTGACCGACAACTGCGGCACGTTCTTCTCCCAGCCTGACATCGTGACCACCGGTTGCGACGACAACCTGCGAGTGCTGAACAAACGTTCGACCATTCCAGGCGTTGCCCTCGGTCCATTGGCTGCGGCCGGTGTCGACGTCAACGAAGAGGGCGTACTGGTGCGCCGCTCCCCGAACCGCAATGCGCGGGACAGCGGGCAGTGGGGCGTGTCCGCCAAGTACATGTTCGATCCGCTGGCCACCGAATTCGGTGCCTACTTCATGAATTACCACAGCCGTGCGCCGATCTTCAGCGCAACCGGTGCGCCACAATCGATCTACAACGGCGTCAAGGCACTGCCTGGTCCGTTCCAGGCGCTGGGCCCTCTGGTGGTGGCGGGTAACTCCGAATACTTCATCGAATACCCGGAAGACATTCGCCTCTACGGTCTGAGCTTCTCCACCACCCTGCCTACCGGTACGGCGTGGAGCGGTGAGATCAGCTACCGGCCGAATGCGCCGGTGCAACTGAACTCCACCGATATCCTGTTCGCCGGTGTGCGTCCGTTGGGCGGCGCGCTGACCAACGCCTCGATCCTCAATGGCGTTCCGGGTCAGGACCTGCACGGTTATAACCGCAAGGAAATCACCCAACTGCAAACCACCCTGACGCACTTCTTCGATCAGGTCATGGGCGCCAACCGCCTGACCCTGGTGGGTGAAGTCGGTGTGACCCACGTCGGCGGTCTGGAGAGCAAGTCCGAGGCCCGCTACGGTCGCGATCCGGTCTTCGGTCCGGGTGAACTGCCGTCCACTGGCGGTCTGAACACCTGCTCGCAGATCCTCAACACTTCGACCATCAACGGTGCCGGGCCTGGCGCTTCGACCAGCAACCGCTCCAGCAATTGCGACAATAACGGCTTCACCACGGCCACTTCCTGGGGCTATCGCGCCCGTGCCATCTGGGATTACAGCGACGTGTTCGCCGGTGTGAACCTGAAGCCGAACGTGGCGTGGTCCCACGACGTCAAGGGTTACTCCCCAGGCCCTGGCGGCAACTTCGAGGAAGGCCGCAAGGCCATCAGCCTCGGGCTGGATGCCGAATATCAGAACACCTATACCGCCAGCCTGGCCTACACCAACTTCTTTGGTGGCGAATACAGCACGGTGGATGATCGCGACTTCGTTGCCCTCAGTGTTGGCGTGAACTTCTAAGTACAGTTTTTCAGGACGAACAAACCTATGAAAATAACAAAGAATCTGTTCCACGCCGGTGTTCTGGGGCTTTCGCTGCTGGCGACCAGCGTGATGGCGGCAGTACCTGCCGCCGAAGCCGACAAACTGGGCAAAAGCCTGACCCCGATGGGGGCCGAGATGGCGGGCAATGCCGACGGTTCGATCCCGGCTTGGAAGCCGCTGGCGAAGAATGCCGGCACCGTCGACAGCAAAGGCTTCCTGTCCGATCCGTATGGCAGTGAGAAACCGTTGTTCACTATCACCGCGCAGAACGTCGACCAGTACAAGGACAAGCTTGCGCCGGGCCAGTACGCGATGTTCAAGCGTTACCCGGATACCTTCAAGATGCCGGTCTACCCGTCCCATCGCGGTGCCACCGTGCCGGATGACGTGTTCGCCGCGATCAAGAAAAACGCCACGACCACCACGCTGGTGGCCGGTGGCAACGGTCTGGAAAACTTCCAGACCGCCATCCCGTTCCCGATCCCGAAAGACGGTCTGGAAGTCATCTGGAACCACATCACCCGCTATCGCGGTGGCAGCGTGACCCGTCTGGTGACCCAGGCGACTCCGCAGACCAACGGCTCGTTCAGCCTGGTGTATTTCCAGGACCAGTTCGTGTTCCGCGACAAGATGAAGGACTACGATCCGGCCAACCCGGGTAACGTGCTGTTCTACTTCAAGCAGAAAGTGACCGCGCCGGCTCGTCTGGCAGGTACCGTGCTGCTGGTGCACGAGACTCTCGACCAGGTGAAAGAGCCGCGCAAGGCCTGGGTCTATGCGACCGGTCAGCGCCGTGTGCGCCAGGCACCACAAGTGTCCTATGACGGTCCGGGTACTGCGGCGGACGGTCTGCGTACCTCGGACAACCTGGACATGTACAACGGTGCACCGGATCGTTATGACTGGAAGCTGGAAGGCAAGAAGGAGATGTACATTGCCAACAACAGCTACAAGATCGATTCGCCGACGCTGAAGTACGCCGACATCATCAAGGCCGGCCACATCAATCAGGACCTGACCCGTTACGAGCTGCGCCGCGTCTGGCACGTGGTGGCTACCCTGAAGCCGGGTCAGCGTCACATCTACGCCAAACGTGACTTCTTCATCGATGAAGATACCTGGCAGGCAGCGGTCATCGACCACTACGACGGTCGCGGTCAGCTGTGGCGCGTCGCCGAGGCCCATGCCGAGGACTACTACGACAAGCAAGTGCCGTGGTACGCGCTGGAAACCCTGTATGATCTGCAATCCGGTCGTTACCTGGCACTGGGCATGAAGAACGAAGAGAAACAGGCTTATGACTTCGGCTTCTCTGCCACCAAGAGCGAATTCCAGCCGGGCAACCTGGGCCAGGACGGTATCCGCTAAGCTGTAACCCGAGGCCGCATCCTCGAAAAAACGCCCCGACTGGTTCGGGGCGTTTTTTTTGCGTGGTGATTTTGTAGCCATTTGTAGCAACAACTTCATATGTACGCCGTTTAAGGCTAGTCTGCGGACATCTGCTACGCCGCCAACAGCCATTCGAACAAGAGCCGGCCATGACTGATCTGTCCCCACTTCCGGGTCCTGCAAGCGTTGCCGTCGCGGCACTGGACGGACGCTTTTTCCGTCCTCCGCTGCCTGACGGATACGTGATGCGCCCCCGCCTCTGCGAGCGCCTGCAAGCCGGGCTCGGTGGGCGTCTGTTGCTGGTCTGCGCCCCGGCCGGGTTCGGCAAAAGCTCGCTGGCCGTGGAGTTCTGCCAAAACCTGCCGAGGGATTGGCAAAGCCTGTGGCTGGGGCTGAGTGCCCGGGACAGTGACCCGGGGCGCTTTCTCGAGCGCTTGCTCGAAGGCTTGCAGGACTACTTCCCGGAACTCGGCAGCCGTGCACTCGGCCTGTTGAAAATGCGTCAGCGTCATCAGCCGTTCGCCTTCGAAGAATGGCTCGATGGCCTGCTCGATGAGCTGGCACTGCACCTGCAACCAGCCTCGCCACTGTTGTTGGTGCTGGACGATTACCACCTCGCCCAAGGCCCGGTACTGGATCGTTGCCTGCAATTTTTCCTCAATCATTTGCCCGATGGCCTGCTGGTCATGGTAACCAGCCGTCAGCGGCCGGATTGGCATCTCGCCCGTCTGCGCCTGTCGCGACAGTTGCTGGAACTGCATGAACAGGATCTGCGCCTGACCCACGACGAAGCGCTGGCGTTGCTTGATCGGCACAGCAGTTCGTTACGCGGTGAAGCCCTGGAAAACCTGATTCAGCGCAGCGAAGGTTGGGTGGCCGGGCTGCGCTTCTGGTTGCTGGCGGTGTCCGAGGCCGGGAGTGACGCAGCGTTGCCGCAGGCCTTGAACAGCGGGGAAGGGCTGATCCGTGATTACCTGCTCGAAGAAGTCATCGACTGCCTGCCGGCCGAGGTGCAGGCGTTTCTCTACGACACCGCGCCGCAGGAACGCTTTTGCAGCGAGTTATGCGACGCGGTGCGCGAATCCCACGACAGTACCGAGATTCTGCGCTTCCTGTTGGCGCATCAGGTGTTTCTGGTGCCGCTGGATGAACACGGACACTGGTATCGCTATCACCATTTGTTTTCCGATCTGTTGCGCAGCAGGCCGATAGCCCGGGCGATTGTGCCCGCGGCAACACTGCACCTGCGTGCCTGTCGCTGGTTCAATGCCCAGGGCCTGCTCGATGAGGCCGTGGAGCAGGCGTTGCGGGCAGGGCATCTGGACGTGGCGGCGAATCTGGTCCAGAACCTGTCCGAGGAACAATTGCTCGCCGAGCAGAACGTCGGCATGTTACTGCGCTGGAAGATGGACTTGCCCGACAGTCTGCTGATCAGCACGCCACGCCTGATCGTGTTGTACAGCTGGGCACTCGGGCTGGCGTGCCAGCTCGACGCAGCCGAAGAACTCGCCAGTCACCTGAGCCGCTTTCTGCCGGCGCCATCGGCCACGGCACAAAAATCCATGCTTGCCCAATGGCTGGCGCTGAAGGGCATCATCGCCCGTGGCCGAGGCCATCGCGAGCAGACCATCGAGTATTGCAGCGAAGCACTGGAGAGCCTGCCGGCCAAACGATACGGACAGCGCCTGATGTGCCTGTCGACTTTGTCCAATCTGGCGATTGCCGATGGCGATCTTTGGCGTGCCCGCGGATTGAACCGCGAATCCCTGGAGCTGGCGCAGCGGGTCGGCAATCCGTTGTTCGAAGCGCTGGCCCATTACGACCGTGCGCGGGTGTTGCAGGCGCGGGGCGAAATCGAACGGGCGCTGGATGAGGTTCATCAGGGGCTGGACCGGCTGCAAGGGTTGTCTGCGCAACGGTTGTATGCGGTGCGTGCACGGCTCACCTTGTACGAAGGTTTTCTGTTGGCAATGCGCCTGCAGCCACAGGCGGCACTCTCGCGTCTGCTGGCGGGGCTGAGCGAGGCGCGGGCCTGTCGCGATATCAGTGTACTGATCGGCCACTGTGTGATTGCACGACTGGACGGGAGCCGTGGGGAGTTCGCCAAGGCTTTCGCCGAACTGGCGGAAGCCGAACGATTGATGCACATCTGGGACGTCCCGCCGATCTACTACCTGGCGATGATTACCCTGGTCAAATGTGAACTGTGGTTGGCGCAAGGGCGTACTGATCTGGCCGAAGCGTGGCTGGCGCGCCTGGGCCAGACCTACACCGGCGAACGCGCGGCGGCTCCACCGGAGTTCCATCCACAACTGCCGCTGCATGTCGAGTTGCAACAGGCCCTGCTCGATGTGATTCAGGGTCAGCCGATGCTCGCCGAAGGACGCTTGAACGTGTTGTTGGAAAACGGCCAGCAAACGGGTCGTCAATTGTTGAGTGTGATGGCGTTGACGCAAAAAGTGGCACTGCTGCTGGTGAACGGGCGCGAGCCGGAGGCCCGCAAGGCATTGGCCCAGGCGCTGGAGGCCGCCGATGGTGGGGTGTTGCAACCGTTCGACGTGTTGATCAACGAACACCCTGACTGGTTGCGTGGCCAACTGCTGCTGATCGTGCCGAACCTTGTCGGGCGGCAACTGCTGGAGCATTTTCCGGCGAACGCCGTGCGTCCCCCTGCGGATTGCTCAACGGCCGAGCAGCTCAGTGGTCGGGAACTGGCTGTATTGCGTCTGATCGCTCAAGGTTGCTCGAACCAGGAAATCAGCGAACAACTGTTCATTTCGCTGCACACGGTGAAAACCCATGCCAGCCATATCAACAGCAAATTAGGGGTCGAGCGCCGCACGCAGGCGGTGGCGCGGGCCAAGGAATTGGGTGTGCTGAGCTGACCGCAACAAATGCCGGCCAATAAAAAACGCCCCGAATCAGTCGGGGCGTTTTTTGTTTCCGTTCCCGGCCTGTTTCACTGGCCGGGAACCCATGGGACAGCGTCAGGCCACCAGATCGTTGGCGCTGAAGCTGTTGACACCGACCAGCTGGATTTCGAAGTCCGCACCGGCGTTGCCACTGACGTTGCCCGACAGAACATGGTCGACGAAGCGCAATTGGCCTGCCCCCGTGAAGTCGGCGCCACCGATGAAGGTGAAACCATTGACGCCGGCAGTCAGCAGGTTGGCATCAAATTTCGTCAGGTCGATCTTGTCACCCTGCAAACTGTTGAAGTCGGTGATGACGTCGCGGTTGGCGCCAATACCCATTTCGTTGACCGCGCGGAAAACGAAGGTGTCCGCTCCGGCATCGCCGAAGAGCACATCTGCACCGGCACCGCCGTCCAGGATGTTGTTGCCGGCATTGCCTCTGAGAATGTTGTTCAGTGAGTTGCCGGTGGCCTTGATGGCATTGCCGACCAGGTTGAGATTCTCGAGATTGGCGCCCAGCGTGTAATCGATGTACGAATAGACGGAGTCGACATCGCTGGCCGACGGGCCTTCTTCAATGACCAAATCCCCGATGTTGTCGACCACGTAGCTGTCGTTGCCGGCCCCCCCGATCAGGGTGTCTGCACCTGCGCCGCCGTTGAGGGTGTTGTCATCGCTGTTGCCGATCAGGGTGTTGCTCAGCGCGTTGCCGTAGACGGTGAAAACGCCGGAACCGGTCAACTGGACGTTCTCGAAGTTTTGCAGGTTGCCGAGATTCAGGTCGACGATATTGGTTTGTGCGGTGGCGTTGTAGCCGATCAACAGGGTGTCGTTGCCTTCGTTGGCTTTTTCCTGAACGAGGGCCAGTTCGCCTGCCTGATCCAGGCCGTAGGTGTCGTTGCCCTTGCCCCCGATCATGGTGTCCAGGCCTGCCCCGCCAATCAGGCGGTTGTCGTTGTCGTTGCCCCTGAGGATGTTGTTCAACGAGTTGCCGGTGGCGTTGAGGGCGTTGCCGACCAGATTGAGGTTCTCGAGATTCGCGCCCAGCGTGTAATCGATGTACGAGTAGACTGAGTCGAGGTCGCTGGCCAAAGGACCTAGTTCGATGACCACGTCCCCGATGTTGTCCACGACATAGCTGTCGTTGCCGGCGCCACCGATCATGGTATCCGCGCCTGCACCGCCGTTGAGGGTGTTGTCGCCGCTGTTGCCGGTCAGGGTGTTGTTCAGTGCGTTGCCGTAGACGGTGAAACCACCTGCGCCGGTGATGGCGACATCCTCGATGTTGAGCAGGCTGGCCTGGTTCAGGTCGATGACGTTGTTTCGTGCACTGGAGTCGTACTCGATCACCAGCAGGTCAGTGCCTTCGTTGGCGAACTCCTGGATGAGCGCCAGTTCGCCGACCTGATCAATGCCGTAGGCATCATTGCCCTTGCCGCCGATCATGGTGTCCAGGCCCGCGCCACCGACCAGCTGGTTGTTACCGTCGTTGCCGATGAGCACATTGTTCTGTTCGTTGCCAATGCCGTAGATATTGCCGGTGCCGGTCAGGGTAAGGTTTTCCACATACTGGCTGAGGGTGTAGTTCACCGACGCGCGTACCGTATCGGTGCCGTCCCAGCGGTAGTTTTCAGTCACCACGTCACCGACGTTATCGACAATGTAGGTATCGTCGCCTGCGCCGCCGATCATGATGTCGGCGCCCGCGCCGCCGTCCAGTATGTTGTTGCCGTCGGTGCCCCTGAGAATGTTGTTCAGCGAGTTACCTGTGGCCTTGATGGCACTGCCGACCAGGTTCAGGTTCTCGAGGTTGGCACCCAGCGTGTAGTCGATGTAGGAGTAGACCGAATCGACATCACTGGCCGACGGGCCTTCTTCAATGACCACATCCCCGGCGTTGTCGACGACATAGCTGTCGTTGCCGGCACCGCCGATCATGGTATCCGCGCCTGCGCCACCGTTAAGGGTGTTGTCATCACTGTTGCCGGTCAGGGTGTTGTTCAGCGCATTGCCATAAACGGTGAATAAACCGGAACCGGTCAAGGCAACATTTTCAATGTTTTGCAGGCTGGCGCGATTCAGATCGACGGTACTGCCCAGTACGCTGAATGCCTTGTATTCAATCACCAGCGTGTCATTGCCTTCGTTGGCCAGTTCCTGGACGAGATCCAGCTCACGCTCCTCATCGATGCCATAGGCATCATCGCCTTTGCCGCCGATCAGGGTATCGACTCCGGCGCCGCCAACCAGTTGGTTGTTACCGTCGTTGCCGATGATGATGTTGTCCTGGTCGTTGCCAATGCCGTAGATGTTGCCAGTTCCGGTCAGGGTGAGGTTTTCCAGATTGGCGCTGAGTCTGTAGTTGACCGAGGCGCGGACTGTGTCGATTCCTCCCTGCAGGCGGTTGGTTTCATTGATGACGTCGCCCACATTGTCAACGATGTAGGTATCGTTGCCCAAACCGCCGATCATCAGATCGGCTCCCGCGCCGCCGTCCAGCACGTTGTTTCCGTCGGTGCCCCTGAGGATGTTGTTCAGCGCGTTACCGGTGGCGTTGATGGCGTTGCCGACCAGGTTCAGGTTCTCAAGGTTGGCGCCCAGCGTGTAATCGATGTACGAGTAGACCGAATCGACATCACTGGCTGACGGGCCTTCTTCAATGATCACATCCCCGACGTTGTCGACGACATAGCTGTCGTTGCCGGCGCCGCCGATCAGGGTATCCGCACCTGCGCCGCCGTTGAGAGTGTTGTCATCGCTGTTGCCGATCAGGGTGTTGCTCAGCGCGTTGCCGTAGACGGTGAAAACGCCGGAACCGGTCAACTGGACGTTCTCGAAGTTTTGCAGGTTGGCGATATTCAGGTCGACGATATTGGTTTGTGCAGTGGCGTTGTAGCCGATCAACAGGGTGTCGTTGCCTTCGTTGGCCAGTTCCTGAACGAGGGCCAGTTCACCTGCCTGGTCCAGGCCGTAGGTGTCGTTGCCCTTGCCCCCGATCATGGTGTCCAGGCCTGCCCCGCCAATCAGGCGGTTGTCGTTGTCGGTGCCCCTGAGGATATTGTTCAGCGAGTTGCCGGTGGCGTTCAGGGCGTTGCCGACCAGGTTGAGGTTCTCGATATTCGCACCCAGCGTGTAATCGATGTAGGAGTAGACCGAGTCGAGATCGCTGGCCGACGGGCCTTGTTCGATGACCACGTCACCGATGTTGTCGACGATATAGCTGTCGTTGCCGGCGCCACCGATCATGGTATCTGCGCCCGCGCCGCCGTTCAGGACGTTGTCATCGCTATTGCCGGTCAGGGTGTTGTTCAGTGCGTTGCCGTAGACGGTGAAACCACCGGCGCCGGTGATGGCGACATCCTCGATGTTGAGCAGGCTGGCCTGGTTCAGGTCGATGATGTTGTTTTGTGCGCTGGCGCTGTACTCGATCACCAGCAGGTCCGTGCCTTCGTTGGCGAACTCCTGGATGAGGGCCAGCTCGCCGACCTGATCGACGCCATAGGCGTCATTGCCCTTGCCGCCGATCATGGTGTCCAGGCCCGCGCCACCCACCAGTTGGTTGTTGCCATCGTTGCCGACCAGCAGGTTGTTCTGGGCATTGCCGATACCGTAGATATTGCCGGTGCCGGTCAGATAGAGATTTTCCAGATTGGCACTGAGGGCGTAGTTCGCCGAAGCGCGGACGGTGTCGATCTCGGTGGCCAGGGTGCTGGTTTCACTGATGACGTCGGCACTATTGTCGACGATGTAAGTATCGTTGCCCAGGCCGCCAATCATGATGTCGGCGCCCGCACCGCCGTCCAGTACGTTGTTGCCGTCGGTGCCCCTCAGGATGTTGTTCAGCGCATTGCCGGTGGCGTTCAGAGCATTGCCGACCAGGTTCAGGTTCTCGAGGTTGGCACCCAGCGTGTAGTCGATGTAGGAGTAGACCGAGTCAACATCACTGGCCGACGGGCCTTCTTCAATGACCACATCCCCGGCGTTGTCGACGACATAGCTGTCGTTGCCGGCACCGCCGATCATGGTATCCGCGCCCGCGCCACCGTTGAGGGTGTTGTCCAGTGCATTGCCGATCAGCGTGTCATTGAATGCCGAGCCGTAAGCGTTTTCGATCTTCGCGCCGTACGCAATCGCCAGTCCCTGATTGAACGAGTTGCCTGCCTGGTCGGTGAAGGCCTTGCCGATCTTGCTGTATTGGCCTTCGTTGAGGTTGATGCTGACGGCTGCCAGTTGATTGCTGGCGTCGATTGAATCGATACCGCCGGCATCCCAGATGGTTTCGAACACTGACTGTGTCGGGGCCCACGAGTAAACGTTGTTGCCGGTCATCCACTGAGTATTGGCGCCATAAAGGCTCTGGATCGCCAGGATATCCAGCACCATGGGGGTGGTTGGCAGGTATGAGTAATTGTTGTTGTAGCTCATGATGGTGAAGCCGGCGTCATCGAGCGACGGGTCAAGCGTGATGCTGTTGGTAGCCGATGGCGCGAACGAATGTTTAAGGCCTATTGCGTGACCGATTTCATGAACGAATGTCATGAAGTCGTAGGTGCCCTTGTCCGGAAAAGGTTGACTGGTGTTCGGCCCGATCCATACGTCGCCGCCATTGGGTTTTTGGGAAGGGGTGTAAGCCCAGGCTGCCGCGTCGGCATCGAGAAACGAGTAACCGCCGAAACGCAAATCGCCCACGCTTGTCGAGGATTCACCAGTCAACTGGAACGTGATATTGGCTACTGCTGACCAGCTATCCAGAGCGCTTATAACCGCCATTTGCTGGGCATTGGTCAGTGCATAGGCTGCCTTGGGTTCGTTGTCAGCGCTGTAGTTCGGAGCGAAGACCGATACGCCAGGGACAATGAAGCTGTACGTCAGACTGGTTACCGCACTTGGGGTGTACCATTGGGTACTTTCCCATTTATTGCCGGAGATGAGGCTGTCGACAGGGGCTACCCCAGTCAGTGAGGCGAACCAAGTGCTTGTGTAACCAGTAGGGCGTGGCATGCGTAATTCCTGAGAGAGGCTGCGGCCCTTCCCGAAATGTGGCCGCTACAAGATTGGATTTTGCACGAGAACAAGGGTGTTTGACATCATCTGGCCACTACTTTCTGATTAGTGGCGCCAATTAACTGACCCGGCGATCTGTATCGGCGAGTGCAGTAGAATCCTGAAGCGAACGTCAACGTTGTCTGCCCAGGACCCCATTTCATGTCTGCTCCAAGTCCCTCGCTCATTCGCGAAACTTTTCCGGTCGGCCCATTGCAGTGCAATTGCACGATCATCGGCGACCCCATCACGAAAAAAGCCATCGTCGTCGACCCGGGCGGCAATCCCGATCTGATCATGGCGCGCCTCGATGCGCTGGGTCTGAAAGTGGTCAGTATCATCCACACTCATGCGCATCTTGATCATTTTCTCGCCTCCGGACAGATGAAAGAGAGAACCGGCGCAACGCTGCATCTGCACAAAGAGGATCAGTTCCTGTGGGACAACCTCGAAATGCAATGCCAGATGTTCGGCGTGCCTTACACCCCGGTGCCCTCACCGGATCGCTGGCTGAGCGACGACGAGGAACTGGCCTGCGGATGCGGCGTGGCGCTGCATACGCCAGGGCATACACCCGGTTCCATGAGCTTTTGGTTTTCCGAGGCTAAGCTGTTGATTGCCGGCGACACGTTGTTCCGGCGAGGAGTAGGGCGCACGGATTTGTGGGGCGGCGATCAGGCGACCATCGTGCGATCGATCAAGCAGCGACTGTACACATTGGACGAGGACGCGACCGTTGTGGCCGGACATGGCCCGGATACGCGTCTGGGCGATGAGATGCGGGAAAATCCGTTCGTGCGCGCCTAAACATTTTGTCACGAGTGCCCGGCGGAATTTTTGTGCATTGTCATGATCCAACGCCCGCAAAGGTCCATTGCCAAACGGCCGTTGCACCACAGAATGCAAAAAAGTAGGAGCTCTCCATGTTCACCACGCGTCGTTTGATTATTGTCGCTACTGCCGTAGCCGTACTGTCCGGCTGCGCCTCGCCCAACCCGTATGACAATCAGGGTCAGGCCGACGGTGGCTCCCAGGGCATGAGCAAAACCGCCAAATACGGCGGCCTCGGTGCACTGGCCGGTGCGCTGGCTGGTGCCGCCATCGACCACAACAACCGCGGCAAGGGCGCCCTGATCGGCGCTGCTGTCGTCGGTGCTTCCGCTGCCGGTTACGGTTACTACGCCGATCAGCAGGAGAAGAAACTGCGCGCCAGCATGGCCAACACCGGCGTTGAAGTGCAGCGTCAGGGCGATCAGATCAAGCTGATCATGCCGGGCAACATCACCTTCGCCACCGATTCGGCGAACATCGCTCCAAGCTTCTACCAGCCGCTGAACAACCTGGCCAACTCGCTCAAGGAGTTCAACCAGAACCAGATCGAGATCGTCGGGTACACCGACAGCACCGGCAGTCGCCAGCACAACATGGACCTTTCCCAGCGTCGTGCGCAGAGCGTGGCCACCTACCTGACTTCGCAAGGCGTCAGCGGTGCCAACCTGAGCGCCCGCGGTGCCGGCCCGGATAATCCGATCGCCAGCAACGGTGACGTCAATGGTCGCGCGCAGAACCGCCGCGTCGAGGTTAACCTCAAAGCCATCCCTGGCCAGCAGTACGGTGGCCAGCAACAGCCGGGCACCGTTCAGCAATACCCGTAACCGTCAGGTACAAAAAAGCCCCCGGACAAGTGATTGTCCGGGGGCTTTTTGTTGGCGCGAAGGCTGATTACTTCTTCAGGCCGTAATGCTCGTCGAGCATGCCCGGCGAGTTCGGGGTCTTCGGCGCGTAGTCACGTGGCGGTTCCTGATCCCGTGGCGGCGTCAGGCGTTCCCGTGGGGCCTGTGCTGCCTCGGAGTGCAAAGAAGCCAGCAGGCGTTGACGAGTCTGCTCGTCCAGGGCAAGGCGGTTGGCGCCCTCGGCGAGATGGTCCTGCACTTCCTGATAGCTCTGGGTCAGCTTCTTGACCAGATTGGCGGTGCTGTTGAAGTGGGTCACCACTTCGTTCTGATAACTGTCGAAACGTTCCTGAATATCGTCCAGTTGACGCTGCGTGCGGCTGGGCGCGGCGTTCGGCGCAACGCGTGCGATCAGGAAACCAATGGCGACACCCACAACCAGGGCAAGAGTCGGTAACAACCAAACTAAGAGCGAGTGTTCCACGAGTCCTTCCTCTATAAACGGCTTTGCTTTACGTTAACGGCTCGAACCTGCGCTGTATACCGCGATTCACTCGCAATAGATTGGCACAGACAATTTGCTAGACGAGTCGACCCGATTCGAGGTCACGGAGTTCCTTCCTTGCTGATGCGTGAAACCCCTGTAGTGATTGATGGCCCGGTGGGTCAACTTGAATCCCTGTACCTGGATAACGAGCAGCCACGCGGCATCGCGCTGATCTGCCATCCCAACCCGGTGCAGGGCGGCACCATGCTCAACAAGGTCGTCTCGACCCTGCAGCGCACCGCGCGCGACGCGGGCCTGATTACCCTGCGTTTCAACTATCGCGGCGTCGGTGCCAGTGAAGGTTCCCATGACATGGGCAGCGGTGAAGTCGATGACGCTCAGGCAGCCGCCGCGTGGTTGCTGGAAAAACACCCGGATCTACCGCTGACCCTGTTCGGTTTCTCTTTTGGTGGATTTGTTGCAGCAAGTCTCGGCGGTCGTCTTGAAGCACAAGGCGTGGTGCTCAAGCATCTGTTCATGGTGGCGCCTGCGGTCATGCGCCTGGGCGATCAGGATCAGTTGCCGCAGCAGGGCGAGCTGACCGTGATCCAGCCGGAAACCGATGAAGTGATCGACCCGCAGTTGGTCTACGAATGGTCCGGCAAACTCCAGCGCCCCCATGAGCTGCTGAAAGTGGCAGAATGCGGACACTTTTTTCATGGCAAGCTGACCGATCTCAAGGATCTGATCCTGCCGCGTCTCTCGAATTGATTGCAGTCTGACAAGCGATTACCCATGACGAACCGTACCCGCATCCTCACCGGCATCACCACCACCGGCACCCCGCACCTGGGCAACTACGCCGGCGCCATTCGCCCGGCGATCGTCGCCAGCCGTGACACGAACGCCGATTCGTTCTACTTCCTGGCCGACTACCACGCCCTGATCAAGTGCGATGACCCGCTGCGCATCCAGCGCTCGCGTCTGGAAATCGCCGCGACCTGGCTGGCCGGTGGCCTGGATGTGGATCGCGTGACCTTCTATCGCCAGTCCGACATTCCGGAAATTCCCGAGCTGACCTGGCTGCTGACCTGCGTCGCCGCCAAGGGCCTGCTCAACCGCGCCCATGCCTATAAGGCTTCGGTGGACAAGAACGTCGAGACCGGCGAAGACCCGGATGCCGGCATCACCATGGGCTTGTACAGCTATCCGGTGCTGATGGCGGCGGACATCCTGATGTTCAACGCGCACAAGGTGCCGGTCGGTCGCGACCAGATCCAGCATGTGGAAATGGCCCGCGACATCGGCCAGCGCTTCAACCACCTGTTCGGCCAGGGCAAGGAGTTCTTCACCATGCCCGAAGCGCTGATCGAGGAAAGCGTTGCCACCTTGCCGGGCCTGGACGGTCGCAAGATGTCCAAGAGCTACGACAACACCATCCCGCTGTTTACCAGCGCCAAGGACATGAAGGACGCGATTTCGCGGATCGTTACCGACTCTCGCGCGCCGGGCGAAGCCAAGGATCCGGACAACTCGCACCTGTTCACTCTGTTCCAGGCGTTCGCCACGCCGGCGCAGGCTGATGAGTTCCGCAGCGAGCTGCTGGGCGGTCTGGGTTGGGGCGAGGCGAAGAACCGTCTGTTCCAATTGCTCGACAACGAACTGGGCGAGTCCCGCGAGCGTTACCACCAGTTGATCGAGCGCCCGGCAGATCTGGAAGACATCCTGCAACACGGTGCCAAAAAGGCCCGTGCGGTGGCGACGCCGTTCCTCAACGAGCTGCGCGAAGCGGTCGGCCTGCGCTCCTTCGTCAATCAGGTTCAGGTTGCCGCGACCACCAAGAAGAAAGCCGCTAAAGCCGCGCGTTTCGTCAGCTTCCGCGAAGACGATGGCAGCTTCCGTTTCCGTCTGCTGGCGGCCGATGGTGAGCAATTGCTGCTGTCGCGCAACTTCGCCGACGGCAAGACTGCCGGCCAGGTGACCAAGCAGCTGCAATCGGGTCAGGCGCTGGATGTGCGCAGCGAAGACCTGAGCTTCAGCGTCTGGCTGCAAGGCGAGTGCGTCGGCGACAGCCCGGCGTTCGCCGACGTGGCTGCGCGCGATGCGGCCGTCGAGGCTTTGCGGATCGCTCTGACACCGGTTCAGGAATAATCAACGGGCCGGCCCGACCAAGGGCCGATTGCCATTCCCACGGGCCATCGCTACAGTGACGGCCCGTTTTTGTTGCCTTGCTAACGAATTATGACGCCCCTAGAACGATATCAAGCTGATCTGAAACGCCCGGACTTCTTCCATGACGCGGCGCAGGAAACTGCCGTGCGTCACTTGCAACGCCTGTACGACGATCTGATCGCGGCTGAGCAGAACAAGCCGGGTTTGCTGGGCAAACTGTTTGGCAAAAAGGATCAGACCCCGGTCAAGGGCCTGTACTTCTGGGGCGGCGTGGGTCGCGGCAAGACTTACCTGGTGGACACCTTCTTCGAAGCCCTGCCATTCAAGGAAAAGACCCGCACCCACTTCCACCGCTTCATGAAGCGCGTGCACGAAGAGATGAAGACCCTCGGCGGCGAGAAAAACCCACTGACCATCATCGCCAAGCGTTTTGCGACTGAATCGCGGGTTATTTGCTTCGATGAATTCTTCGTTTCCGACATCACCGACGCTATGATCCTCGGCACGCTGATGGAAGAGCTGTTCAAGAATGGCGTCACCCTGGTCGCGACTTCGAACATCGTGCCGGACGGTCTGTACAAGGATGGCCTGCAACGCGCGCGCTTCCTGCCAGCCATCGCGCTGATCAAGCAGAACACCGAGATCGTCAACGTCGACAGCGGCGTCGACTACCGTTTGCGTCACCTCGAACAAGCGGAGCTGTTCCACTTCCCGCTCGACGAAGCCGCTCACGAAAGCCTGCGCAAGAGCTTCCGTGCGCTGACGCCTGAATGCACGGCTGCCGTGGAAAACGATGTGCTGATCATCGAAAACCGCGAAATCCGCGCCCTGCTCACTTGCGACGACGTGGCCTGGTTCGATTTCCGCGAGCTGTGCGACGGCCCGCGTAGCCAGAACGACTACATTGAACTGGGCAAGATTTTCCATGCCGTGCTGCTCAGTGGCGTGGAGCAGATGAGCGTCACCACGGACGACATCGCCCGCCGCTTCATCAACATGGTCGACGAGTTTTACGACCGTAACGTCAAGCTGATCATTTCTGCCGAAGTCGAGTTGAAAGATCTGTACACCGGTGGGCGCCTGACATTCGAGTTCCAGCGGACCCTCAGCCGTCTGCTGGAGATGCAATCCCACGAATTCCTGTCCCGGGCCCACAAGCCTTAAGCGGATTCGGCAAACAAAAAGGGCCTGCAGATGCAGGCCCTTTTTTGTGTCTGGTCGAATCGTCAGGCAGCTTGCTGGAACTGCTGTCGATACTGGTTCGGCGACAGTTCGGTGTGCTGGCGGAACAGGCGTGCGAAGAAGCTCGCATCGTCGTAGCCGACTTCGTAACTGATGGTCTTGATGCTCTTGCGGCTGCCGGAGAGCAAGCCCTTGGCGGTCTCGATGCGCAGCCGTTGCAGGTAGTGCAGCGGTTTATCGCCAGTGGCGGTCTGGAAGCGGCGCATGAAGTTGCGAATGCTCATGCCGTGCTCGCGGGCCACGTCTTCGAAGCGGAACTTGTCGGCGAAATGCTCTTCGAGCCAGTGCTGGATCTGCAGGATGATCACGTCCTGGTGCAGTTTCTGGCCGCCGAAACCGATGCGGCCCGGTGAGTAGCTGCGCTGCACTTCATAAAGAATGTCGCGGGCCACGGCTTGCGCCACATTGGCGCCGCAGAAGCGTTCGATCAGATAGATGTAGAGGTCGCAGGCCGACGTGGTGCCGCCGGCGCAGTACAGGTTGTCGGCGTCGGTCAGGTGCTTGTCCTGATTGAGATAGACCTTTGGAAAGCGCTCGGCGAAGGCATTGAAGAAGCGCCAGTAGGTGGTCGCTTCCTTGCCGTTGAGCAGACCGGCTTCGGCCAGCCAGAACACCCCGGTGGCCTCGCCGCAGAGAACTGCTCCGCGCGCATGTTGCTCGCGCAGCCAAGGCAGGATCTGTGGATAGCGTTGGCTCAATGTGTCGAAGTCGTCCCAGAAGGCCGGGAGGATGATGACATCAGTGTTTTCCAGACCTCCGTCCACCGGCATGACCACGTCACTGAAGCTGTTCACCGGTTTGCCGTCGGGGCTGACCAGGCGGGTTTCGAACGCCGGAGTCAGGCCGTGGCCCAGTTGTTTGCCGTAACGCAGGCTGGCCAGATGGAAGAAATCCTTGGCTTGCATGAGGGTGGAAGCGAAAACCCGGTCGATCGCCAGGATGCTGACGCGCCGCAAGGGCGTGGAGACTTGCTTGGACATAATTCAACTTTTGTTTTTATAAGGGAAAGTGGTCACCAGACGGCTGGATCGTCTTATTTTTTGTCGGATGTGTCCAGTGTCCTGTATCGGAAGCGGGGCTTAGTCTCTGAAGGTCTGATCCCTTCAACAATAAAGAAAAGGTGTCGCATGATCCCCAGAACCCTGTTCAGCTCCGAGCACGAATTGTTCCGCGACAGCGTTAGAACATTCCTCGAAAAAGAGGCGGTGCCGTTTCATGCGCAGTGGGAAAAACAAGGCTACATCGACCGCAAGTTGTGGAACAAAGCAGGGGAGGCGGGGATGCTCTGCTCGCATCTGCCAGAGGAATACGGTGGTTTGGGGGCGGACTTTCTCTACAGCGCGGTCGTGATCGAAGAAGTAGGGCGGCTGGGCCTGACCGGCATCGGTTTCTCGCTGCATTCGGACATCGTCGCGCCGTACATCCTGCATTACGGCAGCGAGACGCTGAAGCAGAAATACCTGCCGAAACTGGTGTCCGGCGAGATGGTCACGGCCATCGCCATGACCGAGCCGGGCGCGGGCTCCGACTTGCAGGGGGTCAAGACCACCGCCGTGCTGGACGGTGACGAATATGTCATCAACGGTTCGAAAACCTTCATCACCAATGGTTTTCTCGCCGATCTGGTGATCGTCGTCGCCAAGACCGATCCCAAGGCTGGAGCGAAGGGCACCAGCCTGTTTCTGGTGGAGGCGAACACGCCGGGCTTCGACAAGGGCAAGCGCCTGGAGAAGGTCGGAATGAAGGCTCAGGACACGTCGGAATTGTTCTTCCAGGATGTGCGAGTGCCGAAGGAAAACCTGTTGGGGCAGGCCGGGGCCGGGTTTGCTTATCTGATGCAGGAATTGCCGCAGGAGCGTCTGACCGTGGCCATTGGCGGTCTGGCCTCGGCCGAGGCGGCGCTGCAATGGACGCTGGATTACACCCAGGACCGCAAGGCGTTCGGCAAGGCCATCGCCGACTTCCAGAACACGCGCTTCAAGCTGGCGGAAATGGCCACCGAAATTCAGATCGGCAGGGTGTTCGTTGATCGCTGCCTGGAGCTGCACCTGCAAGGCAAGCTCGACGTACCGACCGCCGCGATGGCCAAGTACTGGGGCACCGACCTGCAATGCAAGGTGCTCGACGAGTGCGTGCAGTTGCATGGTGGCTACGGATTCATGTGGGAGTACCCGGTGGCCCGGGCGTGGGCGGATGCGCGGGTGCAGCGGATCTATGCGGGCACCAATGAAATCATGAAGGAGATCATTGCGCGTTCGCTTTGAGTTTTGCAGTGAATTGACTGGCCCCTTCGCGAGCAAGCTCACTCCCACAGATGACGGTGATCCCTGTGGGAGCGACGGTGCGACGACTCGACTTGCTCGCGATTGGATCTAAAGCTTAATCAAGGCGCCGGGTTCGGATGATCCTTGTGGATCGCTTCGATCCCGTCCAGCACTTCCTTCGATAGTTTCAGTTCGTAGCTGGCGATGTTGCTGTCCAGTTGCTCCAGCGTTGTCGCACCGATGATGTTACTGGTGACAAACGGTTGCTGATTCACAAACGCCAGGGCCATTTGCGCCGGATCCAGGCCGTGTTCACGGGCCAGGGCCACGTAACGGCTGCACGCCGCTTCCGATTGCGGGTTGAAGTAGCGACTGAATCGGCTGTAGAGGCTCAGGCGGCCTTTTGGCGGACGGGCGCCGCCTTCGTACTTGCCCGACAGGAAGCCGAATGCCAGCGGGGAATAGGCGAGCAGGCCGCACTGTTCGCGAATCGCGATTTCCGCCAGGCCGACTTCGAAGCTGCGGTTGAGCAGGTTGTACGGGTTCTGGATCGATACCGCGCGCGGCCAGCCACGGGCTTCCGCCAGGGCCAGAAAGCGCATGGTGCCCCACGGGGTTTCGTTGGACAGGCCGATGTGGCGGATCTTGCCGGCCTTCACTTGCTCGTCGAGGGCTTCGAGGGTGTCTTCGAGCGGGGTGAGGTTGGCTTCGATCTTGTGTTTGTAGCCCAGCTGTCCGAAAAAGTTGGTGCTGCGCTCCGGCCAGTGCAATTGATACAGATCGATGTAGTCGGTCTGCAGGCGCTTGAGGCTGGCGTCCACGGCCTCGGTGATGTGCTGGCGGTTGTGGCGCAGGTTTTTGTCGCGGATGTAGTCGATGGTGTTGCCGGGGCCGGCGATCTTGCTGGCGAGGATCCAGTCGGCGCGGTCGCCGCGGCTCTTGAAATAATTGCCGATGTAGCGCTCGGTGGTGGCATAGGTTTCGGCTTTCGGCGGCACCGGGTACATCTCGGCGGTGTCGATGAAATTGATCCCGGCGCCCTTGGCCCGCTCGATCTGGGCGAAAGCTTCAGCTTCAGTGTTTTGCTCACCCCAGGTCATGGTGCCGAGGCAGATTGCACTCACGTTCAGGTCGGTACGGCCTAGCTGGCGATAGTCCATCGGGTGCTCCTTGGGCAAAACAAGCATAAAAGCAGGTTGAAATTTTTTTCGCAATCTGCATAATTGCCGACCTCTTTCTGCAGTGGAAGTGATGCCCCGCCGCCGAAGAATCTTGCCGTTGAACGGACGCGCCGACCCGAGCCCCCGAAAGCGTCTGTATCCGGCTGCCTTTGACTTGTCAAAGTACGCACTATTCAGTAAGATCCGCCGTCTTATTTACAGGCGGCCCCTGAGGCTATAAAGAATGAAAACTTTTACTGCTAAACCGGAAACAGTAAAGCGCGACTGGTTTGTCGTCGACGCTGCTGGTCAGACCCTGGGTCGTCTGGCCACCGAAATCGCGAGCCGTCTGCGTGGCAAGCACAAGCCTGAGTACACTCCTCACGTTGATACCGGCGACTACATCGTCGTAATCAACGCCGAGCAAGTTCGTGTAACCGGTGCTAAAACCACTGACAAAATGTACTACTCCCACTCCGGTTTCCCGGGCGGTATCAAGTCGATCAACTTTGAAAAACTGATCGCCAAGGCCCCTGAGCGCGTGATCGAGACCGCGGTTAAAGGCATGCTGCCTAAAAACCCGCTGGGTCGCGACATGTACCGTAAGCTGAAAGTCTATGCGGGCGCTGCACACCCTCATACTGCTCAGCAGCCCCAAGAACTGAAGATTTAACGGAATAGTTCATTATGTCGGCGACTCAAAATTACGGCACTGGCCGTCGCAAGACCGCAACCGCACGCGTTTTCCTGCGTCCGGGTACTGGTAACATCTCCATCAACAACCGTTCGCTGGACTCGTTCTTCGGCCGCGAAACTGCCCGCATGGTAGTTCGTCAGCCGCTGGAACTGACCGAGACTGTCGAGAAATTCGACATCTACGTCACCGTGATCGGCGGTGGTGTAAGTGGTCAGGCTGGCGCAATCCGCCACGGTATCACTCGCGCTCTGATGGACTATGACGAAACCCTGCGTAGCGCTCTGCGCAAAGCTGGCTTCGTTACCCGCGACGCCCGTGAAGTTGAACGTAAGAAAGTTGGTCTGCGTAAAGCGCGTAAGCGTCCGCAGTACTCGAAGCGTTAATTTCGCTTCCACGTTCAAAAAAGAACGCCCGATTCCTCACGGAACCGGGCGTTTTTTTATGCGTGCGATTTCTCGAATAATTGCGCTGTGACAACTTGCCACATTCGTAGACCCCCTATACTACAAGGCTTGAGGGCCAGCCCTCCGGGTAATTACCTTGTCAGAATTGGGGGTTTTCATTACCATTCGGCAAAATTTTTATAAGTACATTGTTTCATATTTAGTAGATGCCTGATTTAACAGGCCACAAAGCTGATGGGAGAGGACTGAATGAGCAATGACGGCGTGAATGCAGGCCGGCGTCGCTTCTTGGTAGCAGCCACATCCGTGGTGGGTGCTGCAGGAGCGGTGGGGGCTGCGGTCCCGTTCGTGGGGTCATGGTTTCCCAGTGCCAAGGCGAAAGCTGCCGGTGCACCGGTGAAAGTGAATGTCAGCAAAATCGAGCCCGGACAGCAGATGATTGCTGAATGGCGCGGCCAGCCGGTATTCATTGTTCGCCGTACTGCGGAAATCCTGGGGAATCTCAAGAAGATCGAGGGCCAGCTCTCCGATCCGACCTCCAAAAACTCCACGCAACCTACCTATGTCGACCCTGAAGTGCGTTCGATCAAGCCGGAAATTCTCCTGCTGATCGGGATCTGCACTCACCTGGGTTGCTCACCGACCTTCCGTCCCGAAGTGGCACCCGCGGATCTGGGAAAAGACTGGGTAGGTGGCTATTTCTGCCCTTGCCACGGTTCCCACTACGATCTGGCTGGCCGCGTCTACAAGTCGCAACCTGCGCCTTTGAACCTGCCAGTACCCCCGCATTCCTATGAGACCGATGACCTGATTGTCATTGGCGTCGATACGGAGAAAGCGTGATGAGCAAGTTCATGGATTGGGTTGATGCGCGCTTCCCCGCCACCAAGATGTGGGAAGACCATCTCAGCAAGTATTACGCTCCAAAAAACTTCAATTTCTTCTACTTCTTCGGCTCACTGGCGCTGCTCGTTCTGGTCAACCAGATCGTCACCGGTGTCTGGCTGACCATGAGCTACACCCCGTCGGCGGAAGAGGCGTTTGCCTCCGTCGAATACATCATGCGCGACGTCGAGTACGGTTCGATCCTGCGTTTGCTGCACTCCACTGGCGCTTCGGCGTTCTTCATCGTGGTCTATCTGCACATGTTCCGTGGCCTGCTCTACGGTTCGTACCAGAAACCGCGGGAACTGGTGTGGGTGTTCGGCATGCTGATCTACCTGGCGCTGATGGCCGAAGCCTTCATGGGTTATCTGTTGCCATGGGGCCAGATGTCCTACTGGGGCGCCCAGGTAATCATCTCGCTGTTCGGCGCGATTCCGGTCATCGGTAACGACCTGACTCAGTGGATTCGTGGTGACTACCTGATTTCCGGGATCACCCTGAACCGCTTCTTCGCCCTGCACGTGGTGGCCTTGCCGATCGTGATTCTCGGTCTGGTGGTGCTGCACATTCTGGCGTTGCACGAAGTGGGTTCGAACAACCCGGACGGCGTGGACATCAAGAAGCACAAGGACGAAAACGGTGTCCCGCTGGACGGCATCGCTTTCCACCCGTACTACACCGTGAAAGACATTGTCGGTGTGGTGGTCTTCCTGTTCATCTTCTGCTTCATTGTGTTCTTCTTCCCGGAAATGGGCGGCTACTTCCTCGAAAAGCCAAACTTCGAGCAAGCCAACCCGTTCAAGACGCCAGAGCACATTGCACCGGTCTGGTACTTCACACCGTTCTACGCAATCTTGCGTGCGGTCCCTGACAAGCTCATGGGTGTTATCGCCATGGGGGCGGCTATTGCGGTGCTGTTCGTCCTGCCATGGCTTGACCGCAGTCCGGTCAAGTCGATGCGCTACAAAGGCTGGATGAGCAAAATCTGGCTGGTGGTGTTCTGCATTTCCTTCGTGATCCTCGGCATTCTGGGTGTTCTGGCCCCGACGCCGGAGCGCACACTGGTGTCGCAGATCTGCACCTTCCTGTACTTCGCCTACTTCATTCTGATGCCGTTCTACACCAGGCTCGAGAAGACCAAACCGGTTCCGGAAAGGGTGACTGGCTGATGAAAAAGTTATTTTTTGCTCTGATTTTTGCTGCTCTGCCAGTGCTGTCTTTCGCTGCCGAACACGGTGGTCCGGAACTGGAAAAAGTCGACATTGACGTTTCCGACAAGGCTGCTCTGCAGGATGGTGCGCGTACCTTCGCCAACTATTGCATGGGCTGCCACAGCGCCAAGTTCCAGCGTTACGAGCGTGTTGCCGATGACCTTGGCGTTCCGCACGAAATGATGCTGGAGAAACTGGTGTTCACCGGTGCCAAGATCGGCGATCACATGAACATCGGCATGCAGCCGGCCGACGCCAAGACCTGGTTCGGTGCAGCGCCACCGGACCTGACCCTGGTGGCGCGTGTTCGTGGTACCGACTGGCTGTATGGTTATCTGCGTTCGTTCTATGAGGATCCGGCGCGTCCATGGGGCGTGAACAACAAAGTCTTCCCGAACGTCGGCATGCCTAACGTGCTGGTCGGCCTGCAAGGTCGTCAGGTCGTGGGTTGCAAACAGGTGCAGATCGTCGAGGATGGCAAGAAGCAGTACGATCCGCTGACCGGTACGCCTTTGACTCATGAGGCCTGCGATCAACTGACCATCGTGCCGAAAACCGGCACCCTGAACGAAGAGCAGTTCGATGAGAAGGTCAAGAATCTGGTAACCTTCCTGGCTTACTCGGCTAACCCGGTTAAGCTGCAACATCAGCGCATCGGTACTTACGTCTTGCTGTACCTGGCGTTCTTCTTTGTGTTCGCCTACCTGCTCAAGCGTGAATACTGGAAAGACGTGCACTGATAACGCTTCAAGCAATTGCTGTTAATCGCGCGCGCCCAAGGGCGCCTCTGGAATCGCAAGGCCTGGTCAGCCAGGTTTTGCGGGAGGCGCCCTCTGGGCGCGCGCGTTTTTCCGGCTCCGACTATTTCAACAAGCGAGGAGGATCGCCATGGGCGTGACCAATCGGTTGGCCTGTTACTCCGACCCCGCCGACCACTATTCCCACCGAGTGCGCATCGTGCTTGCAGAGAAGGGTGTCAGCGCCGAAATCATTTTTGTGGAGGCTGGTCGTCAGCCGCCTAAACTGATTGAGGTAAACCCTTACGGCAGTCTTCCGACGTTGGTCGATCGTGACCTGGCGTTGTGGGAGTCGACCGTGGTGATGGAGTATCTGGATGAGCGTTACCCGCATCCGCCATTGATGCCTGTGTACCCGGTGGCGCGTGCCAACAGTCGTCTGTTGATGCACCGCATCCAGCGTGACTGGTGTGGTCTGGTGGATCTGATTCTGGATTCACGCACCAAGGAAGCTGCGCGTGTCGTGGCGCGCAAGGAATTGCGCGAAAGCCTGACGGGCGTGTCGCCGTTGTTTGCCGACAAGCCGTTTTTCCTCAGTGAGGAACAAAGTCTGGTGGATTGCTGCCTATTGCCAATACTCTGGCGTTTGCCGATTCTGGGTATAGAACTGCCGCGGCCGGCCAAGCCGCTGCTTGATTATATGGAGCGTCAGTTTGCGCGTGAGGCTTTCCAGGCGAGTCTGTCTGGTGTCGAACGCGACATGCGCTAAGGCTTAAGGAGCCGCTATGAACTCCAGTCGACCTTATCTGGTCCGCGCGCTCTACGAGTGGATTGTGGATAACGATTGCACCCCGCACATGCTGGTCAATTCCGAGTACCCGGCAGTGCAGGTACCACAGGGCTTTGCCAGCGACGGGCAGATTGTCCTGAATATTTCGCCGAGTGCAGTGCGTCATCTGCACATGGACAACGACGTCGTGACCTTCGAGGGTCGCTTCGGTGGCGTTCCGCACAGCCTGTATGTGCCAATTGCCGCGATCCTGGGTATCTACGCCCGGGAGAACGGTCAGGGCATGGTGTTCGATCTGGAGTCGCCGATGGATGACGAAGACGAGATCGAACAGGATGACGATGTTCCGCCACCGGACAGCGAGCCTCCGCGCCCAAGTGGCCGGCCAAGCCTGAAAGTGGTGAAGTAATAAAAAAGGCGATCCAACCGGATCGCCTTTTTTGTGCCTGCCGAGTTGCAAATCAGTCGATGTATTCGAACAGCTTCACAATTTTCTGCACGCCGGAAACGCCCTGCACCAGATTGGTGGCCTGGGCCGCTTCCTGTTTGGTCAGCAGGCCGAGTAGATAGACGATGCCGTTCTCGGTCACGACTTTGATGCGCGACCCGGGGATGCTGGCGTCGGTGAGCATCTGGGTCTTGATCTTGGTCGTCAGCCAGGAATCGTTCTGGCGGGCGAGGAAGCTCGACGGCGCAATCACTTGCAGTTCGTTGTGCACTTTCTTCACCCGTTGCACGTTGGCAGCCGCCTGTTCGGCCTTGGCCTTGAGGTCTTCGCGCGGGGTCTGGCCGGCCAGCAGCACGATGCCGTTGAAGCTGGTGACGACGATGTGCGAGTCATTGTCCAGGCCCGGATCGGCCTTGGCCACGTTGACGCCGACTTTGGTCTCGATCAATGAATCGTCGATCTTGCTGCCGAAGGTGCGGGTGCCGCGATCGTCTTCGATCGGTGCTTCGCGGCTGGCATTCACCACGGAGGTGCAGCCAGTAATGCCGAGGCACAGGGTCAAGGCCAGAAGGCCAAGGCGATTAGGGGTCATTCTTCACTCCCGAACAGTTGGCTGTCGATCAGATCACAAAGGCAATGGATCGCCAGCAAGTGGACTTCCTGAATACGTGCGGTGACATTGGCCGGTACGCGAATCTCGACGTCCTCGGGCAGCAGCAGCGACGCCATGCCGCCGCCATCGCGTCCGGTCAATGCTACGACAATCATTTCTCGATCATGTGCGGCCTGGATCGCTTGAATAATGTTCGCCGAGTTGCCGCTGGTCGAAATCGCCAGCAATACGTCGCCTGGCTGACCGAGTGCGCGGATCTGCTTGGAGAACACTTCGTTATAGCTGTAGTCGTTGGCGATCGAGGTGATGGTCGAGCTGTCGGTGGTCAGGGCGATGGCCGGCAGGCTCGGGCGCTCACGCTCGAAGCGGTTGAGCAGCTCCGAAGAAAAGTGCTGGGCGTCGCCGGCCGAGCCGCCGTTACCGCACGAGAGCATTTTCCCCTCGTTGAGCAAGGCGTTGACCATCACTTGGCTGGCTTGCTCGATGTGCGGTGCAAGTACGTCCATCGCCTGTTGCTTGGTGTCGATACTGGCCTGAAAAAGCTGGCGAATTCGGGATTGCATGTCCATCTGTGTGACCTTAATTAGCGCGGCTGTCCGGCACGTGAATGTGCAGCCCGCAAAGCAAAGAGCAAAAGTGTTGAGTGAAAATGTTCAGGTTGGCGCAGGCGATCAACTGTCGAACGCATTCTGCAACCAGTTCAACTGACCCTGGTGGCTGTCGATGGCCACCACGTCGAAGCGGCAGGGGGAATTGGCCCAACGCGACTCGCGCTGAAGAAAATACTGTGCGGCGAAAATCAGTTTCTGCCGTTTGCGCCCGTCAATACTGTCGAGCGCTCCACCCCATTGAGTGTTCTTTCGGTAACGTACTTCGACGAATACTACTGTATCGCCATCAAGCATGACCAGATCAAGCTCGCCGCGTTTACATAACCAGTTCTGCGCCAGCAGGCGCAGCCCCTGGTGTTGCAGATGCTCGAGCGCCTGGCGCTCGGCATCTTTGCCGCTTTGCAGGTGTGACGTGTCGGGCATCAGCGCGGGGTGTCCGGCAGGCGTTGAACCTGACCGCTGACAAACTGGGCCCATGGCAGTTGACGCACGACACGTTGGGTTTGAGTCATGCCCAGGCTACCCGACAGGCCATCGATGCGGCTGTCCGGCAGCGCCTTGAGTTGATCAAGGCGTGGCGCCAGGCGGTAGGCGTCAACCCCCATCGCGTACAGGCGGCCGAGGCTGCCGGCAGCTTGTGGCCACTGTGCGGTGACTTGTTTGCGCAGCGGATCGTTGGCGTCCAGCAACCATGGGGTTTCGCAGAAGCGCACACCGTTCATGTCGTTGTACTGGTTCACGTCGCCGCTGGCGCTGAATACGTGGGAGGTCGCGTAGACCGGAACGTCACCAGCGTACTGGAAGTTCAGGGTCGGCTTGATCTGCTGGGCCTGTTGCGGAGTCGCGGCGAGGAAAATGAACTCGATGTCCTGGCGACGCGAAGGCTGGGCGGCGACGTTGGTGCCGGCAGCATTCTGCAGGCTCTTGGCACGGGCTTCGCTCTGGCGCAGCTGGAACATGTCGGCGATCTGCTGGGCCAGTTGCACAGGCTGATCGACGCGCTCGGTGGCGACGATGCTGCCGCCATTGGCTTGCCAGTCCTGGCTGAACGCGCGCAGGACGCGGTCGCCCCATTCGCCTTTCGGCACCATGATCGCGGCGCGGTGCAGTCCGTCGGCACGAGCGCGGCGGGACACTTCGCGGGCTTCGTCTTCAGCGGCGAGGCCGAACTGGAACAGTTGCGCCGGGCCTTGGTCGCCTTCGCTGTAGTTCAGCGCAAGAGTGGTGATCGGCAGTTGCGGGCGGGTGCTCAACTGTTTGACCAGTGGTTTTTCCAGCGGCCCGACAACCAGTTGCACGCCGTCGGCCTGGGCCTTGCGGTAGAACTCGTCCATGGAGGTCAGGTGCGAGCTGTCGTAGAACACGATGGCTGGTGGTTTCTGACCGGCTTGCTGAGCCTGGTAGTGCGCAGCCATGAAGCCGTCACGCAGTGCTTTGCCGACCGAGGCCAGTTGGCCGTCTTGTGGCAGCAGCAGGGCGATCTTGCTCAGAGGCTGGCTGGCCAGTTCCTTGAGTTTGGTCAATGGCAGTGGCAGGTTGATCGCGGCCGGGTGTTTCGGGTGCTGCGAGCGCCAGGCATCGATGGCGGCTTGCTGTTGCTCCAGGGTGCCGGCGGTTTTCACTGCCAGGGCCAGGCTCATCCAGCCTCCGAGGTCATCGGTGGTATTCGGTTGCAGTTGATCGGTCGGAAGTGACGCAATCAGGGTCCAGATCGCTTCATGGTTCTTGCTGGCGGCTTCGCCTTCCAGCATCGGTGCGATGAAGATGCGCTCACGAGCGGCAGCCAGTGTCTGGCCGTCGGCTTCAAGGGCGCGGGCGTGAACAGTGCCGGCGCGAACCTGCAACGGAATCGACATTTCGCTCAAGCGCTGCAGGCTTGGATGATTCAGGGCTGCCAGCGCGGCTTTCGGCTGGTTGCGGGTCATGGCCAGTTCAGCGGCCAGGGTGCTGGCGAATGCCTGCTGACCCGGCTGGAGTTGCTCCATCGGCACCTGTTGCAGGATTTGCGCGGACTGTCCGGCATTGCCCTGGCGATAAGCCATGTCCGCCGCACTCAGGCGTAGCAGCGCAGCTTTGTCCGGCGATTTGGCCTGGGCAGCCTGTTCGAGCAGTTGCTCGATGCTGGCATCCGGAGTCCGTGGAAGTTCGCCAAGGCTGGAGGAAGGGGAGCTGGCGCAAGCCGCCAGCAAGGCAGCGAGGCAGAGGGCAGTGAACAGCCGCAGGCAAGCGATCATGTAAGTGTTCCTGATACTCGATCAAATTAGCGTCGAATTGTACCCAAGCGCTGGCCGGGGCGCGATGTTACTGGTGTGAAACCGTCAATTTAGCTGATGTAAATGTTGCGCGACCGCACAATGGTGCGACAAACCATGTCTGCCGCGACCGCATCGTCGGTCGCGCGACGCGCTACAATGGCGGCTTTTACCGATCATGAGGTGTGCGCTTTGACTGCTCCAGGTGCTTTGAATTCCGCTGCGGGCTCGCTTTATGTGGTGGCGACGCCCATCGGCAACCTGGATGACATCAGCGCCCGGGCGTTGAAGATTCTGCGAGAAGTGGCGCTGATTGCCGCCGAAGACACGCGCCACTCACAGCGACTGATGCAGCATTTCGGTATCAGCACGCCGCTTGCGGCCTGCCATGAGCACAACGAACGTGATGAGGGCAGTCGCTTCATCACTCGTCTGTTGGCTGGCGACAATGTGGCGCTGATTTCCGATGCCGGTACGCCGCTGATTTCAGATCCGGGTTATCACTTGGTGCGTCAGGCCCGTGCCGCCGGGATCAATGTGGTGCCGGTGCCGGGTGCCTGTGCATTGATCGCGGCGCTGTCGGCGGCCGGTCTGCCATCCGACCGTTTCATCTTTGAGGGTTTCCTGCCGGCCAAGGCTGTTGGTCGAAAGGCGCGCCTTGAAGCCATCAAGGAAGAACCGCGCACATTGATTTTCTACGAGGCGCCGCATCGTATCCTCGAGTGCCTGCAAGATATGGAGGCCGTGTTCGGTGCTGATCGCCCGGCATTGCTCGCCCGTGAAATCACCAAGACCTTTGAAACACTCAAGGGCCTGCCGCTGGCCGAGTTGCGTGCGTTCGTTGAGGCAGACAGCAATCAGCAACGTGGCGAATGTGTTGTGGTGGTGGCTGGCTACACTGCGCCGGAATCCGAAGACGCTGTCAGCAGCGAGGCAATGCGCGTCCTCAATCTGTTGCTCGAAGAGATGCCGCTCAAGCGTGCCGCGGCTCTGGCGGCGCAAATCACCGGTGAGCGCAAAAACGTGCTGTATCAGGTGGCGCTGGATCAGCAAAAAGGCACGTAACCCGTCGCGCAGACCGGTTTGCGGGCTATTAGCGCTTGTTCTTCGGGCGCTCTGCCGTTAACCTGCGCGGCGGAGAGTCGATCGGACAGTCGCTGCCCTCTATGAAAATTAGGGGGGGGAGGAAAGTCCGGGCTCCATAGGGCGAAGTGCCAGGTAATGCCTGGGAGGCGTGAGCCTACGGAAAGTGCCACAGAAAATAACCGCCTAAGCGCTTCGGCGCCGGTAAGGGTGAAAAGGTGCGGTAAGAGCGCACCGCACGTCTGGCAACAGTTCGTGGCTAGGTAAACCCCACTTGGAGCAAGACCAAATAGGGTCCCAAGGCGTGGCCCGCGCTGGGACCGGGTAGGTTGCTAAAGATGTCCAGTGATGGCCATCGTAGACGAATGACTGTTCAAGACAGAACCCGGCTTACAGATCGACTCTCCACCTTTTTCTTTTCCCTGCTTGAATTAAAGGCGACAGGGCTGTTTATTATCAGCAGGCCTGCTCTGGAAATCCGGCAGCGGCAACCGCAGTAATAGCCATTTCCCACCTTGCTTCAATCAACAGCAGAAGCGCTTTTGTAATACCGAAAAAATCTTACTCTTAACAAATTACTTTAACTTTCGAGCGCAGCTTTCAGTGCTGCATCAAGTTATTGGATAAAAGCATCCGCCGGATTCTCGTTGCTCCTCCTTTTATGCTCCTAAATCTCCGTTCTGTAAGGGTTTTCCTTTGATCCGCGCCTTGACGGTGTGGTGGGCGCATTCCTATAGTGTGCGCAAGTGGCGGAAAGTGGCATGAAGTGGGTTTTTTGAGCTCAAAACGATAAAAATTGGAGAAACGCAGACGTGTTTCGCGGAGCTAACGCTATCAGTCTCGACGCAAAGGGCCGTCTCGCCATGCCGAGCCGGTACCGTGACGAGCTCGTTTCGCGTAGTTCCGGCCAGTTGATCGTGACCATTGATGCCGTTGATCCGTGCCTGTGTGTCTACCCGCTCGATGAGTGGGAAATTATTGAAACCAAATTGCGCGCGCTTCCTTCGCTCCGCGAAGAGAACCGTCGTCTGCAACGTTTATTGATTGGTAACGCCGTCGACCTCGAACTCGACGGCAGTGGTCGTTTTCTGGTGCCGCCGCGCCTGCGCGAATACGCAAAGCTGGACAAGCGCGCGATGCTGGTCGGCCAACTGAACAAGTTCCAACTGTGGGACGAAGATGCCTGGAACGCGGTTTCTGCCGCTGACCTGGCTGCCATACAACAACCGGGCGCCATGCCTGACGAACTGCGTGATCTGATCCTGTGACTATTGATAGCGGCTTTAACCACATCACCGTACTGCTTGACGAAGCCGTCGAGGCTCTCGCCGTACGTCCTGATGGCTGCTATCTGGACGGCACGTTCGGGCGCGGCGGGCACAGTCGGTTGATCCTCAGCAAGCTCGGCCCGGATGGCCGGCTCATCGGATTCGACAAAGATCCACAAGCGATTGCCACCGGGCAAACGCTAGCGGCCGAAGACGGCCGCTTTGTCGTTGTGCAGCGCAGCTTTGCCGAGCTCGGCTCGGTGGTTGCCGAGCTCGGTCTGGCCGGCAAGGTCAGCGGCATTCTGCTCGACCTCGGCGTGTCCTCGCCGCAGCTCGATGACGCCGAGCGCGGCTTCAGCTTCCTCAACGATGGCCCGCTGGACATGCGCATGGATCCGTCCCGTGGCATCAGTGCGGCGGAGTTCGTCAACACTGCGCCGGTAGAAGAAATCGCCCGGGTGTTCAAGGAATATGGCGAAGAGCGTTTCTCCGGCCGCATGGCCCGTGCCGTGGCCGAGCGCCGCGACATCACTCCGTTCGAGCGCACCGCCGATCTGGCCGAAGTGCTGAAAGTCGCCAACCCGGCGTGGGAAAAGGGCAAGAACCCGGCCACCCGTGCATTCCAGGGCCTGCGCATTCACGTCAACAACGAACTGGGCGATCTGGAAGCGGGCCTTGAAGCCGCGCTCGAATGCCTGGAAGTGGGCGGCCGCCTGGTCGTGATCAGCTTCCACTCGCTGGAAGACCGTATCGTCAAATTGTTCATGCGCAAGCTGGTGAAAGGCGAAGCCGACAACCTGCCGCGCAACCTGCCGGTTCGCCACGTCGCGTTCGAACCGAAAATCAAGATCCATGGCAAAGCGCAGACGGCCTCCGACGCCGAACTCAAAGCCAACCCACGTTCCCGTAGCGCCGTCATGCGCGTCGCGGAGAAGCTGCGGTGAGCAAGCTTTTCGCCAAGCCACTGCCCGGCGGCAGCTTTTTCATGCTGCTGCTGTTCATCGGCGTACTCGTGTCGGCCATCGGCGTGTCCTATAGCGCCCACTGGAACCGGCAGTTGCTCAATACCCTTTACAACGAGCTCAGCGTGCGCGACAAGGCGCAGGCCGAGTGGGGGCGCCTGATTCTCGAGCAAAGCACCTGGACCGCCCACAGCCGGATCGAAGTGCTGGCCACCGAACAACTCAAGATGCACATCCCCGGCGCGGCTGACGTGAAGATGGTGGCGCCATGATGAAACTCGAAGGGGCTCTCTTCCCGTGGCGCTTCCGTCTGGTCGTCGGTCTGCTCGGCGTGATGGTGGCGGCGATCTGCTGGCGCATCATCGACCTCCAGGTTATCGACCGTGACTTCCTCAAAGGTCAGGGCGATGCGCGCAGCGTTCGTCATATTCCGATTCCCGCACACCGTGGTCTGATCACTGACCGCAATGGCGAGCCTCTGGCCGTGAGTACGCCGGTGACCACCCTGTGGGCCAACGCCAAGGAAATGCAACTGGCCAAGGAAAAGTGGCCGGCGCTCGCCGCTGCCCTGGGCCAGGATCCGAAAGCCCTGGCCGAGCGTCTTGAGGCCCAGGCGAATAAAGAATTCATTTATCTGGTGCGCGGGCTGACCCCCGAGCAGGGCCAGGCCGTGCTCGACCTGAAAGTGCCGGGCGTCTACGGCATCGAAGAGTTCCGCCGGTTCTATCCGGCCGGTGAAGTCACCGCGCACATGGTCGGGTTCACCGACATCGATGACCACGGTCGTGAAGGCGTCGAACTGGCCTACGACGAATGGCTGGCCGGCGTACCCGGCAAGCGGCAGGTCATCAAGGATCGGCGCGGACGGCTGATCAAGGATGTCCAGGTCACCAAGAACGCCAAGGCCGGCAAGCCCTTGGCGTTGTCCATTGACCTGCGTCTGCAATACCTGGCCAACCGCGAGCTGCGCAACGCGATCATCGAGAATGGCGCCAAGGCCGGCAGTCTGGTGATCATGGACGTGAAGACTGGCGAGATCCTCGCCATGGTCAATCAGCCGACCTACAACCCGAACAACCGTCGCAACCTGCAACCGGCGATGATGCGTAACCGCGCGATGATCGACGTGTTCGAACCGGGTTCGACCATGAAAGCGATCTCGATGAGCGCCGCGATCGAGACTGGGCGCTGGAAACCGAGCGACACCGTCGAGGTGTATCCGGGCTCCCTGCAGATCGGCAAGTACACCATCAAGGACGTATCGAAGACCGAAGGTCCGGTGCTCGACCTGACCGGGATTCTGATCAATTCCAGTAACGTCGGCATGAGCAAGGTCGCGTTCGATATCGGCGGTGAAACCATTTTCCGCCTCGCGCAGAAAGTCGGCCTCGGCCAGGACACCGGCCTCGGCTTCCCGGGCGAGCGTGTCGGCAACCTGCCGAATTACCGCGAGTGGCGCAAGGCTGAAACTGCAACGCTGTCCTACGGCTACGGTGTTTCGGTGACCGCGATCCAGCTGGTGCACGCGTTCTCGGCACTGGCCAACAACGGTCGTCTCGCACCGCTGACCCTGATCAAAACCGACAAGGCGCCGCAGACCACCCAGGTGCTGCCGGAAGCCGTGGCGAAAACCATGCAGGGCATGTTGCAACAAGTGATTGAAGCTCCGCGCGGGGTATTCCGTGCACAGGTTCCGGCCTATCACGTGGCTGGCAAGTCGGGTACGGCGCGCAAGACCTCGGTGGGCACCAAGGGCTATGCCGAAAACTCCTATCGCTCGTTGTTCGCCGGTTTCGGTCCGATGAGCGATCCGCGTTATGCCATCGTCGTGGTGATCGATGAACCGACCAAGGCCGGTTATTTCGGTGGTCTGGTTTCGGCACCGGTGTTCAGCCGTGTGATGTCCGGCACTCTGCGCCTGATGAACATCACCCCGGACAACCTGCCGAATACCCAGCAAGCCAATGCCACCCCGGCTGTTCCGCTGAAAGCCAATGGAGGGCGCGGCTGATGTCTCTTAGTCTGAACAAGATATTCCCCCACGCCGGCCACGATCTGTTGATCCGTGAACTGGCACTCGACAGCCGCAACGTGCGCGCGGGCGACCTGTTCCTCGCAGTGCCGGGTGGCAAGTTCGATGGTCGTGCCCACATTGCCGATGCACTGGCTCGTGGCGCCGCAGCGGTCGCTTATGAAGTGGAAGGCGCCACCGTGCTGCCGATCACTGATGTGCCGCTGATTCCGGTCAAAGGCTTGGCGGCGCAGCTGTCGGATATCGCCGGTCGTTTTTACGGTGAGCCGAGTCATCACCTGAACCTGGTGGGCGTGACCGGTACCAACGGCAAGACCAGCGTGACCCAATTGGTCGCACAGGCGCTGGACCTGCTCGGTCAGCATTGCGGCATCGTCGGCACCCTGGGTTCCGGTTTCTACGGCTCGCTGCAAAGTGGCCTGCACACCACGCCGAACCCGATCGCCATGCAAGCGACCCTGGGCGACCTGAAAAAAGCTGGCGCCAAAGCCGTGGCCATGGAAGTTTCGTCCCATGGTCTGGATCAGGGCCGGGTCACTGCACTGGCGTTCGACGTCGCGGTGATGACCAACCTGTCTCGCGATCATCTCGATTACCACGGCACCATGGAGGCCTATGCAGAAGCGAAGGCCAAGCTGTTTGCCTGGAATGACTTGAAGTGCCGCGTGGTCAATCTGGATGACGATTTCGGCCGGCAACTGGCCGCTGAAAAACGTGAGTCGCGTCTGATCACCTATAGCCTGCTCGACAGCAGCGCCTATCTGTATGTCCGTGAAGCGCAGTTCGACGACCATGGCGTGCGTGCCACGCTGGTGACGCCGCAGGGCGAACATCATCTGCGCAGCACGTTGCTGGGCCGTTTTAACCTGAGCAACGTCCTGGCTGCGGTCGGCGCCTTGCTCGGCCTGGACTACGCCCTCGACGAAATCCTCAAGGTGCTGCCAAAACTCGAAGGGCCGGCCGGACGCATGCAGCGTCTCGGCGGTGGCACCCAGCCGCTGGTGGTGGTCGATTACGCCCACACCCCGGATGCGCTGGAAAAAGTTCTGACCGCTTTGCGCCCGCACGTCAAAGGTCAACTGCTGTGCCTGTTCGGCTGCGGCGGTGATCGCGATCGCGGCAAGCGACCGCTAATGGCCGAAGTGGTCGAGCGTCTGGCCGATCGCGTGCTGGTGACCGATGACAATCCGCGTACTGAAGATCCAGCCGTCATTTTCGATGACATCCGCGCCGGCTTCACGGCTGTGGATAACGTCACATTCGTGGCCGGTCGCGGCCAGGCCATCGCACAACTGATCGCCAGCGCTTCGGCGGATGACGTGATCGTTCTGGCCGGCAAAGGTCACGAGGACTATCAGGAAATCAACGGCGAGCGCCACGCATTCTCTGATCTGGTCGAGGCCGATCATGCCCTGACCGCGTGGGAGGTGGCCCATGCTTAAGGCCCTGAAACTCAGCGAACTGACCAACGCACTCGACGCGCGGCTGATCAGCGCGGACGCCAGCTTCGACGGCGTGAGCATCGACAGCCGCGCCATCAGGGCCGGCCAACTGTTTATCGCCCTGACCGGCCCGCGTTTCGACGGTCATGACTATCTGAATGAAGTCGCCGCAAAAGGCGCCGTTGCTGCATTGGTCGAGCGCGAAGTCGCCGACAGCACGCTGCCGCAATTGTTGGTCAAGGACACCCGCCAGGCCCTCGGTCAACTGGGTGCACTGAACCGTGCCGCGTTCACCAGACCGGTCGCCGCTGTTACCGGCTCCAGCGGCAAGACCACAGTCAAGGAAATGCTCGCGAGCATCCTGCGCACGCGCGGTTCGGTACACGCGACCCGTGGCAACCTGAACAACGACCTCGGCGTACCGCTGACCCTGCTCGAACTCGCCCCGGAACACAGCGCGGCGGTGATTGAGCTGGGCGCCTCGCGTCTGGGTGAAATCGCCTACACCGTAGGGCTGACCAAGCCACACGTGGCGATCCTCAACAACGCCGGGACCGCCCATGTCGGCGAGTTTGGCGGGCCGGAGAAAATCGTCGAAGCCAAGGGTGAAATCATCGAAGGGCTGGCGGCTGATGGCATTGCCGTGCTGAATCTCGATGACAAGGCGTTCGGTATCTGGAAGACCCGCGCTGCCGGTCGCAAGGTGCTGACCTTTGCCCTGAGCAACTCGCAGGCGGATTTCCACGCCAGTGATCTGGCCACCGATGCCCGTGGCTGCCCGGCGTTCAACCTGCACAGTCCTGAAGGTGTGGAACGGGTTCAGTTGAACCTGCTCGGCACCCATAACGTTGCCAATGCCTTGGCCGCCGCTGCTGCCGCTCACGCCTTGGGCGTGTCGCTGTTCGGCATCGCCACCGGGCTTGGCGCAGTACAGCCGGTCAAGGGTCGCACCGTCGCGCAACTGGCGAAAAACGGCATGCGCGTGATCGATGACACTTACAACGCGAACCCCACCTCGATGTGCGCGGCCGTTGATATACTCGCCGGCTTTTCCGGCCGCACCGTCCTGGTGCTCGGGGATATCGGCGAGTTGGGCGACTGGGCGGAGCAGGGGCACCGCGACGTGGGCGAATACGCCCGGGGCAAGGTTTCCGCGCTTTACGCCGTCGGGCCGAACATGGTCCACGCCGTGAACGCATTCGGCCAAGAGGCGCATCACTTCGGCACACAGGCCGAACTGATCCAGGCCCTCGGTGCCGAGCAGGACAAAAACACCACTATTTTGATCAAGGGTTCGCGCAGCGCGGCGATGGAAAACATCGTTGCGGCCCTGTGCGGGTCCAGTCTGGAGAAACATTAATGCTGCTGCTGCTAGCGGAGTATCTGCAACAGTTCTACAAAGGCTTCGCGGTCTTCCAGTACCTGACCCTGCGCGGGATCCTCGGTGTGCTGACCGCGCTGGTCCTGTCGCTGTGCTACGGCCCGTGGATGATCCGCACCCTGCAGAACCGTCAGATCGGCCAATCGGTTCGTAACGATGGTCCGCAATCGCACCTGTCAAAATCCGGTACGCCGACCATGGGCGGCGCACTGATTCTGTCTTCGATCGGCGTCAGCACCCTGTTGTGGGCTGACCTGAGCAACCGTTACGTGTGGGTCGTGTTGCTGGTGACCCTGCTGTTCGGCGCCATCGGCTGGGTTGACGACTACCGCAAGGTGATCGAGAAGAACTCCCGCGGCCTGCCAAGCCGCTGGAAATATTTCTGGCAGTCGGTGTTCGGCCTCGGCGCGGCGATCTTCCTTTATATGACTGCCGCCACTCCGGTGGAAACCACCCTGATCCTGCCGATGCTCAAGGACTACAGCATTCCGCTGGGCGCCGGTTTCATCGTGCTGACCTACTTCGTGATCGTCGGCTCGAGCAACGCGGTCAACCTGACCGACGGCCTCGACGGTCTGGCGATCATGCCGACGGTGATGGTCGGCGGTGGCCTGGGCATCTTCTGCTACCTGTCGGGTAACGTGAAATTCGCTGAATACCTGTTGATCCCGTACGTACCGGGCGCGGGCGAGTTGATCGTGTTCTGCGGCGCGCTGATCGGCGCCGGTCTGGGCTTCCTGTGGTTCAACACCTACCCGGCACAAGTCTTCATGGGTGACGTCGGCGCACTGGCGCTGGGCGCAGCCCTGGGCACCATCGCGGTGATCGTCCGTCAGGAAATCGTCCTGTTCATCATGGGCGGCGTGTTCGTGATGGAAACCCTGTCAGTCGTCATTCAGGTTGCTTCCTTTAAGCTGACCGGTCGCCGTGTGTTCCGCATGGCGCCGATACACCACCACTTTGAACTCAAAGGCTGGCCCGAGCCGCGCGTGATCGTCCGTTTCTGGATCATCACCGTGATTCTCGTGCTGATCGGCCTTGCCACCCTGAAGCTGAGGTAGAACGAGTGTCTCTGATCGCTTCTGACCACTTCCGCATCGTTGTCGGCCTCGGCAAGAGCGGCATGTCCCTGGTTCGCTTCCTGGCGAACCGGGGCGTGGCGTTTGCCGTGGCCGACACGCGGGAAAATCCACCGGAACTGGCCACGCTCCAGCGTGACTATCCGCACGTGGAAGTGCGTTGTGGCGAGCTGGACGTCGAGTTCCTGTGCCGTGCCGACGAGCTCTACGTGAGCCCCGGCCTGGCGCTGGCGACCCCGGCCCTGCAAGCCGCCGCGGCCCGTGGCGTGAAGTTGTCCGGCGACATCGAGCTGTTCGCGCGTAACGCGAAGGCGCCGATTGTGGCCATCAGCGGTTCCAACGCGAAAAGCACTGTCACCACCCTGGTCGGCGAGATGGCGGCTGCGGCCGGCAAACGCGTGGCCGTGGGCGGTAACCTCGGTACGCCGGCGCTGGATCTGCTCAGCGATGACGTCGAGCTGTACGTGATGGAGCTGTCGAGCTTCCAGCTGGAAACCACCGATCAGCTCAACGCCGAAGTGGCGACCGTGCTCAACATCAGTGAAGACCACATGGATCGCTACAGCGGTCTGCCGGCCTATCACCTGGCCAAGCACCGGATCTTCCGTGGCGCCAGGCAGTTCGTGGTGAACCGGCAGGATGCGTTGACCCGGCCGCTGATGGGCGAGGGCCAGCCATGCTGGACCTTCGGCCTGACCACGCCCGATTTCAAGGCGTTCGGTCTGCGCGAAGAGAATGGCGAGAAATACCTGGCCTTCGAATTCCAGAACCTGATGCCGGTGCGTGAACTGAAGATTCGCGGTGCCCACAACCAGTCCAACGCCCTGGCGGCGCTGGCGCTCGGTCATGCGGTCGGTCTGCCGTTCGACGCCATGCTCGCGGCCCTGCGCAACTTCGCCGGCCTCGAGCATCGCTGCCAGTGGGTGCGAGACCTGGACGGCGTTGGCTACTACAACGATTCCAAAGCCACCAACGTTGGTGCCGCGCTGGCTGCCATCGAGGGCCTGGGCGCGGACATCAGCGGCAAGGTCGTGCTGATCGCCGGCGGCGACGGCAAGGGTGCGGAGTTCAAGGATCTGCGTGATCCGGCAGCGGCCCATTGCCGTGCCGTGATCCTGATGGGCCGCGATTCCGACAGGATCGGCGAGGCCATCGGCGATGCGGTGCCGCTGATCCGTGCCACCACACTGATCGACGCTGTCGAAAAATGCCGCACCGCTGCCCAACCGGGTGATGTGGTGCTGCTGTCGCCGGCCTGCGCCAGTTTCGACATGTTCAAGAATTACGAAGACCGTGGTCACCAGTTCGTCCGCGCCGTGGAGGATCTGGCATGAGCCTGCGAAACATCATCAAGCCGTATCCGTCGCCGATCATCACCGGGCGCGGGATCGACCTCGATTTCCCGATGCTCGCCGGTTGCCTGGCGCTGCTCGGCCTGGGCCTGATCATGATTGCTTCGGCATCCACCGAGGTGGGTGCAGTGCAGTCGGGCAGCGCTCTCTACTATATGACCCGTCACCTGATCTACGTGGTGCTGGGCCTGGGCGCGTGCATCGTCACCATGATGATTCCGATCGCCACCTGGCAACGCCTGGGCTGGATGATGCTGATCGGCGCGTTCGGCCTGCTGGTGATGGTGATCGTCCCGGGGATCGGCCGTGAGGTGAACGGTTCGATGCGCTGGATCGGTTTCAGCTTCTTCAACGTTCAGCCGTCCGAGATCGCCAAGGTGTTCGTGGTGATTTACCTCGCCGGTTATCTGGTGCGTCGTCAGAAGGAAGTGCGCGAAAGCTGGATGGGCTTCTTCAAGCCATTCATCGTGCTGCTGCCGATGGCGGGTCTGTTGCTGATGGAGCCGGACTTCGGTGCCACCGTCGTAATGATGGGCGCTGCGGCGGCGATGCTGTTTCTGGGCGGGGTCGGACTGTTCCGGTTCTCGCTGATGGTGGTGCTGGCGGTGGCGGCGGTGGTGTTGCTGATCCAGATGCAACCGTACCGGATGGCGCGTCTGACCAACTTCGCCGACCCGTGGGCCGACCAGTTCGGCGCAGGCTATCAATTGTCCCAGGCCTTGATCGCCTTCGGTCGCGGCGAGTGGCTGGGTGTCGGTCTGGGCAACAGCGTGCAGAAGCAGTTCTACCTGCCGGAAGCCCACACCGACTTCGTGTTCTCGGTACTGGCCGAAGAGCTGGGCGCTGTCGGCTCGCTGTGCACCGTGGCGCTGTTCGTGTTCGTGTGTATTCGCGGCATGTACATCGGTCTGTGGGCCGAGAAAGCCAAACAGTTTTTTGCCGCTTATGTTGCCTACGGCCTGTCGTTCCTGTGGATCGGTCAGTTCCTGATCAACATCGGCGTGAACGTCGGCCTGTTGCCGACCAAGGGCCTGACCTTGCCGTTCCTCAGCTATGGCGGCAGTTCCCTGGTGATCTGCTGCGCCTGCCTTGGCCTGTTGCTGAGGATCGAGTGGGAGAGCCGGACCCACCTGGGCAGTGAAGAGATGGAATTCCATGAGAGCGACTTCGCCGAGGAGCCGAGCCATGGGCGCTAACGTATTGATCATGGCCGGTGGTACCGGCGGCCACGTGTTCCCGGCACTGTCCTGTGCCCGTGAATTCCAGGCGCGCGGCTACACCGTGCACTGGCTCGGCACGCCACGGGGGATCGAGAACGACCTGGTGCCGGCTGCCGGCCTCGAATTGCATCGCATCAACGCCACCGGCCTGCGCGGCAAGGGCAAGCTGTCGCTGCTCAAGGCGCCGTTCATGTTGCTGAAGTCGGTGTGGCAGGCGCGGGCGATCATTCGCCGCCTGCGTCCGGTGTGCGTGGTCGGTTTTGGTGGTTATGTGACCGGCCCCGGCGGCATCGCCGCCAAACTGGCCGGTGTGCCGGTGATCGTTCACGAACAGAACGCCGTGGCCGGCACCGCCAATCGGTTGCTGGTGCCGTTCGCCGCCCGGGTGTGTGAAGCGTTCCCCGACACCTTTACCCTGTCGGACAGCCGCCGTACCACCGGCAACCCGGTGCGCAGCGAGCTGTTCCTCGAAACACCGCGTGCGGCACTGGCCGGACGCAAGGCGCGTTTGCTGATCCTGGGCGGAAGCCTGGGCGCAGAACCGTTGAACAAGTTGCTGCCTGAAGCCCTGTCGCAAGTCGCTGCCGATTTGCGTCCGGAAGTGTTTCATCAGGCCGGCAAAAATCACGATGAAGTGACTGCAGAGCGCTACCGCGCCGCCGGCGTGGACGCGCAGGTGCAGCCTTTCATCAAGGACATGGCTCAGGCCTATGGCTGGGCTGACATCGTGGTGTGCCGTGCAGGCGCATTGACCGTCAGCGAGCTGGCCGCCGCCGGTCTGCCGTCGATGCTGGTGCCTTTGCCCCACGCGATCGACGATCACCAGACCCGCAACGCCGATTATCTGGCCCGCGAAGGCGCTGCCTTCCTGATGCCGCAAAGAACGACTGGTGCCGCGGACCTTGCCGCGCGCCTGACAGAGGTCTTGATGCAACCGCAACGACTCGAAGAAATGGCCCGAGCGGCCCGCCGTCTGGCAAAACCCGAAGCCACCCGCAGCGTGGTCGATACCTGTCTGGAGGTGGCCCATGGTTGAGAATCAGAAAGCCATGCCGCAACCGGAGATGCGCCGCATCCGTCGCATCCACTTCGTCGGGATCGGCGGCGTGGGCATGTGCGGTATCGCTGAAGTGCTGCTGAACCTGGGTTACGCCGTGTCCGGCTCCGACCTCAAGGCTTCGCCGGTCACCGAGCGCCTGGAATCGTTCGGTGCGCAGATCTTCATCGGCCACCGTGCCGAGAACGCCGCAGCCGCCGACGTGCTGGTGGTATCGAGTGCCGTGAACACTTCCAACCCGGAAGTCGCGACCGCGCTGGAACGCCGTATTCCGGTGGTGCCGCGTGCCGAGATGCTCGCCGAGCTGATGCGCTACCGCCACGGCATCGCCGTCGCCGGTACCCATGGCAAAACCACCACCACCAGCCTGATCGCTTCGGTGTTCGCCGCCGGTGGCCTGGACCCGACGTTCGTCATCGGTGGTCGCCTGAACGCCGCGGGCACCAATGCCCAGCTCGGTACCAGCCGCTACCTGATCGCCGAGGCCGACGAGAGCGACGCCAGCTTCCTGCACCTGCAACCGCTGGTGGCCGTGGTCACCAACATCGACGCAGACCACATGGCGACCTACGACGGTGACTTCAACAAACTGAAGAAAACCTTCGTCGAGTTCCTGCACAACCTGCCGTTCTACGGTTTGGCGGTGATGTGCCTGGACGATCCGGTGGTGCGTGAAATCCTGCCGCAGGTGAAGCGTCCGACCGTGACCTACGGCTTCAGCGAAGACGCTGACGTGCGCGCCATTAATGTGCGCCAGCAGGGCATGCAGACCTTCTTCACTGTGCTGCGCCCTGATCGCGAGCCGCTGGATGTGTCCGTGAACATGCCGGGCAACCACAACGTGCTCAATTCCCTCGCGACCATCTGCATCGCTACCGACGAAGGCGTCAGCGATGAAGCCATCGTCCAGGGCCTGTCCGGGTTCCAGGGTGTCGGCCGACGCTTCCAGGTCTACGGCGAACTGCCGGTGGACGGCGGCAACGTGATGCTGGTCGACGACTACGGCCACCACCCGACCGAAGTCGCGGCGGTGATCAAGGCTGTGCGCGGTGGCTGGCCAGAGCGCCGTCTGGTGATGGTCTACCAGCCGCACCGCTACAGCCGCACCCGTGACCTGTACGACGATTTCGTCAATGTACTGGCCGACGCCAACGTGCTGCTGCTGATGGAAGTCTATCCGGCCGGCGAAGAGCCGATCCCGGGGGCCGACAGCCGCAAGCTGTGCAACAGCATCCGTCAGCGCGGTCAGCTGGACCCGATCTACATCGAGCGCGGTGTCGATCTGGCGCCGCTGGTCAAGCCGCTGCTGCGTGCCGGCGACATTCTGCTGTGCCAGGGCGCCGGTGACATCGGCGGCCTCGCACCGAAACTGTTGAAAAGCGAGTTGTTCGCCGGTGCCGTGGCGGCGCCGGTCGAGGGGAAGTTGAAATGACTGCTGCCTACGCCAATCTGTTCTCCACCATTGCCCCGAAAGACTTCGGCCGCGTTGCCGTGCTGTTCGGTGGCTTGAGTGCCGAGCGTGAAGTCTCGCTGAAGTCCGGCAACGCTGTGCTCACTGCGCTGCAAAGCGCCGGTGTGGACGCGTTCGGGATCGACGTCGGCGCAGACATTCTGCAGCGCTTGCTGAGCGAAAAAATCGACCGCGCGTTCATCATCCTCCACGGTCGTGGCGGTGAAGACGGCAGCATGCAAGGCCTGCTTGAAGTGGCCGGCATTCCATACACCGGCAGCGGCATCCTGGCTTCGGCGCTGGCGATGGACAAACTGCGCACCAAGCAGGTCTGGCACACGTTGGGGATTCCGACGCCGCGTCACGCCGTGCTGCGCAGCGAGGCCGATTGTATTTCGGCAGCGACGGAACTGGGCTTCCCTTTGATCGTCAAACCGGCGCATGAAGGTTCAAGTATCGGGATGGCCAAAGTGAGTTCTGCGTCCGAGTTGATCGACGCATGGAAAGCGGCCAGTACCTACGATTCGCAAGTGTTGGTCGAGCAATGGATCCACGGTCCCGAGTTCACCATCGCCACCCTGCGTGACCAGGTGTTGCCTCCTATCGCGCTGGGCACGCCACACACGTTCTACGACTACGACGCCAAGTACATCGCCAACGATACCCAGTATCGCATTCCGTGCGGGCTCGATGCCGCCAAGGAAAAGGAACTCATGGACCTCACGGCGCAAGCCTGCGAGGCGCTGGGTATCGCCGGTTGGGGCCGGGCGGACGTGATGCAGGACGCCGACGGCAAATTCTGGTTCCTGGAAGTCAACACCGCTCCCGGCATGACCGATCACAGCCTGGTACCGATGGCGGCGAAAGCGGCCGGTCTGGATTTCCAGCAACTGGTCCTGGCCATTCTGGCCGCCAGTGTCGATGCCGATGGCAAGAAAGAGGCGCGAGGTTAAGACCATGCAAGGCGCACATCTCAGACATCAGCCACCCGCACCCGGCCGCAAGCCGGTGCCGCGGGGTGCCAGCCGAATGGTGGCCAAAGAGCCGATGTCCGCGCGCCTGCCGAAAGCCAACTTCGGCTTCTTGAAAAGTCTGTTCTGGCCGGTGCTGCTGGTGGCCCTGGGGTTCGGTACTTACGAAGGCGCGCAGCGTTTGTTGCCGTACGCCGACCGGCCGATCACCAAGATCGCCGTGCAGGGCGACCTGAGTTACATCAGCCAGCAGGCGGTGCAGCAGCGGATCGCCCCGTACGTGGCGTCGAGCTTCTTCACCATCGACCTGGCGAGCATGCGCACCGAGCTTGAGCAGATGCCGTGGATCGCCCACGCCGAAGTACGTCGGGTGTGGCCGGATCAGGTGGTGATCCGCCTCGAAGAGCAACTGCCGGTGGCCCGCTGGGGCGACGAGTCGTTGCTCAACAACCAGGGCCAGGCGTTCACGCCCAAGGAACTGGCGAACTACGAACACCTGCCGCAGCTGTTCGGCCCGCAGCGGGCCCAGCAGCAAGTGATGCAGCAATACCAGGTACTGAGCCAGATGCTCCGGCCATTGGGCTTCTCGATTGCGCGGCTCGAGCTGCGTGAACGTGGCAGCTGGTTCCTGACCACCGGTGCCGGCAGTTCCGGTCCCGGGATCGAACTGCTGCTGGGACGCGGCAACCTGGTGGAAAGGATGCGCCGCTTCATTGCCATCTACGACAAGACGCTTAAAGACCAGATTACGAACATTGCGCGCATCGATCTGCGCTACGCCAACGGCCTCGCTGTTGGCTGGCGGGAACCAGTAGCGCCGACGACAGCCCAACCCGCTGTCGCAAAGAATTAAGAAGAGGCAGGACCCATGGCAAACGTGCAAAGCGGCAAAATGATCGTCGGTCTCGATATCGGCACCTCCAAGGTGGTGGCGCTGGTCGGCGAGGTTGCGGACGACGGCACGCTCGATATCGTCGGGATCGGCACCCATCCGTCCCGCGGCCTGAAAAAAGGCGTGGTGGTCAACATCGAGTCCACCGTGCAGTCGATCCAGCGCGCGATCGAGGAAGCCCAGTTGATGGCGGGCTGCCGCATTCACTCGGCATTCGTCGGCGTGGCGGGCAATCACATCCGCAGCCTGAACTCCCACGGCATCGTCGCGATCCGCGACCGCGAAGTCAGCTCCGCTGACCTGGAGCGCGTACTCGACGCCGCCCAGGCCGTGGCGATCCCGGCCGACCAGCGTGTGTTGCACACCCTGCCGCAGGATTACGTGATCGATAACCAGGAAGGCGTGCGCGAGCCGCTGGGCATGTCCGGCGTGCGTCTGGAAGCCAAGGTTCACGTGGTCACCTGCGCCGTCAACGCTGCACAGAACATTGAAAAATGCGTGCGTCGCTGCGGTCTGGAAATCGACGACATCATTCTTGAACAACTGGCCTCGGCCTACTCGGTCCTGACCGACGACGAAAAAGAGCTGGGCGTTTGCCTGGTCGACATCGGCGGCGGCACCACCGACATCGCGATCTTCACCGAAGGCGCCATCCGCCACACGGCGGTGATCCCGATCGCGGGCGACCAGGTGACCAACGACATCGCCATGGCGTTGCGCACTCCGACCCAGTACGCCGAAGAAATCAAGATCCGTTACGCCTGCGCCCTGGCCAAACTGGCCGGTGCCGGCGAGACCATCAAAGTGCCGAGCGTCGGCGATCGTCCGCCGCGCGAACTGTCCCGTCAGGCCCTGGCCGAAGTGGTCGAGCCGCGTTACGACGAACTGTTCACCCTGATCCAGGCTGAGCTGCGTCGCAGCGGCTACGAAGACCTGATCCCGGCCGGCATCGTGCTGACCGGCGGTACGTCGAAGATGGAAGGTGCCACCGAACTGGCCGAGGAAATCTTCCACATGCCGGTACGCCTCGGTGTGCCACACGGCGTGAAGGGCCTGGATGACGTGGTGCGCAATCCGATTTATTCCACTGGCGTGGGCTTGTTGATGTACGGCCTGCAGAAGCAGTCCGACGGGATCTCGTTCTCGGGCATCGGCAGCCGCGACAGCTACAGCAATGATGAGCCGCAGGCGCCGTTGCTGGACCGATTGAAGAAGTGGGTTCAAGGCAACTTCTAAAGCTTTACCGCAGCACCGCAACAAAATGCAGTAGGCGAAAAAACTAGAGAATGTAAGGAGAGGGAAAATGTTCGAACTCGTAGACAACATCCCCGCAAGCCCGGTAATCAAAGTTATCGGTGTTGGCGGTGGCGGCGGCAACGCTGTCAACCACATGGTCAAGAGCAACATCGAAGGCGTCGAGTTCATCTGCGCCAACACCGATGCTCAAGCGCTGAAAAACATCGGCGCGCGTACCATCCTGCAACTGGGCACCGGCGTGACCAAAGGCCTGGGCGCCGGCGCCAACCCGGAAGTCGGCCGTCAGGCTGCGCTGGAAGATCGCGAGCGCATCGCTGAAGTGCTGGCCGGCACCAACATGGTGTTCATCACCACCGGCATGGGCGGCGGTACCGGTACCGGTGCAGCGCCGATCATCGCCGAAGTGGCCAAGGAAATGGGCATCCTGACCGTTGCGGTCGTGACCCGTCCGTTCCCGTTCGAAGGCCGCAAGCGTATGCAGATCGCCGACGAAGGCATCCGCATGCTCTCCGAAAGCGTCGACTCGTTGATCACCATTCCCAACGAAAAGCTGCTGACCATCCTCGGTAAAGACGCAAGCCTCTTGTCGGCTTTCGCCAAGGCTGACGATGTACTGGCCGGTGCCGTTCGCGGTATCTCCGACATCATCAAGCGTCCGGGCATGATCAACGTCGACTTCGCCGACGTACGCACCGTGATGAGCGAAATGGGCATGGCGATGATGGGCACTGGCTGCGCCAGCGGTCCGAACCGTGCGCGTGAAGCCACCGAAGCGGCCATCCGCAACCCGTTGCTGGAAGACGTGAACCTGCAAGGTGCACGCGGCATCCTGGTGAACATCACCGCCGGTCCTGACCTGTCCCTGGGTGAGTACTCCGACGTTGGTTCGATCATCGAAGCCTTCGCTTCCGAGCACGCAATGGTCAAGGTCGGTACCGTTATCGATCCGGACATGCGCGACGAGCTGCACGTGACCGTCGTTGCCACCGGTCTGGGCGCAAAAATCGAGAAGCCAGTGAAGGTCATCGACAACACCGTTCACACCACCATGGCTTCCGCTCCGGTGCAACAACAGGCCCCTGCGCGTCAGGAACAACCTGCTGTGAACTACCGTGACCTGGACCGTCCGACCGTCATGCGCAACCAGGCTCAGGCCGGTGCTGCGACTGCCGCGAAGATGAATCCGCAAGATGACTTGGACTACCTGGACATCCCGGCTTTCCTGCGTCGTCAGGCTGATTGATGGAATGTATCAGGGCTATGAAGGTGATTGGTGTTCAGCAAAGGCTCGGTCTGCTATTATCGCCAGCCTTTGTTGATACCAGTTCGCAATTTGCGCTGAAGCGGCCCAAGCCATGATTAAACAACGCACACTGAAAAATATTATCCGTGCCACAGGTGTAGGCCTGCACTCCGGGGAGAAGGTCTACCTGACCCTCAAGCCTGCGCCTGTCGACACTGGCATTGTGTTTTGTCGCGCTGACCTCGACCCTGTGGTGCAGATTCCTGCCCGCGCGGAAAACGTCGGTGAAACCACTATGTCGACGACGCTGATCAATGGCGACGTCAAAGTGGACACGGTAGAGCACTTGCTCTCGGCCATGGCTGGCCTGGGCATCGATAACGCCTACGTCGAGCTCTCCGCGTCCGAAGTCCCGATCATGGACGGTAGCGCAGGACCTTTCGTATTCCTGATTCAATCGGCAGGCCTGGAAGAACAGGACGCCGCCAAGAAATTCATCCGCATCCTGCGTGAAGTGACAGTGGAAGATGGTGACAAGCGCGCCACTTTCGTCCCTTTCGACGGGTTCAAGGTGAGCTTCGAGATCGATTTCGATCACCCGGTTTTCCGGGACCGCACCCAAAGTGCAAGCGTGGATTTTTCCAGCACTTCGTTCGTAAAAGAAGTCAGCCGCGCCCGTACTTTCGGCTTCATGAGTGACATCGAGTACCTGCGCAAGCATAACCTCGCACTCGGCGGCAGCGTTGAAAACGCAATCGTGGTCGATGCCGATGGTGTGCTGAACGAAGACGGCCTTCGCTATGAAGACGAATTCGTGAAGCACAAGATCCTCGATGCAATTGGCGACCTGTACCTGCTGGGCAATAGCCTGATTGGTGAGTTCAAGGGCTTCAAGTCCGGCCACGCACTGAACAACCAGCTTCTGCGCAAACTGATTGAGCAGAAAGATGCCTGGGAAGTCGTGACGTTCGAAGACGCCAGCACTGCACCGATCTCTTACATGCGCCCGGTTGCGGCAGTGTAAGTAAAAAACCTCTCTAGTTTTTTGAAGGCCACCTTTGGGTGGCCTTTTTTATGCTTGTGTTCAGGACGCCAGCACCACCCGGTTACGGCCACTTTCCTTTGCCTGATACAGCGCCCGGTCCGCCGCGAACAACAGTTGTTCCAGACTGATTTCACTCGCCGCCGTCCAGGTGCTGATACCGATGCTCACCGTCATCGGCATTTCATCGCCCTCCATGCGTGGCAATTGCTCGACCGCGGCCCGCACATGCTCGGCTATCTGTTGCGCGCCGACACTGTCGGTCTCTGCCAGGATCACCGAGAACTCTTCTCCGCCATAACGCGCCACCAGATCCGCCGGGCGTCTCACATTGGCGGTAATGACCCTGGCCAGTTCTCGCAGCGCCTGATCTCCGGCCTGATGGCCATGCCGGTCGTTGAATGCCTTGAAGTGATCGGCGTCGATCATCAGCAACGACAGCGATTTGCCCGAGCGTTGGGCACGAAACCACTCGTGCCTCAGCGCCTGATCGAGCATCCGCCGGTTGGCGACGCCGGTCAGGGCGTCGGTGGCCGCCAGTTGCGCCAGTTCATGTTCGGCCCGTTGCCGCAAACGCAGCTCTCGGGCCAGCAGCCAGGTCAGCCACAGCAGGCCGAGGCAGAGCACCCCGGTGGCACCGCTGATCAGAATCGCCGTGCGCTTCCATGCCCCGAACACTTCCTCACTTGATAGCGCCACGATCACCCTTAGCGGCAGGTTGCCGACCTGGGAGTAGGTGTACAGCCGTTGTTGATAATCCATGCTCGAGATGCTGTTGAAACTGCCATTGCCGCTACGGTCGCGCAGGATTCTCACCACATTGGGCCGGTTGGCGAAGCTCTTGCCGATCGAATCGCTTTGCAGATAGGGCTTCTGGGCCAACAGGATGCCGTCGCTGTTGATGATGTTCAGCGTGCTGTCAACGCCGATGTCGAGGCTGTTGAACAACTGGTCGAAGTAATCGAGCTTCATTGACGCCACCGCTACGCCCAGGAATTCCCCGGTGTCCGAGGAAATGCGCCGGCTGAAACTGATGCGCCACTGGTTGGCGTCGTCGCAGTCGCAACGGGGCTTGAACGGGCGGCTGATGAACATGCCGGCGTCGCGGTTGAAGGCGTGGGCGAGGAAGTAATCGCGGTCGGCGAAATTGCCCGGTAGCGGTTCGACCCGCGAGGAGTCGGCGATGACCTCGCCATGCTTGTCGAGCAGCAGAATGTCGCCCTTGAAACGCGCCGTGGTGGAGCGGTCGAACAGCGCCAGGTGGCGGATCTGCGGCGACACGTTTTTCAGGTCGTCGCGCTGGGCGGCGGCAATCAGACCTTGCAGGGTCAGGTCGTACAGTTCGACGGTACGCAGCACGTCGGCGTCGATCAGTTGGGCGATGGTGGTGGCGCTGCGAGTCGCCGACTCCTGAGCATTGGCGTGCTCGCGAATCAGTAGAAAAGTCACGATGCACACAATCGCTAACACGCTCAGCAGACTGCCGAGAATCAGCAGCAGCTCAGGACGTCCGGTCTTTCCCGCAGCAGGTGGAGTACGGCTCGCGATCATGGTTGGGTTATCGGTTGAAGAGTCTTATAAGCGTAGTTGTACAAACGTCGCTGCCGCACAGGCAAGAAAAAGGCCAGCGCATAAGGCTGGCCTTTCAACTGTAGCGCCGATCTTAGAAGACGTTGATCGGGTAGTCGATGATCACTCGGTATTCATCTGTGTCGGTGTCCAGCGCGCCGTAACCGTTGCCGCCGCGGTTGGTGGCCCATTGCAGGCGCACCGCAAGATCTTTGGCCTGGCCGCTCTGCACCACGTACTTGAGGTCGATGTCGCGTTCCCAGTGCTTGGCGTTGCGACCTTCGGCGCTGTACCACGAGGCGTAGCCCTTGCTGTCCGGGTCGACTTTGGTCAGGTCCAGCGTACCGCGCGAGTAAGACACCGCCGAGGTCAGGCCCGGCAGGCCGACGCCTGCGAAGTCGTAGGCGTACTTGAGTTTCCACGAGCGCTCGTTCGGGCCGTTGAAATCCGAGTATTGCTGGGAGTTGTCGAGGTAGATGCTGTCGCCCTGGCTGATGTAGTCGAACGGCGTGTTGCCGTTGACCCGCTGGTACGCGGCGGTGACGCTGTGGCTGCCGATACCCACGGTGAAATGCAGGCTGTAGGTGTTGTTGTCGATGTTGCCCAGCAGCGCGTCGCCGGTGTCTTGGGTGTGATAGAAGTGCAGGCCCGGATTGAGGGTCACCAGATCATTCAGCGCCCAGGTGTAGTCCAGGTCGTAGTAGTACTGGTTCCAGATGTCCTTCAGCTCGGCGGCGTACAGGTTGCTGGTCAGGCCTTCGACGCCGCTCCAGGCCACGCCGGCCCAGTTCAGGTGCTGGCTTTTATCGCCCTCGGCGAGGGTGCCGTACGAGGTGCCGATGCGTTTGTGGCCGCTCTGGTTGTACGGTTTGGTGAAGCTGGCCTGGCCACCTTCGATCATCCACCCGTCGAAGCTGTGGTTGGTCAGGCTGACGCCACGGAAGGTCTGCGGCAGCATGCGGCTTTCGCCGCCAGCGATCACCGGGTTGGTGAGGAACAGGTCACCGGCCTTCAGTTCGGTATCGAACGCGCGCATTTTCAAGGTGCCGCCCGCGGTGGAGAACGAGCCCGGCGCTTTGCCGTTGCCGTCGCTGACCGGCAGGATGCTGGAGTTGTCCGTGCCGCCACCACCGTCGAGTTTCAGACCGAGCATGGCGTGGGCATCGATACCAAAGCCGACCGTGCCTTCGGTGTAGCCCGACTGGAATTTGCCGAGGAAACCCTGGCCCCACTCGATGTTGTCGTCCGCTTTCTGTAGGCGGTTGCGATTCATGTAGTAGTTGCGGGCGTTGAGGTTGAGGCTCGAGCCTTCGACAAAACCTTCCTTATCGGTTTCAGCGGCGTGGGCGGCAGGAGCAATCGTTGCGGCGATTGCAATGAACAGCGGGGTGAAGCGGACTGGGTAACGCACTTGCGGTAAAGCTCCTTGGGTCAACTGACACTTCAATGTCTTGAGGTGCGGGATGTTTCTAATGGTAAGAGACGAACCGGACCGCTTTCACACCACAACGAAAAAAGGCCACTGAAAATCAGTGGCCTGGAAGGACGACGGTTGAACGGGAAGAGCCAAACAACCGCGTCGAGGGAAACTGCGCTGTGCGTGACTCAGCTGTCTTTCTCGGTTGCCTGAGTCTGGGAAGTTGCGGCCTGAGGGGCTTGCGTGGCGTCTTGAGCCTTGGCCATCACTTCTGCCTGATGCTGTTCGAATGCGTGAGCGCGAGCGGCATTCTGCGCTACGAACGACTGCGATTCTTCAGCCATCGCCATCGGCGACAGGATCAATGAGGACAAAACGAAAGCGCTGGCAATACCCATACTGTTGGACATCTTGAAAACCTTCTTGCTTGGCAAGTGCTGTTTGGTGCGGGCAAAGATAAGGTTGCCGGGCACCGGGAAACAGCGTGATTTTCATAAATGACTGTTACAGCAAAAGCAAAGATCCGCAGGGGATGTTCATTCCCACGCAGAGCGTGGGAACGATATGCGGCGGGGTCAGACCGGCAAATGAATCCCGAAGGTATTCATCCCCCGGTCACTGTGCACAAACACATCACCACCATGCATCAGCGCAATCGCCTTGACGATCGCCAGCCCCAGACCGTGGTTGTTGCCACTGTTGCTGCGCGACGCATCGACCCGGTAGAAGCGTTCGAACAACCGTGGCAAATGCTCGCTGGCAATCGGCGAACCGGGGTTGGCCACGCCGATGCTGACCTGATGTTCCTCGACCGCGATCTGCACTTCGATCACCTGTCCCGGCGCGGTGTGCTGCACCGCATTGCTCAGCAGATTGATCAACGCCCGGCGCAGGTGGGCGATCTCGATCTGCACCTGCGCGTCGCCGCTGACCCGAACCTGGACCTGGGCGTCTTCGAGGATGAAATCGAGGTATTCAAGGGTGGTGGCCACTTCATCGGCGAGGGAGGTCGAGGTGAGTTTGGTGGCCTTGCTGCCCTGATCGGCGCTGGCCAGGAACAGCATGTCGTTGATGATCGAGCGCAGGCGTTCCAGCTCTTCGAGGTTGGATTGCAGCACTTCGAAATAATGCTCGGCAGAGCGCCCGCGAGTCAGTGCGACCTGGGTCTGACCGATCAGGTTGGTCAACGGCGAGCGCAGTTCATGGGCGACGTCGGCGTTGAAGGATTCCAGCCGCGAATAGGCTTGTTCAACCCGCTCCAGCGTCGAGTTGAACGAGTCGACGAACTGCTCGAGTTCCGGCGGCAATGGCGACAGGCGCAAGCGCCCGGCCCGCAACGGCGGCGCCAGACGTTGGGCTTCATGGGACAGTTTGATCAGCGGTTTGAGGCCGATTCGCGCCACCCAGTAACCCAATGCCGAGGCCAGCAGCACGCCGATCACCGCCAGACTGATCAGCGCGATCAGCAACTGATGCTGGGTCTGGTGAAGAGCCTCGGTGTCGATGCCGATCATGAAGCGTAGCGGCGGTCGCTGATCCTTGGCCGGCAGTTCGGTCAGCAGCACTTTCAGCGGGTAAGGATGGTTGGGCAGTTGCAGGTCGCGCATGCCCGGCGCACCTTGGGCGAACGTGCGGATCAAGGCATTCGGCTCGCCGAATTCGTACCCCGGATTGCCGCTGACCACCCAGAAATGGATGCGCTTGTCTTCTTCGCCGAGCAGCTTGAGCTTGGCGTTGATCTTTACCCAATGCTCGGGGGTGCCATAGCGGTTGAGCGCGGATTCGAGCACGCTGTAACGCGCATCCAGTTCCGCTTCCGGCAGCAGGCCTAGGCCCTTGTCCACTTGTTGATACAGCGCGCCGCCGATCAACAGGAAGACCAGCAGCGCCACCAGCGTGAACATCCCGCTCAGACGCAGCGCTATTGAGTTACTGGACACCGCGGCTCTCCAGCACATAACCCATGCCGCGGATCGTGTGCAGCAATTTCTCGTCGAACGGCCCGTCGAGCTTGGCCCGCAGGCGCTTGATCGCGACTTCGACCACGTTGGCGTCGCTGTCGAAATTGATGTCCCAGACCATTTCGGCAATCGCGGTTTTCGAGAGGATTTCGCCCTGACGCCGGGCCAGCACACTGAGCAGCGAAAACTCTTTCGCGGTCAGATCCAGCCGGGTGCCGGCGCGGGTGGCCTTGCGGCTGATCAGATCGATCCACAGGTCGGCGATGCTCACTTGCACCGGTTCATGGCCGCCACTGCGACGGGTCAACGCTTGCAGGCGCGCCACCAGTTCGAGGAAGGAAAACGGTTTGCCGAGGTAGTCGTCGGCGCCGTCGCGCAGGCCCCTGATCCGGTCTTCGACCCGTTCGCGGGCGGTGAGCATGATCACCGGCGTCTGCTTGCGCGCACGCAATGCGCGCAATACGCCGAAGCCATCGAGGCCCGGCAGCATCACGTCGAGGACGATCACCGCGTAGTCGCTTTCCAGCGCCAGGTGCAGGCCCTCGATGCCATCGCGGGCCAGATCCACGGTGTAACCCTGTTCCGTCAGGCCGCGGTGCAGATAGTCCGCGGTTTTCTCTTCGTCTTCGATAATCAGAACGCGCATGACCCGCCTCAGTCTGTCGTTGCCAGCGCCGCGACGGGCGATGGTTTGGGCTTGTGGAACAGCCGCTCAAGCCACAAGTATATGACCGGCGTGGTGAACAGCGTCAGCATCTGGCTGACCAGCAATCCGCCCACGACCGCGATCCCCAGTGGCTGGCGCAGTTCGGCGCCGGTGCCGTAGCCGAGCATCAGCGGCAGGGCGCCGAGCAGGGCGGCGAGCGTGGTCATGATGATCGGCCGGAACCGCGTCAGGCATGCTTCGAAAATCGCATCCTGGGGGGCCAGCCCACGATGGCGCTGGGCTTCGAGGGCGAAGTCGATCATCAGGATGCCGTTCTTCTTCACGATACCGATCAGCAGCACCAGCCCGATCAGCGCCATGATCGAAAAGTCCTGGCCGCAGATCCACAGCATGATCACCGCACCGAGACCCGCTGCCGGCAAGGTCGAGATGATCGTCAGCGGATGGACGAAGCTCTCATAAAGCACACCCAGAATGATGTACACCGCCACCAGCGCCGCGAGAATCAGCCACGGCTGGCTGGCCAGCGAGCTCTGGAATGCCTGCGCCGCGCCCTGGAAGTTGCCGCTGATCGCGGTCGGCATGCCGATCTCGGCCTTGGCCTGGTTGAGCAGGATCACCGCGTCGCCCAACGCCACGCCGGGCGCCAGGTTGAACGACAGGTTGGCGGCCGGGAACATGCCGTCGTGGGCAATCGACAGCGGGCCGATGGTCGGCGCGTCGAAGCGGGCCAGCGCCGACAGCGGCACCATTTCCCCGCTCAAGGGCGAGCGCAGGTAGAAATAGTTGAGGCTTTCGGCTTTGCCGCGCTGCGCGGTGTCCAGTTCCAGAATCACGTTGTACTGGTTGACCTGGGTCTGGAACTCATTGATCTGTCGTTGCCCGAACGCGTCGTACAGCGCCTCGTCGACATCGCTGGCCGTCAGGCCGAAACGCGCGGCGGCGCTGCGGTCGATGCTGATGTGGGTGATGCTGCCGCCCAGTTGCAGATCGTTGGAAATGTCGCGGAACGCCGGGATGCTGCGCAGCTTTTCGGTGAGCTTCTGGGTCCAGGTGGCGAGGGTCGGCCCGTCGTTGCTCTTGAGCACATATTGATACTGCGCACGGCTCGGACCGGAGCTGAGGTTGATGTCCTGGCCGGCGCGCAGGTACAGCACTATGCCGGGGACTTTCATCAGTTGCGGACGAATGCGGTCGATGAACTGGCTGGCTGAAACATCTCGGTCACCCCGAGGTTTCAGGGCGATCCAGAAGCGGCCGTTGGCGATGGTCTGGTTGCTGCCGGACACGCCGACCGAGTGGGAAAACGCCTGGACGGCAGGGTCGGCGGCGACGATTTCCGCCATCGCCAGGTGTTTTTTCACCATGTCGCTGTAGGAGATGTCCGCAGCGGCTTCCGTTGTACCGAGGACGAAACCGGTGTCCTGCACCGGGAAGAACCCTTTGGGGATAAAGATGTAACCGCCGATCGCCAGCGCAACCGAGATACCGAACACGCCGATCATCAGTTTCTGGTGGGCGAGGGCGCGGCGCAGGCCCTTCTCGTACCAGCCGAGCAGGCGTTCGCTGAAGCCCGGTTTGTCATGGGCTTGATGCACCGGTTTGCGCATGAACAGCGCGGCGAGGGTTGGCGCCAGGGTCAGCGACACAACCACGGAAATCATGATGGTCGAGGTGGCCGTCAGGGCGAACTCCTTGAACAAGCGCCCGACCACACCGCCCATGAACAGCAGCGGAATGAACGCCGCTACCAGCGAGAAGCTGATCGAGACCACGGTGAAACCGATCTCGCCCGCGCCCTTGATCGCGGCGTCGCGCATGCTGTCGCCGGCCTCCAGATGGCGGTGGATGTTTTCCACCACCACGATCGCATCGTCGACCACGAAGCCCACCGCCACCACGATGGCGACGAGGGTCAGGTTGTTCAGGCTGAAACCGAGCAGGTACATCAGGGCGAAACTGGCGGTCAGCGACACCCCGAGCACCGCCGACACAATCATCGTCGCCGACAACTGGCGCAGGAACAGCGCCATCACCGCTACCACCAGCAGAATCGCGATCAGCAAAGTGATTTCCACTTCATGCAGTGAAGCGCGGATGGTCTGGGTACGGTCGATCAGGGTTTTGACCTGCACCGAGGCCGGCAGCATGGCTTCGAGGCCGGGCAGGGCGGCCTGGATCCGGTCTACGGTTTCGACGATGTTGGCGCCGGGCTGGCGGGAGATCACCAGGTTCACCCCCGGTTGATCACCGGCCCACGCTTGCACGTAGGCATCTTCTGAACCGTTGACGACTTTGGCGACATCTTTCAGGTGAACCGGGGCGCCATCCTTGTAGGAAACGATGAGCTGGCTGTATTCCTCGGGGTGGAACAACTGGTCGTTGGTCGACAGCGTGGAAATGCTCGACTCGCCGTACAGCGCACCCTTGGCGAGGTTGAGGCTGGTCTGCTGGATCGCCAGACGAATATCGGCGAGGGTCAGGCCGATGGCCGCCAGTTTGTCCGCCGAAGCTTGAACGCGGATTGCCGGACGTTGCTGACCGGTGATGTTGATCTGGCCTACGCCGTCGATCTGACTGATCTGACGGGCCAGCAGGGTCTCCACCAGGTCACTGAGTTCGGTGCCGGGCATCTGCGTGGAGCTGACGCTGAGGATCAGCACCGGGCTATCGGCCGGGTTGACCTTCTTCCAGGTCGGCAGGGTCGGCATGTCTTTCGGCAATTTGCCGGCGGCTGTGTTGATCGCGGCCTGCACTTCCTGGGCGGCGGTGTCGATGCTCTTGTCGAGGGTGAATTGCAGGGTCAGCAGGCTTGAGCCGAGCGCACTGCTGGAGGTCATCTGGGTCATGCCGGGGATAGCGCTGAATTGCACCTCCAGCGGCGTGGCCACGGACGAGGCCATGGTGTCCGGACTGGCGCCGGGCAGTTGCGCGGAGACCTGGATCGTCGGAAATTCCGCTTCCGGCAATGGGGCAATCGGCAGGCGCGGGAAGGCAATCACCCCGACCAGCACCAGCGCGATGGTCAGCAGAATCGTCGCTACCGGGTGATCGATGCACCAGGTCGAAACGCCTTTGTGCTGCTTCATGGCTTGGGCTCCGCTTGCACCACCTGCGGCGGTTCGCTCATGACCTGCACGGTCGAACCGGGCTTGAGCCGCGACTGGCCGTCACTGACCAATACGTCGCCGGGTTTCACGCCCTTGATGATGTCCTGGCCGCTGCCCTGGTAAACCATTTGCACCTGAACGGTTTCAACCTTGTCGCCGTTGACCCGGTACACGAAGTGTTGATCCAGCCCGCGTTGTACGACGGTGGGCGGGACCACCAGCGCATCTTTGTCCAGTGCCGTCTGAATCTTTACCGTCACCAGCAGGCCGGGCCAGAGTTTCTGGTTGGGGTTGTCGAATTCGGCCTTGGCGCGGATGGTGCCGGTGTTGGCGTTGATCTGGTTGTCTATCAGGGTCAAGTGACCTTCGCCGAGCAGGTTGCCGGTTTCGCCGTCGGTGTCGGCGCCGATGTAGGCCTTGACCTGGGCACGCTGCGGATCGTTGATCAGGCCCTGCAGGGTCGGCAGCATTTGCTGGGGCAGGGAGAACTCGACAGCGATCGGGTCGATCTGGGTCACGGTGAACAGACCCTGGGTGTCGGTCATGCGCAGGAAGTTGCCTTCGTCGACCGTGCGAATGCCGACACGGCCGGTGACCGGAGAGCGAATCTGGGTGTAGGAAAGTTGTACTTGAGCCGCGTCAATCGAGGCCTGATTGCCCTGAGCGGTGGCCTTGAGCTGGTTGACCAGTGCCTGTTGCTGGTCGTAGGTCTGCTTCGATACGCCGTCGTCGACGCTCAGCAGTTTGTAGCGCTTGAGGTTGACCAGAGCGACTTGCAGTTGCGCCTGGCTTTCGCCCAGTTGTGCCCGGGCCTGGTCGAGGCTGGCGCGGATCGAGCGGTCGTCGATGGTGGCGAGCAGGTCGCCCTGTTTTACCAGCTGACCTTCCTTGACCAACAGCTTGGTGAGGATGCCGTCGATCTGTGGGCGCACCACGACGCTGTGCAGCGAGAGGACCGAGCCGATGCCGCTGGTGTAGCGGGGGACGTCTTTTTCGCTGACGGCGACGACCCGTACCGGGATGGCGGTGGGGGCGGCCAGTTTGGCCGGGGCGGGTTTTACCGCATACCACAGGCCGGCGGCTGCGAGGGCGATCAGCAGGGTGGCGAGCAGGGCCTTTTTCTTCTGGATTTGCATGCGTTGGGGCGCCAGGGGACGGAGGTTGGGCAGGTTGGTTCTTTATAAACTTGTTTGGGGGTCAGGAAGGTGACGGCTAGCTGACGGCGCTGTCAGTTTCGGCTTTGACTTGGCGGCCTTTGGGCCGACCAGGCTCTTGGGGTTTGGTGTGTATATCCGTTTTTTGGGTGTTGCGGCTGGCGGTTTTGCCCTTACGGCGAGTCCCTTTTGGCAAACGCCGGAATGCCGGCCCAGCCCAAAGGAACCAAAAGGTCTGGGCCCCTGCGTTCGGCACCTCGCCTAGGCTCGGTGTTCCTTCGTTCCGGGATTCATCCGGGGGCATCGCCTACGGTTTGCTTCGCTGCACCTCCTCTCGATGCATGCGGCTGCGCCGCACGGTCGCTGCGCTCCGACCCCCGGATAAATCCCTCCACTCAGCCTTCCGATGGGGCCGGCACGTCAAGAGCGGTACTCGAGCTAACGCTCATTGTGTTGAGTGGTGAGGAGCAGGGTGGTGGTGGTGGTGTGATCTCTGGATTTTTGTCTTTCCCGGCCCGCGCCATCTACGCTTCTAAAGATCCGCCCCCACCAGCGGATACACGGTGTACAGCCCTGACGCCATTGGGATGGGGCTTTCGGGAGGGTCTTTGCCATGAAGTTGAAAATCGTAATATCGGCTGCGCTTGTCTTGCTTTCGCTTTGTGTCTTTGCCGCGTCGCAGACGAGTTCCGGTGAGGTCCGGTTCAGCGGGCGGATTGTCGATTCCGGTTGTGAGGTGGGGCGTGTCGGGACGTTGGGTTCGAGGGAGTCGCGGCAGGTTGAGGTCAAGCCTGGCCTGACGCTTGATATCGATTCCTATCGCAATGCGTGCAGTCATGAGGCGTTGTCGTTGTCCGTCACGTATGAGGCGCTGAAGACTTCGAGCGACAAGGGCATTGTCACCATCAGTTATCTGTAAGCCGTTCGGCGTGCCGTGCAAATCTTCAGGTGCCGAGGCAGGGCGCGCGGGTATACTGCGCGCCTTCGCGGCTCACTGTTCGGGCCCGACTTTTTGCTTTGCGGAGCTTTTATGACTTCCCCGACCCAACCGCCAGTTGATGACGCTATCAGCGACGTCACGGCCGAGCATGCTGAAACCAACGAAACCAAAGCCAAGATCCCGGCTTTCAAGTTCCCGTTCAAGCCAGGTGACCTGGCGGCTGTCAAAGCGGCCAGGCAGCCGCAGTTCAAGGGCAAGGACGGTGATCGTCATGCCAAGATCCCGGGCGTGGCGCCGTCGGGCACTCGTCGTTCGATGGGCAAGCGCTGATTCACTTCCCTCCTGCAGCCATCGTCTGTGATTTTCGGTCACAGTGATGGCTAATTGCTCAGTTCCTGAGCCAGATCAACGTTTAACCGATGAGTGCGCTTAGAGTCAGCAGCCCTGCCGACTCTTTCCAATAAAACGAGCGCGCTTTCCATGAAGATCAATCTCCCGGTGACCGGGCGCAATGTCGATGTTGCGCCGGATGCGAACATTCTCTCGACCACCGATCTGACCAGCGCGATCACCTACGCCAACGACGACTTCATCAAGATCAGCGGTTACAGCCGCGATGAGCTGCTGGGCACGCCGCATAACCTGCTGCGTCATCCGGACATGCCCGCGCAGGCGTTTGCCCATATGTGGCAGACGCTCAAGCGCGGGCGGTCGTGGATGGGGCTGGTGAAGAATCGTTGCAAGAACGGTGATCACTATTGGGTCAGTGCCTATGTCACGCCGGTTACGCAGAATGGTGCGGCGGTGGAGTTTCAGTCGGTGCGCACGCGGCCGGATGCACGGCAGATTGCGGCGGCGGAGCGGGCGTATGCGCAGTTGCGCGAGGGGCGGGTGGCGCGGTGGCAGCGGCTGCCGGTGTTGGGTTTGCGGGCGAAGATCATGGCGTTGACCAGTTCGGTGCTGGCGGTGGTGCTGGGGATGGAAGCCTGGCTGCGGCCTGAATCCATGGGCATCGAAGCCGCTGCGCTGGTGGCTGGCAGTGGGGCGTGTGCGCTGGGCGTGGGTTGGTTACTGGGGCCCTTGGAGCGGCTGACCGAGCGTGCTCGGGTGATTGCTGATAACCCGTTGAGTCAGGGCATTTATACCGGGCGGCGGGATCAGTTCGGGCAGATCGAGTTTGCCTTGCAGATGCTTGAAGCGCAGGTCGGTGCGGTGGTCGGGCGGATCGGTGATGCGTCGCAACGGCTGGCCGGGCATGCGGCGCAGTTGGCCGATCATCTGCACAGCAGTCATACCAGTACGCTGGCGCAGCAGGCGGAAACCGATCAGGTGGCGGCGGCGATTCATCAGATGGCGGCCAGTGTGGCGGAGGTGGCCAGCCATGCGCAGCAAGCGTCGGTGGCGGCTGATATGGCGGGGACGGAAACCCGTGAGGGGCATCTGTTGGTCGGCGAGAGTCGCAGTGCGGTGTTGCGACTGGCGGAAGAGTTGGGCCGGGCGACAGAGGTGATTCATCAGCTCGAAGGCCACAGCAGCGAGATTTCCGGGGTGCTGGAGGTGATTCGCAGCATCGCCGAGCAGACCAATCTGTTGGCGCTCAACGCTGCGATCGAAGCCGCGCGGGCCGGGGATGCCGGGCGCGGATTTGCGGTGGTGGCCGATGAGGTGCGGGGGCTGGCCCAGCGCACGCAGCAGTCGACCAACGAGATTCAACGGATGATCAGCACCCTGCAGAACGGCGCGCGGGATGCGGTGCTGGTGATGCAGCAGAGCAGCGAACATGTGGATAACAGTGTCGAACAGGCGCAACGCGCGGCCCGGGCGCTGGACGGGATCAGCGGCCGGGTCGAGCAGATCACCGAGATGAGCCTGCAGATTGCCGCAGCGGTCGAGGAGCAAAGTGCGGTGAGCGAGGACATCAACCGCAACATCGTCAGTATTCGCACCGCGTGTGAGCTGACGGTGGATGAAGGGCGCCAGAGCCAGCTCAACTCACAGGATGTGGCGGGGCTGGCGGGGGATTTGCGTTCGCTGGCGCGGGAGTTCTGGGGGCGGCGGCAGGGATCTTAGGCCGCGCGCAGGGAAATGAACGTGTAAGTCTGCGGCGGTTCGGTCACCACCTGTGCCCCGGCCGCCAGCACTTGTCCGGCGACATCATCACCGGAGAGGTGAAACAGCCATTCACTGGAAACGTCGCTCAATGGTTGCGCGGTGACCTGATCGATCACCGAGGCAAACACGCCCATGTCCGGTAGATACGCGGTAAACCCGTCGCCCTTGAGTGCCGTGGTGCGGATACCAAGCGCCCCGCAAATCGCATCCTTGACCCGGATGTCATCGCGATCGGCCTGACGGGAGCGCTGGATCAGCGTGACCAGTTCCTGATCGACCAGCTCGCCACCGACGATCAGTTCAGGTCCCTGTTCCCACGATTCTGGTGGGCAGTCCTTGGCGGCAGGGTTCAGCGAAATGTGCGGATTGATTTCGGCGGGATAGATGCGACACACCAGCGGCCGGCGCTCGTAGATGCGGCACAGCTTGTCTTCGTCAAGATTCCGGCAGGGCCCGACGTTGTAGGCGGCGAAGGTGATGGCCACATGGGCGTCGGAGTTTCCGCTGCGTACCACCGCCGAACGACGCTGCGCATGCTCACGCTGCTGTTCCGGCAGGCCCAGGCCGTTGGCGAGAAACGCCTCCACCAGCACGATCACCTGACCGCCGTCAGCTGCCCACATACGGGTTTCGGCCAGTGTCAGGGGCACATGGTGATCGGTGCAGCATTTGCCGCAACCTACGCAGGAGAACGTCGTATTCATTGAACGGGCAATCTTCAATCAGGGTGTGAAACGGCGACGTAAAGCCGCCATGCTGGCCTGGATTAAAGCAAGTTGTGCGCCATTCACTCAGGGCTTGGCGGTCGGGCGGATCGAGTCCCATTCGGTGACGAACGCGGTTTTGGACTTTTTGTTGTACAGGCACAGCTCGGTGCCTTGCTGGCCCTTCATGTGTTTTTGCGGGTACGGGCCTTGCAGCAACAGTGCGGTATAGCCGACGCGGTCATCGAATTGCGCAGCGTTGCCGACCGGTTTGGCGTTTTTCAGGCCGCTGGCCTTGGTGCAACTGGCGAGCACGGTTTTGTCGTAGGCGGCCCAGGCATCGGGGCTGGAGGCGTGGGCAAGCGGGGCGATGAGGCAAAGTATGGAGAGGGCGAGGCGTTTCATGGTTCGGGCATCCTTGGTGGTTGATCGCCAGGGTATGAGTATGCCGCAGGATTTTAGTTTGTCAGTCCGGTACCAATTCCCGGCGGACCACATACATTCCAGACTTTTCATACAGCTGTCGCGCACGCAGGTTGTCTTCCAGCACTTTCAGATCGACAAAGCCCTCGCGCCGATCCTGAAAAACCTTGAACGCATGCAGCAGTAGCGCGCGACCCAGTCCGCGCCCCTGAGCCCGGGGATGCACCACCAGATTCTTGATGTAGGAACTGGTCCAGCATTGCGCCACACCGATGACGCCGTCGGCATCGCTGGCGATGAAACACAGCGCCGGATCGTATTCGGCGTCCGTTTCATATTGTTGCTGCCAGACGTCCAGCGCGGGCACCCGGCCGCCGCCTTCGCGGTAACCGAGCTGCATCAGTTGATGCGCTGCCGGTGCCAGTTCCGGACGATAGTTGCAGAGTTCGATGCCTTGCGGCCAGTCGATGGCCGGCACGTCCTGGCTCAGGTTGCGCCGCATCAGAAAACAGAACGTCTCGCTCAAGACTCAGTGTCCATGGGCGGCGACGTGTTTGGCCGCTTCGATCAGGCAGTGGGTCAGCTCGGGTGAGGAGAACTTGGTCAGCACCCCGTTGGCGCCGGCGAGGCGGGCCTTTTCGCTGTTCATCGCGCTGTCCAGCGAGGTGTGCAGCAGCACGTAGAGGTGGGCGAAGTCCGGGGTTTCGCGCAGGGTGCGGGTGAAGGCGTAGCCGTCCATCTCGGACATTTCGATGTCGGAAACGATCAGGTTGATCTGCTGCGCCGTGCCTTGCAGGTCCAGCAGGCAGTCGATGGCTTCCTTGGCGCTGCGGGCGGTGTGGCATTGCAGGCCGAGGTTGCGCAGGGTGTGCACCGATTGCTGCAACGCCACCTGACTGTCGTCGACCACCAGGATTCGCGCGTTGCCCAGCACTTCGGCGTCTTCCATGCTCAGCTCGGTCGGGGCCATGTCGATCTGCGCCGGGGCGATGCCGTGGATGACTTTTTCGATGTCCAGCACCTGCACCAGCGTGCCGTCCACCGAGGTCACGCCAGTGATGTAGGCGCGGGAACCGCCGGAACCGAACGGCGGCGGTTTGATGTCGGTGGTCAGGCAATGCACGATCTTGCTCACCGCCTGTACGTGTAGACCCTGCTTCGAACGGCTGACGTCAGTGACGATCAGGCAGCCGCCGTTCGGGTCTTCCAGCGGCCGCTCGCCGATGGCACGGCTCAGGTCGATCACCGACAGCGAAGCGCCGCGCAAAGTGGCGATGCCTTTGACGTGGGGGTGCGACTCCGGCAGCTTGGTCAGCGGCGGGCAGGGGATGATTTCACTGACCTTCAGCAGGTTGATCGCCATCAGCTTGCCGCTGCGCAAGGTAAACAGCAGAAGCGAAAGTGAATCTGCGCGGGCTTTGTTGGAAGACATAAAAACCTTCTGTGGAAAAGGTGAGCGACGATCACACGGATCGTCAGCAGGTATCGATGCCGGGTTATCGACGTGTAACCGGCAGGCTTTAGAGATTCTGGCGCCAATCCGACGACGAGGCGTTCATTTCATGCCCAGCCGCTTGGCCAGCCGCCCCAGATTTGCCCGGTCCAGTCCCAGTTCACGGGCGGCACTGGCCCAGTTGTCCTGATTGCGCTCGAGTGCTGCGCTGATCAACTGCCGCTGATACTGCTCGGTGGCGGTGCGCAGGTCGCCGCCGATCACTGGCTGGGTGACAACGGCTTCGGACGGCACCGGCGAGTTATCCACAACCTCGCGCGGCAGGTCGAGATCCGCTGCGCTCAGACTGAGAATCTTCGGCCGCACCTTGCAGTTGCCCAGTGCTTTCAGCGCGCTGCGCCCGATCAAGTGCTCCAGTTCCCGCACGTTGCCCGGCCAAGTGTAGGCCAGCAACGATTCCTGGGCGTCGCTGTTCAGGCGCAGGCTGTTGAGGCCCATGCGTGAGCGGTTCTGTTCGAGGAAAAAACCGCTGAGCAGCAATACATCGCGACCCCGTTCACGTAGCGCCGGTACTCGCAACGGGTAAACACTGAGGCGATGGTAGAAGTCGGCCCGGTAGCGACCGCTGCGTACTTCTTCGGCCAGGTCGCGGTTGGTCGCAGCGATCAGGCGCACATCGACCTGATGCTCCTTGTCCGACCCCAGGCGCTGCAACTGGCCGCTCTGCAACACGCGTAAAAGTTTGGCCTGAACCGTCAGCGACAACTCGCCGACTTCATCGAGAAACAGCGTGCCACCGTTCGCCAGTTCGAACTTGCCGCGCCGGTCGCTGGTGGCGCCGGTGAAGGCGCCGCGCACGTGGCCGAACAGTTCGCTTTCCACCAGCGTGTCCGGCAGGGCCGCGCAGTTGAGGCTGATGATCGGTTTGTCGGCACGCGGGGAGGCGGCGTGGATCGCCTGGGCCACCAGTTCCTTGCCGACCCCGGTTTCCCCGGTGATCAGCACGGTCAGGTCGCTGCCGCCGACCAGATTGATCTCTTCCACCAACCGTTTGTGGGCCTTGCTCTGGCCGATCATTTCGCGATTCTGCTGGCCGCTGGCCTGGCGATAGACCTCGGCGCGCTGATGTTCGTCTTCGGCGCGAGTGGCCAGACGTTCGATGCGTTCGGCGGCGTTGACCGTGGCCGAGGCGAGGCTGGCGAAGGCTTGCAGGGCATCGAGTTCGATGGGTTCGAAACGCTCCGGATCGAGGGCGTCAAGGGTGATCAGGCCCCAGAGTTTTTCATCGACGAACAGCGGGCAGCCGAGGCAGTCGTGAACTTCCAGATGGTCGTCGAGGCCATCGACCAGACCGTCATAAGGGTCGGGTAAATCGCTGTCGGCGGCGAAACGGGTTGGCCCTTCTCCGGCCAGCAGCACTTCAAAGCGCGGATGTTCGCTGACCTTGAAGCGTCGCCCAAGAGTGTCGGTGCTCAACCCGTCCACCGCCAGCGGCACCAGCCATTCACCGTCGAGACGCAACAATGCGGCTGCATCACAGGGCAACAAGGCGCGCATGGCTTCGAGCAGGCGCCGGTAGCGTTCGCCTTCAGGCAATTCGCGGGACAGGTCGGAAACCAGCGGGAGCAGAGCGGTGAGCAGTGGTTTGGCGGACATAGACTTGTAGTCAAAGAGACGCGTTGTAGTCGAAGCGACTATAGAGGTGCTTGTGTCGATCTGACTACATAAATTTCAACTTATTGATTTATATAGAAAAAATAGTTGGCACGATTGCTGGAATACATAAGGCACTTTTAGAAAAAGCTCAGGAGTCACCCTTATGCTTAGCGTCCAGGATCGTGCCATCGTCAAATCCACTGTGCCTCTGCTGGAAAGCGGCGGTGAAGCGCTGATCACCCATTTTTACCGGATGATGCTCTCCGAGTACCCGGAAGTCCGCCCACTGTTCAACCAGGCTCACCAGGCCAGCGGTGATCAGCCTCGTGCCCTGGCCAACGGCGTGTTGATGTACGCCCGCCACATCGATCAACTCGACCAGTTGGGCGATCTGGTGGCCAAGATCATCAACAAGCACGTGGCGTTGCAGATTCTGCCGGAACACTACCCGATCGTCGGCACCTGCCTGCTGCGCGCCATCTCCGAAGTGCTCGGCGAAGAAATCGCCACCCCGGAAGTGATGAGTGCCTGGGGCGCAGCCTATGGTCAGTTGGCCGATATCCTGATCGGCGCGGAAACCGCCATCTATGACCAGAAAGAACAAGCCGTCGGCGGCTGGCGCGGAGCGCGAGAGTTCATCGTCGCAGCCAAGGTCGAGGAGAGCGCGGAAATCATTTCCTTCTACTTCGAGCCTGCAGACAAAGGCCCGATCCTAGTGGCCGAGCCAGGTCAGTACATCGGCATGAAGCTGATCCTCGACGGCGAAGAAATCCGCCGCAATTACTCGCTGTCGGCCCTGGCCAACAAAGGTCAGTACCGCATCAGCGTCAAGCGTGAACCGGGCGGCCGCGCGTCCAATCACCTGCACGATCAACTGCATGTCGGTGCGAGCATCCAGTTATTCCCGCCTTCAGGCGAGTTCACCCTGACTGCCAGCGACAAACCGCTGGTGCTGATCAGCGGCGGCGTCGGCATCACCCCGACTCTGGCCATGCTGGAAGCAGCGCTGGAAACCGAGCGTCCGGTACATTTCATTCACTGCGCGCGCAACGGCAGCGTGCATGCGTTCCGTGACTGGATCGACGGGCTGGCCGAGCGTCATCCGCAACTCAAGCGTTTCTATTGCTACGCCGAAGACGATGGCGTAAGCCCGGTGGCGGACAAGGTCGGGTTGCTGAGCCAGGAGCAGTTGGGTGAGTGGCTGCCGGAACAGCGTGATGTGGACGCTTATTTCCTTGGGCCGAAAGGCTTCATGGGGGCGATCAAGCGTCACCTGAAGGCGCTGGGTGTACCGGAGAAGCAGAGCCGGTATGAGTTCTTCGGGCCGGCGGCGGCTCTGGAATAAGCCTGATGAGCGACCCGAGATTTTCGGGTCGCTTTTTTTGAGCGGTTCTGATTCTTAAAAAGTGTTTAAAGGTTAATCGTTTCTTAACCGGTTTATCGTTTATTCCCCGATGCTGATGATAGGCGCTCGTTCGTTTACATGATCAGGATCGCCCCCATGCCGCACTTCGCTTCCTCCCGCCGTTTCAGCCTGGCCACTTTGGGCCTGTCGATTGCCTTGCTGTCCAGTCCGTTTGCCTTTGCCGAATCCGCGTTGATCCAGCCGCAGACCCTGATCGTCGATCAGAGCCTGCCCCAGGCCCAGCGTGATGCAATGGAACTGGCGGCGCGGCGTTACGGCAGTTTCTGGAACAGTGGCGAAGAGGCGTTGGCCACGGCGGCCCTGTCGCCGCAGTTTGTCGACAAGACCCCGCCGGAAGGCCGGGTGCAAGGGCCGACCGGGCCGCTGCTGGCATCGAAGTTCTTTCGCACGGCGGTGCCGGACTTGAGTTGCGAGATCGAGCAAATGATCGTCGCCGGGGATCGCGTGGTGGTGCATCTGCACTTTCGCGGGCATTTCACTGGTACGTTCAAGGCTCTCAAAGGGCAGGGCCAGCGTGTAGACTTCCGGGCAACCGATATCTATCAGATCGACAACGGTCGCATTGCGGCCAATTGGCATATCGAAGACAACATCAGCCTGATGGCGCAACTGCAAGCGCAGCCGCCGGCCAGCTGAACCATGGACATGAAAGGGAAACGCGATGAGCGAGGAAACGATTCGATTGGGACGTGAACGGCGCTATCTGGTGTTGCTGGGCGTCATCTGCCTGGCGCTGATCGGTGGCGCGCTGTACATGCAGATCGTGCTGGGCGAGGCGCCATGCCCGCTGTGCATCCTGCAGCGTTATGCCTTGCTGTTGATCGCGCTGTTCGCGTTTATCGGCGCCGCCATGCGCACCCGCCGCAGCATCACCGTGTTCGAAGTGCTGGTGGTGATCTGCGCGATTGCCGGGGCCGGTGTCGCCGGGCATCACGTGTACACCCAGTTCTACCCGGCAGTGAGCTGTGGCATCGATGTGCTGCAGCCGATCGTCGATGACCTGCCGCTGGCGAAGATCTTCCCGCTGGGCTTTCAGGTAGACGGTTTCTGCTCGACGCCGTACCCGCCGATTCTTGGCCTGTCGCTGGCGCAATGGGCTCTGGTGGCCTTTGTGCTGGTGGTGATCCTGGTGCCGCTGCTGACCTCGCGCAACCGAAAAGCATTGCGCTGAGTCAACTTTTCGGCCTGTGCGCCGATAACACAAACGCCTCGATTTGCAGTGATGCAAATCGGGGCGTTTTGCATTTCAGGGTCTTTGTGAAAACGTCGTGACGAACGGCAAGGGACGGTGCGACAGGTGTGCGACATGTTGTCACACACGCCGTGTCGCAGTGTCTTTCGCAGGCCCGGATTGGAGTGTTGTTACAAAAAAGGATTGGTCTGTTTCAGGGTTTTTCGGCTTTGGGACGCTGGTGCCGGAGCAGGCAGTTTTAACAACCTGTGGCAATTGGCCAAAGCCCTTGGGTTATCGGGGTTTAAGCGCTTCACGGTGTCGGAAAAAGTCTTCGGAACTGTCTGATCCGAGCCAGGTACACCTACATTTTTTGGTGTTTTTGTTGAGAATCAATTTCGATAACATGCGGAACTTTTGCAAAAACGGTGATGGATTGTTGCTCTGAGCGATAAAAATTATTTCGGGATAAGACATGGTGTATAGGGCGCTACCTATCTACAATCGCCCGCACTGAATTCCCGGCACTGTTCAGCCTTTATAAGGAACTGAGCAGGAAGTCGGGTGTCGAGGGGCCGAAAGGCTTGCGAGACACCCAGGTGTCGGTGCCTTCCAACTTTCCGCACCAAATGGAATTGGTCTGTAACAAGGCCTTTGACCACGAATTCGAATAAGAACTGACCGCTGTCCCAGGATTTGTCGAGCGTCTGACGCGCGACGGGCGGCCCTTATTCAATCCAAAGAAAATGCCAACCCTTGGCAGGGTGAAGTGTTGGCGATCAAAACCCAACTGCATTGCGCAAGCTGCTTTAGAGGTCGTGAGATGAGTAAAAACAGGTACCCCAGATTACTAGGCCTAGTGCCGCTGCTCGGCACGTTGTTGCTGGGAGGCTGCAACATGACCTTGCTCAATCCAACGGGCCAGGTCGGCCTGGAACAGCGCAACCTGATCATCACCGCTACGCTGCTGATGCTGTTGGTCGTTGTGCCGGTCATCGTCATGACCTTCCTGTTCGCCTGGAAGTACCGCGCCTCCAACAAGAACGCCGTCTACACCCCGAAATGGTCGCACTCGACCAAGATCGAAGTGGCAGTCTGGACCATTCCGGTCCTGATCATCATTGCCCTGGGTTACATCACCTACAAGTCGACCCACTCGCTGGATCCGTATCGTCCGATCGAGTCCGACGTCAAGCCGGTGACCATCGAAGTGGTCGCGCTGGACTGGAAGTGGCTGTTCATCTACCCGGAACAAGGCATCGCCACGGTCAACAAGATCGTGTTCCCGGCGCACACGCCAGTTAACTTCCGGATCACTTCGGACGCGGTGATGAACTCGTTCTTCATCCCGGGCCTGGGCGGCCAGATCTACGCGATGGCGGGCATGACCACCAAGCTGCACCTGATCGCTGACCGCAACGCTGAAATGGACGGTATCTCCGCCAACTACAGCGGCGCTGGTTTCACCGGTATGAAATTCAAAGCGATCGCAACTTCTCAGGAAGATTTCGACGCCTGGGTAAGTGAAGTCAAAAAGGCACCTAAACAGCTTGAACAAGCTGAATACGCAGCCCTTGCCAAGCCAAGCCAGAACAATCCAGTCGAGCTCTACTCCTCGGTCACGCCGAACCTGTTCCAGACCATCGTCGACAAGTACGAAGGCATGAAACCGGGCAAGCCGCTGAAGCACGAGAAGAAAGAGAAAGAAGTGGCGGCAACGGATATGGACTCGAATTCGCATTCAGCTGCCGGGGCAGAGGAGTAAACGATGTTTGGTAAATTAAGTTGGGAAGCGATCCCTTTCCACGAGCCGATCGTGATGGTCACCATCTCGATGATCGCGCTCGGTGGTCTGGCGTTGTTCGCTGCAATCACCTACTTCAAGAAGTGGACTTACTTGTGGACCGAGTGGCTGACGTCGGTCGACCACAAGAAAATCGGCGTGATGTACATCATCGTTGCCATGGTCATGCTGCTGCGTGGCTTTGCCGACGCCATCATGATGCGTACCCAGCTGGCCATGGCCACCGAGGGTTCGCCTGGCTACCTGCCACCTGAACACTATGACCAGATCTTCACCGCTCACGGTGTGATCATGATCATCTTCATGGCGATGCCATTCTTCACCGGCCTGATGAACCTTGCAGTGCCGCTGCAGATCGGCGCCCGTGACGTTGCGTTCCCGTTCCTGAACTCCCTGAGCTTCTGGCTGCTGGTGTCCGGCGTCGTGCTGATCAACCTGTCCCTGGGCGTCGGCGAATTCGCCAAGACTGGCTGGGTAGCGTATCCACCGTTGTCGGGTCTGCAATACAGCCCTGGCGTGGGGATGGACTACTACATCTGGGCGCTACAGCTATCGGGTCTGGGTACAACGCTAACGGGGGTTAACTTCCTCGCGACCGTGCTGAAAATGCGTACCCCGGGCATGAAACTGATGGACATGCCGATCTTCACCTGGACCTGCACCTGGGCAAACGTTCTGATCGTGGCTTCGTTCCCGATCCTGACCGCTACCCTGGCACTGCTGACCCTTGACCGTTACATGGATTTCCACATTTTCACCAATGAACTTGGTGGCAATCCAATGATGTACGTCAACCTGTTCTGGGCATGGGGCCACCCTGAGGTTTACATCCTGATCCTGCCGGCCTTCGGCATCTTCTCGGAAGTGATCTCGGCCTTCACCGGCAAGAAACTGTTCGGCCACCACTCGATGATCTACGCTTCGGGCGCGATCTCGGTACTGGGCTTCATGGTTTGGCTGCACCACTTCTTCACCATGGGTTCGGGTGCCAGCGTCAACGCCTTCTTCGGTCTGGCGACGATGCTGATTTCCATCCCGACGGGTGTGAAACTGTTCAACTGGCTGTTCACCATCTACCAGGGCCGTCTGCGCTTCACCAGCCAGGTTCTGTGGACCCTGGGCTTCATGGTGACCTTCGCCATCGGCGGCATGACCGGCGTACTGCTGGCCATCCCGGGTGCTGACTTCGTTCTGCACAACAGCCTGTTCGTGATCGCGCACTTCCACAACGTGATCATCGGCGGCGCGGTATTCGGCTACATCGCAGGCTTCGGCTTCTACTTCCCGAAAGCGTTCGGCTTCAAGCTGCACGAAGGCTGGGGTAAAGCAGCGTTCTGGTTCTGGATCTCGGGCTTCTTCGTCGCGTTCATGCCGCTCTATGCACTGGGCTTCATGGGCATGACCCGTCGTCTGAACGCTACCACCAACCCTGAGTGGGTACCGTACCTGTACGTTGCCATGTTCGGTGCGATCCTGATCGCTGTGGGTATCGCTTGCCAGCTGATCCAGCTGTACGTCTCGGTACGTGACCGCAACAAGCCGGAAAACATGTGCGAACACGGTGACCCGTGGAATGCCCATACCCTGGAATGGTCGACCTCGTCGCCACCTCCGTTCTACAACTTCGCTGTGCTGCCTAAGGCTGACTGCATCGACCCGTTCACCGAAGCCAAGGAAAACGGTACTGCGTACCAGACTCCGGCCAAGTACGAGCCGATCCACATGCCGAACAACACCGCCACTGGCGTGGTGATGGGCGCACTGCTGACCGTATTCGGTTTCGCGATGATCTGGCACATCTGGTGGTTGGCGATCGCCAGCCTGGCCGGCACTGTCATCTACTTCGTGATCCACGCTGCACGTGACGACCAGGGCTACATGGTTCCGGTTGAAACGATCGAGCGCATCGAAGCCGAGCAGCACAAGCGTCTGGTAGCGGCCGGGAAGATCCCTGCTTCCGCGACCCGTGTTGAAACCAAGTTGGAACAGGCTTAAACAATGTCGAACTTAGTGACCAATGCTGGACACGCCCATGGCCATGACCATGGGCACGATGACCATCACCACGACTCGGGCGAGATGACCGTATACGGTTTCTGGCTCTACCTGATGACCGACTGCATTCTGTTTGCGTCGATCTTCGCGGTGTACGCGGTACTGGTAAACAACGTTGCCGGTGGCCCGTCGGGCCACGACATCTTCGAACTGCCATACGTGCTGGGCGAAACCGCTCTGCTGTTGTTCAGTTCGATCACCTACGGCTTCGCCATGCTGGCGTTGTACAAAGGTAAAAAGCAGCAGGTTCTGGGCTGGTTGTTCATGACCTTCCTGCTCGGCGCAGGCTTCATCGCCATGGAGATCAACGAGTTCCACCTGCTGATCTCCGAGGGCTTCGGTCCTAGCCGTTCGGGCTTCCTGTCGGCGTTCTTCACCCTGGTCGGTACCCACGGTCTGCACGTATCCGCGGGTCTGATCTGGATGGGCATCATGATGTACCAGGTCAACAAGCACGGCCTGACGGCGACCAACAAGACCCGTCTGAGCTGCCTGAGCCTGTTCTGGCACTTCCTGGACGTGGTGTGGATCTGCGTATTCACCGTTGTTTACCTGATGGGGACCCTGTAATGGCTAATGCACACTCCCATGACAGCCATGATGCTGGCCACGGCAGCTTAAAGTCGTACGCCATCGGCTTCATCCTGTCGGTGATCCTGACCGTCATCCCGTTCGGCCTGGTGATGTTCCCGACCCTGCCGAAGTCCACCACGCTGGCAATCGTCCTGCTGTTCGCAGTGATCCAGGTGATCGTTCACCTGTATTACTTCCTGCACCTGGACCGCTCCGTGGCTCAGCGTAACAACGTGATCGCGTTCGTCTTTACGGCCATCGTGATCCTGCTGCTGGTCGGCCTGTCGCTGTGGATCATGTTCAGCATCCACACGTTCATGATGGCGAAGTGAGGTAGACCCGATGTCGCTCAAGCACTTTATCCAAATCACCAAACCGGGGATCATTTTCGGTAACGTGCTTTCTGTGGCAGGCGGGTTCTTCCTGGCCTCGAAAGGGCATGTAGATCTGGCGGTGTTCCTGGCCGCCATGATCGGCACTTCCCTGGTCGTGGCCTCCGGTTGCGTGTTCAACAACTGCATCGACCGCGACATCGACCTGAAGATGGAACGCACCAAGAACCGGGTGCTGGTCCAGGGCCTGATCTCCCTGAAACTGGCTCTGGTCTATGCGACCGTCCTGGGTGTCGCCGGCGTTGCGTTGCTGTACAAGGTGGCCAACCCGTTGGCTGCCCTGTTCGCCGTGATCGGCTTCATCATCTACGTCGGCTTCTACAGCCTGTACCTCAAGCGCAAGTCGGTTCACGGCACGCTGGTGGGCAGTCTGTCGGGCGCCATGCCGCCGGTGATCGGTTACGTGGCCGTGACCAACAGCTTCGACATGGCCGCGCTGACCCTGCTGGTGATGTTCAGCCTGTGGCAGATGCCGCATTCCTACGCCATCGCGATCTTCCGCTTCAACGATTACCTGGCCGCATCGATTCCGGTGCTGCCAGTGAAGCGCGGAATTCAGGTGGCCAAGAAGCACATCCTGTTCTACATCCTGGCGTTCCTCGTGGCGACCCTGATGCTGACCTTCAGCGGCTACGCCGGCATGAGCTACCTCGCCGTTGCCGCGGCCATGGGCATGTACTGGTTGTACATGGCCTGGACCGGCTACAAGGCGGTGGATGACACGGTCTGGGCACGCAAGCTGTTCGTGTTTTCGATCTTCACCATCACCGCGTTGAGCGTCATGATGTCCCTGGACTTCAAGGTGCCGACCGAGCTGTTGCTGACGTACGCACCGTAAGGTTCGAACGTTGTACGAGAAACCCCGTTCATCGAGAGATGAGCGGGGTTTTTTGTTGTCCGCTGCAGGTGAATCCCTCAAAGCGGTTTTGGTTCATGCGTAAATGATTAACCAGAAATCGACAGGTTGCGGTCCCCAGGCAAAAGCCCTAGATTCGGATCCAACTACATGCATCGATCAAGAGGCTGGGCGAAATGACTGAGAGGATGACCTGCGACGAACGCTTCATTGCCCTGGCAAAAGAGCTTAATTACGACATCAATGGCGAGAACACGGTGGGCGGCAACTACGCGCCGCTGGTTCGTCATCACGATGAGCTGTACATCAGTGGCATGGTGCCGCGCACCGAGGGCAAGATTCAGTATCCCGGCCGGGTAGGGCTGGAGCTGACGCTTAAGGACGCGCAGGCCGCCGCGAGCATCAGCGCCATGCGTTGCCTGGCATTCATCGTCGATGCGGTCGGTTCGCTGGACAAGGTCAGGGCGCTTTTGCGGGTCACGGTCTATGTGAAGTCGACCCCGGACTTTGTCGACCTGAGCGAAGTGGCCAACGGCGCATCCGACGTTTTCAGTTATGTGCTGGGTGATGCCGGCCGCCATACCCGCACCACCGTCGGCGTCTATCAGTTGCCGAAAAACGCGGCCATCGAAGTCGACATGATCGCGGCGGTACATCCGTCGGCGTAATCGCTGAAAGCCGCGCAACAAAAAGCCCCGCCTGAGATTCAGAGCGGGGCTTTTTCGTCAGCGCTGCGCTTACTGGGCAGCGATGCTGTAACCATCGAACGCTGTCTGCTGTTGCAGGGCGGTGATGATGTTCTTGCGGTTGATCGCGTGTTCGGTGCCGGCGTTGTCGACGAAGGTCTCGCCTTCGATTTCTGCTTCTTCGCCTTCACCGACGAAGGTGAAACCGAGGAATTCCAGCGCCTCACGATCCACGCTCAGGCGCGAACGCGGCGTGCGCATTGGCAGGGTCACGCTGATGCCGTCCTTGCTGATACTGAACACCTCGACGTCTTTCTTGGCGCGCGCGGCTTTGCTCTTGCCGCCGCTCGGGTTGCTGATCGCCTGATGCGTCTGGTTCAGCACCTTCAGGGCCAGGCCATAGACGATTTCCTGGAACGCCGGATCGTCCTTGAAGCTGGACAGGATGCGGCTGATCGGGAATTTGCTGCTCAGGTCTTCAAGGGCCGCAATGTCGGCCGCTTCGGCATCTTTCAGACGCTTGAGCTGGCCCATCAGCTCGTAGGCCTGGTCGTCATCGAAGCGGTCGTGGGCCTGACGGATCGCGGCGCGCAGCTCACGGATCTGCTCGCTCTCGCGGGTCGACTGGAACGCGTCGAGCACCATCTCGCTGATGATCTTCGCTTGTGGAATGTGTTGTGAAAGATTGATGGAGTTTTCGTATTCCGCTTTGGACGACAGGGTGACTACGGATTCAGCGGTGTTGAAATCGGACATTGAAATTTCACTACTTTTTTAACTTGAGATGAGACGAGAAAGCTCGGGGGGCTTTTTCAGGCCGACTAATTTAGGGGAGCGGGACGTTGTTGTCACGGAGCAACGGCCCGGTGGAGTTGATTATTTGCCCGGCGTATTCAGGTTCATCGAACGCACGATCCACTGTTCCGCGTTCTGTTGATCCACTGGCAGCGAGAAGCGAAAGGTCGCGCCTCGTCCTGCGACATCGAGCAACTGGATTTCGCGACCGTGCAGTTGCAGGATCCGGTGCACGATTCGCAGGCCCAGTCCGCCGTCGCGCCGCGCGCCGCCGATATTGAAGGGACGCAGGAACAAACCTTCACGCAACTCGGCGGCGATGCCGGGGCCTGTGTCACTGACGGTGATTTCAACCAGGGCACCCTGGGGTTTCAGACCGAGTTCGATTTCGCCCCCCGGCGGCGTATGGCGCAAGGCGTTATCGAACAGGTTGGTCAGCACCCGTTCGATCAGCCCGAGGTCAGCGCAGACAGTTGGCAGGTTGGCGCTGAAACAGGCCTTGAGTTCGACGTTCCGGGCTTCGGCGCCCAGTTCGAATTTCTGGAAGATGTCCTGCACCAGGTCGGTCAGGGAAAATTGTTCCAGCACAGGCTGCACGAAACCATGTTCAAGGCGCACCAGTTCCAGCAACGATTGCGCGAGTCCGCCGACCTTGCGGCTCTGATCCAGGGCGATCCCCAGATAGCGGCGGCGTTCCTCCGGAGACAGGGTAGCGTCCTTGAGCGACAGCGTTTCCAGGTAACCATGCAGCGAGGCCAGCGGTGTGCGCAGGTCGTGGGAAATATTCGCCACCAGTTCCCGGCGCTCCTGATCCTGGCGGGTCAATGAGCGCCACTGTTCACCGAGGCGGTTTTGCATTTGCCGGAACGCTGCGTCGAGCACGGCGATTTCGTCCGGGTCAGCGGACTTGTCCACAGGCGTGGGCGGGGCTGGCAGTGATTGCGGTGCGCCGTCGATGTCGAATTGGCTCACGGTTTCGGTCAACCGACGCAATGGCCGGGTGATCAGGTTGAATGCCGTCAGACCGGCAATCAGGCACAGGAACGCCACGAGTCCGATGGACAGCAGCGCCGTGTTAAGCGCCGCACTGGTGGCGCCGCGCTCGGCGAATCGGTCGTGCGCTTCGCTGAGCAGGACCACGTAAAGGTAACCGGCCGCCTTGCCGTTGACCTGCAATGGCGCCGCGCTGAAGACCTTGCGCCCATCGACGCTGCGCGGGTCGTCGCCGAGGATCGGCAACGGTTGATCATTGAGCAGTCGATGAATCGGCACGAGATCGACAGTCTGCCGACGCAGGCGTCCTTCCGGTGCCGCGTTGCCGACGATCCGGCCTTCGGTGTCGAGCAGGTACACCTCGACACTCGGGTTGACCAGCATCAACTGGCTGAACAACTCGCGCACCGCGCCAGGCATCAGGCCGTTGCTGTCCATCAGCACCGTGTCATGGGCGATGTGCTGCGCCAGATCCCGGGACAGACCCTGCACCACCTCCAGCTCATGCATCTGGCTGGAGCGCACCTGCAACCACGCCGACGTGCCGCAGCACGCCAGCAGCAGTACGGCGAATACCAGGGACAGGCGCTGCGTCAGGGTCAGTTTCATGGTTGCTCTGCGCTCGTGCCGAATTTGTAACCACGACCCCACACCGTGAGAATGCGCACCGGTTGTGCCGGATCAACCTCGATTTTCGCCCGCAGGCGATTGATGTGGGTGTTGACCGTATGTTCATAACCTTCGTGACTGTAACCCCAGACTGCGTTGAGCAGATCCATGCGCGAGAACACCTTGCCCGGCTGACGGGCGAAGAAATACAGCAGATCGAATTCCCGGGGAGTGAGGTCCAGGCGCTGGCCATTGAGGGCCACGTCACGGGTGATCGGGTCGATGGTCAAACCATCCAGGCTCAGGCTGCCGGCGTCCATCTTCAGGTTGCGGGCCATGGCATCGACCCGGCGCAGCAGCGCTTTGACCCGGGCGACGAGTTCGAGCATCGAAAACGGTTTGGCGAGGTAATCGTCGGCGCCCAGTTCCAGGCCAAGGATGCGGTGCAGTTCGCTGGAGCGGGCGCTGGTGATGATGATCGGTGTGTAGCGGGCCATTGCCCGGGCGCGGCGGCAGATTTCCAAACCATCTACTCCCGGCAGCATGAGGTCAAGGATGAGCGCATCCCAGTGACCTTGCTGCAGCAGACGCATGCCTTCGTCACCGTCGGCGCTGTGTACCACTTCGAATTGCTCGTCCCGCAGGTGCAGGCAAATGAGGTCGGCAATGTGCAGGTCGTCCTCGACCACCAGGACGCGTTTGGTCTGTTCCATGAAGCTCAATCCTTCGGCGCGATGAACGCATTGTGCGGGTTTTCCTCGGCGCGAGTTATCACGAATTGTTTAACTTCCCGTGAGGATTTGGCGATCAACCCAAGCCTAGGCTGTGTTCCACGACAGGTATCTGGAATTTTGGGAGACGGCCATGTTTTCACGGCGACAGATTCTGGCAACGGGCGGCGGGCTGGGGCTTGCAGCCCTTCTGGCCGGTGTATTGCCAAAGTTATCCACTGGCTCTGTGCTGGTCGACGAGGCGTTGGCCGAAGAAGCGTTTGAAGTGACCCACAGCGACAGTGAGTGGCATGCGCTGCTGACAGACGAGCAATTCGACGTGCTGCGCAAAGAGGGTACGGAACGCGCCTACAGCAGCCCGCTGAACAACGAACATCGGACCGGCACGTTTGCCTGTGCCGGGTGCGATCTGGCGCTGTTCTCGTCCGAGACCAAATTCGACAGCCGTACCGGCTGGCCGAGTTTCTGGGCACCGCTGGAACACGCCGTGGCCACCCGCCAGGACCGTTCCTTCGGTATGACCCGGGAGGAAGTTCACTGCCGGCGTTGCGGCGGTCACCTCGGTCATGTGTTCGACGACGGGCCCAAGCCCACCGGTCTGCGTTACTGCATGAACGGTCTGGCCATGACCTTCAAACCCGTGGCGGCCTGAGTCGTGGTTCGCCGGCGATCTTCACTTACAACAGGACGACACTATGTGGCTCTTGGTTCTCGCTTATCTCGGTGGTGTGCTGACGATCGTCAGCCCGTGCATCCTGCCGGTTCTGCCTTTTGTCTTCGCTCGCACCGGGCAGCCGTTTATCAAAAGTGGCTTGCCGCTGTTGGCGGGGATGGCTCTGACCTTCGCGCTCGTCGCCTCGTTGGCGGCGGTGGGCGGCGGTTGGGTGGTACAAGTCAATCAGTACGGTCGCTGGCTCGCGTTGCTGTTCGTTGCACTGTTCGGGCTGACGCTGCTGTTGCCGCGTCTGGCCGAGCGTCTGACCCGGCCGCTGGTGTCCGCCGGCAGTCGCTTGTCGGAGGCCGCCGGCCAGGACAGTCGTCCGCGTCCGGGCGCTTCGTTTCTGATCGGCGTCGCCACGGGGCTGCTGTGGGCGCCTTGCGCCGGGCCAATCCTCGGGCTGATTCTGACCGGTGCCGCGCTGCAAGGTGCAAGCATCGCCACCACGCTGTTGTTGCTCGCCTATGCGGCGGGCGCCGCGACTTCGCTGGCTGCGGCTTTGCTGCTGGGCGGTAAGGTCTTCGCGGTGATGAAGCGTTCGATCGGGACTGGCGAGTGGATCCGGCGCGGACTCGGGGCCGCGATGCTGGCCGGTGTGGCCGCCATTGCGCTGGGCCTCGATACCGGGATTCTGGCGAGGTTTTCTACGGCATCCACCGGTGGGCTGGAACAGGCCTTGGTCGGCAAGCTCTCGGGCAAATCCCCTCAGGGCAACGGCACGATGATGGCGCAAATTTCCGCGGCGGATGACGCGGCAAACGGCAGCATGATGGCAGCCGGCGGCGCGATGAAAATGGCCGCCAAAGCACCCGGCTCGCTGCCGGTCGAAGGTCAGTTGCCGGCGCTTGATGGTGCGGTGCAGTGGCTCAACTCGGCGCCGCTGGACGCGCAGGCACTCAAAGGCAAAGTGGTGCTGGTGGATTTCTGGACTTACTCCTGCATCAACTGCCTTCGCACTCTTCCATACGTCAAAGCCTGGGCCGAGAAATATCGCGATCAGGGACTGGTGGTGATCGGTGTGCATGCGCCGGAATTCGCTTTCGAGCGTGATGTAGGCAACGTCACCAAAGCGATGAAAGAACTGGGCATCAATTACCCGGTGGCCATCGATAACGACTACAAGATCTGGCGTGCTTTCGACAATGAATACTGGCCGGCGCATTACTTTGCCGACGCACAAGGGCACATTCGATACCACCATTTTGGCGAAGGGGACTACGCCGAATCGGAACGGGTCATCCAGCAACTGTTGCGTGAGGCCGGAGCGAAAACCGTGGCTGATGGCCTGATCAACGCAGACGCCCAAGGCGTGCAACTCGCGCCGGATATGAACCAGGTGCTGTCACCGGAAACTTATGTCGGCTACCAGCGTGCAGAACATTTCGTACCGGAAACCAGCCTGGTGCCTGACAAGGTCGCGGCCTACAAGACACCTGCAAATCTTGCCCTGAATGACTGGAGCCTCGGCGGCCAATGGGCGGTCGGTGCCGAACGCGCCACGGCCAGTGCGCCGGCCAGTCGTATCGTTTATCGCTTCCATGCCCGCGACCTGCACCTGGTGCTGGGCCCAGGGGCGGACGGAAAACCGGTGCGCTTCAAAGTGATGATCGATGGTCAGGCGCCGGGCGATTCCCACGGTGTCGACGTGGCGCCTGACGGCAGCGGTCGCGTGACCGAACAACGCTTGTATCAATTGGTACGGCAAACCGCTGATGTGAAGGACCGCACCTTCAGCATCGAGTTTCTCGATCCGGGCGTGTCGGCTTACGCCTTTACCTTCGGCTGATCAGGAGTACAGAACATGAAAGCTCAAACTATCTGGCGTCGTCTGCTGCTGGGCGTCGCGACAGCTGGGGTTATCGCGCAGTGCTCGGCGTTTTCTTTCGGGGCCGAGGAGGGTGTGGTCATTCCGCCGCCGGCACTCGACGAAAACACCCAGGCACACACTGAAACCGCGGTGTTTGCCGGTGGCTGCTTCTGGGGAGTACAGGGTGTTTTCCAGCACGTCAAAGGTGTGCAGAAAGCCGTGTCGGGTTACGCCGGTGGCGCGGCGAATACGGCGGAGTACGAACGGGTCAGCGAAGGGGATACCGGCCATGCCGAATCGGTGCAAGTCACCTTCGACCCGACTCAGGTCAGTTACGGCAGCCTGTTGCAGATCTACTTCTCGGTGGCTCACAACCCGACCGAACTCAATCGCCAGGGGCCGGACAGCGGCACCCAATATCGCTCGGCGCTGTTCCCGGTCAATGCTGATCAGCAACGAGTGGCCCAGGCCTACATTGCGCAACTGGACGCCACCCATGTTTACAGCAAACCCATCGTCACCCGGCTGGAAACCTTCAACGGGTTTTACCCGGCGGAGGACTATCACCAGGACTTCCTGACCGAACACCCAAGCTATCCGTACATTGTGATCAACGACATGCCGAAAGTGGCGCAGTTGAAGCAGTTGTTTGCCCAGCGTTATCAGGAGAAACCGGTGCTGGTGAAAAACGGGTCGTGATCACCGGTTGTCCGATGGTTACTGTGCGGTCACTGGCAACTGTCGGGCGGTGAGGGTTCGCAGTGTCCTGTAGAGTTTTAGCGAGCGGGTACTGATCAGGCCGCACATGAAGCCCGACACGCTGGCCTTGAGTAGCAGCATGTCGGGGGACGCGGCAAGCTCCGGATTTACGGCATCCTGATATCCGAAGTAATAGTTTGCGAAAAAAAACATCAGGAACATGATCAGGATTTTCACGGTGCCAGGCATGATCAGCCCCGTCGCGGAGTCATCGAGTACCACACCCTTACGGGAAAAAAACAGCCAGGCCGAGAGACCACCCAGCAATAGCGCGCCGAACCAACTGCTTAAAAACAGGACCGGGTCGATCTTCAGATTCAGGGAGTACAGGGACCATGCCAGAAACGCCGGTGGTGTGATGAGCATCGAGAGACGGCTTTCACGGCGGGGAGAAAACGCCTTGATCCCGAAATAAACCACAAGCAGAAAAAACACGTAGGCCCGTATCGGGGTGTTTTGCAGAATCGTGAGCATCGTGCAGCATCCATGCTGAAAAAGAAGAAGATGGATAATAGCCGAGGTCGCATTCAGTACCCGTTATTTCAATCGCGGGCGTTCCATCGCAATCACTGAGGTTTCAAACCCCAGGCGGGTAAAAAATGCTTCGGCTCCCTGGCGCCCGGCGCGCAGTACCCAAGTGATATCGGGGTTGTCGCCCATCACATGATCTACCAACGCCCGGCCCACGCCATTGCGTTGGTAGTGCACATCAACGACCACCATCGACAGATAGCCGTTGGATAAACCGTCAGTAATGCCACGAGCGAAGCCAATGATCTGTTCACCCAATAGCGCAACAGCCGTTCGCTGCGAGTTTTGAATCAACTGCGCGAAATACTCCGGAGATCCGACTCGATGTGCCCAGCCGTGCTGCCCGAGAAACAACCGCACCGATTCCGTTTCGGCGGGTAGAAGATCGCGTACCGTCAGATCTATTTTCATTGGGTGATCGAGTCCTTGATGACCGGGTGATTGCGATTTGTCGCAGAAGCTTGATGGATGCCAAGCGTAGTCAGCTTTTCCCCCACGTCTGCATCGCAAACTCAACGAAGCGCCGAAGCTTCGGCAGTCGATAGCGATCCTGTGCATATAGAAGGTGCAATGGGCGGCTCGGCGGTTGGTAGTCGGGAATCACCGTGACCAGTTTGCCGTCGCGCAGATCCTGTTCCACCAGTGCATCCGGCAACATCACGATGCCCATGCCGGTACGGGCAGCCTGATGCAAACCGGCGGAGGTGTTCATCAGCATCGGCCCGCTGACGTCGATCATGATTTCACCCTCCGGCCCACTCAGGCGCCAGCGCTTTTCCACCGATTGCCAGTCATCGCCGGCGGGGTAGGCGAATGACAGGCAATCGTGCTGTTGCAGGTCTTCAGGCGTTAGAGGCATGCCGCGCCGGGCTACGTATTCCGGGGAGGCGCACACCGTTAGTGTGTAGTCGATCAGTGGTCGGGCGATCAGGTTCGACTGTTCGAAATGGCCGAGCCTGAACGCTACATCGAGACCACTTTCCATCAGATCCGGTCGGCGGTTGGTCAAGACCACATCCATTTTTACCTGCGGGTATTGCAGGGAAAACTCGCTCAGTGCGGGAGCCAGTCGTTCGACGCCAAAGGTGAGTGGCGCAGTAATGCGCAGGAGACCGCGCGGTTCATCCATGGTTTGTTCGGCGAGACGTTCGGAGTCTTTCACAAGCCCCAATACTTCCAGGCAACGCTGGTAATAGACCGTACCGAATTCGGTCAGGCGCTGACGCCGGGTGGTGCGTTGCAACAGTTGTACACCGAGTCGCTGTTCCAGTGCGCGAAGGTGATTGCCGACCATGGTCGTGGACATTTCGCACTGTAGGGCGGCCTTGGTCATGCTGCCGGCTTCCACGACTTTGACGTAGACGCTCATTGACTGGAATAAATCCATTATCAAGCCCTGCTTCTAAATGATTGAAGTTTTGCCGAGTTTATCCAGCTCTGGTGGCTAACCATACTGCAAACACACCGACCTTCACTGGAGTTTGAAGTCATGACCGCCGCCCTGATGAACACATACCAACCGCTGGCCCTGAGTTTCACCAGAGGTCTGGGCACCCGTCTGTGGGATCAGGCCGGTCGCGAGTACCTCGATGCCGTCGCGGGTGTTGCGGTGACCAATGTCGGGCATTCGCATCCGCGGATTGTTTCGGCGATCAGCGAGCAGGCTGGATTGCTGCTGCACACGTCCAACCTCTACAGCATCGACTGGCAGCAGCAACTGGCGCTGAAACTGACGCAGCTGTCGGGAATGGAGCGGGCGTTCTTCAACAACTCTGGCGCCGAGGCCAATGAAACGGCGTTGAAACTGGCGCGATTGCATGGCTGGCGCAAGGGGATTGAGCAGCCGCTGGTGGTGGTCATGGCCAATGCGTTTCATGGCCGTACCCTGGGAACCTTGTCGGCCAGTGATGGCCCGGCAGTGCGCCTGGGTTTCAACGATCTACCGGGTGATTTCGTTAAAGTGCCGTTTGGTGATCTTGAGGCACTGGAGCAGGTGCAGCGGCAGCACGGCGAGCGGATCGTGGCGATTCTGGTCGAGCCAATCCAGGGAGAAAGCGGCGTGCAAATGGCGCCGCCGGGTTACTTGAAAGCCTTGCGCGAACTCTGCAGCCGCCACGCCTGGCTGCTGATACTCGACGAAATCCAGACCGGTATCGGACGGACCGGGCGCTGGTTTGCGTTCCAGCACGAAGGCATCGTTCCCGACGTCATGACCCTTGCCAAGGGCTTGGGTAACGGTGTGCCGATTGGTGCCTGTCTGGCACGGGGCAGGGCGGCGGAACTGTTTACCCCGGGCAGCCACGGCAGCACATTTGGCGGCAATCCGCTGGCCTGTCGGGTTGGCTGCACCGTGCTCGACATCATCGAAGAACAAGGTCTGCTGGAGAACGCGCGGATTCAAGGGGAGCGCTTGCTCAGCCGCTTGCGTGCGGAGCTGGTGGGCAATCCGAATGTGATGGCGATTCGTGGGTTGGGGTTGATGATCGGCATCGAACTGAAACAGCCAATTCGCGACCTGACGCTGATTGCCGCGCGGGATCATGGGCTATTGATCAATGTCACTCGGGGCAAGACGATACGGCTGCTTCCACCGCTGACAATTGATGAGCGGGAGGTGGGGATGATTGTGAGGGGAGTGGGGCGGATGCTCGAGGCAAACTGACCACCACGATATCGTCTGAAATGGCTGCCGATTTTTTTCGGCAGCCATTTTTTCATCCGGGTAAATCTATCGTCGGATATTGTCGCAATCCTAATCAGGATAATCCGTCAGATCCGGCGCCAGCATCCGGGTCTTCGGCGCGCCGTTCGAGTTGTGCTGAATGATGTCCTGCGGCTGCCCTTGTTCATTGAAAAAAACCTGACCAATCCCTGCCGAATTCCACAGGCGTTCGCCTGTTTCGGCGTGCTCGGGAACATACGGCACGATGCGCATGCGCCGGCGTTTGGTCAGCCAGTTCAGCGGTGAGCGGGGTGAGTAGAGCCAGCGGTTCAGGCGGTCGAACCATTCCAGCAAGGTTTTCGGGAATTCGTTCTTGATACCGCTGCTGGTGATTTGCCAGATCCGTGGGCCGGCCTTGCGATGTCGGATAAGCACTTCGTAGACGAAGGAATAATGCACGTCCCCTGACAGCACCACGTAATTGCCGGGTGTGCGCGAGTGTCGGAAAATGTTCAGGATCACTTGGGCGGCGCCGCGATGGGCCATCCAGTTTTCCGCGTCCACCAACAGTGGATAGCCGCACCAACTGAATATCTTTTGCACGGTTTCGATCAACTTCACACCGAAGATCGGTGCCGGTGAGACGATGATCGCTGACGGATGATCGAGCAGTTCCTGTTGCAGTTCGCTCAGGGCTTCCCAGTCCAGTAAACCTGAAGGTTGTTTGAGCGCCATCTCGCTGCGCCAGCGTCGGGTTCGAGTGTCGATTACCACCAGCGCCGGGGTGGCCGGCAGCACAAAGTGCCAGTTCTGGAAGCGCAGCAGTTCCTGGATCAGATTGTCCTGCACTTGGGCGTCGAGATAATGGTTGTCACCGCTGGCGCTCAGGCGTCTGGTTTTCTCCAGCAATGCGCTGAAAACATCCGGATTGTTGCCCCAGCCCTGACACAACATATAAGCGATCAGCGCATTGCCAATGATGCGTTTGGAGAACGGATGGCCGTAGGCCGTTTCTTCCCACTGCGCGGAAAGATTCCAGTCGTCGGTAATGTCGTGGTCATCGAAGATCATCAGGCTCGGCAAGTGCGCCAATGCTCGGGCAACGTTGCCAAGGCCTGCCTTGAAGGTATCGATCCGGGTCTGCTCCAGGGTATAGCGCATTCGGCGTTCGTGCGTCAGCGCCGGTGGTTGCGGGTTGATTAATGCCCAGGGCGTTGGCGACCAAACCAACAAGTACATGGCCATGACTTCGGCGAACGTCACCAAATGGTTGTCAGCACTGCTGCTGGTGAAAATCGGCTTGCGTGTTCCGCCGAAAAATCGCTCACGCAATGTCTCGTTGCTCTCAAGCGCCGGTAACAAATCCGCGCGGTGGTAGTAGCTGGCCGGGTGTTCGTAGAGTTTGGTGCTGTCGCTGACTACAGCACCTTCGAGGTGCTCATCGAACAGGCCGAGTCGATCGATCAGCGTGTGGATCGCTCGCAGCATTGGGCCGGCGACGTCATCGGTGTAGACCTGATCGCCGCTCATCATCAACAGCGCCGGGCGCAGTGACGGGCTGGTTTCGACGGCGAGCAGTCGGTCGACGCATAACAAGCCATCTGCTGCCGGGTGGTGCGGCTTGCGACAGGATCCATGGAGCAGCTGGTCGATTCGAGAGCGCACCACAAAATTCGCGCAGCGGGCCTCACCATAGAGTAAATGTGGCGCCCAATCGGCAATGCCGGTCGCGCCTTGCCCGATCATTAAGTCATATTCGATCAAGGTATCGCAGGGCAGTGGGGTCTCTAGCACAACATCTATCAAATGGATGTGGGCATGCTTTCCTGCGGGGATGACCGTGCATGTCTTACCATCCAGGGGGATGTCCCCGACACCGTGCAGACGCAGAGTCAGCGAAAGCGTCCGACTACCCACCAGCCACATCACAAGGCGTGAAGGTTCCAGGCGTCGTAGTAATGGGCCGGCCAGCACGGGCGGCAAGATCGCAAGGTAATCGGGTGATGGCAGGGATTCGGACATCCGGCTTCAAGACTCTTGGCACGCAGGCCTGCGATGATAACGCAGCCGGCAAGCGCTCTTCAGAGCGCTTTTTGAGTCAGGCTCAAATCCTGCAAATTCCACTGGGTATCGCCATCCTTGCCTGGCACTGCCTGCACCGAACAGCTGTAATCGTAGGTGACAGCTTTGCCCAGCATATTGTCTGCTTCAAACACACCGGTGACTTTATAGTTCTGGTCTTTCAAGCGTGTCGCTTTGAAAGCTGGCCCTTTGACATGCTGGGTAGAGGGAAAGCGCAGAGCGCTCTGCATCGGAGGAGTGCACATTAGGACGGCCATGTAAGATCTGTCGGCATCTGCTCCGTTACCAGCGGCTTGGCGTTTTGCTTCTATGAGCGGCAGAGAGGTTTCTTCGAGCTCGGTCAAGATGAGATTTTCGGATATCGATTTTACGGCGCGGGCGCGGTAATTCGGAAGCAGCGCGGACTCTGCCGGTGAGGTCTTTTGCGTAGTGTCCGGCGTGGGTGCAATGGCTGGGGTCGGCACCTGCGCTATGGCTGGCTCCTGATCTACGACTTCGGGCGCTGACTGGCTTTTCGGCTCGTGCGCAGACGGAAACAACGACAGGCTGATGGAGAATACTACGAGGCCGACAATGAACCCGCCCGCCGCACCAATGAGGTTGCCAATAATGAGGTTCCAGCTACCGCGGTTTTTCACGACCCACCGCCACATGAAGCCCCACGCCGCGACAAATGCCAGAAAACGCAAAAAATCCATTCGATCCTTTCCTTAAACTTTCAAAGCCTGGTATCAGCACCATTCCCGATGGGGAGCGCTAAAGATGGATGGCAAGATATCAAAATAGAGGCCTCGCGCCACTGTCTTCATCCATGCAGTCGACTATATATGCCTGGTAGTAAAGGAAGGCGTGTGGTGGTGTGGGTTGACCTCGATTCACAGTATCTCTTGCAGGTAGCCCCTGAGTGCTTGAAGTGGCGCATCCAATTGGGCCATTGACTGTACATGGCTGAAATCGACTGACAATCTGTTCAGTTCGCGCCCCAAAGGCTTCTCGACGCCACCCACGGCGTCCATCGCCAGACTCAGGCATTCATTCATCTTGAGTTGGATGGTCGCGATGTCGTCCCGGCGTATTAACAGTTTGAACACGTCCCGTTGGTAGTCACTCATGACCAGATCGTCGCGCAAGATCGGGCTGAGGCCTTCTTCCTCATAAGCCAGTTTGAGGGAGAAAAGGGCGACGGTTTCGAGTGACGCTTCCATGGGGATCCTTGCTTGATGTCTTTTGGGGCGTGGGTGTGTAGTAGCCTGCGGCTTTATAACAGGCGAAAAACAGGCCTTTCCAGCCTAAAGCGAAATTAAGGGTTGACGGCAGATTCTGGAGGCCTATAATTCGCCCCACTTCCGGCGCAGTCGAAACGGAAAACTCCTTGAAACTCAATGAGTTACACGTT
>NZ_NEHN01000014.1:0-161862 GCF_002112395.1 Pseudomonas sp. R38(2017)
TTGCACCAGCAGGGTCTCGTCGTCATTCAGATTGGTCAGGCTTTCGACGATCTTGTCGTAGCACTCCCAGTTACGCGCGGCGCGACCGATGCCACCGTAAACCACCAGCTCTTTCGGGTTCTCGGCCACTTCCGGGTCGAGGTTGTTCATCAGCATGCGCAGCGGCGCTTCGGTCAGCCAGCTCTTGGCGGTCAGCTTGTTGCCGCGAGCGGCGCGGATTTCGACGTCACGGAATTTAGTAGTTTTTGCGTCAGTCACGAAAAAGACTCCTCAGCGATCAATTCAAACCAACCCTGGCGATGGGCAAGCGGCTTGTGCGCTTCAATGCGCGACAAGCGAATCAGGGGACGTGATGCGGAGTTTCGTTCAACTCACATGCATACGTCTTTACTTGTACATACAGGAATATGCAATTGAACGGCCAACTGATGGAGAAGCTTTCTGACAAAACCAGCGGACATCGCTAAGAACACCGAAATCACGGGGCATCGATTGATTGAATATTTTTCGAAGGGGCGTTTTTTGAAAGGAGAGTGGCTGTTACAGGAGCGTGGCATTGCACCGCGCTGGGGTGTTCGGTAACAAAAAGTAGGAAACATCCCACAGCCTGGAGGCCTCAATGAGTCTCCAGGTTGTGGTCGTTGGTGCCAAACATAATATTTTGACACCAGTGGCCTGATAATAGCTGGCGCTAAACTGCTTTTTTGAATGAGCCACTGGGTGGACATTCTGACACCTAGCAGCTCAAGCCTCTAAAGCAAGCCAGATTTTCAACAATATATTTTGACACCATGGTGAGAAGTTCCGCCCCCGCCAAAAACACACAAGCCTAACGACCCCGAACCGGAGGCCGCTAGGCTTGAGGCTTTTCTCACAAGAAAAATTGTTGCCCGGAAAGCTGCGACCAATTATTGCTGAGCATCGGTCGCAGAGGCGCGAGTCGCCGCAGGCGTTTAAGAGGCTTTAATCGCTTGAGACCTTTGAGCGGCTTCAATCGGCGAACAGGTCTCATGGGGCCACCTGTCGCCTCGCTTGAGAAGAAGACAACGTGGCCGCGGTTGTCACGAATCAGTCCGTTGGAAATGCGACCGAGATGCTGTCCCTCATATGAATAGAGGGAGTCATCATGAAAGTACCCAACTGGTCGTCCACTGAACGTGAACAAATGCGCACCGTCGTCGGTATATGCGATGGGAGTGCCACTACGATCGTAAAAATCTAGGCTCATGGGAATTATCCATTCTGGAAGGGGGATTCAGGGCATCGATTGATGCCCTGGTTTCGAGTGGACGGCCTATTAAGCCGCTTTAGGGCGAAGAACAATGCGGAACGGCTGGCCGTTCGCACGTCGAATCACCTTTCCAGACTTAGTGCGGATGGTCATACGATAGATAACCTCCCCTTCCTCGTCTGGCTTTTCGAACATCTCTTGCTGGGACATAGTCGTCTCTCACAGAGATTGGCTCGAACACAAACTCGCTCCCTTGCGAACGGTACCCATTGGGGATACCATCACAACGCTTTTCCTGAAGCGCGAGAGACATCTGGAGCCAGTTCAGACGTCTTTTCCCAAAAGCCGATCAAGTTCGTACCTTGGTCGGCTTTTCTATTTCCTGGCCTCAAGCTGCCACTACAAACCTCCGTTAGAGATTTGATAGCATGCTCACAGAGAGCATGAGACCAATCCATAATTTAATACTATCATCATCATTTTGATTACGTCAACCCATCATGTGTTATCCTCGACACATGAATGATTGGTTGCGGCCGTTGATGACCGAACGGAGAAAACATGATTGACCTCAGCGATTACAGCAAGGCACAGCAGGAGCGCTTAGCCTTCATAGACTTCCGTCTCTATTTTTTGGGAGTCGTATCGCGCTCGGATTTAATGGAACGTTTTGGGGTGGCTTCAGCAGCCGCCACACGCGACTTTGCGCTCTACCGTGAACTCGCGCCCGAAAACACTGAACTTGATCCAGTGAGTAAGCACTATGTTATTCGTGAGCAGTTCGCCCCTCAGGTAATGCATGCTTCCGAGCGTGTATTAGTGACTCTCTCGCAAGGGTTTGGCGATGGCGTCGACTCAGGGGAAGGCTCATTGATTCGCCACGAATCCGTGTCCTTACTCAGTCGTCCCAAGATTGAAATCCTCGCCCCCGTCACGCGCGCGATTCACCTTGGCCAAGTGGTAAGAATTGAGTACACGTCGAAATCAGGGTCTTCAACGCGAGAGATTGTTCCCTTTGCCATCGGTTGTGACGGGCTTCGTTGGCATGCTAGGGCATTTGATCGCAAGAACGGAAAATTTGCAGACTTCGTATTTACCCGGATGAGCAGCGCTGAAGTTCTTCTCGGTGAAAAGCCACGAGCAGAAGAAAGCTGGGGGCAGGATGATCAGTGGAATCGGATGTTGGATCTTCCTATAGTCCCTCATCCTGACAAAGACTCAACCGAGTTGGTCATCCGAGATTTCGGAATGGAAGATGGAGTCATGCGGCTTCGTGTTCGCGCCGCGATGGCCGGCTACGTGCTGCAGCAATACCATATTGACTGCTCACCTGATCACAGCATCAGCGATCTAGCTTACCGTTTATGGTTGAGTGATCCGCTGGCTCTGTATGGTGTGGAGAGCGCAATCTTTGCGCCTGGATATAAGAAGCCATCCAACAGTACTACATAGCGACTGGATGGACACCTGAGTACCTCGGGGTAGTCTTGTACATGCGGCTTTCTATAGGCCAAAGATCGATCAGATCGACCAGGACGCCGAACAGCTCTATGAAGCGCTGAGTCATTTGGTTCGCGTCTACCAGTTTCGTGACAGAGATCGCAGCTGCTGCGAAGGACTGTCCGTCACTCAATGCTACGCACTGGAGCATGTGATCAAGGCTGGGCCTGTTCGGGTTCAATCGCTGGCCAGCGAGCTTTTTCTCGACAAGAGTAATGCCAGCCGGCTGGTCGATTCGCTTGCCAAGCAGGGCCTGGTTCAACGTGTACCGGACGCAAGTGACGGCCGCGCACTGGCAATCACCGTGACCCCCGAAGGCATGGCCATCTATGAAAGCATTCGGTCGGACTTGGTGGGAGAAGCTCGTAATCTAGCCTGCGACTTATCGAAAGAAGCTCGTGATGGCGCGATCGAAATGCTACGCCGCTTCGCCAAAGCCACCGAACAACGCTTCGGTCTGAAAGACCTTAGCCGTGACGAATATCTGCCAAGCAAATGCTGCTGAAATAGAAAAAGCTGTCCTTCTCCCGAAAAATCGCACCCTCTCTAGACCTGTAAAGTCTGAGAAAATTGACCATCACCTAAAGTCTTACGAATGTCTCAAAAAATTCTGTTCTTCCCGATGTCCATGCCAGACGAGACCTTTCACTCACGAGTTACCCGATATCATTTACTTTCGGGAAATAGAACTGAGCGTGAGACTTTTAAAGATCTTTTTGGTGCCGAACCATTTGTTATCAAAATTATCCCTAAACGAATCGAAGACCTTGCGGAGAAGCTTCCTGGCGACAAGAGCGATAATCTAAATGAGTTGCTTGCGAGCAACACCATTCTTCCTGCTTACAAGCCGTTCTTAGGCATCTCCAAAGTCAATGATGGCAATAGCATTTCGCTCGTATCCAGACTTCCTCGTAGAGAGGTAAGTTTTCATAGCATGGCTAAGATTTGCCTTTCCTGCGCCCAATCGGATCTTATTGAGACAGGACATTCGTACTGGCACCGGTCTCATCACATTCCTGGTGTAACAGCTTGCTGGAGACACGGTGAGACTTTATTGCAGGCCTGTCCAACTTGCACGCATCCGTTTTACCGAAAAAACAAGCTATTACCTTTGTTAACCAGCTCCTGCGTATGCGGCTGGAGACCATTGGGCTCACACTCTCCTTCGAGAGTGTCGGAAATCGAGCAAAAATTTGCGCAGTTTGCAAAGGACCTTCTGCATAGCGACTTGCCGGCAGTTCCATCTGGGGTATTAGCCGCATGTTATCGTCGACAAGCCAAGAAAAGTGGGTTTGCTCGTGGAAACCTAATGGCGACGACGAAAATGTTCGAAAGTATCCAATCAAAATTTGGTCATGATTTTTTGTCTAGAATTGATAACGCGTACGCGTCAGGCAAGTACCATCAGTGGATAAGAACCACCACTGTTAATGATCAGCTAGATATGCCCATCACCCGACACCTCATCATTGCTCTTCATTTATTTGGGGACGTGGGGACATTTGAAAAGAGAATTACGGAAGAGCTAATACTATTTACTGGAACAAAGTCCAGAAAACCATACAACAAAACAACCCCTAACGCCACCAAAGCACTTCATCGCCTAAAAGTTAACAACATCATAGAAGCCCGCACGGGAGCAACCCTGGACTACTTATGGAAACATGCGTATCAAGCTACCCTTTGGCTCACAGCAAACGATAAAAAATGGCTTTTAGGTGCACTCTCAAAAAAAGCAAATACTGCGTTAAGAGAATCTAATACTAATAAACTCGATAGCGAATACGCAGACATCATTAAAAATGGTGTTAATGAGCTTTATAAAATCAGCAAAACACAGATCCGCGTTAATCTTGGAAACATGCTTGCATTGCTTCCGAAGAGAATACCAGGCTTCCCTCAACGAAAAAGCCTATTTCCACTGGTATCCGAACAACTCGAAACTAATTTTGAATCAGTGTGGCACTTCCGTTTGCGCAGAATTATTTCAGCGCTATCAGAAATGCACCGTCTGAAATTAACTCCCAATATTACGAGCTTGGTTCAACTATCGTCTTTGCCTAATCAAGCTTGGAAAGCACTCATTAGCTACTTCGAATGGGATGTGGAAAAAATGGTGAGCGAAGGAATAGATGTTGAAAAAGAACTGGCCAAAGCAAACGTCACCCGCCAATGGGAGGGCCCTCCTGGTTACCAAATGTCCCTCGGAGGACGAGCCTACACCAAGCAAAAAGGTTAAGTAGCCATCAGGATTACCCCTGCCAGATGATGCTCCGGATACCCATCCGAAGGTCGCTGAACTGCGTGAACTGATGCAGTGGTCGGAAGGCCAAGTGTGGTGCTCACCTGAGCGTCACGGGTCGATGATCTCCGTCTTCAAGCTCAGATCGACTGGGTGCCTTTAGCGATGGGCGCTGTGCGTCCGACCCAGGGTAAAACTCTTGCCGTCATGCAGGTGTACGGCGGCTCAGCGTCTTGCCCCATTTGCTGATCACCCTGATCTTCGTGTCTCTGGGGCCACTTCTGTATCTGGTGATCAAAGGCTTTTCTAAAAAGAAGGAAAATAAGCACGTACCTGACTTTGGCGCCTGAGGCCAAGGAGCAAGGGTTTTGCCCCATACGAAAGGCCGCTTCTGGCCGAGAGCAACCGCTTCGAAATGACTGCACTCGGCCAAAAGCGGACCTTCGGTATTGCAATTTTCATCCGCACCTCACTAGCCGGAGAAAAGCGCTGACCACCTGTCACCGAGCAAAGCGACAGCCAGGCCTGCGAGCATCACCATAGCCCCTGCCAACTTGATGGGAGACACAGGTCTTTCCAATGCCCCCATCAATCCGAAGTGATCGATAATCAGTGATGAAATGATCTGCGCAGCGATAGCGAGGCCAAGCAGTGCTGACAGGCCGATTTTTGGCGCGAGCACCACATAACTGAGCAACGCACCGGCACCCAGCAGACCGCCCAGCAGGCTCCACAAGGGCTGGGAAGGGATAGCCGCCAATGAGGCCACTATCCCACCTCGCATCAATGAAAAGATGCCCAGGCATACCGCACCGGCAATAAAAGAGAACAGTGCCGCCGCTACGGAATCTCCACCCACACCTTTAGCGAGTCGACCATTCAGCGTGGTCTGCAGGGTGATACCAAGCCCGGCGCAGAGAGCCAGCAGGTAGTAGACTGCGTTCATCTCTTGCCTCCTTACTTGGCTGACTCAAGCGGCAGGAATTTCTCGGCAAAGATGTCCGGCTGGTAGCCTGCAGCAGCAAACAGATGCTCACGGGACTCGTCGATTGCCGCACGCAAACTTTCGCCGTCCACGCCCAGCACCTTGCCACCACGTTTGACGATGCGTCCGCCAATCATGACCGTGTCGACGTTGCTGCGTTCGGCCGCGTGTACCACGGTGCCGAAGGCGTTACCTGATGGGTAAAGGTTGATGTCCTGCGCGTTGATAAGAATCAGATCAGCCTGCTTGCCGGGGACCAGGCTGCCGACTTTGTCCAGCAAGCCGGCACAGGCGGCGCCGTCGACCGTGGCGGCTTTGAGCAGGTCATGAGCTGGCAGGGTCACTGCCGGATGATGGTCTGCGCCGCAGCAGCGCTGATGGTGCATGCCCATAACGCGCTGCAGATAGAACGCCACCCGCATCTCCATGAACATGTCGCCGCTGTAGGAGGTTTCGTTATCGACACTCAATCCCGGGCTGATACCGTGACGCTGGGCAGACTGCATGGCGAACATTCCATCTTCAATGCCGTAGTGGGCATCTGAACGCGGGCATACGTTGACTCGAACGCCAGCCTCGCGAAGGATTTTCCAGCCGGCGTCCGGCAGCGCGGTGCAGTGGTTGAAGATGTTGTCGGAGCGCAGCAGCCCCTCCCGATGCAATCCTTCCAACTCAGCCGCCATGTCCCCGCCAAAAAACTCGGTGATGATAGGCAGCCCTAGGCGTCGGGCCTCAGCCCACAGCTCAGGCTCCAGCTGCGCCATTACCGCCAGAGAGAGCAGCGGGTTGTCGCCTTTCTTGATGTATTTTTCCTGCAGACGCTCCAGATTGCCCGGCCAGTGGGCTTTGTCCCACTCACCCGCAACCGGCGCCCCCGAGGCGTGTACGGCGCGTATGCCTGCATCGAGCAGCGCTTCGACAGCGGCATCGGAGTGCTCACCGGTGCGGCTGTTATGCGAGTTGTCCACCAGGGTCGTGATACCGGCATCGATGCAGCCCAATGCGGTCAGGAGGTTGCCGATATACATGTCTGCCGGGCGATAGTATTTGGCGAACGAGAAGTGGGTTGCGTTGCAGTAGTCCTCCAGGGTTGCGGCGTTCGGATTGATTCGACGTAGTTGCCCTTCCCAAGAGTGGCGGTGCGTGTCGACCATGCCGGGCATGGCAATCATGCCGGACGCCTCGATTACAACGGCATCGCAGGCGTCGAGATTTTCACCAATGGCCGTGATGGTGCTGCCCTCGATAAGGATATCGCCGCACGCCAGATTGCCGATATCGCCATCCATGCTCAGCACGGTGGCGCCGCGAATAAGTGTACGAGCGGCCGAAGCGGCCGGGGCTTGCATGATGCTGCGGTTGTATTCAGTCATTGCGCTACACCTCTTCAAATTTCGTTGGAAGAAATGTACGCAAGGCGATACTGCAGAAAAAAGATGGTTAAACTGTTTTTATTATTCAAAAATGACGAATAATAATGCATTCCCCGGTCACTGCTTTGAGGCTGCTAACAGTCATGGATCGTATTCAAGCGATGCAAGTATTCGTCCGTGTGGCTGAGGCAGGAAGCTTTATCCAGGCGGCGCAGACGCTCTCTTTGCCGGCCTCGACGGTTACCAGCAGCGTTAAAAATCTTGAGAAGTACCTGCAGGTGCGCCTGCTCAACAGAACCACGCGGCGGGTTAGTCTGACGCCTGAGGGTGCACAGTATCTGGCGCAATGCCGAGAAATATTGCAGCTGATCGAACACACGGAGACCAGTCTGACGGACTCCGTAAAACGGCCACAGGGGCGTTTGCGGGTCGATATGCCAGGCGGCATTGCACACTTCATTGTCATGCCCAACCTGCAGGATTTTTACCGGCGCTACCCGGACATCTACCTGATGATAGGCGTCAATGATCGGCGGGTAGATCTTGTTCAGGAGGGTATCGACTGCGTTGTTCGAACAGGCGAGCTCGATGACTCAACGCTCGTTGCCCGCCCACTCGGCCGGTTTCGCTGGGTGACCTGTGCATCTGCCGCCTATCTCGAAGAAAACGGTACTCCGCAGACACCACTAGATTTGTCACACCACCGGGCCATCCATTACTTTTCGAGCCGCGCTAAGCAAGCGGGCGAAATGCGCTTCGCACGCGGTACTGAAAAGATCTCAGTACCGGTAAACGGTACAGCCGCCGTCAACGAGACTGGGCTTTACATCAAAATGTGCCTTGATGGTTTCGGGTTGATTCAGCTTGCTGAGAACGTCGTCAGCGAACACCTGCAAGAGGGTCGGTTGGTCGAAGTGCTTGCTGACTGGCAGCCTGCCTCGGTTCCTGTGCACTTGGTATATCCGCATCAGCGCTTTTTGTCGCCGGCTGTCAGCGCATTCGCTGATTGGATAGCGGGGCTTATCCGAGATTAGTAATCGAGAAAAACCGCTAGTCCCCGCTCTTCTTCGCAGCCCATTACCGAAGGTTTGCTAAGCGTCCGCTTTTGGCCGGCAGCAGTCGGCCAAAAGTGGTCATCGCGTATCTACCGATGCAGGGCTGATTCAGAGCGCTTCAGATCTTCCAGCCCCAAACCTGATCAGACTTAGTTGCAAGGTGCCTCGATATCGGCAAGAAACATAGGAATCCGCACGATTTTGAAGACTGGTACGCGTAGATCCAGCGCTGGGGATCGGGAAAAGTGAGCAGCGTAGGTTTTGCTATCAAAGCCGACCGAAGCAAGCTCTGCGGTGTGGATCCATGAGGTCACCCGCTTGAGTGCCGAGCAGAAGACTGGGAGCACATCTACGTACACTTGGTGGGCGGGATATTCCTTCTGCTGCGCGTGGTCTGCGATCTTTGCGAAGGCCAGGTCATCATTCCAAAGCTTACGCAGCGTGTCTGGCCTTCGAAGAGAGCTATGAGAAAGTCGCTGATAGAAGTCGTGCAAAGGAAGTGGATACCGCGAAGTCCGCTCAGCTTGTCGCTCGTACTCACCTATTAGAAAAGCGGCCCCAGCCTTGCTCGACACACCGCCATCGGAGGACATCATTCGATTCCAACTGGTGAACAGGCTGTGATCGCGATGGTGTAGCGCGTTACGAAGAACGATCAGCAGTGACGTATCCGCATGATTGAAATAATCAAAGCCTGGAAGGTTCTTCGTGACATCGTACAGTCGATGGAATGACTCCAGCTTCGCTTCAAAGGCCCGATCATGGTTGGCAACGGCCTCTTCTTGATCGACCTTCATCAGAGCGTGAAATCTCGCGCTCGACTCCGCATAAAGGCGCATTGTGTTCGAAAGGGCTTCCCAGGCGAATTGGGCCGGTGACATCTTCTTATCTCGGTTCGTGGTGGGGCTGCATGTCTTATGCTTGGCGTTGCCCCAGGGTCAACTGGTGCAAATCGCTCTGTAAGCACACCGATTGCAGGACTTCTTGATGGGTCCCCGTTCTGGCTTGCCAAGGGCTTTTACTGCTTTCACTAGAGACGTGTTCCCAGGCCTATCTGAGGGGAGGCATTCTGCGTGATTTCCACTTGAGAGTGAGTGCAGGTGCATCACGTGCTGGGGTTTATCGACCAGGTTCAGCATCAATGGCCTGACGTGACTACTCAGATATTTCAAGCTCATTCCAGTGTGCAGCCAATGCAGGTTGCCGTTGGCCGCCTCCAACATCCATGGCATTTCTATTTGCACACCCTCGACTAATGCCTTCTGTGGTGGCACATAACGCGCTTTGGTTGCTGCCTGAATGCCCAAGCCTATGTTGAACGCTCCGAATGCCTCAGCTACCAAGTTTTGATCTGTCGACTCGGCTGGAAGTGCACGTTCCTCCCACACCTGATTGAACGTATCTGTCGCTGGTGCGCCGTCCCTGAATACCCGCTCAAGGGCATCAAGTAGGGCTGATCGGGCCCTCATCGATACATCAATTTCCTGCTCACGGGGCAGCTCTAGCTCGTGAGAGTAATTGAACTGCTTAGGGCAGCCGATCAGGGTTTCAATAGCTGCAAAAGAGTATGTCGGCGTCGTTGCAGGCTTCACCGCCTTGGCTGGTTTCGCTTTTTTTGTCGGTACGCCGGCCACGCCGTTCAGGGTTTGAACTGTGTTGCCGTCACGAATGCACGCGGGGATATCCACTTTAGTGCAGTAGATGTTGAGGCAGTCTTTGGCTCTCGACAGGGCTACGTAGAGCAGGTTGTTCTGCTCAACATTCGCTTCAAACGCCCGCTCTTCAGCGTTGCTGTTAAGTACCTCGGGTGGCAGCAGCAATGCCCCGTTATCGTTCTCTCCGTTATGGCCTCCTCGGCTACCGAAACGGGCGTTGTCGACATTGGGAAAGTGAACGACCGGAAACTCTAAACCCTTGCTGCCATGGATGGTCATGAGCCGGACTGCATTAATTGCTGAAGCCTCTGGCGGAATCGTCCGATCAATACGCTGTTTTATGCGGCGGCGCATGTCCTCGCGCTCCAGGAACTTGGAAAGCGTTGCCTGGCTCGCGGAGCCATCACCATTGCGTACCCCGTACAGAAACAGCCAAAGAGCCAGGCGCTCGATTTGACGCGGTGTTGTATCGTCATCAAGGCTGGGCATTCCAAAGCCAAGTTCCAGAATCAGCTCGCACACGAAATCCCAGGGTCGCTTGTGTGCCTTCAGAGATTTGAAAAGGTGGCCGAGATGCTCATTGGCCTGAATGCCTGCCGGTGACAACCCAGGGACGTTCTTTCCTGCCCAACCTCCCTTGTGCCATTGCTTGTCAGCCTTTGAGATCGCTATCAAGTGAGCGATATCTGCCTCTGGCATCCCCAGCAGAGGGTCGCTACGCAGCCCCCATAGTGCGGTAGGGCACTTATGGCTGAGCAACTGCATCAGGCAGAGGAATCGTTGAATTGAGGGACGCTGAAGAACATCGCCAATGTGAAGCGTAGGTATACCCACACGGGCAAGGCCGTCAGCCAGTTCATCGAGCTGCGCGTTGGTGGCGCTGATGATGCATTGATTTCGGAACGGGTGTTGGTTCGAGACGGCAGAAAGTATCTGCTGAGCCACTGTGAGAGTCTGAGAGTCCGAATCTTCGCATTGATAGCGAGCCGGTATTTGTCCGCTCGGTGGGCGATTTGGCGTGACTACGTCTGCTGCGATTCGTGGCTGCAGTGCATGAAGTCGACCTGCCAAATCCACGACCCGGAGAATTTCTGGGGTACTTCGTCGGTTTACGTCGAGAGAGTACCGGCGAATAGAGGCCGAGGTGCCTGATACAAAAGCTTGTTCAAATTTCAGCAAGCTCTGGATTGAGGCGCCACGCCAGTGATGAATCGCCTGACGAATGTCGCCGACCACCCAAAGGTTCTTGGTCGACGAACCCAGCAGCTTCACCAACTCGACCATTACATGGGTCACGTCCTGATACTCGTCCACGAGTACGTGTTCGAAGAGATCAACAAACTGTGCGATAGCTGGGCGATTCGACTCTGCCTGCCGGGTAAGGCGTACAAGCAAATCGGTGTAGTCGACCCATTTTTCTCGTTGCAGCGCGTCTTCATAGGCGCGGTAGATGAGCTCGATATCCTTGCGGTTCCGCGTGGTTTCATCATCCATAGGAGGTAGCTTTGCGAGGATATTGGCGTAGTCGTCCGGAGTAACGAGCTCTTCCTTCAGTCTGCTGATGATGCCGAGTACCTCTGGTAGCCAGTCGTACGGGTTCTGGAGCCGGCGGTAGTACTGGAGTTCAATCTTGGGCAGCTCTTGAACCATCATCTTGACCTGCTGGAGATCGTCTGCGATGCGGATCTGCGGTGTTAAGTCAAAAAGGGTGTGGTACTTGCGGAGGAACTCCAGGCCTAGGGCATGGAATGTTCCTGCCCAAATCTGCGAGGCGCCAGTGACGTTCGCAATCCTCAGACGCTCGACGAGTTCATGAGCTGCACGGGTAGTAAAGGTCAGAACCAGAATCTTGTTGGGTGGAACACCCTGGTTGAGTAGGTAGGTGATCCGATGCACGAGCGTGGTGGTCTTACCCGTGCCAGGCCCTGCTACAACGTTGACGAACCTCTCTTTCGCTTCCGCTGCATCTAATTGAGCTTTGCTTGGTGTGGGCGCAATGGGTGCAGGTGGGATCGGGATGCGAGGCAGTAGGAGAGCATCGGCGAGTTGCTGCCTTACAAGCTCCAGATGGAGGTGTAGGCGTTTCGCAATACTGCGAGAGCGCCCTCCCTCCTGCCACAGCTCAAATGCAAGCTCTCTGGGCAGCAGAAGCTCGCGGGCGAAGACGTTTGCTTGTAGTTCTTGTCGTTCCCAGGCGCCATAGCCTTCAACGATAATGGCCTCGCCAGGCTCCACTTGTGGGTTAAGCATGGAGAGTTGGCTGATCGTTTTCTTGCCTTCAACGAAGTCCAGGAACCAATGCCCAAGCTCATGGGCAAGTAGATAGGCGTACTCCTCAGGTGAGGCGTCGTTTCGGATGTAGATGGTTTTGATCGAGCGCTTTAGCACCGCATCGCCGTTACCCAGTTCGAAGTGATCGTGCGGGACGGGCTCAATAGCGATTTCAACGACGTCTTCAAGATTGGCCAGTAATTCATCACTGTCGGGGATGCCTTCCTGGCAATGCGACAGCAACTGACCGCGTATCTCGATAGCCTTGCGCCGGGCTCGATCAAATGGATTCACGTCAATCCTCAAGCTCTAACAGCTGCTGTTCTTCTTCCTTGGGAAGGCGTAACGCTTCAACGCCTTCTCGCCAGGTTTTGGCTGTTACACATACCGTTGGGCTGCCTTCGGCCTTATGCGAGGGGACAACTGACTGGTTCAGCGTCAGAGAAAACGCCCGGCGTAGGGATGAAGTTGAAAGCTCCAATTGCTTTGCCAATGCCGCCAGCAATCGAGTTGGGGCTAAAACAGTACCTGCTAATACCTGATTCATGAGCTCTCTGCGTTTACCGAGCCCGACATCTTGTGCCAGTTGCTTTGCCCTAGGGCCTTTGAAATCCTCGATGGTTACTAAGGCTTTCTCGACCTCTTCATCTGAGCACTCGTCTGTTACGAACTCCTGTGCATCTGCGCAGTTCGCCAGACCTTCTGCAACGAAGTAGCCAACGATCTGGGAGGCTGACTTCTTGAACTCCTGAGCGGCGATCTTCACGTCCACGCCCAAGTCATGGTCAAGGCGAGCCATCCACTGATAGGCCTCGCCTTCGTAGCTTCGAAGCCGCTGTTCATAGCATTCGAAAATCTTGCGAGGGCTTTTGCTCTCAACAAGGGTGTAGAAGCTTTCGAGGCTCTGCTCAACGAGCTGCCGTGTGACTTCGGCAGCAGACGCACCGCGCTTTTCGGCAAGTCTGGCCAGGGTGTCGTACATGCCTCGACTACTGCTAACCCCGACAGTCACTTGTTTGGCTTTTGAGTACGTCTTTGATGCCTGTACTGATGCTTGATCATTAGAGTGCATTGTCGTCGTCTCTTTCGGACTTCCCTGAGTAACTGCGCTTGAACAGCTTTCCATTCCGGAGCACTCAGACACAGGTGGCGGCGAGGCCAATGCGCTGGTGAGCTCAGCCATGACCTTCCTTGCCAATTGGTCTGGTGTATCCGCGACAACGTTCAGCTCTTCTCCATTGGGTAGACCAAGGGAGCATTCATGCCTACCGCGAGCGTCTGTGAACATCGCCTCTGCTGAGACGCGCAAGAAGTATTCAGCCCACTTCCGCAAGGGGAGCGAGGTCAAACTGATATCACTTTTCATGGTAGGCTTGGGGCTGGTCACGGATGCGTGTATGTTAGCCCGCAGGCTTGATATATCAACACTATATCACCAAGGTTGGTGTATGCAATTAAATTACATTTTTGCAGAAGCTATTCGCACTGCCGTTGCGAACTGGATAGCAGAACGGTCGCTTGAGCAGTGCGCTGCGTCTTTAGATGACCCAGTGACGCTTGCCGATGAGCTGCTGCCTCGTGTTAAGGAACACATTGAAGCACGCGGCGTTACCTTGCCTCAGCTGAAGAGCTTGGCCTGGAGTGAGCCCTGCATTCATTTGCAAGCCGTCTTCTCGGTCGATGTCGCAGGCGAAGCTTTGCCTGAAACGCCGTGTGCGTTTCTTCCAATACCTGACTGTCAGGCAACAATCGCCGCCAGGATTTCTTCGGTGGCATGTATTGCTGCCATCGAGTCATCGGTCGTTTCCTACGCATCCGAAAATGAGGGTCACTTGTTCGTGAACCTCGTTGCTCTGGAAGGGGATAGCGCTATGGCCGATAAATCGAAAGGCGAGATGCGAGGTCACACGGACGGTGTGTTTTTCCCTATCCGTGGTGAGCGGGACGAGAAGTACCCGAGATTCGCGCCATCCCCAGATTTCGTATGCCTGTCCGGACTGCGCAACCCTGATACCACGGGCACGACGGTGATGCCGTTGAACGAGGTGCTGCTGGGACTTTCGGAGCAAGAGATTGAAGAGCTCTGCAAACCGCAATTCACCCTTGCTCCGCAGCGAACCTTCCTTGCGGGGGTGAAGCAGGCGATGAACTGGCCTCACGCTCGCCCCCCTCGAATCGATAACCGCCGAGTGCTTTTTAGGCGGCAAGAGGGCTTCTGGATTCGCTTTAGTCACAGCTCGGTTGTGGATCCAATTCAGGACGGCACTGACGGCATGGATGTTGATGCGAAAAACGCGGCTAGCTCTGCACGTAATGCATTCATGGCTCGGTGCCGCGAGCGGGTGCGTAGCGTGGTCTTGAATCCTGGAGACATTCTCTTGGTGAACAATCGCATTGGCTTACATGGACGCTCAGAAGTGGGCGGCGAAGTAGGCGGGGAGGCTCGTTGGCTGCTGCGTACATACGGTCTGGAAACCGGCGATCTCGATGCGGAGCAACGCTGCTCCGGAAGTAGCTACAAGCTCTACCCCTGATTTGGTAGGCTGTCGATGACAAAGCTAACTGACGACATCGAAAAGCCGATCGCGTACCAGGAAGTGGTTTTTACGTTCATGGCATTACCTCCGTTGGTGGAGGTCCAGCATGCCCCTGGTGCACGGAGGGCGGCAGTCAACCCGTAACTGCCGGTCGCACAGGGTAGAAATCGGCGGGGGCCAATCGCGTGGACCCTGTACGGTTGGGGGGGCAACATTAGCTCCACCCATCTCCCTTGGATTTTGATAATTAAAACTGTCGCAGCTGAGCCCGAAATTCGCGGGCTCCAGCGGCATGTTGAGAAAGGGTAAAACTGTCGCAACTGAATCGCCCCTAGTTTCGTAGAAGCTTCCGAGCCTCAACAGAGGCATGATAAGACTCTGCAGAAAAGTCCGCTATTGGCCGGCAGCAGTCATCAGCGAGAGGCCATTTGGTACTGCGAGTCAGTGACTGGATATCTCCGGGCGTCGGCAAAGCGAACTGTCGGCGTGTGCGAATAGGTGTCGGGGCGTGCGAATGGCTGTCGGAGAATGCGAATAGGTGTCGACGGGCGCGAATGGCTGTCGGTTTTGAAGAACCGTGTTGTATCGGTTTTGCGTGCGAATCAGTGTCGGTTAGGCATGCGAATTGATGTCGGAACCAATGCGAATACTCAGGAACTGGTGAAGTTCACCCTGCTGCTGCGTGACCGTCAGGACTACTTGGTAGACCGTTACTCTGAACGCAAAGAGTCAGCTGAAGAGCTGTCGAAACGAGTGAATCAGCGCTCCATTTGAGGATTAGGTTACGTGGTGGAACGGGGTGGCGATCAAAAAAATCCGAAATCGGTCCATAGATTTGACACACGCCATTTCTGTACTAGATTTCATGGAAATCTAGGAATTCCTAGATTCCCATGAAGACATTGTAGAGAGAGCCGATGGCCCTTCCACCACGTAGGTCTCTAACCGTCCCTGGCGCAAGTAAAACGCTGCTTGAGGCTATGGAGGAACTGTCAATTGACCCTCGTAACGATACTTTCAAGATCATGGGGGCGGCAGGTGTTGTAGTCGCTCACGTAGCGAAACCTTCCGGGCAAGTCCTTTCGGCTCGAGTTCGCGGGAATTCATTTCGCCAACTCACGCAGTTTGATCCCGCCGAAATATCTGTGGCGGAACGCCGAAATATAGAACGTCAGATGTACAGCGAAGGCATGACTCAATCTGAAATCGCCGATCTGCTAGGCGTTTCGCAGTCTCTGGTCGCCAAGGATTTGAGCATTCTTAGGAACAGTCGCTAAGGCGGCATATCAACGCAGATCACCCACGAGGTGAAAACATGAAAGATTCATGGTGTGATAAAGCTTGGGACGGAAAGCGGTGGCTATACGGGGCAGCAGCTCGTGAGTATCGCCTCGGGATCGCCGGAGGCGTTGATGCCGTGGCTCGCCAAGCAGGAGAAATTGCTGCTCGCCAAGTTCTTGAAGGTGTCAATGCGATAAGCAACGAGGCGACACGGCCCGCGACTACAGTCACTCGCATGCCGCTCACTCGTCGGCGGAGAACAACGAAAAGCAAAAGCGAGGATAAGAAGGAGCTTTGATTAACGCCTTGTCCTGCGATGGATGGCCAAGCGCAGTTTTTACTCCGAGAAAGCCGCGCACCTACGGCTTTCTCGGAATTAAGTTGACTGTAGCCATCCACTCAACCTTTCTCTCGAACCGGCGGTCTGATCGAGGCTAGTCTGTAAAGTGCTGAACAGGTGAGCGGCATTTTAAGGCGAATGAGCTCCTGCGTTGCCCAATCTAAGCGACGACGATGAAAATTATCCGTGCTTTCACTGACGGCGGCCAACACCCCCGCACAAATTGGAAACCGATCAAGCTGCTTTTCAAATCGTGATAACGCGTCTAGCTCGCGGCCGATCCGATTTTTGCAAACACGTACGGGCTTTCCAGTTCGCGAAAAAATAGAACGGACACACAGAACGATTTTTTCTGCCAGAAGTGAATCAAGTTCGGCGAATGAATTATCCGATTGCCGTTGCTCCTTACAAGCAACGATCTTCCCTAAGTGCTTCTTAAGCCACAGCCGATCATTGCGATACAACCACATGTAGTCTTGGCACTGGTGTGCTAAAGCTATCCGGTATTGTTCCGAGAACCGCTTACGTCTCGCTGCACGTTCTCTCGTAAATTTCAATTTTTTCCATCTTTCCGGGCCGCCTGAAATAGCTCGGATGGATCGGTAAACAGTCGCTGCCGACACCCCTCGAGAACCACCTATTTCTGTAGCTCCCACCCCGTTTATGGCGTCCTCCCAAACTATCTGCTCGACTTTTATCGAAACATGCACGCGCTGGCTCGGTCGCAGGGGCTTCCCACTGCATGAGTGCAACCGGCCACAGCCCAATACATCGTTTGAACCATTCGAGGGCTTACAAGAAGACATTTCATTGGCGTTCAAAACGGTAGAGAGGTCCAGACCGAAAGCATCCGCCAGCATCAAATATTTGAGGGGATGATGTGTTCCCCTCGGCTTGCGCAAAATCTTGGTCACCCAACACGCAGGCAGGCTATCCAACTCACCTCTCAATATCAGGAACTCTCCACTCGTGGGGAACGCTTCAATATGCCTATGTAAAAAATGGGCTATTTCACTGAGGCATAGCCGGCCAGACGGAGAGGCGAGCCCTCGCTCAATGACCACGTTTAACAATGACTGGCGGATCAGTGCGGCTGGTTGAGGCGGAGCGTTGGCTTCAAGTAGATGTAGAGAGTTTCGGGCAAGAGCAAGCAGGGCTTGGTGCTGACGCTTGTTGACCAAAAACCGATATGCATGTGCTTGGACGTCCTCATCCTGTGGCAAATAAAGCTTCCTAAGCCCTTTGGCTAGCCAGTGATGATCGACTACTGAAAGAGGCGCCTGGCAGCGGGGGCAGATCCACACTCCAGGCAATTGGTGTACGCGATGCCAATACGCCGTTCCGTAATCACGGATATCTGTTACCAAACAAATTGGGCAAAGCCGAGTTCTGGAAGTTGCTTCCAGTCGGCTAGCGATTATTCCGAGTTTGGTTTTAAGGCCAATCCCTCCCCGATAGGCCATTTGAAACTGGGCGTCGGCCAGTTGCTGCTCGGTGAGGAAGGGTTGGTAGTACGGCAGTAGCGTATGCCTGGAAATGATTGAATCGAGTCTGAGATTCGCGCCCGATGGCAACGCGTGCACCAGATCAATCAAATGGCACGGGAATGGAAGGTCACGCGCGAAGCTTCCGTCACCTTGGGCTGCGTTGAATACCGCAGCCCAAGATCCTAATCCAGATAGGCGAACATACCTCGATAAAAGGCTGTGCAGCGTTTCATCGGGACAGGGAGCAGGAAAGAAATGAAATTCATGATCCATTTCAACCTCACGAACTACACCTCCCGATGCAGAGGAGAAAACTCGAACACATCAGTGTTCAACCAACCTTCCTCTCTTAGCCTCTGCAACGGGTCTTCATCTTGCGCAATCTCAGCTGCTTTCGTTGGTGACCTTTTAGAATCGACCTGAGCCGGTTTGGCTTTCGGTGTGCTTGAGACTTTCTCTGAGGGAGCCTCCATCCGAGGGACTGGCGTAATACTGCGCAATAAAGCCAGTCGATCAATTACCTCATTAGCGTTCAGAGTCATCATGCTTTGAAGCTGATCATCAATCGGTAGCAGATCTTCAAAGCGGCTTAGCTGGCGGGAATCTCGGCTGCGCAAAGCCGAGAGCGCCGGCTTGAGTATCTGCATTTTGGTGTCAGAAACGCGCCTGAACGTACTGGGTGTAAGGCGTTCCTCTCCGCTCTGGATCGCAAAGCGCTGCCCAAGAATCAGCAGTTTCACCAAAAAGTCAGTGACTCCTTGGGTCAAGTCGTAGAGCACATCAAACAACTCATCCGACAGTGGGCTGATCTCACGACACCACTGATACTCCCACAGAGACATAACCAACATTCTCCACACTGGATCCTCTTTTTCGAATCTCTGAAATTCGGTAACGCCCAGGCCACATCCTCGCCTGGCGTTTCTCAGAACATCAGAGAAGAGACTGATCATCGAATTGGTGCCGATGAAGACGACCGGGATGCCGATGGAGTTGATCAGGTTTACGAAAAAATTGAGCATGTTGTCTTTGCCGCCAGTCCGGGCGGAGCGTAGATGCTGAATTTCATCGATCAGTAGGGCACCGACAAAGTAGGTACTCGCCACCTGCTCCATGCGCTGGATGAGGTCAGGTAATCCATTCCGCGCACGATAGCTGTTCGCATATCGATCTTGGCCGATCGCTTGGTCGACAGCTCGGAAAAACGCACGACATAAACCGCTGAGCGATCCATCAAAGGGGCAGTCCAGTTTCAACCATGTGATCTGCGTTTGCACAAAGGCTCGACCTTCATAGCGCTGGTGAACGATCGTTTGCGGATAGAGCCGAAGAATTGACTCAAGAGCGGTGGACTTCCCGATTCCGCTCAACCCTACAAGGCTGAAAGTAGTTGCCGTTGAACGAAATCCATCTGAACCTCCTGATGTCGACAGCGAGTGCAAATGTCTTACAGTGGCAGTAGACATCGGATTCCGTCCTACATAACCACTACGCAGCAGTGAGGAAAATGCAGACTCCAACTCAAGATGAATTGGTAGTGGTTGAACAACTGAACGCAGACGATCGATGCAATGAAGCCTGACAGACTTATCGTGCTTTCGCTCTTCCTCGACCACAGGAGGAAAGTGCGAGATCAGCGATGCGGCATCACTCTCAGAGAGAATTGGAGGTAAAGCCTCAATCAACGGATTACCTTGAAACTCCAGAACGGGAGATTCATGGTATTTCGCGAGATCCTGGGCACTTCGATTCATTTGCTACCTCCCGGGCGGAAGCGACTGAGCAGATCAATAACTTCAGCACTACGGGTGCCAGCGTAATTTTCAGCTACGCCAAGACCTGTGTTGGGGGCTTGAGAATTCTGATGTGAAGTAGCGGCTCTCAAGTCCTCAGGCACTACCGACTCAGAACGCTCCTGCATGCGCTCGAGAGACCTGTTGGTCCGAATGTCACCAAGCTTCTGCGATTTCGAGCCTAGCTCCATCGTCGACTTTTTTTCCTTCACAGCGTTCGACACTACGTCCGAAATTGTCGCGTCCAGCGCGACACGACTCGCCAACTTTGTGTACTTGAGCTCAGGAGACTCTTGCTTGACGATCGCCAACATGTCGATCACTTCCTCAAACCGGACACCACGATAACGCTCCTCAGAGTTTCGTAGGTCACAACGTATGAAGTGCCGATCAGGGCCTTGAATCCAGATGTGTTGAGTACTATTTGGGTCATACCAGCAGACGATGCTGCTAACGCCGCGATGTCGGGCACGTGCAAACCAGTTCTGTTCTATGGCCCAGTCGCAAACGTAGTACATCCCCTTGAATTTGATCCCGCCTTTCTGCACCGAGCCATTGTCGCGAGGCAGCAGGTGTAAATAGATCGACTCCTCCGTCTGGGTATTGGCCTCGATTCGATCATTCTTCAGTGCCCAATTCCATATCCCCATAGGGGTTGGATCGACCTGATCAGCAATCATCTCCTTATTGAGCCGAGCTGGCTGTCGATTCTGGCTGTTGTAGTGAAGGATTCCCTCGATGATGATTTTGGTGAACTCAGCAAGATTCAGCGTGGCGTCGAGTCGCCAATCACGCTCTCCCCTTTCCATGATCCTGCTACGCACGGCACCAGCGATCCAGTGTATTTGCGTCGTGGTATTTAGGACCTTGAAGGAGCTTTCCACGATCGCTTTCCAATCTGGTCGATAAGGAGGCGCGATACCCAAATTAATGCGTAAGCCAGAGGCAAGCCCCTCAGCAGCTTGCCCAAGCATCTCACCACGATCCGCGAAAACTTCATGCGGTAGATGATGACAAGGCCAATCGGCATTTTCGATTTCTACGCCGTTGGCAGCGCAGAACTCCACTTTTGAGGTGAACGCGTTGTAAAGCGCTTGCCGGGCACCATTCCAGCTTGGCCCCTCCAGTCCAACGAATACCCCCGTGATCATTCCCGAAAAAGTATCGATAACGACATACACAACTGGACGGCCGATGATCCAATTGCGGTTGTAACGACTGACGAGATAGACATCTGCAATGGTGGCGTCGATCTCAAATAAATGGCCTGGCCCACGCAGATTTTCCCGAACAGTGCCGCTCAGAGGCCGATGGTCTTTTTGCCAATTACGCTCCCCACTACGGCCTCTCAGAACCGCAATGTCATCGAAGGCTTTGTGTCCCCAATAAGCAAACTGTCTAGCTGTCGGAAGCTCACTGACTGGAAGCAAAGGGGCATCTTCAACGAAGTCCCCCGGCATTGGCTTCACGGTATAAAAGCGGCGCAGCATCTTGATGTAAGCATCAGATATGGTTCCTACAGACCCCTTTGCAAACAACGCAAAACCAGTCTTGATACAGCTTTTATCGGCCTGATTGAGCACCTTCGATTGAGTCAAAGCCTTCACTCCCTGAAATACAGCCGGCCGTCCAGGCTTCTGTCCTTCACGGTATTGTCGAGGCTTGCCCGGCGCTCCAGCATTAACTCGATCCGGAAGCAACGCGTTACGCACCTGCCCGCTCACCCAAAAGCGATACAGCAAGCGGTAGAGGGTCTTTTTCGGTATCTCTAGTTTTAAAGCCTGATCACTGACCATCCGTCCCATAGAACCTGGCTGAAAAATCTCATCGGGGGGATCAGTGTCGACCAGCGGTTGAATACGAGCCCAGTTGTTATCCCGGAAAGCCTTCTCTTTGTCCGACAGGTCATCCTCCACCTTCAACATATAGGTCGGGGACGCCATCGTGATGGTCTTGATATCGCCGGCGTTCAACCAGGTCTTCAAATCAGACAAACGCATGACCCAAGGTCGCTTTGGCGATGGCTCAATCGTAATCAGCACAATCTGATCACTTCGCCGATCAACCCAAAGAACCCTCACTAGGCCCTTCAGCAGAGGAGGTTCTGTCACAGCCTGAAGGACATCGTTCTTTCCGAGATCTGCCATTTCAACCAACCTTTAGTTCGTGGTCATGATTGATGGAAGGCCATACAACCCTGAATGCCGGCACCGCGCTCTTCATTGAAAGACGCTCGGCAGTCAGATCCAGGAGGATCTGTTTGTGCCATACCAAATGCATGAACATGGCCTTGGCATCGGCGTAGGGGATGAACAAGACACCCGCTATGTGCCGCAATGCGCGCTCAAGCGACCACGGGTACTCCCTTACGCGAGTTATCTCTTCCAGAAATGACTCGATCAGTGGACGTTGCTGAAGATGTCGTTGGAGGGTCGCTGACTTACGCAGCCAGTCAAGATTCTGGATCAAAGGGGCCGGGAGATCTTTCTCCGTAACAATGTTCCAGTCCACTCCTCGATCGGACCAGTAGGCTCGCTCGATCTGAAACTTTTCCAAGGTGCGTTCAAGTCCTTTACCAGGCTTCAACGACTCGGTGTATTTGATCGTACGCGCTGCCAAGCGCATGCTTCCATCTGGCTGCTTGATAGTGAGCAGAAAATCCGTCGTCATCACAAAGGGCACCTTGGTGCCTAGATAAACGGGATAACGAATACTCAAAGCATGGGCAATCGACTGAAGGGTTGGTACCGGCAGTAGGGGAAATTGCTCACGGATATCCAAAACCTCTGGGGAAAACTCGGCTACGAGCAAGTACCCATATTCAAGATCTGATAGCAGATGATGAAGCCTATCAACCTTTACTCCGTGCACCTTACGTGAGCGGCCGTGAGATTGAACGTCCTGCACACGCAGCCATGGCACATACAGCTCCTGGCTTCCTTGCCCAAAGCCTTTTTCGATATGCCGATCGATATCGGACTGCGTCTTGAAGCTACGACCACGCAAGCCAACCTCCCATGCCTTCTGCAGCCTCCACATATCCTCAAATGGAATGTGCACAAAAAAGTCCTAGGAAATTATCTGCCCTGTGAATAAGTCTGATCATTGGTAACAGACTAAACCTTAAGCAGGGTCACAATCCAAAATCGGACATATGGTGGAGGACGTAAAATAGAAAAGCCCCTGAAATCAGGGGCTTTGAGCATTGTGTCAAAATCTATTGTCTGATGTCAGAATATTTTGTCTATTGTCAAAATCTATTGTCTGAAACCAGTCGTCTATTACGGCGTGTGGATAACTTATTCCACCGTCACCGACTTCGCCAGGTTACGCGGCTGATCCACGTCAGTGCCCTTGAGCACTGCGACGTAGTACGACAGCAGTTGCAGCGGGATGGTGTAGAGGATCGGCGACAGGATGTCGTGGATGTGTGGCATCTGCACCACGTGGGTGCCTTCGCCGTTGGTCATCCCGGCCTTCTCGTCAGCGAACACGATCAGTTCGCCGCCACGGGCACGGACTTCCTGCAGGTTGGACTTGAGCTTCTCGAGCAGTTCGTTGTTCGGCGCCACGGTCACCACCGGCATGTCGTTATCCACAAGCGCCAGCGGGCCATGCTTCAGTTCACCGGCAGGATAGGCTTCCGCGTGGATGTACGAGATTTCCTTGAGTTTCAAGGCCCCTTCCATCGCTACCGGATACTGCGCGCCACGTCCGAGAAACAGGGTGTGATTCTTGTCGGCGAACAGTTCGGCGATTTTTTCCACGGTGCTGTCCATGGCCAGCGCTTCGCCCAGACGGGTCGGCAGGCGACGCAATTCTTCGACCAGTCGGGCTTCGACACCTTTTTCCAGAGTGCCGCGCACCTGGCCCAGGGACAGGGTAAGCAGCAGTAGACCGACCAGTTGCGTGGTGAACGCCTTGGTCGAGGCCACGCCGATTTCACGACCGGCCTGAGTCAGCAGGGTCAGGTCGGATTCGCGCACCAGCGAACTGATTCCGACGTTGCAGATCGCCAGGCTGCCGAGGAAACCCAGCTCCTTGGCGTTGCGCAGGGCAGCCAGGGTGTCGGCGGTTTCGCCGGACTGGGAGATGGTGACGAACAGTGTGTCCGGCTGCACCACCACCTTGCGGTAGCGGAACTCACTGGCGACTTCGACCTGACAAGGAATCCCCGCCAGCTCTTCGAGCCAGTAACGGGCAACCATGCCGGCGTGGTAACTGGTGCCGCACGCGACGATCTGCACGTTGCGCACCTTGGCGAACAGTTCGGCGGCTTGCGGGCCGAACGCCTGCACCAGCACCTGATCCGAGCTCAATCGACCTTCCAGAGTGCGTTGCACCACGGATGGCTGCTCATGGATTTCCTTGAGCATGTAGTGGCGGAATTCGCCTTTGTCAGCGGCTTCGGCACCGTCGGTGTATTGCACGGTCTGGCGCTCGACGGCTTTGCCGGTCACGTCCCAGATCTGCACCTTGTCACGCTGGATTTCGGCGATATCGCCCTCTTCCAGGTACATGAAACGGTCAGTGACCTGACGCAGGGCCAGTTGGTCGGAAGCGAGGAAGTTCTCGCCCAGACCCAGACCGATCACCAGCGGGCTGCCGCTGCGAGCCGCGACCAGACGATCCGGTTGCAGCGCGTGGATGACCGCCAGACCGTAGGCGCCATGCAGTTCCTTGACCGCAGCCTTCAAGGCGTCGGTCAGGTCCGGCAGCGCCTTGAGTTTTTCGGTCAGCAGGTGGGCGATGACTTCGGTGTCGGTGTCGGAGGAGAACACGTAACCCTGCGCCTTCAGTTGCTCGCGCAGCGCCTCATGATTTTCGATGATGCCGTTGTGCACCACCGCGACGTTGCCCGAGAAATGCGGGTGGGCATTGCGTTCGCTCGGCGCACCGTGGGTTGCCCAACGCGTGTGGGCAATGCCGAGACGGCCTACCAGCGGGTGTTCCGCCAGGGCCGCATCCAGTTCGCTGACCTTGCCCACACGACGGGTGCGTTCCAGCGTACCTTCATTGGTGTACACCGCCACACCGGCACTGTCATAACCCCGGTATTCGAGGCGCTTGAGGCCTTCGACCAGGATGGCGGTGATATTACGTTCAGCTACCGCGCCGACAATTCCACACATGCTTATTTCTCCTGACTGACCGTCGCGCAAATCAAATTGATACCGCGAGCCTGAATCTGATCCCGTGCCTCCTGCGGCAGGCGATCATCGGTGATTAGGGTATGGACGCTGCTCCATGGCAGCTCCAGGTTTGGAATCTTGCGGCCGATCTTGTCGGCCTCGACCATCACGATCACTTCCCGCGCCACCTCCGCCATCACCCGGCTCAAGCCGAGCAGCTCATTGAAGGTGGTGGTGCCACGCACCAGATCGATGCCGTCGGCACCGATGAACAATTGATCGAAGTCGTAGGAGCGTAGTACCTGCTCGGCGACCTGGCCCTGAAAGGATTCCGAATGGGGATCCCAGGTGCCGCCGGTCATCAGCAGGACCGGTTCATGTTCGAGTTCGCTCAGCGCATTGGCGACATGCAGGGAATTGGTCATCACCACCAGCCCCGGTTGCTGGCCGAGCTCGGGAATCATCGCGGCTGTGGTGCTGCCGCTGTCGATGATGATGCGGGCGTGTTCGCGAATGCGTGTAACCGCAGCGCGGGCAATCGCCTGCTTGTATTTGGAAACATTCTGGCTGACATCGGCCACCAGTTCTTGGGGCATGGTGATCGCTCCGCCATAACGGCGCAGCAGCAGACCATGGCTTTCCAGCGCGGCCAGATCCTTGCGAATCGTAACTTCCGACGTTTCGAAACGCTTGGCGAGTTCATCGACACTGACTTCGCCCTGCTCATTGAGCAAGGCCAGAATGTTGTGGCGACGTTGGGGTGTGTTGCGTTTCGACATGGTGCGATAAGTTTCGATTCGAAAGATAATGAAAGTAATCAAAACCTATCGAAGCAAAACCGTCAAGCCGACGATGAAAAAAAATCGCTGCCCGAGGGCAGCGATCTTTCAGATTGAAGCGCTGTGGATAACTCAGCTCTTCTTGATCTTCTCCGGTCGCTTCCAGCCATCGATGTTCTTCTGCCGCGCTCGACCGACGGCCAATTGGGCGTTATCCACATTCTGAGTGATGGTCGAACCGGCCGCCGTGGTGGCACCGGCAGAGATATCCACAGGTGCCACCAACGAATTGTTGGAGCCGATGAACACATCTTCGCCCAACACGGTTTTCCACTTGTTGGCGCCATCGTAATTGCAGGTGATGGTGCCGGCGCCGATGTTGGTGCGGGCACCAATCTCGGCATCCCCCAGATAAGTCAGGTGTCCGGCCTTGGCGCCCTCACCCATACGGGCGTTCTTCAGTTCGACGAAGTTACCCACATGGGCACGGGCTTCGAGCACAGTGCCTGGACGCAGTCGGGCAAACGGGCCGGCGTCGCTGTTTTCACCCAGCACCGCGCCTTCGATATGAGAGTTGGCCTTGATCACCACACCCTTGCGCAGGGTGCTGTCCTTGATCACGCAGTTCGGGCCGATCACCACGTCGTCTTCGATGACGACTTTGCCTTCGAGAATCACGTTGATGTCGATCAGCACATCGCGCCCGATGGTCACTTCGCCACGCACGTCAAAGCGGGCCGGGTCGCGCAGAGTCACGCCCTGCGCCATCAGGCGACGACCGGCACGCAACTGATAATGACGCTCCAGTTCGGACAGTTGCTTGCGATCGTTGGCGCCCTGCACTTCCATCGGATCGTGGGGCTGCTCGGTCGCGACCACCAGGCCGTCACCGACCGCCATTTCAATCACGTCGGTCAGGTAATACTCACCCTGGGCGTTGTTGTTCGACAGGCGCCCCATCCAGTCAGCCAGATGGCTGGCAGGTACCGCGAGAATCCCGGTATTGCCTTCGGTGATCGCGCGTTGAGCTTCAGTGGCGTCCTTGTGCTCGACAATGGCCGCGACCTTGCCGCTGGCATCACGCACGATGCGACCATAACCGGTCGGATCGTCCAGTTCGACGGTCAGCAACCCCATCTGGCCGGGAACGACGTGCTTGAGCAGACGCTGCAGGGTTTCGACTTCGATCAGCGGCACGTCACCGTAGAGGATCAGAACGGTATCGGACGTGATGAACGGTACGGCCTGGGCAGTCGCATGGCCGGTACCCAATTGCTTGTCCTGCAGGACGAAATTGAGGTCATCGGCAGCCAGACGTTCGCGTACCACATCAGCGCCGTGGCCGATGACAACGTGGATGCGCTGCGGATCGAGCTGACGAGCGCTGTGGATAACATGACCGAGCATGGAATCGCCGGCAATCGGGTGCAGCACTTTCGGCAGTGCCGAACGCATGCGTGTGCCTTGACCGGCCGCGAGGATTACGATTTCAAGAGACATGACTGGCTACCAATCCTGGGTGGTCAGCAACTGCGACCGGGTTTGTAGAATTCTGAAAAGAAAAAAGGGTAGCCGAGGCTACCCTTTTTTATCAATCGCACAACAAGTGGCTGGCGGATTAACCGCCAAACTTCTTGCGGATCTGCTGGACGGTGCGCAGCTGAGCTGCAGCCTCGGCCAGACGTGCGGACGCAGCTCCGTAGTCGAAATCTGCGCTCTTCTCATGCAGAGCGGCCTCGGCAGCCTTGAGAGCTGCCTGAGCCTGAGCTTCATCCAGGTCGGCGGCACGTTGCACGGTATCGGCAAGCACCTTGACCATGTTCGGCTGAACCTCGAGGAAACCACCGGAGATGTAGAACACCTCGGCTTCCCCGCCTTGCTTGATCAGGCGGATCGGACCCGGCTTGAGATTCGTGATCAGCGGCGCGTGACCCAGAGCGATACCAAGATCACCCAGAGCACCGTGCGCAATCACCATCTCGACCAGGCCGGAAAAGATTTCTCCTTCCGCGCTGACGATATCGCAATGGACTGTCATAGCCATCTGATTGCCTCAACCTAAATGAGCGCCCGTTGCCGGGCGCCGGGATTACAGTTTCTTGGCTTTCTCGATCGCTTCTTCGATGCCGCCGACCATGTAGAACGCTTGTTCTGGCAGGTGGTCGTAGTCACCGTTGAGGATGCCTTTGAAGCCAGCAATGGTGTCTTTCAGGGAAACGTATTTACCCGAAGCACCGGTGAAGACTTCAGCCACGAAGAACGGCTGCGACAAGAAGCGCTGGATCTTACGAGCACGGTTTACCAACTGCTTGTCGGCTTCCGACAGCTCGTCCATACCCAGGATCGCGATGATGTCCTTCAGCTCTTTGTAACGCTGCAGCACATACTGAACACCACGAGCGGTCTCGTAGTGATCGTTGCCGATCACGTTCGGGTCCAGCTGACGCGAAGTCGAGTCCAGTGGGTCTACCGCCGGGTAGATACCCAGGGAAGCGATGTCACGGGACAGAACGACGGTGGCATCCAGGTGAGCAAACGTGGTCGCTGGCGACGGGTCAGTCAAGTCGTCCGCTGGTACGTATACGGCCTGGATCGAAGTAATCGAACCTTGCTTGGTCGAAGTGATGCGCTCTTGCAGCACGCCCATCTCTTCAGCCAGGGTCGGCTGGTAACCTACTGCCGAAGGCATACGGCCCAGCAGTGCGGATACTTCGGTACCGGCCAGGGTGTAACGATAGATGTTGTCGACGAACAGCAGAACGTCGTTACCTTCGTCACGGAACTTCTCGGCCATGGTCAGGCCGGTCAGCGCTACGCGCAGACGGTTTCCTGGTGGCTCGTTCATCTGACCGTAGACCAAGGCTACTTTGTCGAGAACGTTGGAGTCCTTCATCTCGTGGTAGAAGTCGTTACCCTCACGAGTACGCTCACCCACACCGGCGAACACGGAATAACCGCTGTGCTCGATGGCGATGTTACGGATCAGTTCCATCATGTTTACGGTTTTGCCTACACCGGCACCACCGAACAGACCAACTTTACCGCCCTTGGCGAACGGGCAAACCAGGTCGATAACCTTGATGCCGGTTTCCAGCAGCTCATTGCCGCCAGCTTGTTCTGCGAAGGAAGGAGCGGCGCGGTGGATCCCCCAGCGCTCTTCTTCGCCGATCGGGCCAGCTTCGTCGATCGGGTTGCCCAGTACGTCCATGATCCGGCCCAGAGTCGCTTTACCGACCGGTACGGAAATGGCTGCGCCAGTGTTGTTGACGTCCAGACCGCGCTTCAAGCCTTCGGTGGAGCCCATCGCAATGGTACGAACCACGCCGTCGCCCAGCTGCTGCTGAACTTCCAGAGTGGTTTCGGCGCCTTGAACCTTCAAGGCGTCGTAGATGCTCGGTACGCTGTCGCGTGGAAATTCCACGTCGATAACGGCGCCGATGATTTGAACGATACGTCCGCTACTCATAGCTGGATCCTCTGAATATTTGAACCGTTAAACCGCGGCAGCGCCGCCGACGATTTCCGAGATCTCTTGGGTGATCGCAGCCTGACGCGCCTTGTTGTAGATCAGCTGCAAATCGCTGATCAAATCACCGGCGTTGTCGGTAGCGTTCTTCATCGCGATCATCCGCGCAGCTTGTTCGGCCGCGTTGTTCTCGACCACCGCCTGGTACACCTGCGACTCCACGTAACGCACCATCAAGCCGTCAAGCAGCTCTTTGGCGTCTGGTTCGTAGAGGTAGTCCCAGTGGTGCTTGAGATCCTGATCCGGGGTCGCTACCAGTGGAATCAACTGCTCCACGGTAGGCTGTTGCGTCATGGTGTTGATGAACTTGTTGGATACCACGGACAGGCGGTCAATACGGCCGTCCAGATAGGCATCCAGCATCACCTTGACGCTGCCGATCAGATCATTGATCGACGGCTCTTCACCCAGGTGGCTGATAGCTGCAACGACGTTACCGCCGAAGTTGCGGAAAAAGGCCGCACCCTTGCTACCAACGACACACAGATCAATCTCGACGCCGTTTTCGCGGTTTACCGCCATGTCCTTGACCAGGGCCTTGAACAGGTTGGTGTTCAAGCCGCCGCACAGACCACGGTCACTGCTCACCACGACATAGCCGACGCGCTTGATGGCGCGGTCGATCATGAACGGATGGCGGTATTCCGGGTTGGCGTTGGCCAGATGCCCAATTACCTGGCGGATACGCTCCGCATAAGGACGGCTAGCAGCCATGCGCATTTGTGCCTTGCGCATTTTGCTGACCGCCACTTTTTCCATGGCGCTGGTAATTTTTTGCGTGCTTTTGATGCTCGCAATCTTACTGCGAATCTCTTTTGCGCCTGCCATGTAACACCTATCAGGTTAGCAAGCGGGAGCCTTGCGGCTCCCGCTGCGGCTTACCAGGTTTGGGTGGCCTTGAACTTCTCGATACCGGCTTTCAGGCCAGCGTCGATTTCGTCATTGAAGTCACCTTTAACGTTGATCTTGGCCATCAAATCGGCGTGATCGCGGTTGAAGAAAGCGATCAGCGCTTGTTCGAAGCTGCCGATCTTGGCGATTTCAATGTCAGTCAGGAACCCACGCTCAGCGGCATACAGCGACAGCGCCATGTCAGCGATCGACATAGGTGCGTATTGCTTCTGCTTCATCAGCTCGGTAACACGCTGACCATGCTCAAGTTGCTTGCGGGTCGCTTCGTCCAGGTCAGACGCGAACTGGGCGAATGCTGCCAGTTCACGGTACTGAGCCAGAGCGGTACGGATACCACCGGACAGCTTCTTGATGATCTTGGTCTGAGCGGCACCACCCACACGGGATACCGAAACACCGGCGTTCACTGCAGGACGGATGCCCGAGTTGAACATGGCCGATTCCAGGAAGATCTGACCGTCGGTGATGGAAATCACGTTGGTCGGAACGAACGCGGAAACGTCGCCAGCCTGGGTTTCGATGATCGGCAGTGCGGTCAGGGAACCGGTTTTGCCGGTCACTGCGCCGTTGGTGAACTTCTCTACGTACTCTTCCGAAACGCGGGATGCGCGCTCCAGCAGACGGGAGTGGAGATAGAAAACGTCGCCTGGGTAAGCTTCACGTCCTGGTGGACGGCGCAGCAGCAGGGAAATCTGGCGGTAAGCCACTGCTTGCTTGGACAGATCGTCATAAACGATCAGCGCGTCTTCACCGCGGTCGCGGAAGAATTCACCCATGGTGCAACCGGAGTACGGAGCTAGGAATTGCAGTGCTGCAGATTCCGAAGCGCTCGCTGCAACGATGATGGTGTTAGCCAGTGCACCGTTTTCTTCCAGCTTGCGAACCACGTTGGCGATGGTCGATTGCTTCTGACCGATTGCCACGTAGACGCAGAAAATGCCGCTGTCTTTCTGATTGATGATCGCGTCGATCGCCAGAGCGGTCTTACCGATCTGACGGTCACCGATGATCAGCTCACGCTGGCCACGGCCGACAGGGATCATGGCATCGACAGCCTTGTAGCCAGTCTGTACAGGCTGGTCTACCGACTTACGCCAGATCACGCCCGGAGCAACTTTCTCGACCGCGTCGGTCTCGGTGTTGCCCAGTGGACCTTTGCCGTCAACAGGGTTACCCAGTGCATCGACAACGCGGCCCAGCAGTTCCTTACCAACCGGAACTTCGAGGATGCGGCCGGTGCACTTGGCGCTCATGCCTTCAGCCAGAGTCGTGTATGCGCCCAGTACAACGGCACCTACGGAGTCTTGCTCCAGGTTGAGGGCCATACCGTAGACGCCGCCCGGAAACTCGATCATCTCGCCGTACATGACGTCGGCCAGACCGTGAATCCGCACGATACCGTCAGATACGCTGACGACAGTGCCTTCGTTACGGGCTTGGGAGGTCACATCGAGTTTTTCGATGCGGCCCTTGATAATTTCACTTATTTCGGAAGGATTGAGTTGCTGCATTGCTCTGCTGCCCCTTCAAACTCAAGATTTCAATGCTTCGGCAAGTTTCGCGATTTTGCCGCGAATCGAGCCATCGATAACCAGGTCGCCGGCGCGGATAACGACACCACCTATGAGGGCAGCGTCCTCCGCAACTTGCAGGCGCACTTCCCGGTTGAGTCGTGCACTGAGAACCTTGGCGAGTTTGTCTTGCTGTTCTTGGTTCAATGCAAAAGCACTGGTCACTTCAACGTCTACCGATTTCTCTTGTTCGGCCTTGTACAGGTCGAATAGAGCAGCGATCTCCGGCAGAAGCGGGAGACGGTCGTTTTCGGCAACGACATTGATGAAGTTCTGTGCCTTGGCATCAAACTTGTCGCCGCACACGTCAATGAACGTGGCGGCCTTTTCTGCGCTCGTCAGTCGCGGGGCCTTGAGCACGCGCTGCATGGTGTCGTCTTGCGACACCGCTGCAGCCAGGCCGAGCATGGCTGACCAATTGGCCAGTTGCTGGTGGGCCTGAGCGTGCTCGAAGGCCGCCTTAGCGTAAGGTCGGGCCAACGTGGTCAGTTCTGCCATGATCGCCCTCGCTTAGATTTCAGCAGCCAGTTGGTTAACCAGCTCTGCGTGCGCGTTTTGATCGATTGTGGCACCCAGGATCTTCTCGGCGCCGCCGACAGCCAGCAAGCCCACTTGGGCGCGCAGCTTGTCTTTGACACTGTTCAGTTCCTGTTCGATCTCGGCTTGAGCCTGAACCTTCACACGGTCAGCGTCGACACGGGCCTTTTCAACGGCCTCTTCGACAATCTGGTTACCGCGTTTCTTGGCTTGCTCGATGATTTCAGCTGCCTGAGCTTTCGCTTCGCGCAGTTGCTGACCCGCTTTCTCTTGGGCCAACTCCAGGTCGCGAGCTGCACGGCTGGCAGCGTCCAGACCATCAGCGATCTTCTTTTGACGTTCGTGCAGAGCTGCGATGACCGGAGGCCATACGAACTTCATGCAGAACAGTACAAAAATCAGGAACGCAACGGACTGGCCAATCAGGGTCGCATTAATGTTCACGCCAACACCTCGCAGTTACGTTGTCCATCACACCAAATCACTCGGAAAATCCGAATGATTAGCCAGCGATTTGACCAACGAACGGGTTCGCAAAGGTGAAGAACAGAGCGATACCAACACCGATCATGGTTACGGCGTCGAGCAGACCGGCAACGATGAACATTTTAACTTGCAGCATTGGAACCATTTCTGGCTGACGCGCTGCGCCTTCCAGGAACTTGCCGCCCAGCAGGCCGAAACCAATTGCGGTACCCAGTGCGCCCAGGCCGATCAACAGTGCAACAGCGATAGCGGTTAGACCAACTACAGTTTCCATCTTTCCTCCCGACTTTTACGTCGTATGGTTTAGGTTTTTTAGATTAAAGCGGTAAAACAAATCGTTTCATGGTGCCCCGTGAGGAGCCCCTCCCCGTTTTACCGGGAAGGACATCAGACTAGTCGAGACTGGTCTTAATGGTTTTCTTCGTGCGCCATCGACAGGTAGACGATGGTCAGCATCATGAAGATGAACGCCTGCAGGGTGATGATCAGGATGTGGAACACAGCCCACGCCCACTGCAGGACAACGCCCAGGCCGCTGAGCCAGAGCAGGCCGCTGCCGAACATCACAGCGATCAGGATGAACACCAGCTCGCCGGCATACATGTTGCCGAACAGACGCAGAGCCAGAGAGATCGGTTTGGCGATCAGGGTCACGAATTCCAGCAGGAAGTTCACCGGGATCAGCAGCGCCTGAACGAAGATGTTCTTGCTGCCGAACGGGTGCAGGGTCAGCTCGCCGATGAAGCCGCCGAGGCCCTTGACCTTGATGCTATAGAAAATGATCAGTGCGAAAACCGAGAACGCCATGCCCAGGGTCGCGTTCGGGTCGGTAGTCGACACGGCACGGAACGGGATGTGGTGGTCGCCGGAGATCAGGATGGCCAACTGAGGAATCCAGTCGACCGGTACCAGGTCGACGGCGTTCATCAGGAACACCCATACGAAGATGGTCAGTGCCAGCGGTGCGATCACCGGGCTACGGCCATGGAAGCTGTCTTTCACGCTGCCATCGACGAATTCGACCAGGACTTCAACGAAGTTCTGCAGTGCGCCTGGCTGACCGGAAGTCGCCTTCTTGGCCGCCATGCGGAAAAGAATGACGAAGATCAGGCCCAATGCGACCGACCAGCCGAGGGTATCGACGTGGAAAGCCCAGAAGCCCATTTCCTTGGCTTCTGCTGCGGAGTGGGCAAAGCCCCAGCCGCCGTTGGGTAGCTGACCGAAGGTCAGGTTCTGCAAGTGGTGCTGGATATAGCCCGAAGCGGTTGTTTCTGCCATGGTTGCCTCAAACGCCCTAAGGTCTCGAAAGTCTTGTTCTCATCAGCAGGGGAGCGAACCAGCTGACCGACTGAGTCAGCACGAAGGCGCCGAATACAGCGATCGGCGCCAGTGGCTTCACACCTGCAAACACCAGTGCAAACAGCACTGCCGTCAAAATCAGTTTGCCTGCCTCGCCGGCATAGAAAGACCGGACGATGGACTGGGCTGCTCGGGCGCCGGAAAACCGAAATGCCTTGTGAGCGAAATAAACATTGGGCAGCAAGGCTATCAGGCCTCCGCAAAGTCCCGAGTATCCGGCAACGACTCCGTGCCATTGCCAGAGCGCCAAAGCGGCAATGAGCAAAATGACAAATTGAGCCATTAACACCGGAAAAACCGCCAGGCGATGGAACGGCAGGCGGTTTGGCTTGCGGGTTTCCATCACTATTGCTCTCCAATGGTCGGCTGCCGAAATTCAATAACTTGGCATAATTTGTGCCGACAAAATGCGCGCAGAGTATAGGGGCGGTTCTGCCCCTATTCAACTGTCAGGTAGTGATTTCCGACTGCGCGCTACAAGAGGAATTGTTTCAGCGGATGTGTGCGAGCACACCTTGAAGCTCATCGAGGGAGTTGTAACCAATCACCAACTGACCCTTTCCCTTCTTCCCGTGGCGGATCTGCACCGCAGAGCCTAGGCGCTCGGCCAGACGCTGCTCGAGGCGGGCAATATCCGGGTCCGGTTTTGCAGGTTCCACAGGCTCGGGTTTGCCGCTCAGCCACTGACGAACCAGTGCCTCAGTCTGGCGCACGGTAAGACCGCGTGCGACAACATGTCGCGCCCCTTCCACCTGCTGATTGTCCGGCAGACCGAGCAACGCACGGGCATGACCCATTTCCAGGTCGCCATGGGACAGCATGGTCTTGATGACTTCTGGCAGCGCAATCAGGCGCAACAGGTTGGCCACGGTGACGCGGGACTTACCCACAGCCTCGGCGACCTGTTGCTGGGTGAGCTGGAATTCCTGCTGCAAGCGCTGCAGGGCTACCGCTTCTTCGATCGGATTGAGGTCTTCGCGCTGGATGTTCTCGATCAGCGCAATGGCGATCGCGGTTTCATCCGGCACGTCGCGAACCATCGCAGGAATGGTTTCCTGCCCGGCCTGCTGACTTGCGCGCCAGCGACGTTCACCGGCGATGATCTCGAAACGACCACCGCCAATCGGGCGAACCACGATCGGCTGCATCACGCCCTGGGCCTTGATCGACTGCGCCAGCTCTTCCAGCGCCTGCGGATCCATGTCCCGGCGTGGCTGATACTTGCCGCGTTGCAGCAGGTCCAACGGCAGGTGCTGCAACTCACGGCTGTCAGCCTGCGCCGCCTGTTCTTCCAGCGAGCTGACAGTCGGACCGCTCAGCAGTGCATCCAGTCCTCGTCCGAGACCTCGTTTCTTGACGGCCATGGGGATTCCTTAAGTTGGCTGAGCAGCGGCGATGCGTGAATTTTTGCGCTGACGGCGAACCATCTCGCCCGCCAGGGCCAGATAGGCCAGCGCGCCACGCGATTGCTTGTCGTAGGCCAGCGCCGGCATGCCGTAGCTAGGGGCTTCGGCCAGGCGGATGTTGCGCGGGATCACCGTGTCGTACAACTGATCGCCGAAGTGTTCCTTGAGCTGGGCCGATACATCGTTCATCAGGCTCAGGCGGGGGTCATACATGGTCCGCAGCAGGCCTTCGACTTTCAGGTTCGGGTTCAGCAATTCGGCGATGCGCTTGATGTTATCCACAAGGTCGCTCAAACCTTCGAGCGCAAAGTACTCGCACTGCATGGGGATAATGACCCCGTCAGCGGCAACCAGCGCATTCAGCGTGAGCATCGACAGCGACGGCGGGCAGTCGATCAGAATGTAATCGTAGTTTTCACGGATCGGCGCCAGCGCGCTGCGCAGACGGCTTTCCTTCATCTGCATTTCCAGCAGAACCACTTCGGCCGCTGTCAGGTCGCGGTTGGCCGGCAGCAGTTGATAACCGCCGTGTTCGGAGTAGTGCATGGCCTGGGCCAGATCGCATTCGCCGATCAGCAGGTCGTAGACCGAGTTTTCCAGGCCATGTTTATCCACACCGCTACCCATGGTGGCGTTGCCCTGTGGATCGAGATCGATCAACAGCACCCGGCGCTTGGTCGCGACCAGGGATGCTGCGAGGTTGATGCAGGTGGTGGTCTTGCCCACACCACCCTTCTGGTTCGCTATCGCGAATACCTTAGCCATTCTTGCTTGTGTTCCCAATCATGCCGTGCGGCGCAGTATCAGCAGATGGCGTTGGCCTTGGCAACCGGGTACGGCCAGGGCGTGTTCGCTATCGAGTTTGAAGTCTGCCGGCAATGCTACCAGCTCATCGGCCGGATGAACGCCCTTCATTGCCAGCCAGCGCGTATCGGCGTCGCCGAGGTGGCGAGTCCAGTTGGTGAAGTTCTCCATGCTGCTGAATGCCCGGGAAATGATCCCGTTGAATGCCTGTGCAGGCTGGAACGCTTCGACGCGACTGTGGATAACTTGCAGGTTGTCCAGTTTGAGTTCGAGTTTGACCTGAGTCAGGAAGCGGGTTTTCTTGCCGTTGCTGTCCAGGCAGGTCACTTGCGAGTCCGGATACAGGATCGCCAAAGGGATCCCCGGCATGCCGCCGCCGCTGCCGACGTCCAGCCAGCGACCGTTTTCGATGAACGACATCACACTGAGGCTATCGAGCAAGTGACGGGACACCATTTCATCCGGATCGCGAACGGCGGTCAGGTTGTAGGCCTGGTTCCATTTGATCAACAGGGCGAGATAGCCCAGCAGCAATTCGTGCTGGGTTTCAGTGAGATTGACACCGAGCTCGCGGGCTCCTGTGGATAACTCTTCGGCGTGTTGCGAAGTGACCTTAGAACTCAAGCGCTTTGCTCCAACTGACGGCCCGCGCCGCGTTTCTTCAAATGAATCATCAACAGCGAAATCGCTGCCGGGGTCACACCCGGGATCCGCGAAGCCTGGCCCAGCGTCTCGGGACGTGTGGTACCCAGCTTGCTCTGGATCTCCTTGGAGAGACCGGAAATGTTGGTGTAATCGATATCCACAGGCAGTTTCGTGTCTTCGCTTGCACGCAGACGGGCGATTTCGTCCTGTTGACGGTCGATGTAACCGGCGTATTTGGTCTTGATCTCGACCTGTTCGGCGACCTGTGGATCTTCGGCGCCCTGCCCGGTTACTTCGACCAGACCAGCGTAGTCGATTTCCGGACGGCTCAAGAGATTGAGCAAGTTGTATTCGTGAGTCAGCGGAGTGCCGAATTTTTCTGCAATTGCATCGCCCTGCTGGGTGCCCGGGCGAACCCAGGTGCTTTTCAGACGCTGCTCTTCCAGCTCGATGTTTTCGCGCTTCTTGCAGAACGCCGCCCAACGCGCGTCATCGACCAGACCCAGTTCGCGACCTTTTTCAGTCAGACGCAGGTCGGCGTTGTCCTCACGCAGGATCAGGCGGTACTCGGCACGGGAAGTGAACATGCGGTACGGCTCTTGAGTACCGAGGGTAATCAGGTCGTCGACCAATACCCCGATGTACGCTTCATCGCGACGCGGGCACCAGGCTTCTTTGCCCTTCGCACGAAGTGCAGCGTTCGCACCAGCCAGCAAACCCTGGGCGCCGGCTTCTTCGTAACCGGTGGTGCCGTTGATCTGGCCAGCGAAAAACAGACCGCCGATTACTTTGGTTTCCAGGCTGTACTTCAGGTCGCGAGGATCGAAGTAGTCGTATTCGATCGCATAACCCGGACGCACGATGTGCGCGTTTTCCATGCCGCGAATCGATTGCACGATCTGCAATTGCACGTCGAACGGCAGGCTTGTGGATATCCCGTTCGGATACAGCTCATGGGTGGTCAGGCCTTCCGGCTCGATGAACACCTGATGGCTTTCCTTGTCGGCAAAGCGGTGGATCTTGTCTTCGATGGACGGGCAGTAACGCGGGCCGATGCCTTCGATCTCGCCTGCAGCGGAATACATCGGCGAACGGTCGAGGTTTGCCGCGATGATTTCGTGGGTACGGGCGTTGGTGTGGGTAATCCAGCAACTGACTTGCCGTGGATGTTGTTCCTTGTTGCCCATGAACGACATCACCGGGATCGGCGTATCACCTGGTTGCTCGGTCATCACCGAGAAATCCACAGACTTGCCGTCGATACGCGGAGGCGTACCGGTTTTCAGGCGACCGACACGCAGCGGCAGTTCACGCAAACGATGCGCCAGGGCGATCGATGGCGGGTCACCGGCGCGACCGCCGGAAAAATTCTGCAAACCGATGTGGATAAGTCCGCCCAGGAAAGTACCGGTGGTCAACACAACGGAATCGGCGAAGAAACGCAGACCCATTTGCGTAACGACACCGCGTACTTGTTCCTGCTCGACAATCAGATCGTCGGCGGCTTGTTGAAATATCCACAGGTTCGGTTGGTTTTCCAGGATTTCGCGGACAGCTGCCTTGTAAAGAATCCGGTCGGCCTGTGCACGGGTTGCACGTACGGCAGGGCCTTTACGGCTGTTCAACACGCGAAACTGGATGCCACCCAGATCGGTAGCGATGGCCATCGCGCCGCCGAGGGCATCGATTTCCTTGACCAGATGGCTTTTGCCAATGCCGCCGATGGCCGGGTTGCAACTCATGGCACCGAGGGTTTCCACGTTATGCGTCAGCAGAAGGGTTTTTGCACCCATGCGTGCTGAGGCCAGTGCTGCCTCGGTACCGGCATGACCGCCGCCGATGACGATCACTTCAAAACGGGAAGGGAAATCCACCACGCACCTCGTGCCTGCTTAAGTAGGTAATTCAGGAATAGTTTGAGATCAGGTTTCTGGACCTGGTCGACAAGTATAGGGACTTCGCCCTTCCTAAAGAACCCTTTGCACAAAATTTAACCAGCTGTGGAGAACTCGCGGTTAAAAGAATAAAAAAGAGAGAAATTTATAAAACCTTTGTTTTAAAGCTTATTCTTACTGCCCATGCTTTCTGTGGATAGATTGCTACAGACCTTTATTTTCAATATGTACAGAGATTTAAAACCCTGTGTCCATGGAGCCATGAGGCCCTTGGATAACCGGTGTAAGCCTGTGGATGAATGGTGCGGTTATCCACAGATGCAGTTATGTTCAGTTTCCAGGCCCTGTTATCAACTGCCCTCAGCGGCAGTTATTCACAGGGCTTAATCCACAGAAATCGGATGAATGAGCATGCTGCGGACAGGGGAAATCCGCTCAGGGAGAAGGAATTTGCCCGGCACTGGAAGGGAAGGAATGCGAAAAGGAGAAACAGACAGGTCGCGAATGGACCTGCCTGTGGACAACGGAAGGGTTATTTACCGATGCAGAAGCTGGAAAAGATCCGCCCGAGCAGATCATCGGAGCTGAACGCCCCGGTAATTTCCCCGAGGAACTGCTGAGCCTGACGTAGATCTTCTGCCAACAGTTCGCCAGCCCCTGCCAGAGTCAGCTGTGCACGACCGTGCTCCAGGGCCGCGCTGGCATGACGCAGTGCTTCCAGGTGACGACGGCGTGCGCTGAAGCTGCTCTCTGAGGTCTGTTCGTAGCCCATGCAGGCCTTGAGGTGATCACGCAGCAGATCCAGGCCTTCGCCGGCAGCCTTGGCGCTCAGACTGATAGTTACGTGCCCATCGTCGCTGACTTCCAGGGCTATCGCTTCACCGGTGAGATCCGCTTTATTGCGAATCAGGGTGACCTTTGCCGGATCTGGTCGGGTTTCGAGGAATTCAGGCCACAACGCGAACGGGTCGGCCGCCTCCGGGGCCGTGGCATCGACCACCAACAGCACCCGATCGGCTTCGCCAATGGCTTTCAACGCACGTTCGACGCCGATTTTTTCCACATGGTCGTCGGTATCGCGCAATCCGGCGGTGTCTACGACATGCAGCGGCATGCCATCGATGTGGATATGTTCGCGCAGGATATCCCGGGTCGTGCCGGCGATTTCCGTCACGATGGCGGCTTCTCGCCCGGCCAGTGCGTTCAGCAAGCTGGATTTGCCGGCATTCGGACGACCGGCAATCACCACCGTCATGCCATCACGCAGCAGCGCACCCTGCCCGGCTTCACGTAGTACGGTGGATAACTCGCCGCGTACCTTGTCGAGCATGCTCAATACATGGCCATCGGCAAGGAAGTCGATCTCTTCTTCCGGGAAATCGATGGCTGCCTCGACGTAAATCCTCAGACCGATCAGTTGTTCGGTGAGGTTATGCACACGCTGGGAAAACGCGCCCTGCAAGGAACGCAAAGCATTGCGTGCAGCCTGTGCAGAACTGGCTTCGATCAGATCGGCAATGGCCTCGGCCTGAGCCAGGTCGAGTTTGTCATTGAGGAAGGCGCGTTCGCTGAACTCACCCGGCCGCGCCAGTCGGCAACCCAGTTCCAGGCAACGCTTGAGCAGCATGTCGAGGACGATCGGACCGCCGTGGCCCTGCAGTTCCAGCACATCTTCACCGGTGAAAGAGTTCGGCCCGGGGAAATACAGCGCCAGACCTTCATCCAGCACCTGTTGATCGTCACTGAAGAAGGGGCCGTAGTGGGCAAATCGGGGCTTCAGCTCGCGGCCGCTGATGGCTTTGGCCGCAACGCTGGCCAGCGGCCCGGAAATTCGAACGATGCCCACGCCGCCACGGCCCTGGGCGGTAGCGACGGCTGCGATGGTTTCACGAGGTGCGCTCATAAACCGGTATCCAGACAAAAATGGCAGATAGCAAAACGCCCCACTAGGGGGCGTTTTGAGTGGTGTTATCCACAGAGTAAGTTACGCCTCGGCTTTTTTCGTCGCCGCTTCGATCTTACGCGTGATGTACCACTGTTGAGCAATCGACAGGCAGTTGTTCACAACCCAGTACAGCACCAGACCCGCCGGGAACCACAGGAAGAAGAAGGTGAAGATGATAGGCATCATTTTCATCACCTTGGCCTGCATCGGATCCGGAGGAGTCGGGTTCAGACGCTGCTGGATGAACATGGTCGCGCCCATGATGATCGGCAGGATGAAGAACGGATCCTTGATCGACAGGTCGGTAATCCACAGCATGAACGGCGCCTGGCGCATTTCCACGCTTTCCAGCAGAACCCAGTACAGCGAAAGGAAAACCGGCATCTGAACCAGGATCGGCAAGCAGCCACCCAGTGGATTGATCTTCTCTTTCTTGTACAGCTCCATCATGGCTTGCGACATTTTCTGCCGGTCATCGCCATGTTGCTCTTTCAGTGCAGCCAGTTTCGGCGCCACGGCACGCATGCGGGCCATCGACTTGTAGCTGGCAGCCGACAGAGGGAAGAAAATCCCCTTGATCAGCATGGTCAGGAAGATGATCGACCAGCCCCAGTTGCCGACGATGGCGTGGATATGTTGCAGCAGCCAGAAGATTGGCTGGGCAATGAACCACAGAATGCCGTAGTCGACGGTCAGTTCCAGACCTGGGGACAACTCTTTCAGCACTGCCTGGCTTTTCGGACCGGCGTACAGAACAGCGCTGGTCTCGACTTTTGCACCCGGTGCAGCGGTCAACGAAGGACCGGTGTAACCGATGATGTAGTTGCCTTTGCTGTCCTTACGGGTCTGGACGATGTTGTTTTCGCCCTTCGGAGCAACCCATGCAGTTACGAAGTAGTGTTGCAGCCAGGCTACCCAGCCACCGGTGACGGTTTCCTTGAGCTGACCTTTGTCCATGTCTTTCATGGACACTTTCTTGTACGGCTCGGAACTTGTCCACAGGGCGGCGCCAAGGTAAGTCGCAGTGCCAGTAGCAGTGGTCGACGAAGGATCGGCACTTGCATCGCGTTTCAGCTGGGCAAACATCGAACCGGACCAAGGCTGAGCGCTCTGGTTGTCGATCAGATAAGTCACGGTCACGTCATACAGGCCACGTTTCAGGGTGAAACGCTTGATGTAGTTGACGCCGTCCTTGCTGAACTTCAGGTCGACGACCAATTGGTCCTGACCGTCAGCCAGTTGATAACTTTTCTTCTCCGACGCGTAAACCGGACGACCGGCCGGGCTTGCGTCCGGACCGTTGGCGCCGATCAGACCGCTTTGTGCCAGGTAAGTACGCTCGCCGCCGTTGTCGAACAGCTGGAACGGAACATCCGGACGATCCTGACGACGCGGATACAGTGGCAAGGTCAGTTGCGCAACGTCACCGCCCTGTGGATCGATCGCCAGATCGAGCACGTCGGTTTTGATCTGGATCAGATCCTTGCTGGCGGCGACCGGTGTTTCGGCAGGTGCGCTAGTATCGCTTGCGGCGCGCGGAATATCGTCACTGGCTGCAGCGCTATTGCCAGTGGCTGTGTCCGGCAAACCGGATGTAGTCGTACTGGAAGCAACATTCTGAGTCGGCAGGGCAGCCTGGCCGTAGTCCTGGTTCCATTTAAGAACCATGACGTAGGACACGATTGCCAGGGCGACGATCAGGATCGTGCGTTTGATATCCATGATTACTCGGCCATCGAAGAAGAACGGGAGGTAGGGATAGGTGGAACCGGGTCATAACCACCGGGATTCCACGGATGACAGCGACCTAAACGACGAAAGGTCAGCCAGCCACCGCGCAGAAGGCCATGATTTTCGATGGCTTCCAACGCGTAGCAGGAACAACTGGGGTAGAAACGACAGTGATCAGCCATCAGGGGACTAATGGCGTAGCGATAAAACTGGATCGGAACGAGTGCCAGTTTACGCATCAGGACTGTCTACCCCTACAGTTTCGGTTTTGACTGCTGGTACCGGCTTGTTACGTGCCAGACGCTTCCAGAGTTTGCCGAAATGCTGAATCAATTCGGGGTTTTCTACGTCACCCAAACCTTTGCGCGCGACGATCACAATGTCCCAGCCGACCAGTGAATCCTGGTGCAGGCGAAACGATTCGCGCATCAGACGTTTGAGGCGATTGCGCTCGACGGAGAGCTTTACGCTCTTTTTCCCGATGACCAGCCCGAGACGGGGGTGATCGAGATCGTTGTTGCGCGCAAGGAGCAGGAGATTTTTCCCCGGAACCTTGCCGGTAGGGGAGTCAAAGACTGCCTTGAAATGCCGGGGAGTAAGCAGACGCTTTTCCCGACTGAAGTCCTGACTCACCTCCAGTGCCGGATTATCAAACTGCCAGACGTGCGCGGCCTTTGGCGCGACGACGCGACAGTACGGCACGACCGTTCTTGGTAGCCATGCGAGCACGGAAACCGTGGGTACGAGCGCGTTTGATAGTGCTTGGTTGGAAAGTACGTTTCATGTCGTGTTACCTGGTTCGTCCACAACGGGCCGGAATGGCCCCCGTTTTAAGAGACCGGGGATTCTAGAGAAAGCAAGGCAATAGGTCAATTTCCAACCAACGTTTCCTTATAAATAGATCTCCGATGCCTCCAGGATCGAAACCTTGTACGCCAGACATAAAAATAAAGAAGGGAATTATTTAAAGCTTTTCTGTAAAGCTTGTAAAAGCTGGGACGGCCCTCTTCTGTGGATAACTGCTCTGAGACCTTGTTCCGCGTGATGTACAGAGAATGACAACTACGGTGGAAAACCGTGTTCAGCCTGTGCTGCGCTGTCGGATAACCTGTGTGTGGAAAGTGCTGTTATCCACAGGCGCGTTATCCACCGAGTTTCGCCCCCACTTGTCCAGTGCCCTCAGTTACGGTTATCCACAGAGCTTATTCACACACCGTCGGTCGCTTTTTCACCGGTTAAGGCATTGATAAATCATGTCCACCGGGCAACCTGCATGTGGATAAGTGAACGTCCCGCCGCTACAATGGCCGCTTGTTTTTGCCTCACCGGCTTTCAACTTAGGGGATTTCCGTGTCAGTGGAACTTTGGCAGCAGTGCGTGGAGCTTTTGCGCGAAGAGCTGCCAGCCCAACAATTCAACACCTGGATCCGTCCATTACAGGTCGAAGCCGAAGGCGACGAGTTGCGTGTCTACGCACCGAACCGTTTTGTTCTGGACTGGGTCAACGAAAAGTACCTGGGACGCGTCCTCGAACTGCTGGATGAGCATGGCAACGGCTTGGCGCCGTCGCTCTCCTTATTAATAGGCAGCAAGCGCAGTTCTGCACCGCGTGCCGCGCCGAATGCACCGTTGGCCGCCGCTGCTGCATCCCTGGCTCAGGCCAATGCCGCACCCGTCAGCGCTCCGGCACCAGCATCGGCTCCAACCCCGGCTAAGCGTGCGACGCAAAAAACCGAGGAAGTCAGCGAAGAGCCGTCCCGCGACAGCTTCGACCCGATGGCCGGCGCGGCTTCTCAGCAAGCGCCAGTGCGTGCCGAACAGCGTACCGTCCAGGTCGAAGGCGCGCTCAAGCACACCAGCTACCTGAACCGCACCTTTACCTTCGAGAACTTCGTCGAAGGTAAATCCAACCAGCTCGCCCGTGCGGCGGCCTGGCAAGTGGCAGACAACCCCAAGCACGGCTACAACCCGCTCTTCCTTTATGGCGGCGTCGGTCTGGGTAAAACCCACTTGATGCACGCGGTGGGTAACCATCTATTAAAGAAGAATCCGAATGCCAAGGTCGTGTACCTGCATTCCGAGCGTTTCGTGGCCGACATGGTCAAGGCGCTGCAACTGAACGCGATCAACGAGTTCAAGCGCTTCTACCGTTCGGTTGACGCCTTGCTGATCGACGACATTCAGTTCTTCGCCCGTAAGGAACGTTCCCAGGAAGAGTTTTTCCACACCTTCAATGCCCTGCTTGAAGGTGGCCAGCAGGTCATTCTCACCAGTGATCGCTACCCGAAAGAAATCGAAGGCCTTGAAGAGCGCCTCAAATCCCGCTTCGGCTGGGGCCTGACGGTCGCCGTCGAGCCGCCGGAGCTGGAAACCCGTGTAGCCATCTTGATGAAGAAGGCTGACCAGGCCAAAGTCGAGTTGCCACACGATGCGGCGTTCTTCATTGCCCAGCGTATTCGCTCCAACGTCCGTGAGCTGGAAGGCGCGCTGAAGCGCGTGATCGCCCACTCGCACTTCATGGGCCGCGACATCACCATCGAGTTGATTCGCGAATCCCTGAAAGATCTGTTGGCATTGCAGGACAAACTGGTCTCTGTGGATAACATTCAGCGCACCGTCGCCGAGTACTACAAGATCAAGATCTCCGACTTGCTGTCCAAGCGCCGTTCGCGCTCGGTCGCTCGTCCGCGTCAGGTCGCCATGGCACTGTCCAAGGAACTGACCAACCACAGCCTGCCGGAAATCGGCGATGTGTTTGGCGGTCGTGACCACACGACGGTGTTGCACGCCTGCCGCAAGATCAACGAGCTTAAGGAATCCGACGCGGACATCCGCGAGGACTACAAGAACCTGCTGCGTACTCTGACCACTTGATGAACACCAGCGCAGCTTATTAAGGCAAGGGACTAGACCATGCATTTCACCATTCAACGCGAAGCCCTGTTGAAACCCCTGCAACTGGTCGCAGGCGTCGTCGAGCGCCGACAGACCTTGCCGGTACTGTCCAACGTGCTGCTGGTTGTCGATGGCCAGCAACTGTCGCTGACCGGTACCGACCTGGAAGTCGAACTGGTCGGTCGCGTGCAACTCGAGGAGCCGGCTGAAACGGGCTCCATCACTGTGCCTGCGCGCAAGCTGATGGATATCTGCAAAAGCCTGCCAAACGATGCGCTGATCGACATCAAGGTTGACGAGCAGAAGCTGGTGGTGAAAGCCGGCCGTAGCCGTTTCACCCTGTCGACCCTGCCGGCCAATGACTTCCCGACTGTGGAAGAAGGCCCGGGCTCGCTGACCACCAGCCTGGATCAAAGCAAGCTTCGTCGCCTGATCGAACGCACCAGTTTCGCCATGGCCCAACAGGACGTGCGTTACTACCTCAACGGCATGCTGCTGGAAGTCTCGACCGGTGTAATCCGTGCCGTGGCCACCGATGGTCACCGTCTGGCGATGTGCTCGATGCAGGCCGACATCGGTCAGCAGGATCGTCATCAGGTGATCGTGCCGCGTAAAGGTATTCTCGAACTGGCACGTCTGCTCACCGAGCCGGACGGCAACGTCAGCATCGTCCTGGGTCAGCACCACATCCGTGCGACCACTGGCGAATTCACGTTCACCTCGAAATTGGTGGACGGCAAGTTCCCGGATTACGAGCGCGTTCTGCCGAAAGGCGGCGACAAGCTGGTTCTCGGCGATCGCCAGGCGCTGCGCGAAGCGTTCAGCCGTACTGCAATTCTGTCCAACGAGAAGTACCGCGGCATCCGTCTGCAACTGGCCAGCGGTCAGTTGAAAATCCAGGCCAATAACCCGGAGCAGGAAGAAGCGGAAGAAGAAGTGGGCGTGGAATACAACGGCGGCTCCCTGGAAATCGGCTTCAACGTCAGCTATCTGCTCGATGTGCTGGGCGTGATGACCACCGAGCAGGTTCGCCTGATTCTGTCCGACTCCAACAGCAGTGCGCTGGTGCAAGAGTCCGACAATGACGATTCGGCTTACGTTGTCATGCCGATGCGTCTGTAATCAGCTGACTCTGGATGTCGCTAAGTCGCGTCTCGGTCACCGCGGTGCGCAATCTGCACCCGGTGACCTTCTCCCCCTCCCCCCGAATCAATATTCTTTACGGCGCCAACGGCAGCGGCAAAACCAGTGTTCTGGAAGCCATTCATCTGCTGGGGCTTGCCCGTTCGTTTCGTAGCACCCGGCTATTACCGGTCATCCAGTATGAACAGCTTGCCTGTACCGTATTCGGTCAGGTCGAGCTTGCCGAAGGTGGCCACAGTGCATTGGGGATCTCTCGCGATCGTCAGGGGGAATTCCAGATCCGCATCGACGGTCAGAATGCCCGCAGTGCCGCGCAACTGGCGGAGATCCTGCCGCTGCAGTTGATCAACCCCGACAGCTTCCGTCTGCTGGAAGGTGCGCCAAAGATTCGCCGGCAGTTTCTCGACTGGGGCGTATTCCACGTCGAGCCGCGGTTCATGGCCACATGGCAGCGTTTGCAGAAGGCCTTGCGCCAGAGAAACTCCTGGCTGCGGCATGGTACACTTGACGCCGTTTCGCAAGCGGTTTGGGACAGGGAACTGTGCCAGGCCAGCGCTGAAATCGATGAATACCGCCGCGCTTACATCAAAGCCTTGAAACCAGTCTTTGAACAAACCTTGAGCGAACTGGTTGAGCTCGAAGGTTTGACGCTCAGCTATTACCGAGGCTGGGACAAGGATCGGGAATTAAGTGCCGTACTTGCCGGATCCCTGCAGCGGGACCAGCAGATGGGTCATACCCAGGCCGGACCGCAACGCGCTGACTTGCGTCTTAGATTGGGCGCACACAATGCCGCGGACATCTTGTCCCGGGGTCAGCAAAAACTGGTGGTCTGTGCGTTGCGTATTGCCCAGGGACATCTGGTGAGCCAGGCCCGACGCGGCCAGTGTATTTATCTGGTGGATGACTTGCCGTCCGAGCTGGACGAGAGCCACCGTCGTGCGCTGTGCCGCTTGCTGGAAGACTTACGCTGCCAGGTTTTTATTACCTGTGTAGATCACGAATTATTGAGGGAAGGCTGGCAGACGGAAACGCCAGTCGCTCTGTTCCACGTGGAACAGGGCCGTATCACCCAGACCCACGACCATCGGGAGTGAAGGCATTGAGCGAAGAAAATACGTACGACTCATCGAGCATTAAAGTGCTGAAAGGCCTGGATGCCGTGCGCAAACGTCCCGGTATGTACATTGGTGACACCGACGATGGCAGCGGTCTGCACCACATGGTGTTCGAGGTGGTCGACAACTCGATCGACGAAGCCCTCGCCGGCCATTGCGATGACATCAGCATCATCATCCACCCGGATGAGTCCATTACCGTCAAAGATAACGGTCGTGGCATCCCGGTAGACGTGCACAAAGAGGAAGGCGTTTCCGCCGCCGAGGTCATCATGACCGTCCTCCACGCCGGCGGTAAGTTCGACGACAACTCCTACAAGGTGTCCGGCGGTCTGCACGGTGTAGGTGTTTCGGTAGTAAACGCGCTGTCCGAAGAGCTGGTCCTGACCGTTCGCCGCAGCGGCAAAATCTGGGAGCAGACCTACGTCCACGGCGTACCTCAAGCGCCGATGGCGATCGTTGGCGACAGCGAAACCACCGGTACCCAGATTCACTTCAAGGCTTCCAAGGAAACCTTCAAGAACATTCACTTCAGCTGGGACATCCTGGCCAAGCGTATTCGTGAACTGTCCTTCCTCAACTCCGGTGTCGGTATCGTCCTCAAGGACGAGCGCAGCGGCAAGGAAGAGCTGTTCAAGTACGAAGGCGGCCTGCGTGCGTTCGTTGAATACCTGAACACCAACAAGACTGCGGTCAACCAGGTGTTCCACTTCAACATCCAGCGTGAAGACGGCATCGGCGTGGAAATCGCCCTGCAGTGGAACGACAGCTTCAACGAGAACCTGTTGTGCTTCACCAACAACATTCCACAGCGCGACGGCGGCACCCACCTGGTGGGCTTCCGTTCCGCACTGACGCGTAACCTGAACAACTACATCGAGCAGGAAGGTCTGGCGAAGAAACATAAAGTCGCCACCACCGGTGACGATGCCCGCGAAGGCCTGACCGCGATCATCTCGGTGAAGGTGCCGGATCCGAAGTTCAGCTCCCAGACCAAAGACAAGCTGGTGTCTTCCGAAGTGAAGACCGCGGTCGAACAGGAAATGGGTAAATACTTCTCGGACTTCCTGCTGGAAAACCCCAACGAGGCCAAGCTGGTCGTCGGCAAGATGATCGACGCCGCCCGTGCCCGTGAAGCGGCGCGCAAGGCCCGTGAGATGACCCGCCGCAAAGGTGCGCTGGACATCGCCGGTCTGCCGGGCAAACTGGCTGACTGCCAGGAAAAAGATCCTGCGTTGTCCGAACTGTACCTCGTGGAAGGTGACTCCGCGGGCGGCTCTGCCAAGCAGGGACGTAACCGCAAGACCCAGGCCATCCTGCCGCTGAAGGGCAAGATCCTCAACGTCGAGAAAGCCCGTTTCGACAAGATGATCTCGTCCCAGGAAGTGGGCACGCTGATCACCGCGCTGGGCTGCGGTATCGGTCGCGAAGAGTACAACATCGACAAGCTGCGCTATCACAACATCATCATCATGACCGATGCTGACGTCGACGGTTCGCACATCCGTACCCTGCTGCTGACCTTCTTCTTCCGTCAGTTGCCGGAGCTGATCGAGCGCGGCTACATCTACATCGCCCAACCGCCGCTGTACAAGGTCAAGAAAGGCAAGCAAGAGCAATACATCAAAGACGACGACGCCATGGAAGAGTACATGACGCAGTCGGCCCTGGAAGATGCGAGCCTGCACCTGAACGAAGACGCCCCGGGCATTTCCGGCGAAGCGCTGGAACGTCTGGTGAACGACTTCCGCATGGTGATGAAGACCCTCAAGCGTCTGTCGCGCCTGTACCCGCAGGAGCTGACCGAGCACTTCATTTACCTGCCGGCCGTCAGCCTGGAAATGCTCGGCGACCACGCCAAGATGCAAGATTGGCTGGCCCAGTACGAAGTCCGTCTGCGCACCGTCGAGAAGTCGGGCCTGGTCTACAAGGCCAGCCTGCGTGAAGACCGCGAACGTGGCGTGTGGCTGCCAGAGGTCGAACTGATCTCCCACGGCCTGTCGAACTACGTCACCTTCAACCGCGACTTCTTCGGCAGCAACGACTACAAGACCGTCGTCACCCTCGGCGCTCAACTGAGCACCCTGCTCGACGAAGGCGCGTACATCCAGCGTGGCGAGCGCAAGAAAGCGGTCACCGAGTTCAAGGAAGCCCTGGACTGGCTGATGGCCGAAAGCACCAAGCGCCACACCATCCAGCGATACAAAGGTCTGGGCGAGATGAACCCGGATCAGCTGTGGGAAACCACCATGGACCCAAGCGTGCGCCGCATGCTGAAAGTCACCATCGAAGACGCCATCGGCGCAGACCAGATCTTCAACACCCTGATGGGTGATGCGGTCGAACCTCGCCGTGACTTCATCGAAAGCAATGCTCTGGCGGTGTCCAACCTGGATTTCTGATCCCGGTCGGCACCAACGAAAAGGCCAACGCATATGCGTTGGCCTTTTTTATTGCCTGCGGTTCACTCGCCTGTAGACACCACACTCTCCAACCGATACCCATACCCATAAATCGTCAGCAACTGCCAACCCCTGTCTGCTGTCAGCCCGAGCTTGTTACGCAGCCGATAGATATGAGTATCCAGTGGTCGTGACAAGGCCATTTCTTCATGGGGCCAGAACCTTTCGTATAGATAGTCCCGTGACAACGGCCGGCCCAGATTACTGAACAGGCAATGCGCGAGCCGATACTCACGCTCGGTCATCATGATCGGTTTGCCTTCGCGGGTGACGGTCAGTTCGGCGTCATCGAACACCAGATCGTTGAAACGCAGAACGTTGGCGACTGATGGGCGCTGATGGCTGTGTCGACGCAGCACGGCGGTGACACGGGCCTTCAACTCGTTAGGACGAAAGGGCTTGCTGACGTAATCGTCGGCGCCGGCATTCAGGGCCTGGACGATATCGCTTTCGCCGTCGCGGCTGGTCAGCATGATGGCGGCCGGCGGGGCTTCCATGTGCTCGCGGGTCCAGCGCAGCAACGACAGGCCGGTGAGGTCGGGAAGCTGCCAGTCGAGGATCAGCAGGTCGAAGGTTTCCCGGCGCAGTTGTCGCAGCAGGTCTTCTCCGCGTTCGAAACTGTGCAGCGACCAGGGCTGTTCGCCGGCCTCGGCCATTTGTTGCAGGGTCTGCTCGACCCGGCGCAGTTCGGCGGGTTCATCGTCCAGTATCGCAACGCGCATACGCGGGATTCCTTGTCGCTTGGGTAATGGGGGGTCGACACCGGCGGTTCGACCAAAGCAGTGAAAGTAAGCGGCACGCCGTGGGGTGAGCCGCTATGATTCTTCGGGTCCACGTCCTCAGACCTGTCGCCTATGAAACCATTCAACCCGCCCTGCCCTGTTTTCCATGATTAACCGACGCCGCCACGAAAGCCGTGTGCAAAGTCAGGTTCAACGCCTGTTTCGGCAACTGGTGCGCGAGTGGGTGTGGATAAGTCTAGTGCTGTTGCCGCTGACTGCATTGTTGTCCTGGCGTGCGCAGATCAATCTGCATGATCCGGCGCCAGTCAGTGGCGCACTGCTGTCTACCGCGCTGGTGGCCATCGTACTGGGGTTATTGCTGTGGCGACCGCGTCTGGCGCTCTGGCTCACGCTGATCGGCATGGTTGGCGTGCTGCTGACCAGTGCCGGCCTGGCAGAAATCCAGCGTTGGTGGTCGCCCACGCCGGCCGTGCTGGGAATGCTGTTCGGTTATCTGATCTGGAACTGGCGACGTCTGAGTGTCGTGCTGACCTACTTCGGCTGGGAGTTGTCCCGGCTGGACGATGAACCGAAGGTGTTCCCCGAGCGTCGCCGTACCCAATTTGCCAGTGGCGACCGACTGCAGGGCCAGATCATGGCCCTTGAACAGGCCATGAGCCGCACGCGTGACACCCGTCGCTTCATCGCCGATGGTCTGGAGTATCTGCCGGTCGCGACCCTGATCAGTGATCCCAAAGGTCAGATCCTGTTGGGCAACCGCAAGGCGCGTGACTTGTTCGGCAGTGATCTGGTCGGTGATGAAGTCCTCGATCGATTGGCGCGTCTTGGCTATCCGGATTTATCCACAGCGTCGCACCCACTGTTGTCCGACCTGCCCCTAGTGGAGTTTCGTGATCACAAGGAGCGCAGTTTGCGGCTGGAACGCGCAGCATTGTTACCGGTGGACGGCGACACACCGATTGGCTGGCTGCTAAGCCTTACCGATCTGAGCGCCGAGCGTGCCGCCGAAGAACAGCGCGGCGTGCTGCTGCGTTTTCTGTCCCATGACCTGCGTGCGCCACATTCGGCGATCCTCGCTCTGCTCGATGTCCATCGACATCAGGCCGGGACCGATTCGCCGTTGTTCGAGCAGATTGAACGCCAGGTACGTCGGGCGCTGGAGCTGACCGATGGTTTCGTGCTGCTGGCGCGGGCCGAATCCAAGGCCTATCAGTTCCAGCCGAGTCTGTTTGCGATGTTGGTGATGGACGTGTTGGATCAGGCTCTGCCCATTGCCCAGCAAAAGTGTATCGAGCTGCTGAACGATATGGATGAACAATCCCAGGAACGTCTGGTGCTGGCGGACCAGGGCTTGCTGACCCGTGCGCTGTTCAATCTGTTGGAAAACGCGATCAAGTACAGCCCGAACGGGTCAACGGTTCGGTTGCGCGTTCGTTGCCACGATGACTGGCTGCACTGCGAACTGACCGATCAGGGCAAAGGCATTGCGGCTGAAGAACTACCTGATCTGTTCAGCCAATATAGGCGCTTTTCTTCCGCCAAGGGCATCGATGGCGTGGGGCTGGGGTTATCGATGGTCAAGGCCGTGGTGGATCACCATGGTGGGCGGATCGAATGCATCAGCGTCATCGATCAGGGCACCACATTCCGTCTTGAACTGCCGCTGATCGCCGAGGAGCAGGCATAAAAAAACCGGCTATATCAGCCGGCTTTCTTACTTCCGAAAAAAACTTATGCACCTTTTACGGTTTTTTGTCAGCTTCGGAAATATATATAAAAATCAGTCACTTAATTGATTTTTTCGAAATATTGCCAACAAACCGTACACAGGTTATCCACAAAATTCAGACAGTCACCTGATCGTTGGCTGCCGGGGCTTGTGGTGCCGGTGGCAACGAACCCATTTCCCGTTGAGCCTGCTCGTTCCAGGCCTGCACCCGGTCGTTCAGATCGGCGATGGCGCGGGGGCCGGACCCTTCGGCATACATCGGTTCACCGATGACTACGGTAATCACGCCCTGCTTTTTACCCCAGCCGATTTTCGGCCAGAACTTGCCGGCATTGTGCGCAATCGGCAGCACCGGAAGCGCCGCATTCACCGCCAATGCGCTGCCACTGCGGGAAAACTTGCCGATGGTGCCGTGGGGAACGCGAGTGCCTTCGGGGAAGATCAGCACCCAGACATTGTCCTTGAGCAGCTCATCACCCTTTGTCGCAACTTGCTTGAGCGCAGCTTTCGGGTTGTCGCGATCAATGGCGATCGGCCGCAGCATGGCCATCGCCCAGCCGAAGAACGGCACGTACAGCAATTCGCGCTTGAGCACCTGGCTCAAGGGCGAGAAATAAGCGGAGAGAAAGAACGTCTCCCAGGTGCTCTGGTGGTTCGATTGAATCACGCAGGGACGGTCAGGCACGTTTTCTGCGCCTTTGACTTCGTAACGGATGTCGAGGAACACCTTGGTCAACCACAAGGCGCAACGGCACCAGTACACGTTGATGAAACGATAGCGCGCCTTGAACGGCAGAAAGGGCGCGATAAAAAAGCTCAGGCTGCACCACAGCAGAGCGGTGGTGCCCAGTAGCAGGTAAAAGAGGAAGATTCTGATGGCCTGCAGTATCGACATGGCGACGTTTACCGTTACGGGCGATGCCCGACTGTTCAAGCGCACTCCCGATCAATCCCTGGTCAGGAACTTCAGAAGTACTCTAGTTGTGGATAAGTTCTGCGGCAATCGCCGCGAGATCGTCAAAAATCAGGGTGCCCACCGGCAAGGTCTTGGCCTGAGTCTTTTCGCCTTTCCCGGTCTTTACCAAAACGGGCTGTGAATCGACGGCTTTGGCGGCCTCCAGGTCACCAAGGCTGTCGCCGACAAACCAGACATTTGTCAGCGCGACGTTGTAATGCTGCGCGATGGTTTTCAACATCCCCGGTTTCGGCTTGCGGCAGTCGCAACCCTCATCCGGCCCATGCGGGCAATACACGATCAGCCCGACTTCACCGCCCTGCTCCGCCACCAGCGTGCGCAGGCGCGCGTGCATGGCGTCGAGGGTGGCGAGGTCATAGTAGCCGCGAGCAATGCCTGACTGGTTGGTGGCGACCGCCACCGTCCAGCCGGCTTTGCTCAACTGCGCAATCGCTTCGATCGAGCCGGGTAACGGAATCCACTCCTCCACCGACTTGATGTAAGCGTCGGAGTCGTAATTGATCACTCCGTCCCGATCGAGAATCAGCAGTTTCAACAGCAATCCCTCAACCCAGCAGCGAAATGTCGGCAACGCCCAGGAACAGGCCACGCAGACGCGCCAGCAGCGCGTAACGGTTGGCCCGCACATTGGCGTCTTCGGCATTGACCATCACCGCGTCGAAGAACGCGTCCACCGGCTCGCGCAGGGCGGCCAGACGGGCCAGCGATTCGTTGTACTGACGCGCCGCTGCCATTGGCTGTACAGCCTGGTCCGCTTGCTGGATCGCCGAGTACAGCGAGAACTCGTTGGCGTTGTCGAAGTACTTGGCCTGAACGTCGGTCGGCACGGAGCCTTCGACTTTGCTCAGCAGGTTCGACACACGCTTGTTCACCGCCGCCAGCGCTGCCGCTTCCGGCAGTTTGCGGAAGGCCTGAACCGCTTGCACACGTTGGTCGAAGTCCAGCGCCGAACCCGGCTTCAGGGCACGAACCGACAGGTAGGTGGCCACATCCACGCCTTCGTCTTCGTAACGCGCACGCAGACGGTCGAAGATGAATTCCAGCACCGCGTCGTTCAGGCCGGCAGCCTTGACCTTCGCACCGAAGGAGTTCACGGCGAAAGCCACGGCGTCGTTCAGGTCCAGATCCAGTTGTTTCTCGATCAGGATCCGCAGCACGCCCAGTGCCGCACGGCGCAGGGCATACGGGTCCTTGCTGCCGGTCGGCAGCATGCCGATACCGAAGATGCCTACCAGGGTGTCGAGCTTGTCAGCGATGGCCACGGCTGCACCGGTCAGGGTGGCTGGCAGTTCAGCGCCGGCACCGCGCGGCATGTACTGCTCGTTCAGCGCCAGCGCGACGTCTTCCGGCTCGCCGTCATTGAGGGCGTAGTAGTAGCCGGCGACACCTTGCATCTCCGGGAACTCGCCAACCATTTCGGTGGCCAGGTCGCACTTGGACAGCAGGCCTGCGCGGGCAGCCCACGAAGCGTTGCCGCCGATACGTGCGGCGATGTAGGCCGCCAGTTTCGACACGCGCTCGGCCTTGTCGTAGACACTGCCGAGTTTTTCCTGGAACACCACGTTCTGCAGGCGATCGTTGAACGCTTCGAGCTTCTGCTTCTTGTCCTGCTTGAAGAAGAACTCGGCGTCGGTGAGGCGTGGGCGAACCACCTTCTCGTTACCGGCGATGATCTGCTGCGGGTCTTTGGATTCGATGTTGGCCACGGTGATGAAGCGTGGCAGCAACTTGCCGTCGGCATCCAGCAGGCAGAAGTACTTCTGGTTGTCCTGCATGGTGGTGATCAGCGCTTCCTGCGGCACGTCGAGGAAACGTTCCTCGAACGAGCACACCAGCGGCACTGGCCACTCGACCAGCGCAGTCACTTCGTCGAGCAGCGCCGGTGGCACGATGGCAGTGCCTTCCTGACGGGTCGCCAGCTCTTCGGTGCGCTTGCTGATGATCTCGCGACGCTCGTTGGCGTCGGCCAGCACGTAAGCGGCACGCAGGTCGGCCAGGTAGCTCGACGGCGAACCGATGCGCACGCTTTGCGGGTGGTGGAAACGATGGCCACGGGACTCACGGCCAGCCTTCTGAGCGAGGATCGTGCAGTCGATGACCTGGTCGCCGAGCAGCATCACCAGCCACTGGGTCGGACGTACGAACTCTTCCTTGCGCGCACCCCAACGCATGCGTTTCGGGATCGGCAGGTCGTTCAGCGAGTCTTCGACGATGGTCGGCAGCAGACTTGCAGTCGGCTTGCCCACAATGTTCTGGCTGTAGCGCAGTTTCGGACCGCTCTGGTCGATTTCGCTCAGCTCGACGCCGCACTTCTTGGCAAAGCCCAGTGCCGCTTGAGTCGGGTTGCCTTCGGCATCGAACGCGGCCTGACGTGGCGGGCCGTCGAGGTTGATGCTGCGATCCGGCTGCTGGGTCGCCAGCGCAGTGATCAGCACGGCCAGACGACGCGGCGCGGCGTAGACGGTTTTGGTCTCGTAGTTCAGGCCGGCAGCCTGCAGGCCCTTGTCGATACCGGCGAGGAACGCTTCGGCCAGGGTGTTCAGGGCTTTGGGTGGCAGTTCTTCGGTGCCCAGTTCAACCAGAAAATCTTGAGCACTCATTGTGCAGCCTCCAGCTTGGCCAGTACTTCGTCACGCAGGTCCGGGGTTGCCATCGGGAAGCCCAGCTTGGCGCGGGCCAGCAGGTAGGCTTGGGCGACGGAACGCGCCAGGGTGCGAACGCGCAGAATGTATTGCTGACGCGCAGTCACCGAGATCGCCCGGCGTGCGTCCAGCAGGTTGAAGGTGTGCGAGGCCTTCAGGACCATTTCGTAGCTTGGCAACGGCAGCGGCTGGTCGAGCTCGATCAGGCGCTTGGCTTCGCTTTCGTAGAAATCGAACAGTTCGAACAGCTTGTCGACGTTGGCGTGTTCGAAGTTGTAGGTGGACTGCTCCACTTCGTTCTGGTGGAACACGTCGCCGTAGGTCACTCTGCCGAACGGACCGTCAGCCCAGACCAGGTCGTAGACCGAATCCACGCCCTGCAGGTACATGGCCAGACGCTCCAGACCATAGGTGATCTCGCCGGTCACCGGGTAGCACTCGATGCCGCCCGCCTGCTGGAAGTAAGTGAACTGAGTCACTTCCATGCCGTTCAGCCAGACTTCCCAGCCCAGACCCCAGGCGCCGAGGGTCGGCGATTCCCAGTTGTCTTCGACGAAGCGGATGTCGTGGACCAGCGGGTCCAGGCCGACATGCTTGAGGGAGCCCAGGTACAGTTCCTGGAAGTTGTCCGGGTTCGGCTTCAGGACTACCTGGAACTGGTAGTAGTGCTGCAGACGGTTCGGGTTTTCGCCGTAACGGCCGTCAGTCGGACGGCGGCTTGGCTGTACATAAGCGGCGTTCCAGGTTTCCGGGCCGATGGCACGCAGGAATGTCGCGGTGTGGAAAGTGCCGGCGCCTACTTCCATATCGTAGGGCTGAAGTACCACACAACCTTGCTCGGCCCAGTATTGCTGGAGCGCGAGGATCAAGTCTTGGAAGGTACGCACGGCTGGCGTAGGCTGGCTCACGAAATTCACCTGTTTCTTGGGCTGCGATTTAAAGAGCGGGAGTATACCCGATTCAGTCGCACCTCCACCCCCTGGAGCCTTATGCCACGCTGCTTTTGGTGCAACGAAGATCCGCTGTACATGGCTTACCACGATCAGGAGTGGGGTACGCCGCTACGCGATGCGCAGGGATTGTTCGAGTTGCTTTTGCTCGAAGGGTTCCAGGCCGGGCTTTCGTGGATCACCGTGCTGCGCAAGCGCGAGCGATATCGCGAGGTGTTGTACGGCTTCGACGTACAACGAGTGGCGCAGATGAGCGACGCGGAAATCGATGACTTGATGCTCGATCCGGGGATCATCCGCAACCGTCTCAAGCTCAATGCCGCCCGGCGCAACGCCCAGGCCTGGCTGGCGCTGGAAGATCCGGTGGCCTTCCTCTGGTCGTTTGTGGATAACCGACCGGTGATCAATCATTTCAAGGATCGCAGCGAAGTCCCGGCCATCACCCCGCAAGCCGTGGCCATGAGCAAAGGCCTGAAAAAGGCCGGTTTCACCTTCGTCGGCCCGACCATTTGCTACGCGCTGATGCAGGCTTCTGGCATGGTCATGGATCACACTCAGGACTGCGACCGCTACGCGCAGCTCGTCAACGCCGGTTAGAATGGCCGCCTCGCGCACAGCACAAGATCAGGAGTGACCTGTGGAAAAGTTTAAAGGCGCCATGCTGGTTGGCGCTCTGCGGCTGTTTGCCCTGCTTCCGTGGCGGGCCGTGCAGGCCGTGGGTTCGGCGATCGGCTGGATCATGTGGAAAACCCCCAACCGTTCCCGCGACGTGGTGCGGATCAACCTCGCCAAATGTTTTCCACAGATGGATCCGGCCGAACGTGAGCGTCTGGTCGGCCAGAGCCTGAAAGACATCGGCAAGTCCCTGACCGAAAGCGCCTGCGCCTGGATCTGGCCGGCCCAGCGTTCCATCGACCTGGTGCGCGAAGTCGAAGGCCTCGACATCCTCAAGGATGCGCTGGCGTCGGGCAAAGGCGTGGTCGGCATCACCAGCCACCTGGGCAACTGGGAAGTGCTCAACCACTTCTATTGCAGCCAGTGCAAACCGATCATTTTCTATCGCCCGCCGAAGCTCAAGGCTGTGGATGAATTGCTGCGCAAGCAGCGGGTGCAACTGGGCAACCGCGTGGCGGCGTCGACCAAGGAAGGCATCCTCAGTGTCATCAAGGAAGTGCGCAAGGGGGGGCAGGTGGGGATTCCCGCAGACCCGGAGCCGGCCGAATCCGCCGGGATCTTCGTGCCGTTCTTCGCGACCCAGGCCCTGACCAGCAAGTTCGTGCCGAACATGCTCGCTGGCGGCAAGGCCGTCGGGGTATTCCTGCATGCCCTGCGTCTGCCGGACGGTTCTGGCTACAAGGTGATTCTGGAAGCGGCGCCGGAAGCCATGTACAGCACCGACACCGAAACCTCCTGCGCAGCGATGAGTCAGGTGGTCGAGCGTTATGTGGCGGCGTATCCGAGCCAGTACATGTGGAGCATGAAACGCTTCAAGAAGCGTCCGCCGGGTGAGGCGCGCTGGTACTGATCGGCGATGGGCAATTGTGGATAACCTGACAAAACGGGTTATCCACAGCCGTCACGGCTTCTGCCGTTCGAGCTTCTTCAGAAACACCGTCATTTCCTTCTCCGCCTGCTTGTCGCCATGGGCCCGGGCCGCTTCCAGACCTTGCTCCCATGCCTGCCGCGCAGACGCCAGATCCCCCAGCGCCAAGTGTGCCTTACCCAACAGTTTCCACGCTGCCGAGTACTTCGGATCGAAGCCGACGCAACGCTGAAAATGCTCGGCCGCCTTCGCGTTCTCTCCCAGATCCAGATAACCCTTGCCCAGACCGAAGCGCAGCAGCGAGTTATCCACACCCTTGGCGAGCATTTTTTCCAGGGATTCGATCATCGCTCTCGCCTCTTGGTCGGTCAGAAGAAACTCAGGCCCACGTGGAACAGCTTCTCCACATCGCGAATATGCTTTTTATCCACAAGGAACAGGATCACATGGTCGCCGGCAGCGATCACCGTGTCGTCGTGGGCGATGATCACTTCTTCATCACGGATGATTGCGCCGATGGTGGTTCCGGGAGGCAGGGCGATGTTCTCGATGGCCTTGCCGATAACCTTGCTGGACTTCGAATCACCATGGGCCACCGCTTCGATCGCTTCCGCCGCGCCACGGCGCAACGAGTGCACGCTGACGATGTCGCCCCGACGCACGTGGGCCAGCAAGGTACCGATGGTCGCCAGTTGCGGGCTGATGGCGATGTCGATGTCGCCACCCTGGATCAGGTCGACGTAGGCCGGGTTGTTGATGATCGTCATCACCTTCTTCGCACCCAGACGCTTGGCCAGCAGCGACGACATGATGTTGGCTTCGTCGTCGTTGGTCAGCGCGAGGAAAATGTCCGCGTCAGCGATGTTCTCCTCCAGCAGCAGGTCGCGATCTGAAGCGCTGCCCTGCAACACCACGGTGCTGTCGAGGGTATCGGAGAGATAACGGCAGCGTGCCGGGTTCATCTCGATGATCTTCACCTGATAGCGGCTTTCGATGGCCTCGGCCAGGCGCTCACCGATCTGGCCGCCGCCGGCGATAACGATGCGCTTGTAGGTTTCGTCGAGACGGCGCATTTCGCTCATTACCGCGCGAATGTTCTCACGGGCGGCGATGAAGAAGACTTCGTCGTCGGCCTCGATCACCGTGTCACCCTGAGGAAGAATCGGACGGTCACGACGGAAAATCGCCGCCACCCGGGTTTCCACATTCGGCATGTGTTCACGCAACTGACGCAATTGCTGCCCCACCAGCGGCCCACCGTAATAGGCGCGCACCGCCACCAGTTGCGCCTGGCCTTCGGAGAAGTCGATCACCTGCAAGGCGCCGGGATGCTGGATCAGACGCTTGATGTAGTTGGTGACCACTTGCTCGGGGCTGATCAGCACGTCGACCGGAATCGCTTCGTTCTGGAACAGTTGCTCCTCGCGGGTCAGGTACGAGGCTTCGCGTACCCGGGCGATCTTGGTCGGGGTGTGGAACAGGGTGTGGGCAACCTGGCAGGCGACCATGTTGGTTTCGTCACTGTTGGTCACCGCCACCAGCATGTCGGCGTCGTCGGCACCGGCCTGACGCAGCACGGTCGGCAGCGAGCCACGGCCCTGAACGGTGCGGATATCGAGACGGTCGCCAAGGTCGCGCAGACGGTCGCCATCGGTGTCGACCACGGTGATGTCGTTGGCTTCGCTGGCCAGATGTTCAGCCAGCGAACCGCCGACCTGCCCTGCACCGAGGATGATGATTTTCATCCAGTCACTCCATTGAATCCGTTTAGCCGCGCGCGGCAGCGATCTTGATCAGCTTGGCGTAGTAGAACCCGTCATGCCCGCCCTGCTGGGCCAGCAATTGGCGACCATGGGGCTGCTTGATCCCGGCTGCGGTGGCCAGATCCAGTTCCCGGGCACCTGGCGTGCGCTCAAGGAATGCGCCGATGACTTCGGTGTTCTCGGTCGGCAAGGTCGAGCAGGTGGCATACAGCAGGATGCCGCCCACTTCGAGGGTTTTCCACATCGCGTCGAGCAACTCGCCTTGCAGTTGTGCGAGGGCGACGATGTCGTCGGCCTGACGGGTCAGCTTGATGTCTGGATGGCGGCGGATCACCCCGGTGGCCGAGCACGGCGCGTCGAGCAGGATGCGCTGGAACGGTTTGCCGTCCCACCATGCCGCCGTGTCGCGACCGTCGGCGGCGATCAGTTCGGCGTTCAGACCGAGGCGTTCGAGGTTTTCTTTCACCCGCACCAGACGCTTGGCTTCCAGGTCCACCGCGACCACACCGGCCAGTGCCGGTTCGGCTTCGAGGATGTGGCAGGTCTTGCCGCCCGGTGCACAGCAGGCGTCCAGCACTCGTTGGCCCGGCGCGAGATCAAGAAGGTCTGCGGCCAGTTGCGCGGCTTCGTCCTGCACGCTGATCCAGCCCTCGGCGAAACCCGGGAGGCTGCGCACGTCAGCGGCGGCGTCGAGGACGATGCCGTCGCGGCTGAAGGTGCACGGCTGCGCGGCGATGCCCGCTTCAGTCAGCAGACCGAGGTAGGCGTCACGGCTGTGATGACGGCGGTTGACCCGCAGGATCATCGGCGGATGCGCGTTGTTGGCCTCGCAGATCGCTTCCCATTGCTCAGGCCAGAATGCTTTCAGGGATTTTTGTAGCCAGCGCGGGTGGGCGGTGCGCACCACCGGGTCGCGTTCCAGTTCGGCGAAGATCGCCTCACTTTCGCGCTGGGCGCTGCGCAGTACGGCGTTGAGCAGGCCTTTGGCCCACGGCTTTTTCAGCCTGTCCGCGCAACCGACGGTTTCGCCGATGGCGGCGTGCGGCGGGACGCGGGTGTAGAGCAACTGATAGAGACCGACCAGCAGCAACGCCTCGACATCGGCGTCGGCGGCCTTAAACGGCTTCTGCAGCAGTTTCTCCGCCAGCGCCGACAAACGTGGCTGCCAGCGGGCGGTGCCGAACGCCAGATCCTGGGTGAAACCGCGATCGCGATCCTCGACCTTGTCCAGTTGCGTCGGCAGAGAGCTGTTGAGCGAAGCCTTGCCGCCCAGGACGGCGGCGAGTGCCTTGGCGGCAGCCAGACGCGGGTTCATTGCGCGTCCACCGTTGCGCCCAGCACGGTGCCGGTGGCGAATTTCTCACGACGGCTGTTGAACAGATCGCTGAAGTTCAGCGCCTTGCCGCCGGGCAATTGCAAGCGGGTCAGGCACAGCGCCTGTTCGCCACAGGCGACGAGCAGACCGTCCTTGCTGGCGCCGAGGATGGTGCCCGGTGCGCCTTTGCCTTCGGCCAGTGTCGCCGCCAGCACTTTAAGTGCTTCGCCGTTGAGCGTGCTGTGGGTGATCGGCCATGGATTGAAGGCGCGGACCAGACGTTCCAGCTCGACGGCCGGACGGCTCCAGTCGATGCGCGCTTCGTCCTTGTTCAGTTTGTGCGCGTAGGTGGCGAGGTCGTCGTTCTGCACTTCGCCTTCCAGGGTGCCAGCGGCCAGACCGGCAATCGCTTGCACGACGGCTGGCGGGCCCATCTCGGCGAGACGGTCGTGGAGGCTGCCACCGGTGTCTTCGGCGCTGATCGGGGTGACGACCTTGAGCAGCATCGGCCCGGTATCGAGGCCCGCTTCCATGCGCATCACGGTCACGCCGCTTTCGGCATCGCCCGCTTCCACGGCGCGCTGGATTGGCGCCGCACCACGCCAGCGTGGCAGCAGCGAGGCGTGGCTGTTGATGCAACCCAGGCGCGGAATATCCAGCACCACTTGCGGCAGGATCAGGCCGTAGGCGACCACCACCATCAAGTCAGGCTTGAGAGCTGCGAGCTCGGCTTGAGCGTCAGCGTTGCGCAGGGTCGGCGGCTGCAACACCTGGATATTGTTTTCCAGAGCGAGCTGTTTGACCGGGCTCGGCATCAGTTTTTGCCCACGACCGGCCGGACGATCCGGTTGGGTGTAGACCGCAACGATCTCGTAAGGGCTGTCCAGCAAGGCCTTGAGGTGTTCGGCGGCGAATTCCGGGGTGCCGGCAAAAACGATGCGCAGTGGCTCAGTCATGGGGGAGTCTCATAAAAAGAAAAAGGCTTGCCGCAGCAAGCCTTTGGAGAGGGGCATCAAGCGTTCTGGCGGTGCTGCTTTTCCAGTTTCTTCTTGATCCGGTCGCGTTTGAGCGTGGACAGGTAATCGACGAACAACTTGCCGTTGAGGTGGTCGCATTCGTGCTGGATGCACACGGCGAGCAGGCCTTCGGCGATCAGTTCGTAAGGCTGGCCGTCACGATCCAGAGCCTTGATCTTGACCTTCTGCGGGCGGTCGACGTTTTCGTAGAAACCCGGCACCGAGAGGCAGCCTTCCTGGTATTGCTCCATTTCGTCGGTCAGCGATTCGAACTCGGGGTTGATGAACACCCGGGGTTCGGTGCGGTCTTCGGAAAGGTCCATCACGACGATACGTTTGTGCACGTTGACCTGGGTCGCGGCAAGGCCGATGCCCGGCGCTTCATACATTGTTTCAAACATGTCATCGACCAGCTGACGCACTTCGTCGTCCACTACAGCCACAGGTTTGGCGATAGTGCGCAGACGCGGGTCCGGAAATTCGAGGATGTTCAAAATGGCCATAAGCTTGATTGCTGCACGTGTGAGGTAAAGTCGGGCGATGGCCTGGCGGGTCCGAAGATGCAGGCTACCGTTGTGAAACGTAGCTCCTTGCTTTTAAGCATAGAGCAGGGAGCGAGCCACGGGGGCTCTGGCGTTTCACGCGAACGCACATAATAAAGGGATTCACCGCATGAGGAAATCACTACTCGCCCTGCTGTTTCTGGCTTCGGCCGGCGCAGCGCACGGGCAAGTGCAACTCAAGGAAGGTTTTCCACAGCAATACACAGTGGTTTCCGGGGATACGCTCTGGGACATCTCCGGTAAATATTTGCGCGAACCCTGGCAGTGGCCGCAGCTGTGGCGGGCCAATCCGCAGATCGAAAACCCCAACCTGATCTATCCGGGCGACACGCTGACGCTCAGTTACGTCAACGGCCAGCCCCGCCTGACCCTCAATCGCGGGGAGTCGCGCGGCACGATCAAGCTGTCGCCACGGATCCGCAGCAGCCCCGTCGCCGAGGCGATCCCGAGCATTCCGCTGAAATCCATCAACAGCTTTCTGCTGAGCAACCGCATCGTCGACAAGGTCGAGGACTTCGACAAGGCGCCATACATCGTCGCTGGCGATGCCGAGCGCGTGCTCAGCGGCACCGGCGACCGGATCTTCGCCCGCGGGCATTTCGATCCGAACCAGCCGGTCTACGGCATCTTCCGCCAGGGCAAGGTCTACACCGATCCGCAGAGCAAGGAGTTTCTGGGGATCAACGCCGATGACATCGGCGGCGGTGAAATCGTCGCCACCGAGGGCGACGTCGCCACCCTCGCCCTGCAACGCACCACCCAGGAAGTGCGCCTCGGCGACCGTCTGTTCAGCGGCGAAGAGCGTTCGATCAACTCGACCTTCATGCCCAGCGCTCCCTCCACCGACATCAAAGGCCTGATCATCGACGTGCCACGGGGCGTAACACAGATCGGCGCAATGGACGTGGTGACCCTGAACAAGGGCAAACGCGACGGTTTGGTCGAAGGCAACGTGCTGGTGGTGATGAAGACCGGGGAAACCGTGCGTGACCGGATCACCGGCCAGCCGTTGAAAATCCCCGATGAACGTGCCGGATTGCTGATGGTGTTCCGTACCTATGACAAGCTCAGTTACGGCCTGGTACTCAACGCATCGCGCTCGCTGGCAGTGCTGGACAAGGTGCGAAATCCTTAGCTGGCTTAACAAGTTACCAACAGAGTTATCCACAGCTTGTTCCGAAAGGTTCGGGGCTTATAACGATCAAGGATGATCCATGATGATGTCTGTCTCTACGCCGGTTTCCCCGGCGGAACTGGAAGCGCGTTTGCGCCTGCACCGCTTGCCGGAAATCGGCCCGAAACGTTTTTCCCGGTTGCTCGAAGCGTTCGGCTCCGCCTCCAAAGCCATCAGTGCGCCGGCCAGTGCCTGGCGTTCGCTGGGTTTGCCGGTGGCGAGCGCCGACGCCCGCCGTTGTCCTGAAGTGCGTGATGGCGCCAGTCGCGCATTGGCCTGGCTAGAGCGCCCGGGCCAGCATTTGCTGATGTGGGACCAGCCGGATTACCCGGCATTGCTGGCGCAGATTCCTGATCCACCACCGCTGCTGTTCGTCGCCGGTAAACCGCTGATCCTGGAAAAACCGCAACTGGCGATGGTCGGTAGCCGCCGCGCTTCACGTCCGGGCATGGACACCGCCACGGCGTTTGCCCGCAGCCTGGCCGGAGCCGGTTTCGTCATCACCAGTGGCCTGGCGCTGGGCATCGATGCCGCCGTGCATCAAGCCGCGCTCGACGTCGGCGGGCAAACCGTGGGTGTGCTGGGCACCGGGCTGGAAAAATTTTATCCACAGCGCAATCGGCGGCTGGCGGAGACGATGATTGCCTCTGGCAGCGCGGTGATTTCGGAGTTTCCACTGGACGCCGGACCGACGGCGAGCAACTTCCCCAGGCGCAACCGGATCATCAGCGGTTTGTCCCTCGGCGTACTGGTGGTCGAGGCCAGTGTGGCCAGCGGCTCGCTGATCACCGCGCGACTGGCAGCGGAACAGGGTCGTGAGGTCTATGCGATTCCCGGCTCGATTCACCACCCCGGCGCGCGCGGTTGCCATCAACTGATCCGCGATGGCGCGGTACTGGTAGAAACCATCGAGCATATCCTCGAGGCCCTGCGTGGCTGGCAGCACTTGCCGGTATCCACCACTGCACCGGCTACGGACAATCCGTTGCTGCGCCTGCTGCACGCGGCACCTCACACCAGTGAGGGCTTGGCCGACAGCAGTGGCTGGGCTTTGCCCAAAGTGCTGGCGGCGTTGACCGAATTGGAGATGGATGGCCGCGCGGTGTGCGAAAACGGCCGCTGGTTTGCGCGGGTAAGCTAGGTTTTACATTGAAGATCGGTAAACTGCGCAAAACCTGTTTTCGGAGAGTTTTTCATGGTCAACAGTTGGCGTGTGCAACAAGCCGCACGAGAGATTCGCGCCGGGGCGGTGATTGCCTATCCAACCGAAGCCGTCTGGGGGCTGGGGTGCGATCCGTGGAATGAAGAAGCGGTGGATCGCCTGTTGGCGATCAAGAACCGTTCGGTGGACAAGGGGTTGATCCTGGTCGCCGACAACATTCGTCAGTTCGATTTCCTGTTCGAGGATTTCCCCCAGGACTGGATCGATCGCATGGCCAGTACCTGGCCGGGGCCGAACACCTGGCTGGTGCCGCACCAGAACCTGTTGCCGGAGTGGGTGACCGGGGTGCATGACACCGTGGCATTGCGGGTCAGTGATCATCCGCAGGTGCGGGACTTGTGCTCGCTGGTCGGGCCGTTGATCTCGACCTCGGCCAACCCGCAAGGCCGGCCGGCGGCGAAGAGTCGCTTGCGGGTCGAGCAGTATTTCCGTGGTCAGGTCGATCTGGTGTTGGGCGGAATGCTCGGTGGGCGCAAGAACCCGAGCCTGATTCGCGATCTGGCGAGTGGCAGGGTTGTGCGCCCGTCCTGACTCCGCGTTGCCTGCAATAGCCGGCTTGCCGGCGATGGCGCACTCAAGGCAATAGAACAGTCGAACCTGTCGTGCGTCGCGCCGACAACTCGGTCTGCGCTTTTGCCGCTTCAGCCAGTGGATAACGCTGGCTGATATCCACTTTCAGCTTGCCGCTGGTGATCATCCCGAACAGCTCATCCGCCATGCGTTGCAGGTTCTCTGCGTTGTTGGCGTAGGTCGCGAGCGTTGGCCGGGTGACGTACAGCGATCCTTTCGCCGCCAGAATCCCCAGATTCACGCCTTCCACCGCGCCCGACGCATTGCCGAAGCTCACCAGCAGCCCACGGGGCGCCACGCTGTCCAGCGAGGCCAGCCAGGTGTCCTTGCCGACGCCGTCGTAGACTACCGGGACTTTTTTCCCGTCGGTCAATTCCAGCACCCGCTGGGCAACGTTTTCGTGGCTGTAGTCGATGGTTTCCCAGGCGCCATGGGCCTTGGCCAGATCGGCTTTGGCTTGCGAGCTGACGGTGCCGATCAGCTTCACTCCCAGCGCTTTCGCCCATTGGCAGGCCAGCAAACCGACGCCGCCGGCCGCCGCGTGGAACAGAATGGTTTCGCCGCCCTTGAGTTCATAGGTCTGACGCAGCAGGTACTGCACGGTCAGGCCCTTGAGCATCACGCCGGCGGCGGTTTCGAAGCTGATGGCGTCCAGCAGGTGCACCAGATTGGCCTCGGGCAGGACGTGCACGTCGCTGTACGCGCCCAGTGGGCCGCTGCCATACGCCACGCGGTCACCGACCTTGAACCGGGTGACGGCGCTGCCCACTGCCTCGACGATGCCCGCGCCTTCCGCCCCTACTCCGGACGGCAATGACGGTGGCGCGTAGAGACCGCTGCGGTAGTAGGTGTCGATGAAGTTCAGGCCGATGGCCTTGTTGCTCACGCGAACCTGCTGCGGGCCGGGTTCGGCGGGCTGGTAGTCAACGTATTCGAGCACTTCGGGGCCGCCATGGGTGCGGAACTGGATTCGCTTTGCCATCTGCCTACTCCTTGGGACGATTCGGAAGGCCCCTATCGAACTCCCCTGCTTGATCTTCGTCAACTGCGGCGTGCCTACCTGCGATGGTATGCTACGCGCCCATTTGCGCCACCCCCTCGCCCACGAGGCGATGCCCGATCCAAGGTGAAGCCATGACGACCCGCACCGACGCCGTAAAGGCCTATCTGCTCGACCTGCAAGACCGCATCTGCGCGGCCCTGGAATCCGAAGACGGTGGCACGCGCTTCGTCGAAGACGCCTGGACCCGTGCAGCCGGCGGTGGCGGTCGCACCCGGGTGATCGAGAACGGCACAGTAATCGAAAAGGGCGGCGTCAACTTTTCCCACGTCTTCGGCAGTGGCCTGCCACCGTCCGCCAGCGCCCATCGGCCGGAACTGGCCGGGCGTGGTTTCGAAGCCCTCGGCGTGTCGCTGGTCATCCATCCGCACAACCCGCATGTGCCGACGTCCCACGCCAACGTGCGCTTTTTCATTGCCGAGAAGGAAGGCGAGGAGCCGGTCTGGTGGTTCGGCGGTGGCTTCGACCTGACGCCGTATTACGGCAACGAAGAAGACTGCATCCACTGGCACCGCATCGCCGAGCAGGCCTGCGCGCCGTTCGGCCCGGACGTCTATCCGCGCTACAAGGCCTGGTGCGACACCTATTTCCACATCAAGCATCGCCACGAGCCACGCGGCATCGGCGGCCTGTTCTTCGATGACCTGAACGAGTGGGACTTCGATACCAGCTTCGCCTTCATGCGCGCCATCGGCGATGCATACATCGACGCTTACCTGCCAATCGTGCAACGCCGCAAGAACGATGCGTTCACCGCCAAACAGCGTGAGTTCCAGGAGTTCCGTCGCGGTCGCTACGTCGAGTTCAACCTGGTCTACGACCGTGGCACCCTGTTCGGCCTGCAGTCGGGCGGGCGAACCGAGTCGATCCTGATGTCGCTGCCGCCACAAGTGCGCTGGGCCTACGACTGGAAAGCCGAGCCGGGCAGCGAAGAAGCACGCCTGACCGAGTATTTCCTGCAAGACCGCGACTGGCTGGCCCAGGCCTGAGGACTTCTGATGGATCGTTACGTCGTTTTCGGTAACCCGATCGGCCACAGCAAGTCGCCGATGATTCACAAACTGTTCGCCGAACAGACCGGGCAGAGCCTTGACTACAGCACGCTGCTGGCGCCGCTCGACGATTTTTCCGGCTGCGCCACGGCGTTTTTCCAGGAAGGTCGCGGCGCCAACGTGACCGTGCCGTTCAAGGAAGACGCCTACCGCTTGGCCAACAGCCTGACTGACCGTGCCCGGCGCGCGGGGGCGGTGAACACCTTGAGCAAGCTCGCCGACGGCACCTTGCTCGGGGATAACACCGATGGTGCCGGGCTGGTGCGCGATCTGACGGTCAACGCCGGGTTCAGCCTCACCGGCAAACGTATTCTGCTGTTGGGTGCGGGTGGCGCGGTGCGCGGTGCGCTGGAGCCGTTGCTGGCAGAAAAACCGGCCTCGGTGATCATCGCCAACCGCACAGTGGACAAGGCCGAGCTGCTGGCTGAACTGTTTTGTGATCTGGGGCCGGTGTCGGCCAGTGGTTACGACTGGTTGCGTGAACCGGTGGACGTGATCATCAACGCCACCTCCGCCAGCCTCACCGGCGATGTGCCGCCGATTGCAGAAAGCCTGATCGAACCCGGCAAGACCCTGTGCTACGACATGATGTACGGCAAGGAACCGACCGCGTTCTGCCGCTGGGCCAGCGAGCATGGTGCGGGCGTGGTGATGGATGGCTTGGGCATGCTGGCGGAACAGGCGGCGGAAGCCTTCTTCCTGTGGCGCGGTGTGCGTCCCGACACTGCGCCGGTTCTGGCGGAGTTGCGTCGACAACTGACGCTGTAAGGCGCTTTAGTCTTCGAAGCGGATCGGGCATTTCTCCGGCCCTTCGAGTTTGCGCAACTCCTCAACTACCTGTGGTCGCGCCTGACGCAAGGTCAGGCTGCGATCCTGACGCAGCAGGCGCCGGGCCTCCTGATGAAGCATTTCCACGCCGGAATAGTCGATGAAGTTGATCTGCTGCGCCTCGATCACCACCCGCGCGCCATGCATCCGTTGCAGACGCACTTGCAGGTAGTGGCTGGCGCCGAAAAAGATCGACCCGCCGACCCGCAAAACATCGTCTTCGCCATCGCGCCAATGCTGCACCCGGGGTTGCGAGGTGCGCTTGAGGTAGAAAAACAGCGACGCCAGCACCCCGGCATAAATCGCCGTCTGCAATTCCAGCAGCAACGTGGCAACGCAGGTGAGGCTCATCACCACAAACTCGGCCCGGCTGACCCGCAGCAACGCACGAATGCCACGGTAATCCACCAGCCCCCAGGCGATCAACAGAATGCTGCCGGCCATGGCCGGGATCGGAATGTGTGCAATCAACCCGGCGCCGAAAATCGCGAACAGCGCCACCCACAACGCCGAAAACACCCCGGCCAGCGGTGAACAGGCCCCGGCCTCATAGCTCAGTCCGGAGCGGGTGAACGAGCCGGCTGACAATGATCCCGAAAAGAACGCCCCGACGATGTTGGAAAGTCCCTGGGCACGGACTTCCTGATTGGCATCGAGCAGTTGCTGGGAACGCGCGGCAATCGAACGGGCGATCGACAGACTGGTGACCAGCCCGAGCATGCCCACCGCTACGGCGCTCGGCAGCAGGCGCAGGACCAGATCTACATCCAGCGGTAACCCGCTGAACGGCGGCAGGCGCCCGACAAAAGCGCTGACCAATTGAACATGGCCGAACATCGCCGGCCACAGCCACACCACCAGACTGCCGAGCACCAAGGTCATCAGCAGCGTCGGCCAGCGTGGCAGCAGTTGTTTGAGCAATACGCCAACCACCACCGTAGCGACACCGAGAACCAGCGACGGTTTATCCACAGCCCCCAGATGCCGCAGCAGATCCATCAGGCTGGCCAATGCCGTGGCCTTGGCCGGCAGATCCAGCCCCAGCAGATTCGGCAGTTGACCGATGGCAATCACCACCGCCGCGCCGAGGGTGAAACCCAGCACCACCGAGTGCGAGACGAAATTCACCAGCGCGCCGAAGCGCAACAGGCCAAGCAGCCACTGGAAAATCCCCGCCAGGAACGTCAGCAGCAGAATCAGGGTGATGTAGTCCTGTGATGCAGGCACGGCCAGTGGACTGACACTGGCGAACAGGACAATCGAAATGGCAGCGGTCGGGCCGCAGATCAAATGCCACGACGAGCCCCACAGGCAGGCGATCAGTACCGGGATGATCGCGGCATACAGGCCGTACTCGGGTGGGAGCCCGGCGATCAGGGCGTAGGCAATCGACTGCGGCAACGCGAGAATCGCGCCGCTGAGGCCGACGACCAGATCCCGCCCGACGCTGGCGCGGGTCTGCCGGGGCAGCCAGGTCAGGAAGGGGAAAAGTGAGCGACGGCTGGGGAGGGCCATGGATCCTCTCGGGTGAAATTTTGCGCATTGTACGCAGCCCGGGACGCCGAGCGTCCATTGCGGCGTTCCCACGCAGAGCGTGGGAACGATCGGCCGCGTAGTTACAGTTTGGCTTTTACGGCCGGCAACGCATCTTTGCCGTCCACGGTTTTCACACCATCAAGCCACTTATCCAACACCCCCGGATTTGCCTTGATCCAAGCCTTCACCGCATCCGCATTGCTGACCTTCTTGTTCACCACCTCAGCCATGATGCTGTTCTCCATCTCCTGAGTGAACGAAAGATTGGTCAGCAATTTACCCACATTCGGACAGGCCTCGGCGTAGCCCTTGCGGGTCAGGGTGTAGACGCTGCCCGTGTCGCCGAAGTATTTCTCGCCGCCCTTGAGGTAATGCATTTTCAACTGCACGTTCATCGGGTGCGGGGTCCAGCCGAGGAAGGTGACGAATTTCTGTTTCTTCACCGCCCGCGAGACCTCGGCAAGCATCGCCTGTTCGCTGGACTCGATCAGCTTCCACTGGCCCATGTCGAAGTCGTTCTTCTTGATGATCTCTTGCAGCGAAATGTTCGCCGGCGCGCCGGAGCCGATGCCGTAGATCTTGCGCTCGAACTTGTCGGCGAACTTGTTCAGGTCAGCAAAGTTATGCACACCCGCATCCCACACATAATCCGGCACGGCCAGGGTGAATTCGGTGCCGTCGAGGTTCTTCGCCAGCTGCGTGACATCGCCGGTGGCGACGAACTTGTCGTAGAAACCCTGCTGCGCCGGCATCCAGTTGCCGAGGAACACGTCGACCTGGCCGTCCTTCAAACCACCGAAGGTGATTGGCACCGCGAGGGTGTCGACCTTGGCCTTGTAGCCCATGCCATCCAGCAGAAACCCGGTGATGGCATTGGTCGCGGCGATGTCGCTCCAGCCGGGATCGGCCATTTTCACCGTGTCGCAGCTCTCGGCGAACGCGGATGCGCTGCCCAGTGCCAGCAGACTGACCGTCACGACTGTGGATAACTTGACCATGGACTTCCCCTTAACGTTATTGGTTTTGGCAGGGTTGTGGATAACGGGCCTTGCGCTCCAGGTCATCGAGGTCGATGTGGTTGCGCATGTACTGCTGACTGGCGTCCACCAGCGGCTGGTGATCCCAGCTCTTCAGCTTGCCGATGGTCAGCGCCTCGGCAACGAAGCGCCGGCGCCGCTGGCTTTCGAGGACATCGCGGTGGATCGCCGGAATGTCCCACTTGGCCCGTGCTTCGGCGAGAAAATCGTCGAAAAGCTGGCGATATTGCGCGGATTGACTGAGTTCTTCCTGCTCCCGTGGATCGTTATCCACATCGAAGAGTAGGCAAGGGTCGGTCTCGCTGTAGATAAATTTGTAGGCGCCACGCCGGATCATCATCAGCGGGCTGACGGTGCCTTCGGCCATGTATTCGCCGAACACCTCGTCATGGCCACCCTGCCCTTGCAGGTGCGACACCAGCGAGCGGCCATCCAGCGGCAGATTTTCTTCCAGGCTGCCGCCGGCCAGCTCCACGAAGGTCGGCAGCAGGTCGGCAGTGGACACGGCGGCGCTCACACGGCCCGCATTGAACTGACCCGGAGCACTTATCAACAGGGGCACTCGCGCTGCCATCTCGAACCAGTGCATTTTGTACCAGAGGCCTTTTTCCCCAAGCATGTCGCCGTGATCGCCGGAGAACACGATGATGGTGTCATCGATAAGCCCTGTATCCTCGAGGGTTTGCAGGAGTTTGCCGACGTTGGCGTCGATATAGCTACAGGCGCCGAAATAAGCGCGACGCGCATCGCGAATCTTATCCACAGGCAGCGGCTTGTCCCACAGGTCGTAAACCTTGAGCAATCGCTGGGAGTGCGGATCAAGAGAATGCTGATCCGGCGTCGTTGGAAGCGGGATATCCGCATCGTCGTACAAATCCCAGAACGCCTTGGGAATCGTGTACGGGTCGTGGGGGTGAGTCATCGACACCGTCAGGCAGAACGGCTGGTCGCCATCTTCGCGGATGTGATCGAACAGGTATTGCTGCGCCTTGAACACCACCTCTTCGTCGAAGTCGAGCTGGTTGGTGCGCACGCACGGCCCGGCCTGCAACACCGACGACATGTTGTGATACCAGCTCGGCCGCACGTCGGGCTCGTCCCAGTTCACCGCCCAGCCGTAGTCGGCCGGGTAGATGTCGCTGGTCAGGCGCTCTTCGTAACCGTGCAGTTGATCGGGGCCGCAGAAATGCATCTTGCCCGACAGCGCGGTGCGGTAACCGAGGCGGCGCAGGTAATGGGCGTAGGTGGGGATGTCGGCGGGGAAATCGGCGGCGTTGTCGTAGGCGCCGATCTTGCTCGGCAACTGGCCGCTGACCAAGGTGAAACGCGACGGTGCGCACAGCGGGCTGTTGCAGTACGCGGCATCGAACACCACGCCTTGTTCGGCGAGGCGGCTGAGATTCGGCAGTTTGATTGGCGACTGGCCGTAGAACGGCAACATTGGCGCGGCCATTTGATCGGCCATGATGAAAAGAATGTTCTTGCGCTTCATGTGATCGCGGCATTCCATAGTGAATATTTATGCGACATTGCTGCGATCGAGCATGGATTCCACGCAATTTCCGGTAAAGCCCGCGCCGGACAATGACTAGGATAAGCACAGCTTATGTATGAAGCCCTCGGTGATTTGTCGCTGGATCTGCTGCGTGCCTTCGAGGCGGCTGCCCGTCATCGCAGTTTTACCGCTGCAGCGGTGGAGCTCGGCACCACTCAGCCGGCCATCAGTCAGCAGATCAAAAGGCTGGAGGAGCAGCTCGGAACACGGCTGTTCGACCGGATCTACCGAGGCATTGAGCTGACCGAGGTCGGTTCGATCCTGTTTGAGCAGGTTACCCTCGGTTTGCAGAATATCGACGCAGGATTGAGCGCAATCAGCACGCAGCAGCAACATGAAGTGCTGCAGGTCGCCACCGATTTCGCCTTCGCCGCGTACTGGCTGATGCCACGCCTGTACCGTTTCCATGAAGCTTATCCACAGGTGGACGTGAGCCTGGTCACCAGCGAGCGCAATCACAACATGCTGCGCCCGGATATCGACGTTGCCGTACTGTTCGGCGACGGTCGTTTCAAGCAGGGCGAAAGTCACTGGCTGTTCAGCGAAGAAGTGTTTCCCGTGTGCAGTCCGCAATTGCTCAAGGATCGCGCCCTGCCCTTGCCGCTACAGGCGCTGCTGGAGTTTCCGCTGCTGCATTTGCGCGGTGAGAACAGCAGCAACTGGTTCGACTGGAGCGGTCTGTTCCGCGAACTCGGCATCAACACGCCGCCCGCGCCGGGCCAACTGCGTTTCGACAACTACACCTTGCTGATTCAAGCGGCGATTGGCGGTCAGGGTGTGGCCATCGGCTGGCGGCACCTTGTGGATAACTTATTAACCCAAGGGCTGTTGTGCCGGCCGATCGCCGAGACCACCCTGTCGCGCCTCGGTTATTACGTGGTGTTGCCGCAGCGCAAACGCCGGGGCGCGTTGATCCAGACGTTCGTGGATTGGCTGATGGCCGAACAGGCCAGCAGCGCCGAGTCCCTGGCCGGACTGCCGTTACCCTCGATTGCTGTGTAAGGGATCAGGTAGCAGCAACAAAATCCACGTGCTGACGCAGATGCAGATTCAACCGCAGCTCATCGGAAATCCCCACCGCCACCCGACTCAGGCGTTCCAGCGGCTCGGCGAGACCCGGTTCAAGCGTGCGGCCGACCTGACTGAAATGCTCGATTGTCAGCCCGGCGACACTGCGCGGTGCATTGACCAGCGTCCAGTGCAGCGGGCTGCTTTGCAGGGCTTCGCGTATTTCCTTGGCGGCGTGGCGTTGCAATGGGTCGGCGTTTTCCGGATCGTCCAGTGCTTCGAATTCGCCGATGACAAACAGCCGCGAGACGTTCGCAGCCTGCAACCCGTCGATCAACGCATCCACCGCCAAAACCTGTTCCACAGGCCCCAGCACCACGGATTTCTCGACATGATCGCTGCTCAACGGCAGGCCCGGCGCATTGAGCAGGCAGATCACCGCCGAGCTGCCGGCCACGCTCTGATTGACCCGCTTGGCGTCCAGCAGGTCGCCGCTTTTAGTACGCAGGCCCGGCCGTGGCGCGAGCGCCGTCAGATCGTCGAGGATCGCGATGACTTCGTGCTGGCGGCGCAGCAGTTCAGCCATCAACGCACTGCCCAGGCTACTCATGGCACCATAGAGCACCACTTTTACCACCGGGGTTTCGGCATTTTTCATGGCTGAGGTCCCTTTTGTTTTCCCTTGTATGGCGTGTGACATACGGCCAACGCCGAGGGTTCGAACCGATACAGAGGGTTTGCGATGCAGACGATCAAGGGTTATCACGCTCACGTTTATTACGACGCCAGCACCATCGAACAGGCGCGGACGCTGTGTGAGCAGGCCGCGAAATTATTCCCATTGAAGATGGGCCGTGTGCACGAACGCCCGGTCGGCCCGCATCCGGACTGGAGCTGCCAACTGGCCTTCGGGCCCGAGCTGATCGGCGAAGTGCTGCCGTGGCTGGCGCTCAATCGCAAGGGGTTGGTGGTGTTCCTGCACCCGGACACCGGTGATGACTTGCTCGACCACACCGAGCACGCAATCTGGATGGGCGCGATGCGGCCGCTGGATCTGTCTATTTTTTGATCAGGCTGTTTCTTTGCTGGTCGAGAAGTGGCAATGGGCAATGTCGCGCAAGGCTCCGCTGAACTGATAACGGATATGTCCGCAATGGCAGCCGCCGCTGTGCAATTCACTCATTGTCCCGCCCTCACGTATCCGTGTTCATTGCCTCTAGTCGCATCCGACGGTCGGTTGGCCGTTCGCATCGATGCTTTCACCTGCGAAAGCTGGCTGAAAGGTTGCCCCATTAGGATCGCCGCCACTGCCGGCAACAGACCGGTTGGCCAACGCGTGTGATTGCTCCCGCGACAGGCCCAATTAACAACAACAATGGTGATTCTGATGTCCTCTGTAACCCGCCTCCTTGCTCCAACTCCGCCCGTACGTCTCGTGCTTCCCGTTCTGCGCTGATCCCGCCCGATCCGCTCACTTACCTAGCCGCGCTACGCCTGGAGTATTCCCATGCTGACTTTCCTTGGCTTCGCCATGGTCATCACGTTCATGTTCCTGATCATGACCAAGCGCCTGTCCGCGCTGATCGCTCTGATCATCATCCCGATCCTGTTCGCCCTGTTCGGTGGCTTCGCGCCGAAGATCGGCCCGATGATGCTCGAAGGTATTACCAAGCTTGCGCCGACCGGCGTGATGCTGATGTTCGCGATTCTGTATTTCGCCCTGATGATCGACTCCGGCCTGTTCGACCCGGCTGTGCGCAAGATCCTCAAACTGGTCAAGGGCGACCCGCTGAAAGTTTCGGTCGGCACCGCCGTACTGGCGCTCGTCGTTTCCCTCGATGGTGACGGCGCGACCACTTACATGATCTGCGTGGCCGCCATGCTGCCGCTGTACAGCCGCATCGGCATGAGCCCGCGGATCATGGCCGGCCTGATCATCCTCGCCGGCGGCGTGATGAACATGACCCCATGGGGCGGCCCGACCGCCCGTGCCGCCAGTGCGCTGCACGTGGACCCGTCGGACATCTTCGTACCAATGATCCCGGCGATGGCTGCCGGTGTGGTGGCGATCCTGATCATTGCCTACTTCTACGGCAAACGTGAGCGTGCGCGTCTGGGTGAACTGCACCTGATCGGCGACGAAATCGATCACAGCGAAATCAGCGTGTCGCAGTTCCCGGATGCCCGTCGTCCGAAACTGATCTGGTTCAACGGTCTGCTGACTCTGGCGCTGATGTGCACCCTGATCGCCGGCCTGCTGCCGCTGCCGGTGCTGTTCATGGTGGCGTTCAGTATTGCCATGATCGTCAACTACCCTTGCCTGCAACAGCAGAAGGATCGCGTCGCGGCTCACGCCGGCAGCGTGCTGTCGGTGGTCAGTCTGATCTTCGCGGCGGGCATCTTCACCGGTATCCTGTCGGGCACCGGCATGGTCGATGCCATGTCGAAAAGCCTGCTGGCAGTGATCCCTGATTTCCTCGGCCCGTACCTGGCGGTGATTACCGCGCTGGTGAGCATGCCGTTCACGTTCTTCATGTCGAACGACGCGTTCTACTACGGTGTGCTGCCAGTGTTGTCCGAAGCGGCCAGCCATTACGGCATCACCGCCGTGGAAATGGCCCGTGCCTCGATCGTCGGTCAGCCGGTTCACCTGCTGAGCCCACTGGTGCCGTCGACGTATCTGCTGGTGGCACTGGCCGGGATCGAGTTCGGCGATCACCAGCGTTTCACCCTGAAGTGGGCAGTGCTGGTCTGCCTGTGCATACTGGCCGCAGCCTTGCTGTTGGGGACTTTCCCGCTGTTCAGCACTTTGTAACGGCATCAACTCACCAGAACGCCAGCTGCTTGCTGGCGTCCTGGTTTAACACACGCTCAAAGGAATACACATGGAATGGCTGACCAACCCTGAGATCTGGGTTGCCTTCTTCACCCTGACCGCCCTGGAAATCGTCTTGGGCATCGATAACATCATCATGATTTCGATCCTGGTCAGCCGCATGCCCAAACACATGCAGCAGCGCACCCGGATCTTCGGTCTTGGCCTGGCCATGATCACGCGGATCCTGTTGCTGCTGTCGATCACCTGGGTCATGCGCCTTACCGCCGACCTGTTCGTGGTGTTCGGCCAGGGTATTTCCGGGCGTGACCTGATCCTGTTCTTCGGTGGCTTGTTCCTGCTGTGGAAAAGCTCCCAGGAGATGTACCACGCGCTCGAAGGTGAAGATGAAAGCGAGGAGACGCCCGGCGGCAAGGGCGGCAACTTCCTCTACACCATCATCCAGATCGCGATCATCGACATCGTGTTCTCGCTGGACTCGGTCATTACCGCCGTCGGCATGGTGTCCCATGTGCCGGTCATGGTGGCGGCGATCATCGTGGCGGTGCTGGTGATGATGGCGGCCTCGGGCAAGATCAGCGAATTCATCGACAAGCATCCGTCGCTGAAAATGCTCGCACTGTCGTTCCTGCTGGTGGTCGGCACCGTGCTGATCGCCGAAGCGTTCGACGTGCACGTACCGAAAGGCTACGTCTACTTCGCCATGGGCTTCTCGCTGGCGGTTGAGGCCATCAACATCAAGCTGCGCACTGCGATGGCAAAAAAGAAGAAACAGCAGGATCCGGTGAAACTGCGTAAGGATGTTCCGGGTCAGTAACCGGAACGCTGCGCTGATGATCAAAGGGCCTTCGGGCCCTTTTTTCATGGCTGCATGAACCTGTTTTCATGACGCTTTTGTTTCAATCCCCACTTTAGCTGTGCAATGCTGGCGCCCGGACCGTTAGCCAACTACAGCTTAAGAACAACACGTAGAAATCGCGCGATATCGTCAACTCGCCCCTTTGGGGCGCTGCAACTACAGGGGGTCTGCATGCTCACCCTGCTCAATCTGCTTTCTGCCGTGGCTCTGCTGATCTGGGGCACGCACATCGTTCGAACCGGCATCCTGCGGGTGTACGGCACCAATCTGCGGCATGTGATCGGCCAGAACATGTCCAGACGCTGGCTCGCCTTCATCGCCGGCATCCTCGTGACCGCGATGGTGCAGAGCAGTAACGCTACCGCCATGCTCGTCACCTCCTTCGTCGGCCAGGGCCTGATGGCGCTGACCCCGGCGTTGACCACCATGCTCGGTGCCGACGTCGGTACGGCGTTGATGGCGCGGGTGCTGACGTTCGATCTGTCATGGCTGTCGCCGCTGCTGATTTTTCTCGGGGTGATTTTCTTTCTGTCGCGCAAACAGACGCGGCTCGGGCAGATGGGTCGTGTAGCCATCGGGCTGGGGCTGATCATTCTGGCGTTGCAACTGATCGTCGAGGCCGCCGGGCCGATCACTCATGCCAAGGGCGTGAAGGTGATTTTTGCCTCGCTGACCGGCGACATCCTGCTCGACGCCCTGGTCGGCGCATTGTTCGCGATGATTTCCTACTCCAGCCTCGCCGCCGTGCTGCTGACCGCAACCCTTGCCGGCGCCAATGTGATCAGCCTGCCGGTGGCGCTCGGTCTGGTGATCGGCGCCAACATCGGCAGCGGCGTGCTGGCGTTCATGAGCACCAGCATGCAGAACTCCGCCGGCCGTCAGGTCGCGCTGGGCAGCCTGTTGTACAAACTGATCGGGCTGTTGCTGATCATCCCGGTGCTCGATCCGCTGGTGCACTGGATCGACAGCCTCGATTACAGCCCGCAGGAAATGGTCATCGGCTTCCACCTGCTCTACAACACCGCGCGCTGCCTGATCCTGCTGCCGACGGTCGCACCCATGGCGCGGCTGTGCGCCTGGCTGTTGCCGGAACGTCCGGAAGTCAATGGCACCGCCAAACCGCGTCACCTCGACCTGACCGCACTGGTCACGCCGAGTCTGGCGCTGGCCAACGCCGCCCGGGAAACCCTGCGCATGGGCGACCTGATCGACAACATGCTCGACGCGACCCTCGACGTGCTGCGCGGCAAACAAACCGCGGTCACCATGGAAATGCGTCGGCTGAACGATGACGTCGAGGCGCTGTACAGCGCGATCAAGCTGTATCTGGCGCAGATGCCACGCGAAGATCTTGGCGAGCAGGACAGTCGACGTTGGGCGGAAATCATCGAGCTGGCGATCAACCTCAAACTTGCCAGCGATCTGATCGAACGCATGTTGCGCAAGGTGCAACAGCAGAAGACCTCGCAGCGCCGCTCGTTTTCCGAAGACGGGCTGGAAGAACTTGCCGGGCTGCACAGCCAATTGATCTCCAATCTGCGGCTGGGGCTGTCGGTGTTTCTCAGCGGTGACAAGGAAAGCGCTCGCCAGTTGCTGCGCGAAAAACGGCGTTTTCGCGCACAGGAACGTCGTCTGGCCCACGCCCATGTCAGCCGTTTGCAACGCAAGATCGTGCAAAGTATCGAGACCAGTTCGCTGCACCTGGAGTTGATTGCTGACATGAAACGTTTGAACTCGCTGTTCTGCAGCAGCGCCTACGTGGTGCTGGAAACCGCCGATACCGGAGCGCTCGAGACCGAAGATATAGCGGACATCACGCATTCGCCTTGAACGTCTGGGGCTGTGGTCAGTCAGTAACTCAAGGTTCAGCCTCACGGCCGTACTGATGACACGGATCTCCAATTCAGCTGTATGGAAGCTCGTTATGCGTTGCCTGTTGTTCGCTTGTCTGCTACTCGGTTCCCTGCCCGCCTTCGCTCTGGATCGTTTCCAGGTCGAAGGTTATGCGCTGCCCAACGGCCTGCAATTGCTGCTCAAGCCCGGCACAGAACGCGGGCACGTGGCGATCAGGCTGGTGGTGGGCGTCGGTCTCGACGACTTCGACTGCAATGAGAAAGAGCTGCCGCACCTGCTCGAACACCTGTTGTTCAGCGGCATCGACGCCACCGGCGAAGGTGGCCTCGAAGAACGTATGCAGGCTTTGGGCGGCGACTGGAACGCCTTCACCAGCAACGCCGACACCACGTTCGTCATCGAAGCCCCGGCGAAAAACCAGCGCAAGGTGCTCGACCTGCTGCTGGACCTGCTGACCCAGACCCGTTTCGACGACAACGCGATCAACGCCGCCAAACGGGTGGTCGAGCGCGAGGATGGCGGCCATTACACCCGTCTGCGACGCTTTCTCGACCGTCAAGACCTGGGCCACAGCGCGAGCAATCAACTGGCGGTCGAGCTGGGCCTGAAATGCCCGCAACGTGCCGAAGTCGAGGGCCTGACCCGCGAACAGCTGGATAAGGTGCGCAAGGCCTGGTACGCACCGAACAACATGACCCTGATCGTCGTCGGCGACCTCGACAAGTTGCTGCCGGCCTATCTGGAGCGGGCGTGGGGCGCGTTGGAAGCGGTCGACCCGAGCGAACACCGGCCGTTGCCGGACATCCGTGCCAGCGCCGCCCACGAACGCACCATCACTCGCGGTTTCATCGGCAACAGCGCCAAGCTGCACTGGCTGGTGCCGGAGCCGGTGCTGGACGATCAGTACGACGAGACTTTCGACCTGCTCAAGGAATATCTGGAGTGGGCGCTTTACCGCGAGTTGCGCTTGAACCATGGCCTGTCCTACGGGCCCTGGGCCGAGCGCGAGGTGTTCGGTGGCGTTGGCTTCATGAGTCTCAACGCCGATCTGGATCGTGGCGATATCACCGAAGCCGAACAGGTGCTGGAAGACCTCAAGGCGGACCTGCTGAAAAATGGTCTTGATGCTGATACGTTCAATCGCATCAAACAGGCAGCCATCGCCCATCAGGCCTGGGCCGTGCAAGGCAACAGCGGCATGGCCGACTATTACTGGAGCGCGTTGGGCGACTACGAGGATGGTCGTTTTGCCAACCCGGCTCTGGAGCTGCAAGGCGTGACGCTGGAAGCCGCGAACAAGGCCATGCGCGAACTGCTGATGCAACCGGGATACCTGCGGATCGAGCAGCCCTTGCTCAGTGATGACGAGGTGTTGTGGCTGGTGGCGGGCGGGCTGGGTGTTCTGCTGCTGATCCTGCTGGGCTGGCGGCTGCATCGTGGTCCCACGGCCAAGTCTTGATCCCGTGGGTTTTTACTGATCGACAGCCTCGCCACAGCCCCCGGCGGGCGGTACTCTGTCGAGGTTTTTTTCTTCGACTGTCGTGAACTGCCCAAATGCCCAAATTGACCCTCCTGATCCAGCGCATCCTCAAACTGATGAAGCGCTACCCCGGGGTCATTGCGCTTGGTGGTTTCATCTCCGGAGTCGGCAGTTTCATCCTGGTCGACCGGCAACAGGGGCTGGCGAGCTGGATCACCACGATCATGCTGCTGAGCTGGATCTGGCTGATGCTGGAAAACAGCCTGACCGAGCTGTTCACCCGAGTCTTTAAACGGGAAATCCCCCAGCCGCTGCTGCGTTATGCGACGCAGATGATCCATCAGGAAAGCCTGTTTTTCGTCCTGCCTTTCTTCTTTATCACCACCACCTGGAACAGCGGCCAACTGGTGTTCACCGGGTTGCTGTGCATCGCCGCGCTGATCTCGATTGTCGACCCGCTCTACTACAAATGGCTGGCGCCCCGGCGCTGGGCGTTCCTTGCGTTGCATACCCTGACATTGTTCGCCGCCCTGCTCACCGCGTTGCCGGTGATCATGCACCTGACCACGTCGCAGAGTTTCAAATGGGCGCTGGGGACTGCCGTGGTGCTGTCGTTCCCGAGCCTGGCGTCGATCTTCCCGATCCGCACCGTGCGCAACGCGCTGGCGATCCTCAGCATCACCATCGGTATCGGCGGCGTCGGCTGGGTCCTGCGTTCGTGGGTGCCGCCGGCGACGCTGTGGATGACTGATGTTGCGATCAGCACCCAGTTGCAGGACCGCACTCCCGGCGCCAGCCTCGAACAAGTCAGCGCCGAGCAGATCCGCAACGGCGGGCTCTACGCCTACACCGCGATCAACGCACCGCGCGGGCTCGATGAGCGGATCTATCACGTGTGGCAGTTCAACGGCAAAGAGGTCGACCGCATTGCCCTCGACATCCATGGCGGGCGCAAGGAAGGCTACCGGGCGTGGACCCACAAGCAGGTTTTCCCCGGCAACCCGGTCGGTGACTGGCAGGTGCGAGTGCTGACCGAAGACGACCAGGTGATCGGCGTGCTGCGCTTCGAAGTCACGGACAGCACACCGACCAAAGAAAAGTAATCCGGTTCGTGCTATTACGTAGGTTCGCGAATTCAGCCGAACAAGCACGGAGCTTATGACCAGCAGCTCGATGACCGGTAATGCCCGACTGGACACCACGATCAGCCCTGCCCGCCTGCGGGTCACCGGGGACTGGACGCTTGCCCATTACGCCGAACTCAAGCACCTGAGCGAAACGCTCCGCGGTCAGTACGACGCCAGCACCACCATCGATCTCAACGGCCTCGGCGCCCTCGATACCGCCGGCGCCTCGCTGCTGGTGGAACTGCTCGGCTCCGAGCGTCTGGGCAAATCCGCCGAACATCCCGACTGCACGATTTCCACGGCCGACCGCGCGTTGCTGCAAACCGTGTATCGCTCGCTGACCGATTTCTGCGTTCCGATCAAGGAACCGGAAATCAGCGTCAGCGTGCAACTGCTGACCCGCATCGGCCGGGCCGTCGACACGGTCTGGCAAGACACCCTGCAATTGCTCGGCTTCGTCGGCCTGATCCTCGAAACCATCGCCCGCAGTCTGTTCCGGCCCAAGCGCTGGCGGATCACGCCGATGATCGCGCACATTGAACAGACCGGCCTCGACGCCGCGCCCATCGTTGCGTTGCTGACCTTTCTGGTGGGCGCCGTGGTGGCGTTTCTCGGGGCGACGGTGCTGGCCAGTTTCGGTGCCAGCGTGTTCACCGTGGATCTGGTGGGTTTTGCCTTCCTGCGGGAATTCGGCGTGTTGCTCACGGCGATCCTGATGGCCGGCCGTACCGCCAGTGCCTTTACCGCGCAGATCGGCTCGATGAAGGCCAACGAAGAAATCGACGCGATCCGCACACTCGGCCTCGACCCCATGGAATTGCTGGTGGTGCCGCGGGTGCTGGCGCTGCTGGTGGCGCTGCCGATGCTGACCTTTCTGGCGATGATCTGCGGGATCGTCGGCGGCGCGGTGGTCTGCGCGGTGTCGCTGGATATTTCGCCGGCGATGTTCCTGTCGCTGCTGCAAAGCGACATAGGGATTCAACATTTCCTGGTTGGCCTGGTCAAAGCTCCGATCTTTGCGTTCCTGATTGCCGCCATCGGCTGTCTGGAAGGCTTCAAGGTCAGTGGCAGCGCCGAATCGGTCGGCGCCCACACCACCTCGAGCGTGGTGCAATCGATCTTCGTGGTGATCGTGCTCGATGCGGTCGCCGCGCTGTTTTTCATGGAGATGGGCTGGTGAGTCGTCTACCCCGCGTGCCGTCCGAGGCGGTGATCGAAGTCCGTGGCCTGTGCAATCGCTTCGGCAGCCAGAGCGTGCACGAGAACCTCGATCTGGACTTGTACAAAGGCGAGATCCTGGCCGTGGTCGGTGGTTCCGGCAGCGGCAAGTCGGTGTTGCTGCGCAGCATCGTCGGCTTGCGCCGGCCCAGCGAAGGCAACGTGAAAGTGTTCGGTCAGAACCTGCCGAGCCTGTCCGAGCATGAGCGCTCGTTGGTCGAACGGCGTTTTGGCGTGCTGTTCCAGAAAGGCGCGCTGTTTTCGTCGCTGACCGTCACCGAGAACGTCGCCCTGCCCCTGATCGAACATGCCGGCCTGAGCCGTGACGACGCCGAGCATCTGGCGGCGGTGAAGCTTGCGCTGGCCGGGCTGCCTCTGTCGGCGGCAGACAAATACCCGGCGTCGCTGTCCGGCGGCATGATCAAGCGGGCGGCGCTGGCCCGGGCGCTGGCACTGGACCCGGATATCCTGTTTCTCGACGAACCCACTGCCGGTCTCGATCCGATTGGTGCGGCGCAGTTCGACCAATTGATCCTGACCCTGCGCGATGCGCTGGGCCTGAGTGTGTTTCTGGTGACCCACGACCTCGACACGCTCTACACCATCACCGACCGGGTGGCAGTGCTGGCGCAGAAGAAAGTGCTGGTGGCCGGGCCCATCGACGTGGTCTCGGAAACCGACGACGCGTGGATTCACGAATATTTCCACGGCCCTCGCGGCCGCTCGGCGCTGGACGCCGCCAAACTGCTCAACGAGGTCTGACATGGAAACCCGAGCCCATCATGTGTTGATCGGCCTGTTCACGGTGATTGTGGTGGCCGGCGCCCTGCTCTTCGGCCTTTGGCTGGCGAAATCCAGCGTCGACACCGAGTTCAAGGATTACGAAATCGTCTTCAACGAGGCGGTCAGCGGCCTGTCCCGGGGCAGCCCGGTGCAGTACAGCGGGATCAAGGTCGGCGACGTGGTCAGCCTGCGGCTCGATCCGCAGGACCCACGCCGGGTGCTGGCGCGGATTCGCCTCGGCGGCGACACGCCGGTCAAGGAGGACACCCTGGCCAAACTGGCCCTGGCCGGGATCACCGGCACTTCGATCATCCAGCTCAGCGGCGGCACGCCGGAAAGTCCGAAACTGCGCGGCCATGACGGCAATTTGCCGACCATCGTCGCCTCGCCCTCGCCTATCTCGCGGCTGCTCAATGACAGCAACGACCTGATGAGCGGGGTCAGTACGCTGCTGAGCAATGCCAATCAGATGTTCTCCTCCGACAACATCGAGCGCGTGAGCAAAACCCTTGAGCACCTGGAGCAGACCACCGGTTCGATCAATGATCAGCGCGGTGACCTGCGCCAGGCCATGCAACAACTGGCGACCGTCGGCAAACAGGCCGGCAGCATGCTCGAGCAGACATCGCTGCTGATGCGCAATGCCAACGGCCTGCTCAACGATCAGGGCAAACAGGCGCTGGGCAGCGCCGAACAAGCGATGAAGTCGCTGGAACAGAGCAGCGCCACCATCAACGGCTTGCTCAGCAAGAACCAGAATTCCCTCGACAGCGGCATGCAGGGCCTCAACGGCCTTGCGCCGGCAGTGCGCGAACTGCGTGAAACCCTGACCTCGCTGCGGGCCATTTCCCAACGTCTGGAGGCCAACCCCAGTGGTTACCTGCTGGGCAGTGACAAGAACAAGGAGTTCACGCCATGAAGCTGACTCGCCTCGCCCTCCTCGCCGGCTTCACGCTGATCGGCGCCTGCTCGATCCTGCCCAAGTCCGAGCCGCTGGACGTCTACCGCTTGCCGGCCGCACAGGCGCCCGCCTCGGCCAGCTCGGCGGCGACTCAGCACTGGTCGCTGCGCCTGAACAAATTGCAGGCCAGCGAGACGCTGAACCGACCGGGCATCGCGGTGATTCCCCAAGGTGACGTGATCAGCAGCTATAAGGCTTCGCGTTGGAGTGATCCGGCACCCGTGCTGGTGCGTAATCGGCTGCTCGATGGTTTCCAGCGTGACGGCCGGGTGTCGCTGTTGAGTACCGATGACAGCAATTTTGCTGCGGATCTTGAGCTGGGCGGCAGCTTGCAGGCGTTTCAGACCGAGTACCAGGGCAATCAGGCCAGCGTCGTCGTGCGGGTGGATGCGTTGCTGGTGCGCGGCTATGACCAGCGCATCCTCGCCAGCCGCCGCTTCGAAGAACGCCAGCCGCTGAATGATGTGAAAGTCCCGGCGGTGGTGGCCGGATTCGGTCAGGCCAGTGATCGGCTGACAGCGAAGGTGGTGGCTTGGGCGGTGGAACAAGGCCAGAAGGTTGCGCCAACCGCCCGGCCTTGAGGATTAGCCGAAGAACCAGTAGCAGACGCCAATAGCGCCGAGCACACCTGCCAGCTCGGCCAGCAATGCGCAACCGACGGCATGCCGGGCGCGCTGGATGCCCACCGCGCCGAAGTACACCGCCAGCACGTAGAACGTGGTCTCTGTGCTGCCCTGGATCGTCGCCGCCACCAGTGCCGGGAAGCTGTCGACGCCGGAGGTTTTCATGGTTTCGATGAGCATTGCCCGGGCGGCGCTGCCGGAGAACGGTTTGACCATCGCGGTCGGCAGCGCGTCGACGAAGCGCGTGTCCCACCCTGCCCACTGCACCAGATGACGAATGCCGTCGAGGCCAAAATCCAATGCGCCTGACGCGCGCAATACGCCGATCGCACAAAGCATCGCCACCAGATACGGCAGCAGGTTCTTGGCGACGTCGAAACCTTCCTTCGCTCCTTCGACGAATGCCTCGTAGACCTTCACCTTGCGCAATGCGCCGATCACCAGGAACAGCATGATCAGGCCGAACAGCGTCAGGTTGCCGAGGATCGACGACAGCCCCGCCAGCGCAGTGGCGGACATCGTCGCGAGCAACGCCATGAAGCCGCCGAGAATCAGCGCGCCGGGGATCAGGTAAGCCAGCACCACCGGGTCCCAGACCCGCAGGCGCTGCATGAACGCCACCGACAGGAAGCCGACGATGGTCGAGCAACTGGTGGCCAGCAGGATCGGCAGGAACACCAGCGTCGGGTCCGGCGCGCCTTGCTGGGCGCGGTACATGAAGATCGTCACCGGCAACAGGGTCAGGGACGACGCGTTGAGCACCAGAAACAGGATCTGCGCGTTGCTGGCGATCGTCGAGCTGGGGTTGAGTTCCTGCAGCGCCTTCATTGCCTTCAGGCCGATCGGCGTGGCGGCGTTGTCCAGGCCCAGGCCGTTGGCGGCGAAGTTCAGGGTAATCAGGCCCAGCGCCGGATGCCCGGCCGGCACCTCCGGCATCAGCCGCAGGAACAGCGGCCCGAGTACCTTGGCCAGCCATTCGACAATCCCGGCTTTCTCGGCAATGCGCAGGAATCCCAGCCACAGGGTCAGGGTGCCGAACAACAGCACCATGACTTCGACCGACAGCTTGGCCATGGCAAAAATACTTTCCACCATCGCCGCGAAGATTCCGGCGTTACCGCCGACCAGCCACTGCACCAGTGCCGACACGGCTGCCACGATGAAGAAGCCAAGCCACAGGCCATTAAGCATCAGTCAAATCCCCCGGAAGATGCGGCGAATGATAGCGGGGTCGCCAGAAACGACAAACCCCGGATTTCTCCGGGGTTTGTCAGGGTGCCTTGCGGGCGGGGATCAGTTTTTCGAAACGTCACCGGCCGGCAGTTTTTCCTTGCTGCGCCAGTGCGGCAGCGAGTTCCAGTAGCGCTGGCCTTTCGCGTCGTCGTACATGCCTTCCCAACGTGCGATGACCAGTACGGCGAGGGCGTTGCCGATGACGTTCAGGGCGGTACGCGCCATGTCCATCACACGGTCGACACCGGCGATGAAGGCCAAGCCTTCCAGCGGAATACCCACGCTGCCCAGAGTGGCCAGCAGTACCACGAAGGACACGCCCGGCACGCCGGCGATACCTTTAGAGGTAACCATCAGGGTCAGGACCAGCAGCAGTTGCTGGCTGATCGACAGGTCGATGCCATACAGCTGAGCAATAAAGATGGCTGCGATGGACTGATACAGGGTCGAACCGTCTAGGTTGAACGAGTAACCGGTCGGCACCACGAAGCTGCAGATGGCTTTCGGTGCGCCGTAGGCTTCCATCTTCTCGATCACGCGTGGCAGCACGGTTTCCGAGGAAGCGGTGGAGTAAGCCAGCACCAGCTCATCCTTGAAGATGCGCATCAGCTTGATCACCGAGAAACCGAACATCTTGGCGATCAGGCCCAGAATCACGAAGGCGAAGAAGGCGATGGCGACGTAAACCAGAATCACCAGTTTGGCCAGCGGCAGCAGCGAAGCGAAACCGAAGTTGGCCACGGTCACCGCGATCAGGGCGAACACACCAATTGGCGCGTAGTTCATGATCATGTGGGTGACTTTGAACATGCTTTCCGAGACACCCTGGAACATCTTCACCAGCGGCTCGCGCAGGTCCGACTGCAGGCTCGACAGACCAAGACCGAACAGCACGGAGAAGAAGATGATCGGCAGCATCTCGCCGCGAGCCATGGCCGCGAAGATGTTCGACGGAATCAGGTTGAGGATGGTCTCGATGAACGCGTGTTCATGCTGTACTTCGGCGGCGGTTGCCTGGTACTTGGAGATGTCCACGGTGCCCAGGGTGCTCATGTCGATACCGGCACCCGGATGGAACAGGTTGGCCAGCAGCAGGCCGACGACAATGGCGATGGTGGTGACGATTTCGAAGTAGATGATGGTTTTCAGGCCGATACGCCCGAGCTTCTTGGCGTCGCCCACGCCGGCGATGCCGACGATAAGGGAAGAAATGACGATCGGGATCACGATCATCTTGATCAGACGGATAAAGATATCGCCTGCCGGTTGCAGGACGTTGCTGATCCACCAGGCCTTTTCGGCACTGAAATGGTTGAGCAACGCACCGATTGCAATCCCCAATACCAGACCGATGAGGATCTGCCAGGCGAGGCTAAGCTTTGCCTTCTTCATATTCTTTACCCTTACTTGCGTTTGACTCAAGGCACATGCAGGAACTGGAACGCTCTTGGCGGAAAAGTCTGTGCATCTGCCTCCGTATAAGGTGCCCCGAAGCGCGTGTTTACGGCTCTCCGGCAGGCGAAAAAAGGCGCAACTATTCCGATGCGGGGTTGCGCCGTCTAATGCCGTAAACGCCTACCCTATGCCGAATCGGCATGAGCTTTTTTAAATGAAACTGGCGTCCCAACCGGTTCGAATACGACATTTCGGCAGGCATAAGTGCCGTGAACCGGCCATTACAGCGTAGATTGGTTATTTTTTGAACGAGTGATTTCGACGAAAATTTTCGGAAAAAGCCTACGTTTGGAATCTAAAACGCCGACTGGCTTTATCGACTCTTTCTCGATATACGGTCGCGAGGAAACACTGCGAAACGCTTTTCGCGCGCAGTGTGATCGATAAAAAGACGAGCAGAACGCTCTGGATCAATGTTTTGTCACTTTGAAAGCTCAGCGCAAGTCCGTCGAACCGCTCCGGGTTGGCGAACTTGCGTCGCAGCTTTTACCCTGACCCGGCCCTCATCGCAGGCACTCCCTGTACCCGTAGGTCACTCCGACCCTGCAACAGTCAGAACGTCCCGGCCCCCTGGTCATGCACCGGCCTTCCTCGGGCAGGCGCAATGGAAGGCAGTTATCGAGTGCCTTCATGTTCAATACCAGTTCGGATCTTTCTTCAGCGTTTCCATCAACAGATCCTGCATGCCCTGATCGGGTTTGCCGAGGAAGCGGTAGGTGGCATGTCGCGTGGGCGACTTGTCGGCCGGCAATCCTTCGGGCACATCGACCAGCATGGCGTAAGCGTGTTTCTTGTCGAAGCTGAATGCGACGATCAAGCGATGGTTGAGGCATTTGTCCTGCGATTCGCAGAGCGGCCCGACCAGATACTTGTCGCCGTCTTCAGTGATGGCATTCATCTGTTGGTCTGGCGTACCGGAGAGGTTCATCACCCATTCCGGCAAGCGTTCTTCCTTCTTCACCACGCCTTCCCAGGTTTCCCTGTAGTGCGGGTCCGAACTCAAAAGCTCATTGACCCGCGTCTGGCCATCATTGGCCGCCATCGCCACGGCACTACCGCCCAGAAGCAGGGCGGCTGCCAGTGTCTTTAAAGCACTCATGGTCAACCTCGGCCGCGACGGCCAAAGAAGAACGAGGCGATGAACATCACCAGGAACACGACAAAGAGAATTTTGGCGATACCCGTGGCGGTGCCCGCGATACCACCGAAGCCCAGTACTGCAGCGATGATGGCAATGATCAGGAATGTGATTGCCCAGCTCAACATGGTGATTCTCCTTGTTTCTATTTAGGGGTGTTGCCGGTCTCGGCGCAACGGCGCCCAGATTCGTTGATTAGAAAACCCAGCGTTCTTCGCGTGGCATGTCGCCCAGCGGCTGCGGCTGGTCGACGTCCATCATGCGCATCGCACCGTTGTCGGACTGGCTGCTGCTGACGGCGCTGAAGTGCGTTTGCGTCGCGTGCTGCATGGAGATCAGGGGCTCAGGTTGCTGACTCTGTTCCCAGCGCAGGTACTGCTGGCAGGCGATCAGGGTAATCAGCAGCGCAAGTGCGCCAAACAGAGCCTGCTGCAGATGCAGCGGCGAGATACGCATTTGGGCGGCACGTTGGCGAGTCATCCTGGGTTCCTCACTCTTATTCGGTTAGGGCAGTGCATATCTGCCCGGGCTGAGAGAGGTATTGCAGCCTGCATGCCAGCTTTTTTGTTTTAAAAAAACTAATAAAATCAGATAGTTATAAACATAATGAGAAATCATGACGACGCATCCTGCACGATGGCTCATCCACGGTCGTGCGAATTGCACGAATGCTTCGTAGGAGAAATCATTCTTTTTGAATTGAGAGCAGGGTGCGGATGTCAGAAAAGAAAGCAGGCAAATGCCTGAAAAACGCCGGTTGTTTAAAAAATCAACAAATTCAGTGAATTAGCCGTGAGGGCAGGAGAGAGCTACCCTGCTATGACTGGAATCGATCAGAATCAACCATGCAACTTGCCCGATTTTTCCGGGACTAACCCAAGACATTCACTTATGGAGCGTAGGAAAAATGGAATCAGCCACTGAGCACCAAGGCCGCATTCTGCTGGTGGACGATGAATCCGCCATCCTGCGAACCTTCCGTTATTGCCTCGAAGACGAAGGTTATTCGGTCGCCACCGCCAACAGCGCAGCCCAGGCTGATGCGCTGCTGCAGCGTCAGGTGTTTGATCTGTGCTTCCTCGATCTGCGCCTCGGCGAAGACAACGGCCTCGACGTGCTGGCGCAAATGCGTATTCAGGCGCCGTGGATGCGGGTGGTGATCGTCACCGCGCATTCGGCTGTCGATACGGCGGTGGACGCGATTCAGGCCGGTGCTGCCGATTATCTGGTCAAACCATGCAGCCCTGACCAGTTGCGTCTGGCCACCGCCAAGCAGCTCGAAGTCCGCCAGCTCTCGGCGCGTCTGGAAGCCCTTGAAGGCGAGATCCGCAAACCCAAGGATGGTCTCGATTCCCACAGCCCGGCGATGAAAGTCGTACTGGAAACCGCGCGGCAGGTGGCGAGCACCGACGCCAATATCCTGATCCTCGGCGAGTCCGGCACCGGTAAAGGTGAGCTGGCCCGGGCGATTCACGGCTGGAGCAAGCGCGAGAAGAAATCCTGCGTCACCATCAATTGCCCGTCGCTGACCGCCGAACTGATGGAAAGCGAGCTGTTCGGTCACAGTCGCGGCGCGTTCACCGGGGCCAGCGAAAGCACGCTGGGTCGGGTCAATCAGGCGGATGGCGGCACGCTGTTTCTCGACGAGATCGGCGACTTTCCTCTGACGTTGCAACCCAAGTTGCTGCGTTTTATCCAGGACAAGGAATACGAGCGGGTAGGGGATCCGGTTACTCGCCGCGCCGATGTGCGCATCCTCGCAGCCACCAACCTCAATCTAGAGGACATGGTGCGCGACGGGCGATTCCGCGAAGACCTGCTGTATCGTCTGAACGTCATCACCCTGCATTTGCCACCGTTGCGTGAGCGGGCCGAAGACATCCTGACCCTGGCCGACCGCTTCCTCGCCCGTTTCGTGAAGGAATACGCGCGCCCGGCCCGTGGCTTCAGTGACGAGGCCCGGGAAGCACTGTTGGGTTACCGCTGGCCCGGCAACATCCGCGAGCTGCGCAACGTGGTCGAGCGTGCGAGCATCATTTGCCCGCAGGAACGCGTGGAAATCAGCCACCTCGGTATGGCTGAACAGCCGGCCAACAATGCCCCGCGGGTTGGCGCGGCCTTGAGCCTCGACGAGCTCGAGAAGGCTCATATCGGCGCAGTGCTGGCGACCGCCGGCACCCTCGACCAGGCTGCCAAGACCCTCGGGATCGATGCCTCGACCCTGTATCGCAAGCGCAAGCAGTACAACCTGTGAGCGTGCGCCGATGAAACTGGCGATGAAGTTGCGGACCCGCTTGTTCCTGAGCATTTCCGCGCTGATCACCGTGGCCTTGCTCGGGCTGATGCTCGGGCTGGTCAGCGTGATGCAGATGGCCGGTAATCAGGAGGCGCTGATTCGCAACAACTTCGTCACCCTCGACCTGGGCCTCAAGCTGCGCCAGACCCTGGGCGATCAACTGATCATGATGCTTGCCGAGAAGCCCGATCCGGTGGCCTTCGAAGCATCGAAACAGCATTACTTCGAACTGCTCGACGAGGGCATCGCCCAGGAACAGAAGGACGACGGACGCCAGTACGGGTTCAGTCAGGCCAAAGCGGATTATCTGAAATTCCTCCAGGCGTTCGATGTGTCCCGCGACCCGGCGGCGGCCCTGAGCGGCAGCGGCGATCTGCGTGAACGCTTCAACACCCTGCGCAACGGCTTGATCGCCGAGCACAAGCACGCACTGGATAACATCAACTCCGTACAACACGCCGCCCGCGACCGGGCCCTGCTGATTGCCGGCCTGTTAGGGCTGGTGGGGCTGGCGGTGTTGATCATCGGCTTCATCACCGCTCAAGGAATTGCCCGCCGGTTCGGTGCACCGATCGAGGCGCTGGCGAAAGCGGCGGACAACATCGGCCAGGGCAATTTCGAAGTGACTCTGCCGGTGTCCTCGGCCATGGAAATCAACCTGTTGACCCGGCGTTTCGGGCTGATGGCCGAAGCGCTGCGCGAGCATCAGGCGACCAATGTCGATGAACTACTGGCCGGGCAGCAGCGGTTGCAGGCCGTGCTCGACAGTATCGATGACGGCTTGCTGATGATCGACCGCCAGGGGCATCTGGAGCACTTGAACCCGGTGGCCCAGCGGCAATTGGGCTGGGACAGCGACCGTTTCGGCGAAGGCCTGGGCACGGCGCTCCAGCGCCCGGAGCTGGATGCACAACTGCAACTGGTGCTGCGCGGTGGCTCCCTTGAGCGCGCGCCTGAAGACCTGAGCATCGAAGTCGATGGCGAGTCGCGACTACTGACCTACAGCCTGACGCCAGTCAGCCACACCCAGGGGCATATCCTCGGTGCGGTGATGGTGTTGCACGACGTCACCGAACAGCGTGCCTTTGAACGGGTGCGCAGCGAATTCGTGTTGCGCGCGTCCCACGAATTGCGCACACCGGTGACTGGCATGCACATGGCATTCGGGTTGTTTCGCGAGCGGGCGAAGTTTCCGGCCGAATCCCGCGAATCGGACCTGCTCGACACGGTCAATGAAGAAATGCAGCGCTTGATGCAGTTGATCAACGACTTGCTGAATTTCTCGCGATATCAAAGCGGTTTGCAGAAACTCACGCTGGCGCCGTGCTCCATCGAGGATTTGCTGGCTCAGGCGCAATCACGTTTTGCCGAGACGGCGGCGCAGAAGGGCGTTGCATTGAACGTCGAGGTACAGAGCCCCTTGCCACGCTTGCAGGCCGATCAGGCGCAACTGGATCGGGTCCTGGACAACCTGATCGACAACGCCTTGCGTCACACCGCCCGCGACGGCCTGATCCGTTTGCAGGCGCGCCGCCACGGCGAGCGGGTGATCATCAGCGTCGAGGACAATGGCGAAGGCATCGCCTACGGTCAGCAAGGGCGGATCTTCGAACCGTTCGTTCAGGTCGGACGTAAAAAGGGCGGGGCCGGGCTCGGGCTGGCGCTGTGCAAGGAAATCGTCCAGTTGCACGGCGGGCGGATGGGGGTCTATTCGCGGCCGGGGCAGGGCACGCAGTTCTACATGGCGCTGGCGGTCTAGGCTTCGTCGTCCATCCGCCGGCCGGCGAGCCGCCGCCCTCGGGTGATCAACTCGATGAATTGCACGGCGCTCAAGGCATGGGCGAACAACCAGCCCTGACCGAACTTCACGCCTTCGCTGCTGAGTAGCGCCGCCTGGGATTCATATTCGATGCCTTCGGCGATTACTTTCAGATCCAGTGCCTGGGCCATGTGAATGATGTGCGGTGCCACGCCGCTGCTGGCGGCGTCATGGCCGAGCGCATCGATGAACGCCTTGTCGATTTTCAGGCAATCCACCGGCAGGGTCTGCAGGTAGGCGAGGCTGCAATAGCCGGTGCCGAAATCGTCGATCAGCACTTGATGACCGACATCGCGCAGCGCTTGCAGGTTTTCCCGCGCCACCACCACATCGATCAGGCCGCGCTCGGTCACTTCGAACGCAATCTGCCGTGCCGCCACCCGATGCAGGGTCAGCAGCCGTGCCATGACCTGGCCGATGCGCGGCACCATCACGTCACAGGCCGCCAGGTTCACCGAGATGTACAACTGCGGGTTGGCCCGCAGCAATTGACCCAGTTGCTCCAGCAGGCGCTGGAGGACGAAATCGGTCATCTGGCGGATCTGTCCGGTGTTTTCCGCCATCGGGATAAACAGGTCGGGGCTGGTCAGCGTGCCGTCCGGCCGGCGCCAGCGCAGCAGGGCTTCGGCGCCGACGCAGTTGCGGCTGTCGAGGTCGAAGATCGGTTGATACAGCACCTGCAACTCGCCCCGGCGGATCGCGCCGTGCAGCTCGGCATCCAGAGACTGACGCTGACGCACGATCCAGAACACCAGCACACCCACCAGCGCTCCGAGCACCAGACAGAACGGCACCATCCACCACCACAGCTCCGGAATGTGCATGCCTGTGCGCGGACTGATCAGTACCAACTGATATTCCGGGTTGTCGGTGGGCATGCGATAGATGAGATGTGTCTGGGTAACCTGCAACGCGTCGGTGGACTTCGGTGGCCACGGTTCAGTGGGCGGCCAGGCCTGTGGCACGCCAAGCACCGGAATCGCCCGGGTTCCGTGATCCAGCACCACCAGCAGGCTGCTGCCGGGGGACAGGTCGACCATGTCGGTCAGATGCCCGCGGGAAGTAGCTACGCGAAAGTTGCCGCGCCCGAGCATCAGCGCCGCGCGGTTTTCATCGGGTTCGGTGGTGGTATTCAACCAGTAGCTGTAGGTCGGGCCCTTGATGTCCGGCGGGCGGACGACTGACAGGCCTTCCTGGCGCGGGCGGTTGGAACAGATGCGCGAGGCATCCATGTAGGCGGCTTCATAGACGAAGCGATAGTTGAAGGTCACTTGCTGCAGCGTGGCGATCATTTCGTCATCGCAACTGCGAAGGGGCTGGGCCTCGAGGTCGTCGAGGCTTTCACGCAACTGGCCGAACAATTGCTCGAGGCGGGCTAGGAAACGCTCGCCTTGGGCGTTCATTTCCTGGCTTTCGTTTTGTTCGACCTGATGCATGGCGACGAACAATCCGCCGGTAATCAGCAGGCCTGCACTGAGGACAGCCGCCAGCATCGCCAGAAACCAGGGGCGATAGAACCAGCTACGCAGCGTCTCTCGGGTAGCAACCATCATGGATATCCGAAGAGTTACCAATGAGTTATAGCTGCTGATTGCACTTTTGCCCTGACCGTCGGGCGGGCGTCATTATTTTGTCTGGTTCAGCACCAGCAGCAACGCTGCCGTTTGCGCATCCGGAGTACCGTCGAAGCGGGAAGGGCGGAAGTGCATCTGGAAGGCTGCGAGGACATGGCGGGTCGCCACGTCCAGCTCGCCGTTCTGCGGCGTTGCGTAGCCCAGGCGCGCCAGTTGGGTCTGGAACCAGCTGATGCTCGGTAACTCCACCTCGAACCGCACTTGCTGACGGGCTACTGCCTGTTCGTCAGGCCACAAGCCAAGGCCTTTGGCAGCCAGGCGCTTCCACGGGAACAATGGGCCCGGATCAAGCTTGCGCAACGGTGCGATATCGCTGTGTCCGATGATGTGGTCCGGGCTGATGCCGTTGCGTTTGCTGATGTCCTTGAGCAGGACGATCAGCGACTGAACCTGGGCTTCACTGTATGGATACCACACGCGCCCGGTCGGAGTGTCCTTGAAGCCAGGGTTGACGATTTCGATGCCGATCGAGCTTGAGTTGAGCCAGGTACGACCCTGCCATTCGCTTTCGCCGGCATGCCAGGCGCGCAGGTTTTCGTCCATCAACTTGTAGATTGTGCCGTTCTTGTCGTCGCCGATCAGGTAGTGGCTGCTGACTTCACCGTGGGTCAGCAGTTGCAGCGAACGCTCGAGGGAGGCGGAGGTGTAATGCACGATCACGAATTGCGCGCGGCTGTCGTGATTGGCAGAAGGATGGCTGGTGTCATAGCGCGGGCCGCTGGCACAACCGGCCAGAATGAGCAGCGACGTGATGAGGGCAAGGAATTTCATGGCAGTACACGTAAGTCAGTAATGCAACAGTGTAACGTACTGACTTGCGTGCGAACGGCAAAAGGGCGGATTTAAATGAAATGGAACAATTGTCTTCAGCCCAACTCCACCCGGTTGCGACCTGCGTTTTTGGCTCGGTACAACGCCTGATCGGCTCTTTTGAGCACCAGATCACTGTGTTCTCCCGGCCTGAACGCCGCCAGTCCCATGGAAATGGTGATCGTGACTCGCTCACCCTTGAAGTGGAACGGGCAGGCCTCGATGGCGGCGCGCATGGTTTCCAGCAGTTTGACACCGACGGTGGGCGGGGTGGCCGGTAGCAGCAAGACGAACTCTTCACCGCCGAAGCGGGCAATGAAATCGCTGCCACGCAGGCGTTTGCGCAGCACTGTGGCGATGATCTTCAACACCTTGTCGCCGGCCAGGTGCCCGTAGTTGTCGTTGATCCGTTTGAAGTGATCGAGGTCGAGAATCGCCAGGCTCAGAGTATTGCCATGCTGCTGCCATTGGGCGATTTCGTGGTCGAGCCGTTCGCTCCAGGCGGCGCGGTTGGGCAGGCCGGTAAGCGGATCGATCAGGGCTTTCTGGCGCTGCTCTTCAAGGTGCTCGCGGTAACCAAGGGCTTCCTGTTCCATGTGCGCCACACGCTCGGCCAGGCTTTTCAGGCGTCCGGCCACTTCCTGCTCCCGGGCGTCACGTTGTTTCTGGTGCTGGTCCATCGTGCCGAGCAGGCCTTCGAGATGGTTTTCCAGTACCTGCTTGAGGTCGTTCAGGTCCGCCGCTTCCTGCACGCTGTTCTGCAGGCCATCGACCTGTTCACGAATCTGCGTGTCCATCGCTCGCGCCGCAGAGCTGTTGTCGGCGTGACCTTCGCTGGCCGCCTGCAGGTTGCTCTGAAACGCTTCGAGGCGTTCGTTGAGTCGTTGCAGGTAGGTCTCGAATTCGTGCTGACCGCTATCGGTGATGGCCAGCATCAAGGTCGCCAGATCGTCGAGGATCGGTAACAGTTCGTACCAGTTCAGGCCATTTTTCAGCCGGTCGCGCATGGCTTCGGCTTGCGGGCGGTGGCGTTCCGGCAGGGTCAGGTCGTCCAGCAGGCCGATCAGCGTGTCTTCGATGTGCTTGGCCACTGAGCTGTAGGAGGGTTCGGGCGAATCCGGCAGGGCGTAGAGAATGTCGTGCTCGGACTGCTCCGGATCGATGGCCGCCAGGGCCTGCGCGATGGGCTCGGGCAGGGGCAGGCTGTCGAGGAAGACCGGAGGCGGGTTGTCGCCGGGGTGGATCAGTTCGTCAGGGTTGATGGCGATCGGTGTCGATGGCGCAAAGACTGGAGGCGGCGTGAAGGCTTGCGGCTCGGGTTCTGGCTCGGAGGGTTCCGGTTCGCTGGGAGCCGTAACGACTTCTGTGATGATCCGGGCAGGCTCGAAGGCAACCACTTCCGGCTCTGCAACAGGCTCGGGTGTTGATATTGGCGTTGGTGCTGAAGCTTGCAGTGGCGCGACCAGAGGTGCGGCGACCGGTGCTTCACTGACGGAGGCAATGGCTGCCGGTTCGGCGATTGCGGCAGGCGCTTCTGGCATTGGCGTGCTTTCAGGCGCGGGGTGCGGTTGCTCTGGCTGAGCGGCTGGAGAGGTCACGGCAGGCTGAGCCACAGGTGCAGGGGTTTCCTCGCTGTCACGGCTGCCGAACAGGCGCTGCAACAATCCCGGACGTCCCGGTTCCGCCGGTGTCTCCAGTTGGCTCAACGCCTTGCCCTGCAAACCGCTGAGTTCGCTCAGCAATAGCGGCATTTCCCGGGCCTGACTGACTCGTCCGTCGAGCTGCTTGGCGAATTTCTTCAACGGCTGGGCGACTTCACGGGATAGCGGCAGCGCTTGCAACTGAGTAACCAGCGAGTTCAGCGCGGTGCTGACCTGCTCGATCCGGGTTTCACGGCGTTGCTCGGAGTCGAGCACGGCTTTTTCAAGGCGCGGCAACAGGGCGGCGAGGCCGGCATCCATGTCGTCGGTGCGCACTACATCGCGCATTTCCTTCATGCATTGGTCGACCACACGATCGGTGCCTTCCGCCGCGAGTGTGCTACGTACCAGGCCGCGGCGCAGCAGATCGAGCCGGGCGTCCCATCGACGTTCAAGCTTTTCCTGTTGTTCGATGCTTTTGAGGTATTTCTCTTTCCAGCGCTGGGCTTCGTCGCTCATTCAGGCGTTCCGCGAGGGGCAGGACTCAACGCGGGCAATGCATCGGCCGTGAGCGAACCCGGCAGACGAATCTCTACCGCGACGGGCAGGTGATCGGAAATCGGTTGGGCCAGCACTTCGACCTTTTCCAGCGTCAGGGTCGGGCTGAGCAGAATATGGTCCAGGCAGCGCTGCGGGCGCCAGCTGGGGAACGTCGCTTCGAGTTGCGGGGCCAGCAGACCGAGGTCGCGCAAGGGCGAGCGTTGCAGCAGGTCGCTGGCGTGGGTGTTCATGTCCCCCATCAGCACCTGATGCTTGTAGCCGCCGATCAGCTCGCGGATATAGGCCAGTTGCATGGTGCGTACCCGGGCGCCGAGCGCCAGGTGCATCATTACCACCACCAGCGCCTCGGGACCTTCGCCGAAACGCACCAGAATTGCCCCGCGACCTTTCGGCCCCGGCAGCGGATGGTCTTCGATCGCCCACGGGCGCAGGCGACTGAGCACGCCGTTGCTGTGCTGGGCCAGTCGGCCGAGGTTGCGATTGAGTTGTTGATACCAGTAGGGAAAGGCGCCGAGATGGGCCAGGTGTTCGACCTGATTGACATAGCCTGAACGCAGGCTGCCGCCATCGGCTTCCTGCAGAGCGACCAGGTCGAAGTCGCCGAGCAGATTGCCGATCTTTTGCAGATTGCCGGAGCGCCCGGTGTGTGGCAGCAGATGCTGCCAGCTGCGAGTCAGGTAGTGCCGATACCGCTCGGTGCTGATGCCGACCTGGATATTGAAGCTGAGCAAGCGCAAACGGCTGTCTGCGGGCAGGCCCGTGGATTCCAGGTGATGCTCGTTGACCTGCGGATCATGCAGGCCGACGAGTCGTTCGGTTCCCCAGCGGCGCATGGCGATTGCCGCGCTTAGTTGGCGGCCGCCTTGTTGGCCGCTCGTTCTTTGGCCACCAGTTGGTCAGCCAGTTTCAGAGCTTCCTCGGCACCACCGGCAGACCCGATGTCAAAGCGGTATTTGCCGTTGACGATCATGGTTGGAACGCCGGAGATTTCATATTTCTTGGCCAGTTCACGAGCCTTGACGATCTGACCCTTGATGGCGAAGGAGTCGAAGGTGGCCAGGAACTTGTCCTTGTCTACGCCTTGGGTGGCGAGGAAGTCGGCCATGTCGTTCTTGTCGGTCAGCTTCTTGTGTTCTTTCTGGATCGCGTTGAACACGGCTGCGTGAACGCTGTGCTCGACGCCCATGGCCTCCAGGGTCAGGAACATCTGACCGTGTGCGTCCCAAGGGCCGCCGAACATGGCAGGAATGCGGACGAAGTTGACGTCGGAAGGCAGTTTTTCAACCCATGGATTGATCACGGGTTCGAAGGCATAGCAGTGCGGGCAGCCGTACCAGAACAGCTCCACCACTTCGATCTTGCCAGGTACGGCAACCGGTACCGGATTGCTCAGTTCGACGTACGGGGCGGCAGGTGCTTCGGCGGCCTGGGCCGTCACGCCGAACAGGCTGGCAGCGACGAGGGCGGCGCTGATGATCAGATTACGCATGCTTTACTCCTGGGCAAATTGGTCGCCTCGCGCGACCTGTTTTCAGACAGATCCTGGCGGGCATGAGTTCTGTAGTGTAACGGCAGCGGCCACAAAAAAGGGCGGCCAAAGCCACCCTTTTTATACTTCATGCAACGGATTAATCGAGCGTTAAAGTGGCGGGCTTTGCCCTTCGCACGCAACGCTCGAATCACCATCGCACGCCTGGCCTTAGTGCAGGCCTTGAATGTAGCTGGAGACCGCCGCGATGTCTTCGTCGCTCAGCTTGCGAGCGATGGTGCGCATGGTCATGGCATCGCCGTCGTTGTTGCGACCGGCTTCTTCCTTGCGGAAATCGGTCAGCTGTTTGGCGATGTATTGAGCGTGCTGGCCACCCAGGTGCGGGAAGCCGGCGGCTGCGTTGCCGGCGCCGTTTGGCGAGTGGCAACCGGTGCAGGCTGGCAGGCCTTTTTCCAGGTTGCCGCCACGGAACAGGGCTTCACCGCGAGCGACGATCTTCGGATCGGCGGCGCCGACGCTGCCTTTCTGGCTGGCGAAGTAGGCGGCGATGTCGGACAGGTCCTGATCGCTAAGGTTGGTCAGCAGCCCGGTCATTTCCAGAACGGTGCGCTTGCCTGACTTGATGTCGTGCAGTTGCTTGGTCAGGTAGCGTTCACCCTGGCCGGCCAGTTTTGGAAAGTTTGGCGCCATGCTGTTGCCATCCGGGCCATGGCAGGCCCCGCATACGGCAGCCTTCGCCTGGCCTGCGGCGGCATCGCCTGCAGCATGGGCGAAACCTGAAATTCCCACGGTCAACAGCAGACTCACGATCAATTTGTTCATCAGCTAATCCAACTACGGCTAAGGGTTAAGAGTTATGGACCGGGTTTACTTCCGCTCATCCAGAGGATGATGGCCTGGTAATCCTCGGCACTGCAGTCCATGCACAAACCACGCGGCGGCATCGCCTTGAAACCCTGGGTCACGTGTTGCACCAGCGTCTCCATACCTTTCGCCAACCTCGGCGTCCAAGCTTCCTGATCGCCTCTTCTGGGCGCCATGGGTAGTTGGCCGGAATGACAGGCACCACAAACACGGTTGTACACGGCTTCCGGATCCTGTGTAGCCTGTGCGCTGTAAAGCGGCATCAGAACTCCGGCAGCCAGCAGCCATTTCGTCATAAAACGACCTTTTCAGGGTTGAGAGCGATCTGCGTTCTGTTGCGCAATCAAAGTCTGTCGCTCTCGTGAACTTCATCCTTCGCTGGGACAAAGCACACACAAAATCTGCGGCATTATATACTGGCGTCACTGAAACGGAAGCGACACCGCGTTCCGCGCCCAATCCCGGCGCCGCCCACATCGGAAATCCCATGCAACTCAAGAATCCCATCCTCGGCCTGTGCCAACAGTCCACGTTCATGCTCAGTGCCGCCAAAGTCGATCAGTGCCCCGACGACGAAGGCTTCGAAGTGGCGTTCGCCGGTCGTTCCAACGCCGGTAAATCCAGCGCGCTGAACACTCTGACTCACGCCAGCCTGGCGCGCACCTCGAAAACCCCGGGTCGCACACAGCTGTTGAACTTCTTCAAGCTAGACGATGAACGGCGTCTGGTCGACCTCCCGGGCTACGGTTATGCAAAAGTACCGATCCCGCTCAAGCAACACTGGCAGCGTCACCTCGAGGCTTACCTCGGTGGCCGCGAGAGTTTGAAGGGTTTGATTCTGATGATGGACATCCGTCATCCAATGACCGACTTCGACCTGCTGATGCTCGATTGGGCCGTTGCGGCCGGCATGCCGATGCACATTCTGCTGACCAAGGCGGACAAGCTGACCTACGGCGCAGCCAAGAACACGCTGCTCAAGGTGCAGTCGGAAATCCGTAAGGGGTGGGGCGATCTGGTGACGATCCAGCTGTTCTCCGCTCCAAAACGCATGGGCCTGGAAGAGGCCTACACCAAACTGGCGGGCTGGATGGAGTTGGCAGACAAAGGCGCAGAAGCGGCGACCGAATAATCGGAATATGGAAAATTGGCTGTAGTGCGGTCAGGCAAGGCAAAAGTGTTAGTAAAACGGCCGGGGTCGCGCTCGACTTTAGGGGACCTGAATGAGCATTTTTAGTACCGCTTTTAACGCAGCATGACCGTGCTACAGCCAATTTTTGGGCAAAAAAAGCCCCGGACTTCATATGGGGAGGGAGAAGTTCCGGGGTTCAAGTTCCGAACCGCTAGGGCGGGGTTCAGATATCTGCCAACACTTAACACAACATAGGAGCATCGAAGGGCTTCACCAGCCATTCAGTATCTCTGAGTGGCCTGTCGCAAGATTAGTTCAGATTCTTTTCAAAAAACTTTGGAATAAGCTCAAGATCGATCAGAACTAAGCCCCTTTCGATGCCTTTGCCGCGACGTCATGTCGCGGCAAAATCCCGTCCCAGAGGCCTCAGTGCGCCTCGTCCCAGTTGTTGCCGACTCCCACTTCCACCAGCAACGGCACATCCAGCTTCGCCGCTTCGCTCATGTGCACGCGAATTTCGTCGCGAACCTGATCGACCAGATCCTCACGAACCTCCAGCACCAGTTCGTCGTGCACCTGCAGGATGACTTTGGCGTCCAGCCCGGAAACGCTCAGCCAGTTGTCCACCGCCACCATGGCTTTCTTGATGATGTCAGCTGCGGTGCCCTGCATCGGCGCGTTGATCGCCGTGCGTTCAGCGGCAGCTCGTTCCTGTGGCTTGTTGGAGTTGATGTCCGGCAGGTACAGACGGCGGCCGAAAATCGTTTCCACGTAGCCTTGATCGGCAGCCTGCGCGCGGGTGCGATCCATGTATTCACGAACGCCGGGGTAGCGCGCGAAGTAGGTGTCGATGTAGGCCTTGGCGGTCTTGGTGTCGACGCCGATGTCCTTGCCCAGCTTCTGCGCACCCATGCCGTAGATCAGGCCGAAGTTGATCGCCTTGGCGCCACGGCGCTGGTCGGGCGTCACTTCGTTCAGTTTGGCCTTGAACACTTCCGCCGCAGTGGCGGTGTGCACGTCCAGGTTGTTGCGGAAGGCGTTCATCAGCCCTTCGTCGCGGGACAGGTGCGCCATGATCCGCAATTCGATCTGCGAGTAGTCCGCCGCCAGCAGTTTGTAGCCTTTCGGCGCGACAAAGGCCTGACGGATGCGTCGGCCTTCAGCGGTACGCACCGGAATGTTCTGCAGGTTCGGATCGCTCGACGACAAGCGGCCGGTCGATGCCACCGCCTGATGGTACGAGGTGTGAATGCGCCCGGTACGCGGGTTGATCTGCTCCGGCAGGCGATCGGTGTAGGTGCTTTTCAGCTTGCTCATGGAGCGGTGTTCCATCAGCACTTTCGGCAGGCGGTGATCGTCTTCGGCCAGTTTTGCCAGGACTTCTTCGGCAGTGGACGGCTGGCCCTTGGCGGTTTTCTTCAGCACCGGCAGGCCGAGTTTTTCGTAGAGGATCACGCCCAGTTGCTTCGGTGAACCCAAGTTGAATTCTTCACCGGCAATTTCGAAGGCTTCACGCTCCAGCGCAACCATCTTGTCGCCCAGCTCGATGCTCTGAACGCCGAGCAGTGCCGCGTCAACGAACGCACCCTGACGCTCGATGCGCGCCAGTACCGGCACCAGCGGAATCTCGATGTCGGTCAGCACGCTGGCCAGGCTCGGGATGGCGCTGAGCTTTTCAAACAGCGTCTGGTGCAGGCGCAGGGTCACGTCGGCATCTTCGGCGGCGTACGGTCCGGCCTGCTCCAGCGCGATCTGGTCGAAGGTCAGTTGCTTGGCGCCTTTGCCGGCGATGTCCTGGAAACTCACGGTGGTGTGATCCAGGTACTTCTGCGCCAGGCTGTCCATGTCGTGGCGGGTGGCGGTGGAGTTGAGCACGTAGGACTCAAGCATCGTGTCGAAGGCAATCCCGCGCACGGTGATGCCTTCGTTCTGGTCGCCACCGATGGCGCAGTTGGCCAGGATGTTGATGTCGAACTTGGCGTGCTGGCCGACCTTGAGTTTGTTCGGGTCTTCCAGGATCGGCTTGAGCGCGCGCAGCACGGTGTCGCGATCCAGTTGCTCCGGCACGCCGATGTAGGAGTGGGTCAGCGGGATGTAGGCCGCTTCGTTGGCTTGCACCGCGAAGGACAGACCGACCAGTTGCGCTTGTTGCGCGTCGACGCCGGTGGTTTCGGTGTCGAAGGCAAACAGCTTGGCGTTCTTGAGTTTTTCCAGCCAGACGTCGAAGCGGGCCTGATCGAGGATGGTCTCGTACGCGGCTTCAGTCGGAGCGGCAGGCGCTTCCTCAGCGGGTGCGTTGAACAGATCGACGGCCGGTTCCGGTGCAGCGGCGCTGCTCAGCTCCAGACGCTTGGCATCGCGCTCCAGGTCGTTGATCCAGCTCTTGAACTCCAGCAGGGTGTAAAGCTCAAGCAGCTTGGCCGGATCTTCCGGGCCCATTTGCAGGTCGTCGAGGCCGATGTCCAGTGGCACGTCGACCTTGATGGTCGCCAGTTGATAGGAGAGGAATGCCATCTCCTTGTGCTCTTCGAGCTTGGCCGGCAGGGTCTTGGCGCCGCGAATCGGCAGGGTCGGCACGATGTCGAGGTGCGCATAGAGCTCGGTCAGGCCGCCGTTGACGCCGACCAGCAGGCCGGAAGCGGTTTTCGGCCCGATGCCGGGAACACCGGGGATGTTGTCGGAAGAGTCGCCCATCAGGGCGAGATAATCGATGATCTGCTCCGGAGCGACGCCGAATTTCTCCTTCACGCCCTCCACATCCATCGAGCTACCGGACATGGTGTTGACCAAGGTAATGTGACCGTCGACCAGTTGCGCCATGTCCTTGTCGCCGGTGGAAATGATCACCGGACGATTGGCGGCCGCGCTGCTGCGGGCCAGGGTGCCGATCACGTCATCGGCCTCGACGCCTTCGACGCACAGCAGCGGGAAGCCGAGGGCTTTCACGCTCTGGTGCAGCGGCTCGATCTGCAGGCGCATGTCGTCGGGCATGCTTGGGCGGTTGGCCTTGTACTCGGCGTACATCTCATCGCGAAATGTCCCGCCCTTGGCGTCGAACACCACGGCGAACGGGCTGTCCGGATACTGTTTGCGCAAGCTCTTGAGCATGTTCAACACGCCTTTGACCGCACCGGTCGGCATGCCTTTGGAGGTGGTCAGCGGTGGCAGCGCGTGAAAAGCGCGGTAAAGGTAAGACGAACCGTCCACCAGGACGAGGGGGGCTTGGCTCATGAGCAGGATCAACCTTTTCGGCGGGTCCGGCGCTAGAATAGCGGGACCGTTGACGACAAAGGGACAAGGTTATCATGCGTACGTTAAATCGCTTGCTGCTGGTCAGTTTGATTGCTCTCTCACCGTTGCCTGCGATCGCGGCGGATGATGCGCCGTCAGCGGAGCCGGAAGTCACCATCCGCACCGAGGGTGACAAAACCATCCAGGAGTACCGGCAGAACGGTTTCCTGTACGCGATCAAGGTGACCAAGAAGGGTTTTCCGCCCTATTTTCTGGTGCGCGCGGACGGTACTGATGCAAACTTCATCCGCTCGGACCAGCCGGATATGCTGATCCCGGCGTGGAAGATTTTCGAGTGGAAGTAGTTTCTTAATTTCAACCGGCGCCGGCTCGATGGCGGCGCCAGAACTGAGCAGTTTTTAACCATGTCTGTGTTTACCCCCCTGGCTCGGCCCGAGCTGGAAACCTTTCTCGCCCCATACGGGCTCGGCCGTCTGCTCGATTTCCAGGGGATCGCCGCCGGCAGCGAAAACACCAACTTCTTCATCAGCATGGAAAAGGGCGAGTTCGTCCTGACCCTGGTCGAGCGCGGCCCGGTGCAGGAAATGCCGTTCTTCATCGACCTGCTCGACGTCCTGCACGAAGCCGACCTGCCAGTGCCTTACGCACTGCGCACCATTGATGGCGTGGCCCTGCGCGAGCTGAAAGGCAAGCCGGCGCTGCTGCAGCCGCGCCTTGCCGGCAAGCACATCAAGCAGGCCAATGCCCAGCATTGCGCGCAGGTCGGTGACTTGCAGGCGCACCTGCACCTGGCGACCCAGGGCGACAGCATGATCAAGCGCAAGACCGATCGTGGCCTGGACTGGATGCTGGAGGAGGGCACCGAGTTTCTTTCGCACCTGAGCGACGAGCCGCGTGCGCTGCTGCAAAAGGCGCTGGAAGAAATCACCCAACAGAAAGAGAAAATTCTCGCACTGCCACGGGCGAATATCCACGCTGACCTGTTTCGCGACAACGCGATGTTCGAAGGCACGCACCTGACCGGGCTGATCGACTTCTACAACGCCTGCTCGGGGCCAATGCTCTACGATGTGGCGATTGCCTTGAACGACTGGTGTTCAGACGATGACGGCCTGATCGACGGTCCGCGTGCGCGGGCCTTCCTGGGTGCCTACGCGGCGCTGCGCCCGTTCACCGCGGCCGAGGCCGAGTTGTGGCCGACCATGTTGCGAGTAGCATGTGTGCGGTTCTGGCTGTCGCGGTTGATTGCGGCGGAATCGTTCGCCGGGCAGGACGTGCTGATTCACGATCCGAAAGAGTTCGAGCAGCGGCTGGCGCAGCGTCAGACGGTCAATACGCCGCTACCTTTCGCCCTGTAAAAGGAAAAACCGCAGCCTGTGCAGGCTGCGGTTTTTTGTATCAGAGCGATTCGAGACAACCCGCCAGATCATTCCCCAGCTTCTCCAGCACGTGCTCGTAACCCTGAGCCGTCGCTGGCGTGTACCCGCCCAACGCATCCAGCTCCGCCAGCTTCACCGGCAGGCCCGCCACCAGAGTTTCGGCCAGTCGTGGGCGCAGCGGCGGCTCGCTGAATACGCACGTCTTTCCGACTTCCTGCAAGCGTGCGCGCATCGCGGCCACATGCTGAGCGCCCGGCTGCACTTCCGCCGCCACGCTGAACACACCGGTATGTTTCAAGCCGTAGGCATCTTCGAAGTAGTCGAAGGCTTCGTGGAAGACGAAGTAGGGTTTGCCTTCAACGCTGGCCAGACGTTTCTTCAAGCGCTGATCCAATGCATCGAGACGCTCGTCGAACGCCTTGGCGTTGCTCTGATAGCGTTCGGCATTGGCCGGATCGACGGCGCTCAGATCAGCGGCCATTTTGTCGGCAATAACCCGCGCGTTTACCGGCGATAGCCACAAATGCGCATCGAGGGTGCCTGGGCGGTGATCGTGATCATGCTCGTCGGCGTCTTCGGCGTGGGAGTGGCTGTCTTCGGCGAAGCGGCGCAGCTTCATGCCCGGCAGATCCTGCACGGCGACGCTCGGCAGCGTACGACCGTTCAGCACGCGGGGCAGGAAACCTTCCATGTCCGGGCCAATCCAGTACAGCAGATCCACCGATTGCACCTTGCGCACGTCGGACGGGCGCAACGCGTAGTTATGCGGGGAGGCCCCCGGCGGCAGCAACACTTCCGGAATCGCCACGCCGTCCTGCACGGCGGCAGCAATCAATTGCAGCGGCTTGATGCTGGTGAGGACTCTGACTTCGGCCTGAGCCGAACCGATCAGCAGAAAACTGGCGACAAATGCCACAAAAACAGAAAAAAGTCGGGACACGATGACCACTCAAGGAGGCGAGAACGGGTAACATAATAACGTCTCTAACCAAACTCGTCGCCGCTCATGCCTATTACCCCGATTGCCAGCCGTCCCCACGACCACTCCCATTGCGTCCACAGCGCCCTGTCCGAGGCCGATGCCTTGTGTGCACAGAAAGGCCTGCGCCTGACCGCATTGCGTCGGCGGGTGCTGGAACTGGTCTGGCAGAGCCACAAGCCGCTGGGTGCCTACGACATTCTGGCGGTGCTCAGCGAGCAGGACGGCCGTCGCGCTGCGCCGCCGACTGTGTACCGCGCACTGGATTTCCTGCTGGAAAACGGCCTGGTGCACCGCATCTCCTCGCTGAACGCCTTTGTCGGCTGCGTTCACCCGAAACATTCGCACCAGGGTCAGTTCCTGATCTGTCGCGAGTGCCATGCGGCCATCGAGCTTGAGCAAAAAACCATCAGCGACGCCATCGTTCATAGCGCCAAGGACGTCGGCTTCATCGTCGAAGCCCAGACCGTCGAAGTGGTCGGCCTCTGCTCCGGTTGCCGGGGGGCTTGATGAGCGATGCGTTGATCCGTCTGGAGCAGGTGGCTGTCCGGTTTGCCGGGCAGAACGTGCTGGACAACATTCACCTTAGCGTCGAGCCGGGGCAGATCGTCACCCTGATCGGCCCCAATGGCGCCGGCAAGACCACGCTGGTGCGCGCCGTGCTCGGGCTGCTGAGACCCGACAGCGGCAGCGTCTGGCGCAAGCCGAAACTGCGCATCGGTTACATGCCGCAAAAGCTGCACGTTGATCCGACCCTGCCGTTGTCAGTCCTGCGCTTTCTGCGACTGGTACCGGGCGTCGATCGCCCGCGTGCGCTGGCGGCACTCAAGGAAGTCGGCGCCGAGCACGTCATCGACAGCCCGGTGCAAAGCGTTTCCGGCGGTGAAATGCAGCGCGTGCTGCTGGCCCGGGCGCTGTTGCGCGAGCCCGAACTGCTGGTGCTCGACGAGCCGGTGCAAGGTGTCGATGTCGCCGGCCAGGCCGAGCTGTACAGCCTGATCACCCGCCTGCGCGACCGTCATGGCTGCGGCGTGTTAATGGTGTCCCACGACCTGCATCTGGTGATGAGCACCACCGACCAAGTGGTGTGCCTCAACCGTCATGTCTGCTGCTCCGGGCATCCCGAGCAGGTCAGTGGCGACCCGGCCTTCGTTGAGCTGTTCGGCAATCACGCGCCGAGCCTGGCGGTCTATCACCACCATCACGACCACGCCCATGACCTGCATGGCTCGGTGGTCAAAGGGCCTGTGACGGGCCAACCTCACGTTCACGGAGATAGCTGCAAGCATGGCTGATTTTCTGTTCTACGCCCTGCTTGCAGGTCTGGCGCTGGCGGTGGTCGCGGGGCCGCTGGGCTCGTTCGTGGTCTGGCGGCGCATGGCCTATTTCGGCGACACCCTGTCCCACGCCGCGCTGCTCGGCGTGGCGCTGGGCTTTCTGCTGGATGTCAGCCCGACCGTCGCGGTCACCGTGGGCTGCCTGTTGCTGGCGGTGCTGCTGGTGACCCTGCAACAGCGTCAGCCGCTGGCGTCCGACACGTTGCTGGGCATTCTTGCGCCGAGCACGCTCTCTCTCGGCCTGGTAGTACTAAGCTTCATGCATGAAGTGCGGATCGACCTGATGGCCTACCTGTTCGGCGACCTGCTGGCGATCAGCCCGACTGATCTTGCGTGGATCCTCGGCGGCAGCGCGGCGGTGCTGGTGTTGCTGGTGACGCTATGGCGGCCGTTGCTGGCGATCACCGTGCACGAAGAACTGGCCCGGGTCGAAGGCCTGCCGGTGGCCGGTTTGCGCATGGCGTTGATGTTGCTGATCGCGGTGGTGATCGCCGTGGCGATGAAAATCGTCGGTGTGTTGCTGATTACGTCTCTGTTGATCATCCCGGCGGCTGCGGCACAACGTCACGCCCGTTCGCCGGAGCAGATGGCACTGGGCGCGAGCCTGCTGGGCATGCTCGCCGTGTGTGGCGGGCTGGCGCTGTCCTGGTTCAAGGACACCCCGGCCGGTCCGTCAATCGTTGTGACGGCGGCCGCACTGTTTCTGCTGAGTTTTGTTCTGCCCCGTCGAGGGGTGTAGACTTGCTCGTTTTTTGCGCAAATAGAGAGTCGCAGGAATGAAGCCGTTCGCCTCCCGTTATCTGCTCCTTGTCGCATTTTCAATGCTGCTGGGCGCCTGCCAAAGCACGCCGCCGGTGGCCGAAGTCCCCGATGCGCGGGCCACGGCCATCGCACAGCTGGAGCAAAGCCTGGCCAGCAGCGAACTGGCCACTGCCGAAGACCAACTGGCAGCCTTGCAGGCCGAAACACCCAACGATCAATCCCTGGAGCAATACCAGCGTCAGTTGGCCGAAGCCTATCTGCGCCGCAGCCAGATCGTCCTGCAAAAGGGCGATGTGAATGCTGCCGCAACCGCTTTGGCCCGTGCCCGCGCGCTGATGCCCAAGGCCCCGGCGCTGACTGGTGGCGTCAACGGCGCCATCACCGAAGCGCGCAAGGCTGAGCTGGAGAAAGCCGAAGCAGCGCTCCAGGCCGCTGAAGCCAAGCCGAAGGCCAAGGTGATCGATCCGACTGCCGAAAGCACCACGGTTGCGCTGAATATCACCGATAGCCGCAAACTTCGCCGCCAACTGGATGCGATCGCCGCCGATGTGGTGAATTACGACTGTGCGGTGAGCATTCAGGCCCCGCGCACCAATGATTACCCGTGGCTGGCGACGTTGATCACCAAGCGCGTGAAGAAGCTTGATCCGGATTTCGATTTGAAGATCGAGAAGCAGATTCTGCGCACGGTGCCGGCGCAGATGGTTCTGAGCCCGCGCAAACCTTGAAAAGCTTCATCGGAACGCCGCCCGGAGCAAGCCCGCTCCCACATTTAGGTTCGTGTGCGACACAGAACCAATGTGGGAGCGGGCTTGCTCGCGAAGGCGTCCTTTCAGTCAACCAACAGCCTTAAGCTGGAATAGCCTTGGCCTTGGGCTCCCGGTCCCAAACCCGATGCTGCCCGATCGCAGCAAAGAATGGCTTGGTCAGCGCGCCAACATCCTTGCCCTCCAGCAATCCGGCATCCGTCTCCAGCTTCAGCACGTCCAGCAACTGTTTGGCCTCGCCATGCAGCGCGATTGCCTTCAAGTGTTTGTACGCCTCCAGCAGGTAGTGCAACGCCACGCCGTCACCGCTCAACGCCTTGACCGACGTCGCGCCACCCGGCACGAATACCGCGTCGAACGCAATTGATGGCATGCCTTCCATCGACGCATCCACCGCCAGGGTTTTGCCATCGGCGGTCTTCACTGGCGCCGAAGTCGGGCCAAGCAGCTTGGCGTGCGCACCTTCTGCCGCCAGCGCCTTCTTCATCGCATCAATCGCCGCATCATCGACACCGTTGGCCGCAAGGATCGCGACTTTCCGTGTCTTGATGTTTTCCGGCAACAGGTTGGCCTGACTCAACGCTGGCGAGCGCTCCAGTGATGTTTTCGGCACGTCCACGGTACCTTTGCCTGGCGCTGGCAGACCCAGGTTGGCCGCCACGCGTTTGGCCAACTCCAGGTCGATGTTGGCGAGAATCTCGTTCACTTCCCGCGCCCGGATGAATTCACGCTCAACCTTGCCCAACTCGAAGCTGTAGGCAGCGATGATGTGCTCTTTCTCGTGCGGGCTCATGCTGTTGAAAAACAGTCGCGCCTGGGAAAAGTGATCGCTGAACGATTCGCTGCGCTGGCGGATCTTGTTGGCGTCGATGCGCTCCGGGTAGCTCTCGAACCCGCCGTCCTGTGCGGCCGGTGGTGTTTCTTTGGGCCATCCGCCATCGATGGAATTCGGTTCGTAAGAGGCACGGCCTTTGTCGATCACCGTACGGTGCTGGGCATCGCGCTGGCCGTTATGGAACGGTGCGACCGGGCGATTGATCGGCAGTTCATGAAAGTTCGGCCCGCCGAGTCGGCTGATCTGCGTATCGGTGTAGGAAAACAACCGGCCTTGCAGCAAAGGGTCATTGGAGAAGTCGATCCCCGGCACGATATGGCCGGGGCAGAACGCGACCTGCTCGGTCTCGGCGAAGAAATTATCCGGGTTGCGGTTGAGGGTCATCTTGCCCAGCGGCGTGATCGGGACGATTTCCTCGGGAATCAGTTTGGTCGGGTCAAGGATGTCGAAATCGAAGTCGTGCTCGTTTTCCTCCTCGATGACCTGTACGCCAAGTTCCCATTCCGGGTAGTCACCCATCTCGATGGCCTCCCAGAGATCGCGCCGATGGTAGTCGGTGTCTTTACCGGCCAGCTTCTGCGCCTCGTCCCACACCAGCGAGCAGGTGCCGACAGTAGGGCGCCAGTGGAATTTGACGAAGCGCGATTTGCCCTCGGCGTTGATCAGTCGGAAGGTGTGCACGCCGAAGCCCTGCATGCTGCGCAGACTTTTCGGGATGGCTCGGTCGGACATGGCCCAGATGACCATGTGTGCCGACTCCGGCACCAGCGACACGAAGTCCCAGAATGTGTCGTGGGCCGAGCCACCGGTGGGGATTTCGTTGTGTGGCTCGGGTTTCACGGCATGGACGAAGTCGGGAAACTTGATCGCGTCCTGTATGAAAAATACCGGCATGTTGTTGCCGACCAGATCGAAGTTGCCTTCGTCGGTGAAGAACTTCACGGCAAAACCACGCACGTCACGCACCGTGTCGCCGGAACCGCGTGGCCCCTGCACCGTGGAAAAGCGTACGAACACCGGGGTTTTCTTACCCGGATCCCGTAGGAATCCGGCCTTGGTCAGTGCGGAATGGTTCTCGTAGGTTTGAAAGAAACCATGTGCACCCGTGCCGCGAGCATGGACGATGCGCTCGGGAATCCGCTCATGGTCAAAGTGCGTGATTTTCTCACGCATGATGAAGTCTTCCAGCAGCGACGGCCCGCGCGGCCCGGCCTTGAGGGTGTTCTGGTTGTCCGCGACCTTCACGCCCTGATTGGTGCGCAGGGCCTGGCCGGTGGCGTCGGAACGAAATTTTTCCAGGCTGTCTAGTTTGGCGTTGGTATTGGCGCGATCCGGGGTGTCGGTGCCGGCCATCTGGGTTTTGTCTGTGGCAGTTTTTTTCGTACTCATCAGTCGTGAACTCCTGTTTGCCCCGGCGTTGCGCCGGGACGCTTGAGTGGCTCCCGGGCACGGCACCCAGGGTTTTGAAGTCGCTTACCTAGTGACTGACGAGGAATTTGGGCGTTCCTTTTTTATGACCTTTGATCTTGTTATTGCCAAATCGAAGGTTAATTGCGAAATAAATGCTAAGAACCTCTATACGGACAGGCTAAAATGCGCGCCCGGCTAACCGCTGATCCTTTTCCAACGCGCCCCACAAGGTTCGCTACGTGATCGAGTTTCAAAACGTCCATAAGACTTACCGCGTCGCCGGTAAGGACATCACCGCGCTGCATCCGACCAGTCTCTCCATCGAGAACGGTCAGGTGTTCGGCCTGATTGGCCATTCCGGCGCGGGAAAAAGTACCCTGCTGCGTCTGATCAATCGCCTGGAAGATTCCAGTGGCGGCAAGATCATCGTCGACGGCGAAGAAGTCACCGCGCTGGACGCCAACGGCCTGCGCCGTTTCCGTCAGCAGGTCGGGATGATCTTCCAGCACTTCAACCTGCTGGCGTCCAAGACCGTGGCCGACAACGTTGCGCTGCCGCTGACCCTGGCCGGTGAACTGTCCCGCGCCGAAATCGATCAGCGTGTGGCCGAATTGCTGGCGCGGGTCGGCCTGTCCGATCACGCCAGGAAGTATCCGGCACAGTTGTCCGGTGGCCAGAAGCAGCGCGTCGGCATCGCCCGCGCCCTGGCGACCAAGCCGAAAATCCTGCTGTGCGACGAAGCCACCAGCGCCCTCGATCCACAGACCACCGCTTCGGTCCTGCAACTGCTGGCCGAGATCAACCGCGAGCTGAAACTGACCATCGTGCTGATCACCCACGAGATGGACGTGATCCGCCGTGTCTGCGATCAGGTGGCGGTGATGGATGCCGGCGTGATCGTCGAGCAAGGCTCGGTGGCCGAGGTGTTCCTGCATCCGAAGCACCCGACCACCAAGCGTTTCGTCCAGGAAGACGAGCAGATCGACGAAAGCGAGCAGCGCGATGACTTCGCTCACGTGCCGGGCCGCATCGTACGTCTGACCTTCCAGGGCGAAGCGACCTACGCGCCGTTGCTCGGAACCGTCGCCCGGGAAACCGGCGTGGACTACAGCATCCTGGCCGGTCGCATCGACCGCATCAAAGATATTCCTTACGGGCAATTGACCCTCGCCGTCACCGGTGGCGACATGGACGCGGCGTTCGCCCGCTTCACCGCCGCTGACGTTCACATGGAGGTGTTGCGCTAATGGCAGACCTGATGAGTTTCTTCACCAATATCGACTGGTACGAAATCTGGCTGGCCACCGGCGACACCATGATGATGCTCGGCGGTTCGCTGCTGTTCACGGTCCTGCTAGGTCTGCCGCTGGGCGTGCTGCTGTTTCTGTGTAGCCCGCGTCAGTTACTCGAAGCCAAAGGTGTTTATGCCTTGCTGTCGCTGGTGGTGAACATCCTGCGTTCGCTGCCGTTCATCATTCTGTTGATCGTGATGATCCCGTTCACCGTGCTGATCACTGGCACCTCGCTGGGCGTGGCCGGTGCGATTCCGCCGCTGGTCGTGGGTGCAACGCCGTTCTTCGCGCGGCTGGTGGAAACCGCCCTGCGTGAAGTCGATCGCGGCATCATCGAAGCGACCCAGTCCATGGGCGCGACCACTCGCCAGATCATCATGAACGCCTTGCTGCCGGAGGCCCGTCCGGGCATCTTCGCGGCGATTACGGTGACGGCGATTACACTGGTTTCCTACACGGCGATGGCCGGTGTGGTTGGCGCTGGTGGCCTGGGTGACCTGGCGATCCGTTTCGGCTACCAACGTTTCCAGACCGATGTGATGATCGTCACCGTGGTGTTGCTGCTGATTCTGGTGCAAGTGCTGCAAATGGTTGGCGACCGACTGGTCGTTCATTTCTCGCGCAAATAACCGGTTTTGTAATGACATGAGCCGGCCATTCGCTGGCAGGCGCCAGACGGGCGCCGTAAAAAGGAGTTAGCTGAATGAAAAAACTGATCGCTGCTTTCGCTGCCGTAGCCGCTTTTTCGGCCCACGCTGAAACCCTGACCGTTGCTGCCACCCCGGTGCCGCACGCGGAAATCCTCGAATTCGTGAAGCCGGCACTGGCCAAAGAAGGCGTGGATCTGAAGGTCAAGGTCTTCACCGACTACATCCAGCCGAACGTGCAGGTGGCCGAGAAGCGTCTGGACGCCAACTTCTTCCAGCACCAGCCGTACCTCGATGAGTTCAACAAGGCCAAGGGCACCAGCCTGGTGGCCGTGACCGGTGTGCACCTGGAGCCGCTGGGCGCTTACTCCAGCAAGTTCAAGAAGCTTGACGAGCTGCCAGGCGGCGCCAACGTGGTGATCCCGAACGACGCCACCAACGGCGGCCGTGCGCTGTTGCTGCTGGCCAAGGCTGGCGTGATCACCCTGAAGGATCCGACCAACATCCTGTCGACCGTCAAGGACATCGCCCAGAACCCGAAAGACCTGAAAATCCGTGAACTGGAAGCCGCGACCATCCCGCGCGTGCTGACCCAGGTCGACCTGGCGCTGATCAACACCAACTACGCGCTCGAAGCCAAGCTCGATCCGTCCAAGGACGCGTTGGTCATCGAAGGCAACGATTCGCCGTACGTGAACATCCTGGTGTCCCGCGCGGACAACAAGGACAGCGATGCGATGAAGAAACTGGCCGCTGCACTGCACAGCCCGGAAGTGAAGAAATTCATTACCGAGAAGTACAAAGGCGCGGTGTTGCCGGCGTTCTGATCCCGGCTTACAGGCATAAAAAACCGCAGCTAAGGCTGCGGTTTTTTTTGGTCCGGGTTTTTACTTGCGGTTCAGCATCACCGGCAACTGCGCCACCAGCTTGGCATTGTTCAACGGCGCACGAATGAACCCGCGCTGCGTTCCGTCCGGCCCGATCACCGCCAGATTCCCGCTGTGATCCACCGTGTAATTCGGCTTGCTGGTGTCCGCTGGAATGAACGGAATGCTCACTGCGTTGGCGACCTTCTGCAGCTCCTCGATCGATTTCGGCGTCAGGCCGATGAACTGCGGATCGAAGTAGCCCAAGTACTGCTTCAACTGCGCAGGGTTGTCGCGGTTCGGGTCGACGCTGACCAGTACGATCTGCAACTTGTCCACTGCATCCTTCGGCAGTTCGCTCTTGATCTGGCGCAGTTGGGCGAGGGTGGTCGGGCAGATGTCCGGGCAGAAGGTGTAGCCGAAGAACAGCAGGCTCCACTTACCCTTGAGCTCGTTGACCGTGACTGGCTGGCCGTCCTGATTGGTCATCGTCACGTCCGGCAGGTTGCGGCTCTGCGGCAGCAGGATGATGCCGGCGTCGATCAGCGCGGTCGGGTCGCCCTGGCCCTTGCCGCTCAGCACTTTGTTGACGGTCAGGCCGAGGATCAGCGCGATCACGGCCACGAGGATGAAGACGGTTTTCTGGGTTCGAGTCATAGGTTCAACAGTAAGTAGTGGTCTACGAGCAGGGCGATGAACAGCAGAAACAAGTACCAGATAGAGTACTTGAAGGTGTTGATCGCCGCGTGCGGCCGAGTGCCACGGTACAGCACCACGGCCCATTGCAGAAACCGCGCGCCCAGCCCGAGGGCACAGATCAGATACAGCGCGCCGCTCATATGGATCACGTACGGTAACAGGCTGACCGCCAGCAGCGCGAAGGTGTACAGCAGAATGTGCACCTTGGTGTAGTGCTCGCCGTGGGTGACCGGCAACATCGGGATGTCGGCCTTGGCGTATTCCTCCTTGCGGTGGATCGCCAGCGCCCAGAAGTGCGGCGGGGTCCAGGCGAAGATGATCAACACCAGCAGCAACGGTTCGGCGCTGACGTGGCCGGTGGCGGCGGTCCAGCCAAGCAGCGGCGGTGCGGCGCCGGCCAGACCGCCGATGACGATGTTCTGTGGCGTCGCGCGTTTGAGGAAACCGGTGTAGATCACCGCGTAGCCGAGCAGCGAGGCCAGGGTCAGCCAGGCGGTCAGCGGATTGGTGAAGGTCAGCAGCAAGGCCTGACCAAGCAGCGCCAATACCAGCGCAAAGGTCAGCGCCGCCGTGGGCGAAACCCGGCCCTCGGCCAGCGGCCGTTTGTGGGTGCGCGCCATGACCGCGTCGATGCGCCGATCCACCACATGATTGACCGCCGCCGCACCACCGGCACACAACGCGATCCCCAGATTGCCGAACACCAGCACCGTCCACGGCACCCCGGCGCGGGTCGCGAGGAACATGCCGACCAGCGAGGTGATGAGCATCAGCACCACGACTTTCGGTTTGGTCAGCTCCAGATAGTCTCGCCACAACGCCTGCGCGGGACGTTCGCCGATCAGAATCGCCATGGCGTCTCTCCTTTTATTGTGATGGGCGCCGCCGACTGTTTACGCGGGCTCAGACGCCAGCCCACGAGCATCGGCTGCTTGACCCGAACCAGACTGGTCCGCGCGTGATAGTTGACCAGCACCATGGTCAGCAAAAGCGCTGCGCCGCCGGCGTTGTGCGCCACGGCCACCGGCAGTGGCAGATGAAACAGCACGTTGCTGATTCCGAGGGTGATTTGCGCAGCGAGGGCGATCAGCACCAGCCCGGCCAGTCGCGTCATGCCCACGCCTTTCAGTTGCCACGCCAGACCAAGCAGAACAATCGTCACCAGCAGAGCGCCGATGCGGTGGGTCAGGTGAATCGCCGTGCGCGCATCGCTGTCGAGTTGCCCGCCGAGGTAGTTGGGGCCGATGTGTTGGGTCAGGTGAAAGCCGTTGGCGAAATCCGCCGGCGGCAGCCATTGGCCGTGGCAGGTCGGGAAGTCGATGCAGGCCACCGCCGCATAGTTGGAACTGACCCAGCCGCCGAGGGCAATCTGGCCGATCACCAGCAGCAATCCGGCGGTGGCCCAATATTGCAGACGCTTGGGCACAGTCAGCGCCGGCAGCACGCCGGACAGTCTCAATGTCAGCAGAAACAGCAGACTCAAGGTCGCGAAGCCACCGAGCAAATGCCCGGTCACCACTTGCGGCCAGAGCTTGAGCGTCACCGTCCACATGCCGAACGCGGCCTGGGCGAACACCACCGCCAGCAGAAACAGCGGCAGTTTCAGCGGTTGCCCCGGATGACGGCGGTTAACCCACGCGCGACCAGCCAGAATCGAGATCAGCATGCCCAGGGTGCCGGCGAAGTAGCGGTGGATCATCTCGTTCCAGCCTTTGTGCGCCTCCACTGGCGAGTCGGGGTAATGCAGTTCGGCATGGGCCAGTTGGGCTTCGCTTTTCGGCACGCTGATGAACCCGTAGCAGCCGGGCCAGTCCGGACAGCCGAGGCCGGCGTGGGTCAGGCGGGTATAGGCGCCGAGCAGCACCACGATCAGTGCCAGCAGGGTGGCAAATAGCGCGAGGCGAAATCCAGGTTTGGCCATGACGATGCCCTTATCCGATGTTCGACAGTTTCAGCAGGTGACGCAGGTCGTTGAGCAGATCCTTGCCCTTCACACTCGGGTCGTAGCGCAGCACGAGATTGCCGTGGGGATCGATGATCCACAGCTGCGGCGTGGCCTTGTCGCCGGTCGCCTTGCTGAATGCGGTGGCGTCCAGCGGATAGCGTTGAAGTTGTGGATATTCGCGGGTCAGCTTGGCTTCGTAGTCGGCCGTCAGCGGTTGCGCGGCGGCGAGGGCATGGCTGGCGCGGCCGGCATCGCGGCCGAGGCCGATCTGGATCTGCCGCGCCAGGTACACCAGTTGCTGGCAGTCCACCGCGCAGTCCTTCGGCGCGGTCACCAGCATCTGCCAGCGTTCTTCGTCAGCCGTCACGCCGAGGTCGGCGCGGCTCTGGCCATTGCCGATCAGCTCGCCGTGATAACTGCGTCCTTCCGGCACCCAGAACTGCAATTTATACATGCCGGTGGCGAGGATCATCGGGCCGATCACGCCGAGCAGGATCAACAGCAGTTGAATGCGCCCGCGGCGGCGACCGGCCGGGGCCTTGGCATCAGACATGCTGGGTGGATTCATGGCCGCTCCCATGGTGTTTCTCCTTCGCGTTGTGCAATCCGAGGTAGATGTAGAGACCGAACAGGGCGGTGGCCATGGCGAACCACTGCACGGCGTAGCCGAGGTGTTTTTCCGGGCCCATGGCAACCACCGGCCAGTCGGCCTGGTAGCTGGCGGGGCCAGGTTCTGCGCGCAGCTCGTAAGCGAAGCCGTCGCGCTCGAGGGTTTTCCACAATTTGGCGGGTTCGACGGCGGTGACGGTTTGCGGCCAGATGCTGCTGACCGGGTCGGCGTGCAACTGGAAGGTCGCGCCGGGGGCGACATACACCCAGGCATCGACATTCACCGCATCGGCCGGGGTCTTGAATTGCGGGGTAACACGCCGGTCCGGCCATGGCAGCCAACCGCGATTGACCAGCAGCCACAGGCCGGTGCGTTGATCCTGAAACGGTTGCAGCAATTCGACGCCGACCTTGCCGTCACGCTGCCTGTTGTCCAGCAACAGGCTGTGCGCCGCATCGAACTGGCCGTGCAGATGTACCCGGCGAAAGGCCGGGTCTGCGCTGTGCAGCAACTCGGTGCTGGCCATCGGCTCGGCGGCCCGGCGCTCGGCGTAACTGGCGAGCAGGGCGGTTTTCTCCGCGCCCCGGCCCAGTTGCCAGAAGCCCAGCGAAATCAGCAGCGGCAGCAGCAAGGCGACCACCAGCGTCGGCACGACGCCCGGCCGGAAGCGCTTCATGGCCGCGCCAGAAAAGCAGTGAATGCGACCGCTATACTTGATTGCATCGCCTGTACCCCCGGAGTCTTCCCATGCTCAAAGCAGCTATCGTCCTGATGCTGATTGCCACGGTGATCAGCCTGTTCAGCGGCCTGTTTTTCCTGGTCAAGGACGACAGCAGCTCGAATCGCCTGGTTATCGCCTTGAGTGTTCGGGTGGCATTGGCCGCTTGCACCGTCGGCTTGATTGCCTGGGGTTTCTACAGCGGCCAACTGGTGTCGCACGCGCCCTGGTAGCTCTGTCCGATCCTCAGAGCACGTAAACGAAGATGAACAGACCGATCCACACCACGTCGACGAAGTGCCAGTACCAGCTCGCGGCTTCGAAGCCGAACTGGTGCTCGTTGTCGAAGTGCCCGCGCATGATCCGCATGAGCATCACGAACAGAATGATCGTGCCGATGGTCACGTGAGCGCCGTGGAACCCGGTGAGCATGAAGAACGTCGCGCCGTAGATGCCCGAACCGAGGGTCAGCCCCAGTTCGTGATAGGCGTGCATGTACTCCTCGGCCTGCAAGGCGAGGAAGCCGCAACCCAGCAGCACGGTGATCAACAGCCACAGTTTCAGCGCACCGCGATGACCTTTCTTCAAGGCATGGTGAGCGATGGTGATGGTCACGCTGGAGCTCACCAGCAGGATGGTGTTGATCAGTGGCAGGCCCCAGGGGCTGATGACTTCCTTGGGCGGCGGGAACAGTTTCGGGTCGGGTGTGTGCAGCAGCGGCCAGGTGAACTGGAAGTTCGGCCAGAGCATGTGCGCAATGCCTTTGGTGCCTTCGCCGCCCAGCGCCGGACCGGAAATGTGCCGTACATAGAACAGCGCGCCGAAGAAGGCGATGAAGAACATCACCTCGGAGAAGATGAACCAGCTCATGCCCCAGCGGAACGAGCGGTCCAACTGCGGGCTGTACAACCCCGCGCGGCTTTCCTTGATCACTGTGCCGAACCAGCCGAACAGCATGTACGCGAGCAACAGGCCACCAACGAAAAAGATCAGCGGGCCGTGGGATTCCGGGCGTGCCGCCTTCAGATCGTTGAACCAGGTCGCCAGGCCGTACACCGTGGTGACCATGCCGATGGTCGCGACGATCGGCCATTTGCTCTGGGCCGGAACGTAATAGTGCTCATGAGTTGCCATTTATTGTTCTCCTTATCGGGCACGCTTAACCGCCAGTGTTTGCAGCCACCGGAGGATGTCGGGCGGTGATATCGAACAGCGTGTAGGACAGCGTCAGGTGCTTCACGTCCTTGGGCATGTCGCGGTCAACGATGAAACGCACCGGCATCTCGATCTGTTGACCGGGCTGCAGCACCTGCTGGGTAAAACAAAAGCATTCGGTCTTGTGGAAATATGCTGCCGCTTCGCTCGGCGCGATGCTCGGCACGGCTTGGGCGCTCATCGGTTTGTCGGTGGGATTGCGGGCGATGAAGATCATCTCGTTGACCGCGCCGGGGTTGGCCGTCAGTTCGTCATGCTTGGGGTAGAAGTCCCAAGGCATGTCGACATTGTTGGTCGACAAGAACTGCACCCGCACCTGCCGGGACTTGTCCACAACCTGCTCGCCCTCGTACTGCCCGGCGGTCTTGCCATTGATGCCGAACGCCTTGCACATCACGTCGTAGATCGGCACCAAAGCAAAACCGAAGACGAACATCGCCACCACCACGCCGAGCAGTCGGGTCACCAGTTTCTTCAGCGAAATCGAGTCAGCCATGGCGACGGCCCTCAAGGGCTACGGGGTTCATTTCACTTCCGGCGGCGTGGTGAAGGTGTGATACGGCGCCGGCGACGGCACGCTCCACTCCAGACCTTCGGCGCCATCCCACGGTTTGGCCGGTGCCGGCTCGCCGCCACGGATGGTCTTGATCACGATGAACAGGAAGAAAATCTGCGTGGCGCCGAACATGAACGCACCGATCGACGAGACCATGTTGAAGTCGGCGAACTGCAGGTTGTAGTCCGGAATCCGCCGTGGCATGCCCGCCAGTCCCACGAAGTGCATCGGGAAGAAGGTCAGGTTCATGCCGACGAAGGACAGCCAGAAGTGCAGCTTGCCCAGGGTTTCGTCGTACATGTGGCCGGTCCATTTCGGTAGCCAGTAATAGGCTGAGGCGAAGATCCCGAAGATCGCCCCCGGCACCAGCACGTAGTGGAAGTGCGCGACCACAAAGTAGGTGTCCTGGTACTGGAAGTCCGCCGGGGCGATGGCCAGCATCAGCCCGGAGAAACCGCCGATGGAGAACAGGATCACGAACGCCACGGCAAACAGCATCGGCGTCTCGAAGGTCAGCGAGCCTTGCCACATGGTGCTGGCCCAGTTGAACACCTTCACTCCGGTCGGCACGGCGATGAGCATCGTCGCGTACATGAAGAACAACTCGCCCACCAGCGGAATGCCCACCACGAACATGTGGTGCGCCCAGACGATGAATGACAGGAACGCGATGCTCGCCGTGGCATAGACCATCGAGGTGTAGCCGAACAGCGGCTTGCGCGAGAAGGTCGGGATGATCTGGCTGACGGCGCCGAAGGCCGGCAGGATCATGATGTACACCTCGGGGTGGCCGAAGAACCAGAACACATGCTGGAACAGCACCGGATCACCGCCACCGGCGGCACTGAAGAAACTGGTGCCGAAGTGGATGTCCATCAGCATCATCGTCACGCACCCGGCCAGTACCGGCATCACCGCGATCAGCAGGAACGCGGTGATCAGCCAGGTCCAGACGAACAGCGGCATTTTCATCAGGGTCATGCCGGGGGCGCGCAGGTTGAGGATGGTGGCGATCACGTTGATCGCGCCCATGATCGAACTGATCCCCATCAAGTGGATGGCGAAAATGAAGTAGGTCACGCTTTCCGGCGCATAGGTCGTGGACAGCGGTGCGTAGAACGTCCAGCCGAAATTCGGCCCGCCACCGGCAGTGAACAGGGTCGAGACCAGCAGCAGAAACGCCGCCGGCAGCAGCCAGAAACTGAAGTTGTTCATCCGTGGCAGGGCCATGTCCGGCGCGCCGATCATCAACGGGATCATCCAGTTGGCGAGGCCGACGAACGCCGGCATCACCGCACCGAACACCATCACCAGACCGTGCATGGTGGTCATCTGGTTGAAAAACGCCGGTTCGACGATCTGCAGACCGGGCTGGAACAGCTCGGCGCGGATCACCATGGCGAACGAGCCGCCGAGCAGGAACATGCAGAACGCGAACCATAGGTACAGCGTGCCGATGTCCTTGTGGTTGGTGGTCAGCACCCAGCGCATCAGGCCTTTGGCGGGGCCGTGGGCGTGGTCGGCATGACCGTGGTCATCGATGACAGCGCTCATGGCCGGTCTCCTTCAAGTGAGTGGACTTGGCAGGCCGGGGCGCCTTGCCCCGACCGATTCACGAAGTACGCAATAGACCGGCTCATTTGCTTTCCGCCTGTTTCAGCTCCAGCACTTCTTTTGGCGTGACCATGTCGCCCTTGTTGTTGCCCCAGGCGTTACGTTCGTAGGTCACGACCGCTGCGATATCGACTTCCGAGAGTTGCTTGCCGAACGCCGCCATGGCGGTGCCCGGTTTGCCGAAGTACACGCGGTGCAGGTGATCGGCTTTCGGCCCGGTGGCAATCGGCGAGCCCTTGAGTGCCGGGAACATTGGCGGCAGGCCCTGACCTTCGGCCTGGTGACAGGCCACGCAGGTGGTGTGATAGATCTTGTCGCCGCGCTCCTTGAGCTCGTCGAGAGTCCATTCCTTGCTGGTCAGCTCTTTGAGCTGCGCGGCTTCAGCCTTGCGGTCGGCCAGCCATTTTTCGTAGTCGGCCTTCTCCTTGACGTCGACCACGATCGGCATGAAGCCGTGATCCTTGCCGCACAGCTCGGCGCACTGGCCACGGTAGATGCCGGGCTTGTCGATGCGCGTCCACGCTTCGTTGACGAACCCGGGAATCGCATCGCGCTTGACCGCGAAAGCGGGTACCCACCAGGAGTGGATGACGTCGGCAGAGGTGACGAGGAAGCGCACCTTGGCGCCGATCGGCAGCACCAGTGGCTTGTCGACCTCAAGCAGGTAATGCTCGCCCTTGGCTTCCTTGTTGTGGATCTGCTCGGCGGGGGTGGCCAGGTTGCTGAAGAACTCGACATCCTGGCCCAGGTATTTGTAATGCCACTTCCACTGATAACCGGTGATCTGGATATCGATGTCCGGTTCACTGGTGTCGTACATGCGGATCAGCGTGGCGGTCGCCGGAACGGCCATCGCAACCAGGATCAGCAGCGGGACGACGGTCCAGAGAATCTCGACGGTGGTGCTTTCGTGGAATTTTGCGGCGACCTGCCCGGTAGAACGGCGGTGCACCATCATCGACCAGAACATGGCGCCGAAGACGATGATCCCGATCACCACACAGATCCAGAAAATGGTCATGTGCAGGTCGAATACTGCGTGACTGATTTCAGTCGCTCCAGGCGCCATATTCACAGTCCAGGCTGCATGCGCCGGGCTGAAAATCGACCACAACAGGAGGCCCATCCAGACGTGTGGATGTCGCATCATTGCGGGTTCCCCTTATCGTTCTTGTTATCCCGCCGGCTTTCGCCTGCGGCAAGGGAGCGGCTGCATCAGACTACGAACTTGAATCGCCGGGCCTTGCTGCGGGTGCAGTCGGGCGTCATCAGCTAACTCCATTCAATGGCGAGTATAGACAGCGGCGGAAAAATGCAATGTGCGGACGTAAATCGGATGAAACAGCTGGCACTTGCGTTCCAGGGCACGAATGGAGAAGGATGCAGACGAGTGGTGGCAAACCGATATAACGCAGGTGTATCAAGGATGAAATAATTATGAAAAATGCGTCTTAGCATTTTTCGTAAGCCAGCTAAGTTATGTCTTCCCTATTTCATTGCCTTGTTTCCTGGAGTTTTCATGAACACCGCCGCATTGCGCGAGCAGATCCACATAGCCCGACAACACGAGATCGAAACCGGAAAGCTGACCCGTCAGCTCGAAAGCCAACTGCAACACCTGCACCCGGCGATCCAGTTGCCGGAAACCGACGCCAACGGCGTGCTGACGCGTTTTGTCGCCGCCTACATCGATGAAGTGCCAGACCTGCTGGATGCAGCCAATGAAGTCGCCAGGGAAGCGGGAATCGAGTCACAGATCAAACCGGTGCTGAAAATCGCCGAACAGTACTTTCTCCAGCCGCCGGTCGGTCTGGACAGTCTGCTGGACGAAGCCTACCTGGCGCATCGCTTTGTCGAAGAGGTCAACGACCTGTATATCAAGCATTTCGGCCAGCCACTGATCCCCCTGGACATGACGGTCGCCAATCTGATTGCTCACCAGTTGCTCGGTGAGGAGTTTGCCAATCAACTTGATGAAGTGGTGCACCACGCGGTGGACAGCATGCTCGACGACGACAGCTTTGCGCTGGAGTCGGTGGAAGCCTACCGCGAGAAGCTCAGCAGCCCGGACACTGGCGCAGCGTGGAAACGCTGGCCGTGCATGAGTCGCCGTTTGGGCGTGGGCCTGGAGCTGGATCAGCCTGCGGCTTGATCGCTGCGCAAACGTTTGGGGGGAAACAGATCATTCTGCTTCCCCCCAAAGGCTTTAGCCTGCCGCACCGATGCCGGTGGTGGTCCGGATCCGTCCTTCAAGCCTGCGCTTCAAGCCGCGTGACTCGATCAACAGCTTCGAACCCTTGGCCGCGTTGGCCCGGCCCCACTCCTCGAGCAATTCCAGACACGAATGGTCGATGTAGCTCAGGTTGTTGAGCGGCACATGCACCGTCGCGCCCGGCGGAATGCTGCCGAGCACCTGAGTCAGCGCCGGCACTTTGAGGAATGTTGCCGCACCTACCAGACGCAGCTCCATTTCCCCGTCCTGCGGCAGATCGATCAGGCTGATCTTCAGCCGTGAAGCCTTGAACGCCAGTTTCACCAGGGTCAAACCGAAACCGATCAGCACGCCGGTCAGCAGGTCGGTGAAGATGATCGCCAGCGCCGTGGCGGCGTAGGTGAACATCGGCATCCGGCCATACCGCCCCAAGCCACGAAATGCTTTCAGATCCACCAGTTTGAAACCGGTGTAGACCAGCACCCCGGCCAGGCTCGCCACCGGAATGCTTTGCAGTACACTCGACAGCAACAGCACGAAGGCCAGCAGCCACAGGCCATGGAAAATCGTCGAGTAACGTGTGGTCGCACCGGCCTGGACGTTGGCTGAGCTGCGCACGATTACCCCGGTCATCGGCAGTGCGCCGACCAGCCCGCAGAGCATGTTGCCGACCCCTTGCGCCGACAGTTCGCGGTCGAAGTCCGAGCGCGGACCGCTGTGCATGCGATCCACCGCCGCGGCGGACAGCAGGGTTTCGGCGCTGGCGATGAAGGCCACGGTAAACGCGGCGATCAACAGTGTCGGGTCGGCCAGGTTCAGCAGATCTGTCGGCTTCAGCCAGTCGATGGCTTCGGCCAGGTTCTCTGGTACTTCAACCCGTTTGACCTGCAGCGCCAACAACAGGCTGGCGCCGGTCGCCAGGCCGACACCGAGCAGCGCGCCGGGAATGAAACGCAGCGAGTGCGGGCGGAATTTCTCCCACAGCCACATCACGGCGATGGTCGACAGCCCGAGCAATCCGGCCTGCCAGCCAAAGGACGGCAATGCCTGCGCCACTGCGCCGGGGAACGCCGTCAGGTTGTCCAGACCGGAGGGTTTCGGCGCGGCATCCAGCATCACATGCACTTGCGAGAGCACGATCAGCACACCGATCCCCGCGAGCATCCCGTAGACCACCGCTGGCGCCGTGACCCGGAACCAGCAACCGAGCTTCAGACGCCCGGCCACCAGTTGCAGAAAACCCGCCAACAACAGGATCGGCCCGAGCATCTCGATACCGTGCTGGCGCACCAGTTCGAACACCAATACCGCCAGACCCGCCGCCGGCCCGCTGACCTGCAATGGCGAACCCGCCAGCCAGCCCACCACCAGCCCGCCGATGATCCCGGTGATCAGGCCTTTGGCCGGGGGCAGCCCCGAAGCAATCGCAATGCCCATGCACAGCGGCAGGGCGACCAGAAACACCACCACCGAAGCCAGCAGCTCCCGTGGCAACACAGCTTTCAATTGAGCCGCACGCATGATGACTCTCCCGAAGTATTCTTCAGACGTGGCGAAGCCTGGTCGCTGAAACAGCGACCGGCGTCAGTCCACACGGATTTTTAGGAGGATTTAGAAGCGCGCTTTGGGCGTTGCCACCGGAATCGGATGGCTGCCGTCGAGCGGCAGGAAGCGTCCCTGATCCGCGTCGTAAGCTTTGATTTCGCTGGTTTCGATGTTGTAGACCCAGCCATGGATGAACAGATGACCGTTCGCCATGCGCGAGGCTACCGAAGGATGGGTACGCAAGTGTTGCAGTTGGGCGATGACGTTTTCCTCGGTGAGGATCGGCATGCTTTCTTTTTCGTCGGTGCAGTTGCAGTTGTCATGCACCATGGTTTTCGCGACTTCGGCGTGGCGCAGCCAGGCTTTGACCGTCGGCATCTTTTCCAGGCTGTCCGGGTTGAGCACCGCACGCATGGCGCCGCAATCGGAGTGGCCGCAGATGATGATGTGCTGCACGCCAAGCGCCAGTACCGCGTATTCGATGGCGGTGGAAACGCCGCCGTTCATCTGGCCGTAGGGGGGAACCACGTTGCCGACGTTACGGGTCACGAACAGATCGCCGGGGGAACTCTGGGTGATCAGTTCGGGAACGATGCGCGAGTCGGCGCAGGTGATGAACATCGCCCGTGGCGACTGGGCCGTGGCGAGTTTCTTGAAGAGTTCTTCCTGCTGCGGGAAGACCTCATGATGAAAATGCAAAAAGCCGTTAACGATCTGCTTCAACGCTGCATCGGCGGATTCCGCCACAGAGGCGGCTTGCGCCGACGCAGCCAACGGCTGTTTATCCTTGTCACTCATGATTCATCCTCATTGGCGGATTCGGGGAGTCGTTCCCGTGTATTCCGGTGTGAAGCCAGTGGCTGTTTAGAACATCCAGGTCATCCCGACCCGTCAGTCACTCGATGAACAAGGTAACTGCCGAAACTTAACTCAAACTGAATCAAGCGCTCTAGAACGTGTGTTCCAGGTCACAAAAAACGTGACTGGCGTGAACTTGGCCAAGCATTCCGTCCTCTCAACCATAGGTCAATGGTCCCTAAATCAGCGCCATCTGGCGACCAGGCGGACAGAAGGCTGTGCAATCCAGATTGAAACCTTCGCGGTGATTGAGTCCCAGGCGTTTCAACGCCTTGACGAAGCGTTGCGCGAGCAGGTCGGCGAACGGCCCTTCACCGCGCATTCGTGCGCCGAAGCGGCTGTCGTACAGCTCGCCGCCACGACTCTGGCGGATCAGGCTCAACACATGGGCGGCGCGCTGCGGGTAATGCGCTTCAAGCCATTCCTCGAACAGCGGCGCCACCTCCAGCGGCAGCCGCAGCATCATGTAGGCCGCGCTCTGGGCGCCGGCTGCATGGGCTTCGGTCAGCAGGCTTTCGATCTCGCTGTCGTTGATCATCGGAATCATCGGTGAACACAGCACGCCGACCGGAATCCCCGCTTCGCGCATCACCCGGATCGCCCGTAACCGCGCCTTGGGCGCGGCGGCGCGGGGTTCGAGGATGCGTTTGAGTTCGTCGTCCAGGGTGGTCAGGCTGATCATCACCGCCACCAACCGCTGTTGCGCCAGTTCGGTGAGCAGATCGAGGTCACGCAGGATCAGCGAGCCCTTGGTGACGATGGTCACCGGGTGTCGGTAGCGCAGCAGCACTTCGAGGGTCTGGCGGGTGATCCGGTGTTCGCGTTCGATGGGCTGATAGGGATCGGTGTTGGAGCCGAGGTTGATCGGCGCGCACTGATAGCCTTTTTTCCCCAGCTGTTCTTCCAGCACCTGGGCGGCATTGGTTTTGGCGATCAGCTTCGTTTCGAAATCCAGCCCCGGCGACATGTCCCAATAGGCGTGGCTGGGCCGTGCATAGCAATAAATGCAGCCATGCTCACAGCCGCGATAGGGATTGATCGAGCGGTCGAAGGGCAAGTCCGGCGATGTGTTGCGGGTGATGATGGTCTTCGCGGTTTCGAAGCTGACTTCGGTGCCCTGGGTCAGAGGCACTTCCTGATACCAGCCATCATCCTCGGCCACCGAACGACTCGGCGCGAAGCGGTTGTGCGGGTTGGTCGCTGTGCCGCGACCGCGCGGGGGCAAGGGACTGGTCATCACGGGTTTCCTTGATCTGTATATGCATACAGTATCCGCAAGATGACGGATGATCCACTACCGTTCAGCCGTGCATCAATAAATCGCGCGATTAGTTGTAAGTTTGTTTAGATGTAAAGTTGTAGTTGTGCAAATTAAGGAAACACAAGTTGGCTGTCCGTTTTCTATTAAAGTTCGTAGTATTTACTCCGCTTCACAACGCTTTATTATATAAAATACAAAAGGAATTGATGATGTCGTTTTTGAATTCGCGCGGTATTTTTCTGCAACTGATGCAGCCCGGCCCATCGGAGCCCAATACAGTGGTTTCCATGCAACTGGCGCGTAAAGAGTCGGGTTGGGATGCCGAAGCCGGCGAGCAGATTGAAAGGCTGGTCGACCCGATTTTTGTTACCGCAACCTCCCAGGATGGCGGCCACACCTTCAGCATTGGCCGTCTGAAGCACGATGTGGATCGCGACGGTGAAATCGGTGAGCAGGATCGGGCCAAACTGGTTGCCCTGGCCAAAGCCTATGCCAGTATTACCAATCCGTAACAGCGATTGAATAAATAACCCCTGCATGATTGATCATGCAGGGGTTTTTGCGCCTAGTTATGGCTGGTTACTTGTCCAAGATCACCGGCTGATGTTGTGGTCATATCATCTGTCCGTAACTTGGCAACATCTTTCGCAGTGACAGGGGATGCCTTGTTACCCCAACTTCCACGAATAAAACTCACGACATCCGCCACTTCCTGATCCGACAGTCGCCAGGCGAAACCCGGCATGGTGAAGGTCGACGGCGCTGTGTGCGTCGCAGGCAGGGTGCCACCCTTGAGCACGATGTGAATCAGCGAAGTCGGGTCGTCCGATTGCAGCACCGGATTGCCCGCCAGCGCCGGGAACACCCGGGTGTAGCCATGGCCGTCGGTGCGATGGCACGCCGCGCAGTTGTCGATGTACACCGAGGCGCCACGTTGACTGTCGTCACCGTTCCACAAGGCCTTGGCGACTTTCTCGTCGTACTGATGTGGCTGGTCGACAGGATCATTGGCCGGCAGCGATTTCAGGTAACGGGCGATCGCGGTCAGGTCGGCGTCGGTCATGTACTGCATGCTGTGGGTGACCACATCGCTCATGCCGCCGAACACTGCGCTGCGGTCGCTGCGACCGGTCTTGAGGAACTGCACCAGTTGCTCTTCGCTCCAGCTGCCAAGACCGTCCTTGTGGTCGCCGCGCAGGCTCTTGGCGATCCAGCCTTCCAGCGGCGCACTGCCTGACAGAAAACTGCTGCCTTCGGCTGCGCTCAGGGATTTTTCCTGCATGGTCAGGGCCCGTGGCGTATGGCAGGCGCCGCAATGTCCGAGGCCTTCCACCAGATACGCCCCACGGCTGACAACGGCATCGTCCGACGCGGGTTTGTAATCCTCGACCTTTGGCGCGAACAGCCAGCGCCAGCCCATCAGCGGCCAGCGCATGCTCAATGGCCACGGGATGTCGCTCGCCTTGTTTTCCTGTGCCACCGGTTCAACGCCGTGCATGAAGTAGGCGTACAGCGCCTGCATGTCATCCTGACTGACGCGGGCGTAGGACGGGTACGGCATTGCCGGGTACAAGGTACTACCGTTTTTGGTGACGCCATGACGCACGGCCTGGTCGAACTCCTCGAAGCTGTAGCCGCCAAGCCCGGTGTTGTCCGGGGTGATGTTGGTCGAATAGATCGTGCCGATCGGGGTTTCCATCGGCAGGCCGCCGGCGAACGGCTTGCCGTCCTTGGCCGTGTGGCAAGCCACGCAGTCGCCGGCGCGGGCGAGGTATTCGCCTTTTTTGATCAAGGATTGATCAACTTCCGCACTGTGAGCGGTAACGCTGCCAAGCAGCGCCAGGGTCGCGATAACAAGAGTCTTCATGGTCATCGCTCCTTAAGCCTGAACCAGCGGGCCAGGTTTTTTCAGGTATTGCTCGCGGATCGCTTTCGCCGACCAGTAGGTCAGCGCGGCAACCAGCCCGGTCGGGTTGTAGCCCAGGCCTTGCGGGAACGCCGAGGCACCCGGGACGAACACGTTGTGCACGTCCCAGCTCTGCAAGTAGCGATTCAGTGCGCTGGTCTTCGGGTCGGTGCCCATGATTGCGCCACCGTTGAGGTGGGTGGTCTGGTAGGACGCAGTGTTGAAGTGCTCGCCGACTTTCTTGCCAAGCACGGCGATGGCTTTCGGGCCCATGGCTTGCGCGACCTTGCCCATTTTTTCGACCATGAAGCGGTTCATCTTGATGTCGTTCTCCTGCCAGTCGAACGTCATCCGCAGTAGTGGCATACCGTAGGCATCGCGGTACACCGGGTCCAGATCAAGGTAGTTGCCACGGTAGGACTGATGCGCACCGTGAGCGTCCATCGACACCTGATGGGTGTAGTAATCGGCGGTCGCGCGTTTCCACGCACTGCCCCAGGCCGGGGTGCCCGGCGGGTTGGAGGTGCCGGCAATCGGTCGGCTGCCGGCTTGGTTGACCCACATCGGCGAGCCCCCGACGAAACCGTGTGGCCCGTGGTCGAAGTTGTCGGCGTTGAAGTCGTCCAGCGCCACACCGTTGCCGCCGGCGCCGATGAAGTTGTTGGTGTGAGTGTCCTTATCGAAGAACGCCTTGATGGTCGCCATGTTCTGGTAGGCGAAGTTACGTCCGACCACACCTTCGCCGCTGACCGGGTCGTACGGTTTGCCGATGCCGGAGAGCAGCATCAGCCGCACGTTGTGCAGCTGGAACGCGCCGAGGATCACCAGGTCCGCCGGTTGCTCGATCTCACGGCCCTGGCCGTCGATGTAGGTGACGCCGGTGGCTTTGGTTTTCGTGCTGTCGAGGTTGACCCGCAGCACGTGGGCGTTGGGCCGCAGTTCGAAATTCGGCAGCGGTTTCAGCGCCGGCAGAATGTTCACGTTCGGCGAGGCCTTGGAATACATGTAACAAACGTAGCCGCTGCAGAAACCGCAGAAGTTGCACGGACCCATCTGCGCGCCGTAAGGGTTGGTGTATGGGCCCGAAGTATTCGCGGAAGGCAGGTTGTAGGGTTTGTAACCAACCTCTGTAGCTGCTTTGCCGAACAGCTGTGCGGAAACCGTGTTCTTCTGCGCTTCCAGCGGGAACGGGTTCGAGCGATCCGGCGCGTACGGGTTGCCGCCCTTGCCCTGGCCGACCAATTGGCCTTTTACGGTCCAGGCCTGGCCGGAGGTGCCGAAGACTTTTTCGGCGAAATCGAAGAACGGTTCCAGCTCTTCATAGCTGACGCCGAAGTCCTGGATGGTCATGTCCTTGGGGATGAAGTTTTTGCCGTAGCGTTCTTCGTAGTGGCTGCGCATGCGCAACTCGATCGGATCGACTCGAAAGTGCACACCCGACCAGTGCAGGCCGGCGCCGCCGACGCCGTTGCCCGGCAAGAACGCGCCCAACTGGCGGTTCGGCAGGGCGATGTCGTTGACGCTGTGGCGGATGGTGACGGTCTCTTTGGAGATGTCCTGGAAGAGTTTTTTCCGCACGCTGTAGGTGAGTTCGTCGATCACCTGGGGATAGTTGCCGTCAGGGTAGGTGTCCTGCATCGGCCCGCGCTCTAGCGCCAGCACGTTGAGGCCAGCCTCGGTCAGCTCCTTGGCCATGATTGCGCCTGTCCAGCCGAAACCGACGATCACCGCGTCGACCTTCTTCATTGCCGTTGCCATGCTCACGCCCTCTCGCCGCGAATCGAAACTGCCGGGAAGGGGTATTTCTCGTTGCGTTCCACCCAATCCATGAAATCGGCGCGGGCGCCGGGGAAGCCGATCATGGTCCAGCCGACCATGCCTTTATTGCCACCGTGGATCGGATCGCAGAAGAACCCTTCCTTGGTGTTTTGCAGCAAAAGATTGAAGAAAATCTTCGCCGGAACACTGTCGAATTGCGGTTTTCCGGCTTCAAGCTGCTTGAGCAGATCGTCTCGGGTAGCGCTGTCTTGCTCGGCAAATGTTTTACCGTTGAGGGATTTTGTCCACTGATCCGTGGCGGCGATGCCGAGGCGATAGATCTCCTTTGGCACCAGTTTGCTCTGCCAGCCCATTTCGGGCGCAGCGTCGGCGTTGAACGGGCCTTGCATGTACCACAGGGCGCCGGCGGCGTACGGGGTGTTCATCTGACGGTCGATGTATTCCGGCACGCCGGCCTCGAGAGCGCCGGGGCCCTGAGCATCGTTGGGGATCAACTGCGCGACGGCGGCATTGATGAACGCCCACTCTTCGGCGGTGAAATAGGTCGGCTGATACACGCTCGCGTCAGCGACGGCCGGTTTTGCCGGTGCCGCAGCCGGTGCGCTTTCCGGGGCGGCGTGCAGCACGCTGCTGGCCAGGCCGGTGCCGGCGAGGGTGACCACCGGGATCAGGGTCAGGGATTTGCGCAAAAACTCACGCCGCGGGTTGTCTCGATCTTGATCAGACATGGGGGGGCACCTCATCAGGCATTGATGGTTATCAGCCGTTTCTGGGGACGGCTTTTTGAGTAGTCGGTTGCAACGTGGCGGGAAATGACCCGGAAAAGGGGGACGCTTCTGCAACATGATGTGACAAATGGTAGCAGCCTAACAAACCGGATGAATCGATTCAGCCTAAAAAAAGCCTGGAAATGCGACGAAGGAAGTCCTCGGCTTCACGTTTCTTTGACAAACGTCTCACAGGGATTTGACTGGACAACCCTCAAGCTGCCGCCCTCACTGACGAATCCCACACGGTCACCACACAGCATGTCCTTGAAGCGTTTTTCCTCCGCGATCTGTTTCTCGCTGCTTGCCCTGCTCGGCTCGATCCCGGCCCATGCCGCCGATGCGCCGGTTTCTCGTCCTCCGGAATGGGCGCAACCGGTCGAAGTGAAATACAACTTTTTTCAGATGTCGCCCACGCTTTACCGCAGTGCGCTGCCTGACGCCGGTGCCGTGCCGTTGCTGCAGAACCTGAAAGTGGCCACGGTGATCAACTTCCTGCCGGAAGCGGACTCGAGCTGGCTGAAAACCCCGGGCATCAATCAGGTGCAATTGCCGTATCGCACCAATCATGTCGATGACGCCGATGTCCTCAAGACTCTGCGTGCGATCCAGACCGCCGAAGCCAACGGCCCGGTGCTGATGCATTGCAAGCACGGCTCCGACCGCACCGGCCTGATGGCCGCGATGTACCGCATCGTGGTGCAGGGCTGGAGCAAGGAAGACGCCCTGAACGAAATGACCCAAGGCGGTTTCGGTGAAAGCGGCCACTTCAAGGACGGCGTGCGCTACGTGATGCAGGCCGACGTCGACAAGCTGCGTACCGCGCTGGCCAATGGCGATTGCAGCACCAGTGCGTTCGCTACTTGCTCGATGAAGAGCTGGTTTCAGACCGTCAACCTGAAGTAACCCGCCGGATGGTCGCACGGCCGGCACTCAGGTCTTCACTAACCGGCCGGCCGACGAATGCTTCTACCGCTTCCAGCAAGGGGCGCCCGGCTCCGGGTGCAAAGAACGTTTCGCGCAATGCCCGGCCGGTTTGCGCGTTGAACACCCCGTCGCGGCTGAAACGCTTGAACGCTTCCTGAGCCAGCGCTCCCGACCAGACATAGGCGTAAACCGACGCGTCATATTGGGTCACCAAGTAATCGAAACCATTGGCGAACCGGTGACCGTCCGGTAGTTTCAGGTGAGCCATCGTTCTCTGCACGTCGGCGCAAACTGCTTCGACTGAGCGCCCATCACCGTGGGTCAGGTGCAGTTCGAAATCGATGATCGCGCCCATCAGCATCAAGGCTTTTTGCCGGTTTGCGTGAGCCTGACTGGCGGTCAGGGCGGCGTCGGCCCGTGAGGTACTCAGGCGCTCACCGGTCTGGAAATGCGCGCCGAGCCACAGCACAAACTCCCGCGATTGACACCACTGCTCGAACAATTGCCCGGAAAATTCCGCTGCCTCATGGCCCAGTTGCAGGATGCCGGACAGGGTGTGATGAGGTGAGCGCGTCAGTACGTGCTGAAGGCAGTGGCCAAACTCATGAAAAAGTACCCGCAGGTCGTCGAGTTCGAGCCGGCACGGATGAGCGTCAGTGGCCGGTGTGAAGTTGCTGCTGAGCAGGGCAATCGGTAGCGCCGGTCGGCCTTCGGCGTTGATCCGTCGATTGCGCAACGTAGTAGTGCCGGGGAAGTCCGTGGCGTTGTCGCGGTGAAACGGGTCGAGGTAGATGTAACCGATGACTTGCTCGTGCTCACTGATTTCCAGCAGCCGTACATCGTCATGCCAGTGCCTGCGGTCTCTCTGCTCGATGATGCGGATCCCGAACATGTGCTCGCAAAACAGGCAGAGCCGGCGCAGCGTGCCATCGAGCGGGAAATAGTCCCGCAGGTTATCCAGCGCGCCGGGAAACTGCTGCTGGCGCCACTGTTCGGCGAGGAAATCTTCATCCCATGGCTGGACCCGGTCGATCCCGTATTGCCGGGCGAATGCGGCCAGTTGCTGTGCGTCTTGCTCAAGGGTGAGAGCCAATTGAGTAACCTGGCGATGGAGAAAACCACTGACCCACGCCGTCGATCCGGCCATGCCCTTTGCCATACACAGTTGCGCGGCGTTTTCGTGGCCGAGTAAACGGGATTTCTGTTGGCGCAGTGCAAGCAGCGCAGTCAGCACCGGGCCGTTATCGAAGCGGCCGGCCAACGGCCCCTGATCGGAGGCGCGAGTCGCGTAGGCAACACAGCATTCTTCCCGCAGGGCACGATTCTCGGCGTATTTGAGGATGTGATTGCAGGTGTTCTGATTCAGGCGGATCAGCCAGCCGTCATGGCCGGCCTCGTTCGCGGCGAGTGCCAGCCGATCTTTCATCGCCGGGGACAGGCCTGCGAGCAGTGCCACATCGTCGACACGTTTGCTCCAGGCTTGGGCCCAACGCTCGAGATGGGTCAAAAACACGGATTCCAATCCGCCGATCTCGCGATTCAATCGAGCCAGTTCCTGCTGCTGCACGGTGGGTAGTTGAATGCCTGACTGCTTGAATTTGCGCAGCACTCGCGCCAGAGCAATTTTGCGCGACTCATCGAAACTGGTCGTGATCGAACTCTGCTTCAGCCGCTGGTAGGCCTCGTACAAAGGGCGGTTCAGGGATTTTTCGGAACGATACTGATTGATCGCCAGATGCGCTTTGGCACTTTCCACTAGCCACGCGGCATCGTCGGATCTGACCATGTACAGTGTTTCAAGAATCGACCGGAACTCACCGATACGGGCATCCGCTTCGTCGATGCTCAGCACCAGATCATCCCAACCGGGCTGCTCGGTCTGACTGGCAATCACTTGCGCAATGATTTGTCGGTTGTCGGCAATGATGCTGTTGATTGCCGGCAGCAGATGCTCGGCGCGAATATCCGGCCAGGGTGGCAGGGTCCAGTGTTGCAGGAGGGGATTGGTGTCGGGCACGGCAACTTCCTTCTAGGCATGGCGGAAACGGCCAGCCTACGAAGCAAGTGCGGGGGACAGGTGTTAAGCCAATACCACCTTCCATCGGAAATCGGTGGAAGGTGGTGCCGGATCAGTGTTGCTCGTCGGGCTTTTTCTTCAGCTTCGGGTTCGGGAAGAACTGCACTGCCTGAACCGTCTTGTCCGGTGCAGGCTTGAGCGCGCTGGTGTTGACCCGCGTGCCCAGTTCCTTCGGAACCGACAACCCTTGGGCATTGAGCGTATCGCTGTAGCCGCACGCCACGCATTCGCGGTGCGGAACATCGTCCTCGCTCCACATCATCAGCTTGTCCGGCTCGCTGCACGCCGGGCAGACCGCCCCGGCGATAAAGCGTTTTTTCGTTTTCACAGGTGCCTCACTCATGCTGCCGCGTCCTCACTCAGGCCGCTGTGGCGCAAGAGTGCGTCAATCGATGGCTCACGGCCACGGAAGTCGACGAACAGCACCATCGGCTCCTGCGAGCCGCCGCGGGCCAGGATTGCTTCGCGGAAGGCACGACCGGTGTCGGCATTCAGCACGCCGTCTTCTTCGAACCTGGAGAAGGCGTCCGCCGACAGCACTTCCGCCCACTTGTAGCTGTAGTAACCCGCCGCGTAACCGCCGGCAAAGATGTGCGCAAAGCTGTTCGGGAAGCGGTTGTAAGCCGGTGGTCGCATTACCGAGACTTCATCTCGCACACCTTCCAGCACCTGCGCAACGCTGCGGCCATCGCCGTGGGTGGCGTGCAGTTCGAAGTCGAACAGCGAGAATTCCAGCTGGCGCACCATCATCAGGCCGGACTGGAAGTTCTTCGCCGCGAGCATTTTTTCCAGCAGATCCTGCGGCAATGGCTCGCCGGTTTCGTAGTGGCCGGAGATCAGCGCCAGGCCTTCCGGCTCCCAGCACCAGTTTTCCATGAACTGGCTCGGCAGCTCGACCGCGTCCCACGCTACGCCGTTGATGCCGGATACGCCGGCATGTTCGACGCGGGTCAGCAGGTGATGCAGGCCGTGGCCGAATTCGTGGAACAGGGTGGTGACTTCATCGTGGGTCAGCAGCGCAGGCTTGCCGCTGTCGGCCGGGGTGAAGTTGCACACCAGGTTGGCCACCGGGCTTTGCAGCACGCCGTCGATGGTGCGGCGACGGTCGCGGGCGCCGTCCATCCAGGCACCGCCGCGCTTGTTGGCGCGGGCGTAGAGGTCGAAGAAGAAGCGGCCGACGCGCTGGCCGTTTTCCTTGATCTCGAACAGGCGCACGTCCGGATGCCAGGTGTCGAAGCCTTTCAGTTCGGCGATTTCGATGCCGTACAGACGCTGAACGATGGCGAACAGGCCGCCCAGTACCTTGTCGATCGGGAAGTAGGCGCGCAGGGTTTCCTGGGCGACGCTGTAGCGTTGTTCACGGAGTTTTTCCCCGTAGAAACCGCTGTCCCAGCTTTGCAGATCGGCGCAGCCTTGTTCGGCGGCATAAGCCTTGAGCTGTTGCAGGTCCTGGGCGGCAAAAGGTTTGCTGCGCTTGGCCAGATCACGCAGGAAGCTCAGCACCTGATCGCTGGACTCGGCCATCTTGGTCGCCAGGCTCAGCTCGGAGAAGCTGGAGAAACCGAGCAGTTTTGCCAGCTCCTGACGCAGGTCGAGGATTTCGCCCATCACCGGGCCGTTGTCGTTCTGGCCGGCGTTCGGGCCTTGATCCGACGCACGGGTGCAGTAGGCGGCGTAGACTTCTTCACGCAGCGCACGGTCCTGGGCGTAGGTCATCACCGCGTAGTAGCTCGGGAATTCCAGGGTGATCAGCCAGCCGTCGAGGCCTTTGGCCTGTGCCGCAGCGGCCATCTGCGCCTTGGCCGAATCGGTCAGGCCGGCGAGGGCGGCTTCGTCGGTCAGGTGCTTGGTCCAGTCCTGAGTGGCGTCGAGCAACTGGTTGGAGAAGCGGCTGCCCAGCTCGGACAGCTTGCTCTGCACTTCGGCGTAGCGCTTCTGCTCGGCTTCCGGCAAGTCGATACCCGACAGGCGGAAATCACGCAGGGCGTGTTCCAGAATGGTTTTCTGCGCCACGTCGAAACCGGCGGCTTCCGGGCTATTGGCCAGGGCTTCATAGGCCTGGAACAGCTCGCGGTTCTGGCCCATCTCGGTGGAGTAGGCGCTCAAGGCCGGCAGGCACGACTCGTAGGCTTCACGCAGTTCGGCGCTGTTGCACACGGCATTGAGGTGACTGACCGGGCTCCAGGCAGCGCCCAGGCGATCATTGAGCTCGTCCATCGCCAGCACCAGCCCGGCCCAGGTCGGGTTCTGGCCTTGGGTCTTGAGGATTTCGGCGATGGCTGCGCGGTTTTCGGCCAGGATGGTTTCGATGGCCGGCTGCACGTGTTCGGCACGGATCGCGGAGAACGGCGGCAGGTCGTAGGACTGCAGAAGAGGGTTGTTCACGCTCACGGTTGGCACCTTGGCTGGAAGAAACATGCGCCCATCTTAATTACAATCGACACCCACCGCAGCTATCGGCGACAGAGAGAGAACTAATCGTGTCCCTTCGCAAGTACCAGAATCACACCCCACGCTTGAGCCAAGGCGCTTTTGTCGACGGCTCGGCGGTGGTGATCGGCGACGTCGAAATCGGCGAAGACAGCTCCGTGTGGCCGTTGACGGTGATCCGTGGCGACATGCACCGCATCCGCATCGGTGCGCGCACCAGCGTGCAGGATGGTTGCGTGTTGCACATCACCCACGCCGGCCCGTTCAACCCGGACGGTTTCCCGCTGCTGATCGGCGATGACGTGACCATCGCCCACAAGGTCATGCTGCATGGCTGCACCGTCGGCAACCGCGTGCTGATCGGCATGGGCAGCATCGTCATGGACGGTGCGGTGGTCGAGGACGACGTGATCATCGGCGCCGGCAGCCTGGTGCCACCGGGTAAACGCCTGGAAAGCGGCTTTCTGTACGTGGGCAGCCCGGTGAAACAGGTTCGCCCTTTGACCGACAAGGAAAACGCCTTTTTCACCTACAGCGCGGCGAACTACGTGAAGCTCAAGGATCTGCATCTGGCTGAAGGCTACGACCAGCTCTGATTTTTCTCTCTATTGCCCGGGATTTTTCATGCATTACCAGACTGTACTGTTCGACCTCGATGGCACTCTCACCGACCCGCGTGAGGGCATCACCCGCTCCATCCAGTTTGCTTTGAGCAAACTCGGTATCGATGAGCCGGACCTGACCAAACTGGAACACTTCATCGGTCCGCCGCTGTTGCAGGCGTTCATGCAGTTTTATGGTTTCGATGAAGCCAAGGCCTGGGAGGCGGTGAATTTCTATCGCGAGCGCTTCAAGGTCACCGGCCTTTACGAGAACCGAGTTTTCGAGGGCGTCACACCGTTGCTGGAAACCTTGGGCAGCCAGGGCCGGCAGCTGTACATCGCGACGTCGAAGCCGTGGGTGTTCGCCCGGGAAATCGCCCGGCACTTCGATTTCGCCAGACACTTCAAGGTGATCTACGGCAGCGAACTGGACGGCACCCGCACCAACAAGGTCGAGCTGATTGCCCACCTGATGTCAGCAGAAGGGCTGGATCCGGCCAGCACGCTGATGATCGGTGACCGTAAACACGACCTGATCGGCGCCCGCAGCAATGGTCTGGATGCGGCAGCCGTGGGTTATGGCTTCGGTAGTCATGAAGAGCTGAGCGCCGAGGCGCCGGCCTACCACTTCGAAACCCTGGCCGAGTTGCATCAGGCGTTTTTGCAGCGCTGACCGTCAGTCGGAGCGAACGGCGGCCAGCTCACGCAGGGCTGTCTTTCGCTTGTCAGTCGGCAATCCGCCGAGTTTTTCCACCTGTGCATAGAACTTCTGCCAATCCCCGCCCACCTGCCTGAACAGGGCAGCAAACGCCGGCACCCACTGGTCATACAACCCGAACGGCAACAATCGCGCATTGTTCAACGGCGCATTGACCCAGGCGTCATAACGCTTGTCCCCGGCCCACTGGCTGTCGCGCATCTCCCGATAGTCCCGGCGAAACCGTTCGAACTCGGCAGTCTTGCGTTCGCGCATCTGCTCGACGGGCATCTGTTGTGTGTACAGCTTTTCCAGCCGGGCACGGGTATCGAGGATCAGTTGAATGAACTGGTCGCGACGTTTGATCTGGGCATCGTTCTCTGGCGGCAAGCCACGAAACGCCCGCCACTGCCGGGTGCCTTCCTGCTCGACAAAGGTGGCGTAGGACTCGTTGAACTCGGTGTCGTCCTTCACATAGAAACGCTGATGGCCCAGCTCATGGAAGATCAGCGTGGCCAAGCGCTCGTCGCCCCAGCCCATCATCGAATTGAGGATCGGGTCGTTGAACCAGCCCAGGGTCGAATAGGCTTCGACGCCACCAATCGACACATCCATGCCTTGCAGGCGCTGAATCGCTGCCTCACCCCGCGCCGCACTCTGGCTGTAGTAGCCGCGATAGGCCACGCAGCCGGCAATCGGGAAGCAATGGTTCTGCGGACTCAGGGAAAACTCCGGGGTGGCGAACACGTTCCACACCACGTACGGCCGGTGGATGTCGGCGTACAGGCGATAGCTCTGGTTATCCGGCAGGTGCAGGTGTTGGCTGGCGAAATCCCGGGCCTTTTGTGCCTGGGCCAGGTGGGCGCGCAGTGTTGCGTCGCGGTTCGGGTCGGCAATCACCTCGGCCACCGGCTCTCGCGCCCGCAGCAATTGCAGTTGACCGCTGGCCAGTTGGCTGTAGTAGCTGATGCTGGAGCAACCGTTGAGCAACAAAAACAACGCACCCGGAAACAAAACCCGCAAAACGCGATCAAGTAACCCAAGGCTTGGAAACGGCCTGATCACAATAAAAACATCCCTGGAAAGTCTGATCGCAAGACTATCCCGCCCATTGGAGCTTCGCCATGCGCATCTTGATACTGACGGGAGGCCTGCTGACGCTGGCCGGTTGTGCCGGATTCGGAATGCCTTCGCCTGACCCCACGCAAGCCTGGATCGATCTGGACGCCCGGCAACAGGACACGGCGCTGCAAGCGCTGGAAGTCGACAGGAAGGCCGCCGTCGACAAACGTTACTTCGAAGTACAGCCTGGCAGTCATGAACTTAAGGTGCGCTACCAGTTTCCGGTGGAGGCGACCAACATCGGCCCGGACGCCGAGCCTCTGTGGCGCGATTGCCAGTTGAGCCTGAAATTCACGGACTTCAACGCCGGCCAGCGCTATCAGCTCCAGGCGGGCTATATCGGATTCCGGCCGTGGGCCAAGCTCTATGACCAACAGAAAAATGTAGTCGGTCAGGGCAAACCGGCGGGCTGTCAGCGCACCTGATCGGCGTTATGCTGGATGTCCGAATCCACGGACATTCATCATGCGCAAGTCAATGCTGTTGCTGATTGCCGGTGTGCTCGCCGGTTGTCAGACGCCGATGCCCCCGGTCGACCCCAACATGGCCTGGGTCGAGTTTTCGACGCCGACCCCGGGCGGAAAACTGCTGATGGCCGAACGTCTCGACAAACAGCGCCTGACTGACGGACGTTTTTTCCAGGTAACGCCCGGCAGCCATGAATTGCTGGTGCGTTTCGATTTCGAGGCACCCGGTGGAGGCGCTGGCATGTTGAACGACCCTGTGGAGCGCCTGTGCTACCTGACCATCCGCTTCGACCATTTCGAAGCGGGTCAGCGTTACGTGCTGGAGGGTCGCTCCCTGATGTTTACTCCCAGTGCCCGGCTGTATAACGCCAAGCGGGAAATCGTCGCCGAGGATCGCGACACCTATTGCGCTATCTAGCGTCAGTCAGCTGTCGTTCTTCTGGTAGATGATGGCCTTGGTGCCGTTCTCGCAAGTGCCGACGATCATGGCGACGTCGTGCTTTTCGGCTTCCTCTTTGGAAACTATCTCCAAGGTGTAGGAAGGCACAGCATTCGCCTGAATCTTGATTTCGATCTCTTTCCTGAGTTCTTCGCAATCTTTGGGTGCCGCGATGGCCGAAGTTGCCAGCACGCCACAGATAACCGCCAAAGCAAAACGTTTCATGGTTGAAGCTCCTGGGAGCAGTGCGCACGACGATGCGCGAAAGCTGCTGTCATTTATTCGACCACATTTTTGCCTGGCGGGTTCTGATTCTGCTCAAGTCGATCAGCTGACCAGCGACGCATCCAGGCTGATCTTCGCATTCAATACCTTCGACACCGGGCAACCTTCCTTGGCCTTGTTGCTCAGTTCTTCGAACTGCGCCTGGGTGGCGCCCGGAATCTTCGCCTTGAGAATCAGCTTCACTGCAGTGATCGCGAAACCGCCGTCAACCTGATCAAGGGTGACTTCGGCCTGGGTATCGATGCTTTCGGCCTTCAGCCCGGCGTCGCCGAGGATCATCGAGAACGCCATGGAGAAACAGCCGGCATGGGCGGCGCCGATCAGTTCTTCCGGGTTGGTGCCCTTGCCGCCCTCGAAGCGGGCCTTGAAGCCGTAGGGCGCTTCCCGCAGGACGCCGGTCTCGGTGGAGATCGAGCCGATGCCGGTCTTCAGGTCACCTTCCCAATGTGCGGATGCCTTCTTCACGATAGCCATGTGTGCCTCCTTCAATTCGGGCGCGAAACGCCGCGCCGTTGTGGTTTTTGCCTGCAAGGCTTCTGAGGATAGACGCCGGAACAAAGTTCAGCCTGGTTGAATCGTTGACTTTTTTAGTAGGAAATTTCGGATCGGCTATTGAAACTCGGGTATATGCCCTTATTGCAGAGAACACGCTTATGAATTGGGCAGGTTTGCGTTCGTCAGGAACAAACCGGCGCCCTCAATCGGAGATGCAGGTTCATGAAGCAACTGTCCGACGTAAAGTTTTCCACCCTCGATCTGGTTCCGGTGCGCGAGAACGGCAGCCCGGCCCAGTCGCTGCGCAACTCGCTGGATCTGGCGCAGCATGTCGAGAAATTCGGCTACACCCGGTTCTGGGTCGCCGAGCACCACAATATGGACGGCATCGCCAGTTCCGCCACATCGGTGCTGCTGGGTTACCTGGCCGGCGGCACGTCGACCATCCGTGTCGGCTCTGGCGGTGTGATGCTGCCCAACCACGCGCCGTTGGTGATTGCCGAGCAGTTCGGCACCCTTGAAAGCCTGTATCCGGGGCGGATCGACCTCGGCCTGGGCCGCGCACCCGGCTCCGACCAGATGACCGCCCGAGCCCTGCGCCGTGAACGCTCCGGCAGTGCCGACGACTTCCCGGAAGACGTGGCCGAACTGGCGCGTTTCCTCGGCCCGCGTACGCCGGATCAACGTGTGATTGCGATGCCGGGTACCGGCACCAATGTGCCGATCTGGCTGTTGGGTTCCAGCCTGTTCAGTGCGCAACTGGCCGGCGAGCGCGGTTTGCCCTACGCCTTTGCCTCACATTTCGCACCGCGCTTCATGCACGAGGCGATTCGCGTCTACCGCAACCACTTCAGGCCATCGGCGGTGCTCGACAAGCCGTACGTGATGCTCGGCGTGCCGCTGGTGGCTGCCGACACCGACGAGCAAGCCGATTACCTGGCAACCTCGGTGTACCAGCGAATTCTCGCGCTGATGCGTGGGCAAAGTCTGGTGCAGCGTCCGCCGGTGAAAACCATGGACGGCTTGTGGCTGCCCCACGAGCGTGAAGCGGTGGGTGATTTCCTCGGTCTGGCGATGGTCGGCAGCCCGCAGAAAGTCCGCGCGAAACTCGAAGTGCTGATCGAACAGACCCAGGCTGACGAACTGATCTTCACCTGCGACCTGTATGAACACACCGACCGCCTGCATTCCTACGAGCTGCTGGCGCAGGTGATGAAGGGTGAGGTCTGATAGTTGTGTAAAAGATAGCCGGGTACAAAAAAGCCGACGCATTGCGTCGGCTTTTGCATTTCAGGCGCGATCAACCGCGCTTGTAGACGATTTCCTTGGTGCCACCCTCGCACTTGCCGACAACCTTGCCGCCAGCGGCAGCACCTTTATCGACGATTTCCAGTGAATAACCGGAGACGTGTTTCGCGTCCAGTTTCGCCGCAATCTCGGCTTTCACTTCTTCACAGGGCTTGCCGGCAGCAAACGCACCACCCGCAAGGCTCAACAAACCTACTGCCAATATGAACTTCTTCATCGGTCGCACTCCCTGGTCGGATTAAAAGAGGCGGGCATCAGGTCATTTACCCGATGCGCTCACCCTGTAGCGCTTTGCCATTCCTATGGCATTCGGCCAGCGCGCAAGTTCAGAAGCGTAGCCCAAACTCAGCTGCTGGCAATCCGGAACCCGACTTTCAGGGTCACTTGAAAGTGGGCAGCCTTGCCATCCTTGATGTGGCCACGGGTATCGACCACTTCAAACCATTCCAGATGCTTGATGCTCTTGTTGGCCTCGGCCAGCGCGTTGTTGATGGCGTCTTCGATGCTGCTGGTGGAAGAACCGACCAGCTCGACTTTCTTGTAGGTGTGATGGTCACTCATGGCGATCTCCTTGACGTGTGGAATTGAGCCTAGCAGCGATTTGCGCTGTTGATTTCGGTCGCCGGGAGAAACCGGAGTTCAGATTTTCTGCACTTTCCAGAACCCGTGAAGTCCCAAACAACACACGCCACTCATCACCAATGCAGGAGAGCCACCATGGCCAACACCTCGTTACGCAAAGCCTCGTTGCAAAGCATGGAAGCGGAGATCGAGAGTCTGCTCAAGTCGTTGGAAAGCCTGAAAGACGACGCTTCGGACGAGTCGCGCAAGACCCTCAAGGCGCTCAAGGGCAACGCCGAAAGTGCGCTGAAACATTCGCGCAGCCTGCTCAGCGATGCCTACGAAGAAGTCAAAGTCAAAACTCGCGAAACCGGGATCGCCACCCGTGATTACGCGCAGGAACATCCGTGGACGACCGCCGGTGTCGCGGTCGGTGCGCTGGGTCTGCTGGCCGCTTACTTGCTGTTCAAGCGCGGCGAGTGATCCGCCTGGCGCAGCTCATTCCTGAGCCACTGCGCCAATTGCCGGGCGCGCCCGTCTGCGGCGCGCTTGGGTAGCCACAACGCCAGTTGCGCCGGGGTTTCACTGAAACCCCATGGCGCGACCAGGCGACCGGCCTTCAAGTCCTCGGCCACCAAGGGCTCCGGCGCAATCGCCACGCCCAATCCGGCGACGGCGGCCTCCAGCAAGTAGTACAAATGCTCGAAACCTTGTCCCAGTTTCAACGCTTTGGCGTCGACGCCGCTTTGCTGCGCCCAGCTTGGCCAGGCTTGCGGGCGTGAAGTCGTGTGCAGTAAGGGTTCGCCGAGCAAGGCTGCGGGCGGTGCTGATCTTAGGTGCTCGTAACCGCTGAACAGCGGGCTCATGACCGGCCCGATGCGTTCGCTAGCCAACTCGTAGACTTGCATGTCCGCCGGCCATGGCGGCTCGGCGAACAGCAGCAATGCATCGAGTCCCGGGCGGCGCGGATCGAGGTCGCCTTCTCCGGCCGACAGGTGAAGGCGCAAGTCCGGCAGGTCGGCATTCAGTCTTCCCAGTCGTGGAATGAACCAGCGCGCGAGCAAGCTGCCGGAGCAGCCGAGCACGAAGGGAGCATCGGCGGTGCTTTGGGTCAGTTCGGCGCAGACGCTGCGCAAGCGGTCGAACGCCTCGCCGCTGGCGTCCCGCAGACGGATGCCGGCATCTGTGAGTTTCAAGCCGCGACCATCCTTGACGAACAGGCTGACGCCGAGGTGCTCTTCCAGCACCTTTAGCTGTCGGCTAACAGCGCCGTGGGTAACGTGCAGTTGTTCGGCAGCCTGGCTGACGCTGTTCAGCCGTGCGGTCGCTTCGAAGGCGCGCAGGGCGTTCAACGGGGGAAGGTCATGGCTCATGATATCTGTGAGTTTTCCTGACAGGTTGTGGCGATCTTATCGGTTTTCAGCCTGGAAGGTCAGGGGTAGAGTGAACGCCATTGTCTTCTCGTGAAATCCGCTGGAGCGAACCATGACCCAGACTTCGAACACCTCCGATCTGCGTAACGGCCCTGACGCCAACGGCCTGTTTGGCTCGTTCGGCGGCCGTTACGTTGCCGAAACCCTGATGCCGTTGATCCTCGACCTGGCTCGCGAATATGAAGCGGCCAAGGAAGATCCGGCGTTCAAAGAGGAACTGGCCTACTTCCAGCGCGACTACGTCGGCCGTCCGAGCCCGCTGTATTTCGCCGAGCGCCTGACCGAGTTCTGCGGTGGCGCCAAGATCTACCTCAAGCGCGAAGAGCTGAACCACACCGGCGCGCACAAGATCAACAACTGCATCGGCCAGATTTTGCTGGCGCGGCGCATGGGCAAGAAACGTATCATCGCCGAGACCGGCGCCGGCATGCACGGCGTGGCCACCGCCACCGTGGCTGCGCGTTTCGGCCTGGACTGCGTGATCTACATGGGCACCACCGACATCGAGCGCCAGCAGGCCAACGTGTTCCGCATGAAGCTGCTGGGCGCCGAGGTGATCCCGGTGGTCGCCGGCACCGGCACCCTGAAAGACGCAATGAACGAAGCGCTGCGTGACTGGGTGACCAACGTCGACAGCACTTTCTACCTGATCGGCACCGTGGCCGGTCCGCACCCTTACCCTGCAATGGTTCGCGACTTCCAGGCCGTGATCGGCAAGGAAACCCGCGAGCAGTTGCAAGCCCAGGAAGGTCGTCTGCCGGACAGCCTGGTGGCATGCATCGGCGGTGGCTCCAACGCCATGGGCCTGTTCCACCCGTTCCTCGACGACAAGAGCGTCGAGATCATCGGCGTCGAAGCCGCCGGTTACGGCATCGAGACCGGCAAACACGCGGCCAGCCTCAACGGTGGCGTACCGGGTGTGCTGCACGGCAACCGCACCTTCCTGCTGCAGGACGACGATGGCCAGATCATCGACGCCCACTCGATTTCCGCCGGCCTCGACTACCCGGGCATCGGCCCTGAGCACGCCTGGTTGCATGACATCGGCCGCGTTCAGTACACCTCGGTGACCGACGACGAAGCACTCGCTGCGTTCCACCAGTGCTGCCGCCTCGAAGGCATCATCCCGGCACTGGAAAGCGCCCATGCCCTGGCCGAAGTATTCAAACGCGCACCGAAGCTGCCGAAGGATCACCTGATGGTGGTCAACCTGTCCGGTCGCGGCGACAAAGACATGCAGACCGTCATGCACCACATGGAACAATCCAAGCAGGAGAAACACTGATGAGCCGCCTGCAAACCCGCTTTGCCGAACTCAAGGAACAGAATCGCGCCGCCCTGGTGACCTTCGTTACCGCCGGCGACCCGGACTACGACACTTCGCTGGCAATTCTCAAAGGCTTGCCAAAAGCCGGCGCCGACGTGATCGAACTGGGCATGCCGTTCACCGATCCGATGGCCGACGGCCCGGCGATTCAACTGGCGAACATCCGTGCCTTGGGCGCCAAGCAGAACCTGATCAAAACCCTGCAAATGGTCCGCGAGTTCCGCAAGGACAACAGCGACACGCCGCTGGTGCTGATGGGCTACTTCAACCCGATCCACAAGTTCGGTGTCGAGCGCTTCATCGCCGAAGCCAAAGAGGCTGGCGTTGACGGCCTGATCGTGGTCGACATGCCGCCGGAGCACAACTCGGAGCTGTGCGACCCGGCCCAGGCTGCAGGCATCGACTTCATCCGTCTGACCACGCCGACCACCGATGACGCACGTCTGCCGAAAGTGTTGAACGGCAGCTCCGGCTTCGTTTACTACGTGTCGGTCGCCGGGGTGACCGGTGCCGGTGCGGCGACTCTGGAACACGTCGAGGAAGCCGTGGCGCGCCTGCGTCGTCATACCGACCTGCCGATCAGCATCGGTTTCGGTATCCGTACGCCGGAGCAGGCTGCGTCCATCGCGCGTCTGGCCGATGGCGTGGTGGTGGGCTCGGCGCTGATCGATCACATCGCCAATGCGACCACGCCGGCTCAGGCCATCGACGGCGTGCTGAGCCTGTGCTCGGCGCTGTCCGAAGGCGTGCGTAAGGCCCGCGTCAGCTGAAGGTAAAGTTCCTGATACAGAGGAATTAGCACCTCGCGGCACAGACTAATCAAGCAAGACCGAGGGGTTCAGGATCACGTTCTGAGTCCCTTTTTGCTGTCAGTGCAGTGAGGAAACCCCATGAAAATGCCGAAACGTCTGATTGCCAGTCTGGGCGTGCTGATGATCAGCGCCACGCCGCTGCTAGCCAGCGCCGACCCACGCGACGATCACGACCACGGCGGCCCGCAGCAGGGCCACTACGACGATCGCGGTGGCGATCACCATGACTGGCAAAGCAGCCACCGTGGCGGCCCGCCACCACGTGACTTCGGGCCGGTACGCCAGGTGATCCGTGACAACCACGGCTATTTCGTTCGCGGTGCACCACCACCTCCGGGTATTCGCCTGGAACGCGGCCGGCCGTTGCCACACGGTTATTACGGTGAGCGGCTGGATCCCCGGGCGTTGGGGCGTTTGCCGGTGTATCCGGGCTATGAATGGCGACGGGCCGGTGGCGATATTGTGTTGATCGCGGTCGGTACCGGGATCGTCTACGAGATTCTGGATGGTGTTCTGTATTGATTTGCAGGCAATAAAAAAGACCGCAGCCTTGCACAGGCTGCGGTCTTTTGTTTTTCAGGGCCGTTGTATTCAGGGCAGTTCCAGGCCACCCGAAGCTTTGTGCAGTTTGCGCAAATGCTCGCCGATCTGTTTCACGTTGGCCTCGTTGGCGGCAATCTCTGCCGATCGCTTCGGTTCCAGCAGTGCACGCACTTCCTTGTCCAGATCACCGCTCAGCACCAGTAGCTGTTTCTGACGCTGGCTGCTTTCGGCTTCCAGCCGGCTGAATTCGCTGGGTTGCGGCAGGCCGTAACCACGAGAATCGAGCAATTCCGCCGGGCGACTGAGGAAGCCGCTGTTGGCGAGGATCTGCTGCAAGGTCGCGTTGGCTTTATCCATTCCGCCGTTTTCCAGCTCCCGGGCACCGAGGTAGCGTTGCTTGACCTCATCCTGGGCCAGCAGCAACTGGCGACGGAAACTCGCCTGTTCCAACAGCAGCAACGCAGCGCTGGTGCGCAGGTCCGCGCGTTCGAACCATGGCCGACGTTCTTCGGCAGACAGCGAAAGCCATTCCTCGACGCTGGTCTGCTTGATCGGCAATTGCTTCTTCAGCACATCAAACATTGCCTGATAGCGGTCACGGAACGAGTCGAAGCGGTAACCCAGACGCAACGCCTCTTTGGGATTGTCCAGCACGCTGGTATCCGCCAGCCCCCGGCCCTTGAGCACTTCCAGCAAGCCGTTGGGCATGATGCTGTCGAGGCCGGTGAGTTGGGCATTGTTGCTACCGCTGCGCAGCAGTTTCAGGCTCTCCACCGCGCAGTTGTTGGACAGGAAGAAGTAGTTGCCGTCGTAGCTCCAGTGCATTTCGGCGGCGTGTCCGACCACGTCTTCGATCTCGCTGCGAGACAGGTTCAGCGGCACCGAGGCGAGGCTGCGCAATTCGGTCTTGGTGTACTCGTCGATTACCTGCGCCAGTGGCAGGACAAACAGGCGCGACGGGTATTTGCCGACCAGTCCGTCCCAGCTCGACAGCTGCACATCGCCAACGAAGGCGCGGTAGGACAGCACCAGATGCTGGTCCAGATCCAGTCGGCAGTCTGGTCCACGCGGGCGGCCCGGGGCGCAGATCACCAGGCGCAACATGCTGTGCCCCCAGCGGCTGACCCAGTTCTGGTTCGCTTCGGCCAGCAGATAGTCGATGGCGTAGACCCGCTCCGGATCGACCTGGCCTAACGGCTGTTTGGCAAAGTCGTTGCCGGCATTGAGGAAGGCGAAGGATTTGGCGCAGGTGTCCTTTTCCGGCGGCGCCCAGCCGAAATGTTCCTTGTAATAGCGATACAGCGCAGGCCGGCGGCACGCATAGCTCGGGTCGAGGAGGAAATACTCCATGTTGACCGCGACGAATTCCTTCGGACTGGAGATCTCGTACAGATCCGGGCTGCGGGCGATTTGCCGGTTGTGCTGTTCACGTTCGCCACGGCGACCGACGTATTGCTGCCAGCCGGCGAGGTCGAGCAGGCGCGGGTCATCGCTGAGGGTGAAGCGCCGGTCGTTCTGTCCACGGCACTCGTCCGGCAGGCCGACCAGTCCGGCGCTGTTGTTGCGGCGGGTGCAGCGCTGGATCAGCGTGCGTTCGGCAGCTGGCCACAGGCGTGCGCGATCATAAATGTGGGTGATTTCGTGCAGCACCGTGGCCAGCAATTCCTGCCGCACAGTGCCGTGGGGGCGACTGGTCTTTTGTTTGGCCGCGCTGCCGTCGGTGAGACTGGCGAGCAGTTTGCGGTTCAGGTCCAGCTCGGAGACGAGTGTCGCCTGGCCGTAGGCGTTGGCGGGCATGTCGTCGGTCCAGCCGACATCGATGCGTCGATCCAGACGTTCGATGAAGCTGGGCGGCAGTTTCTGCATCGCTTCATCGAGCAGCGCCTGGCTGGCCTGTTGTTGGACAGGACTCAGACCGTCGGTCTTGAGCCGTAATTGCAGGCTGGCGTGGGCGTTGCTGCCGATCAGCAGCAGCGCCCCGGCCAGCAGCCAGGCGCTGAGAGACTTCACAATGCGAGGATGGCTTCGGCGAGTACCTGATCACTGGCGTCGCGGGCTTCCGGCACGCGGGTGCGCAAGGTGTTGAGGGCGGCTTCCAGGTGCGCACCACGGATATCACCGTTGCTGGCGACGAAGCTGGCGGCGTCGTCATGGGCTTCGCGGATGATTTTCGAATCGCGGATCGACGTGGTGGTGTCGGAAGTGAAATCGATGGTGCGCTGGGAGGCACGAACGATGATGTTACTGGTGGCTACCAGGGTGTGCGCCTGGGCCATATCGGCCAACAACAACAGGCCAAGGGTGGCAGCAATCAGCGGGCTACGCATGGAACGACTCCGGAGGGGACAAGAATAACTATTGGACGAGAATTGCCTGTGCCAGTTCAAGGTCGCTTACATGAAGTTTTGGCCGGGATTTACGCAGGTAATGCAGTGCGGATTCCAGCTGGGCGCCTCGTAATTGGCCGTCACTGGCAACGAATGCCGCCGCATCGTCGTGGGCGGCGAACAACAGTTTACGGTCGAAAGGCGCGGAAGACACCATGCTGGTGGCGTAACCGCTGACGACGGTGTTTTGCGTCGAGACGTCAAAGGCATCGACCGACGTTGCCCAGCAGGCAGTGACCAGGACGGAAGGGATAAGCAGATTTTGATAAAAACGCATGGGTCTCAGGAGCTGTTAGCGAGCCCCAAGGCTAGCGCAATGCCCGGTCTAGAGCCAGCTGCGAAACATCGGGACACGACTGGCGTGTCCCTTCCTGCAATGTCGGCTCAGATCGCCAGGATGGCTTGTGCCAGTTGTGCGTCGGTCGCATTCAGTTGCGGGGCCTGATGGCGGATGAGGTCCAGGGCACTTTCAAGTTTTACGCCGCGGATCTGGCCTTCGCTGGCAACGAAGCTGGCAGCATCGTCACGGGCAGCGATCACGACTTTGTTGTCACGCAGCGAAGAGCTGACGTCGGAAGTCGCGTCCGAAGAGGACTTCAGCGCGCCGACAACAGCGTCGGTGGTCACGATGAAGCTGGTGGCGCTGGCATTGGCAGCCACGGCCAGCAGGGCGGCAGCGCTGAGCAGGCGAAGACGGGACATGGTGTAACTCCTCTGGAAATATCGTATTGAGAGGTGGCTTGGTGTCTGGGAAGTCAGACGCCAGTCGCACGGCATTCGCCACGTTCTGCCCGGATATTAGGCCTGTGTGGGAGGTTTCGCACAGAGGGCAAAGTGCTAGCGCCAGAAGGGTTTCTCCAGCTCATTCAGTCGATCCGCGTGGCTGAGGCCGAGATCGGCGAGATCCCGCCCATCGAGTTGGGCCAGCAGGCGCCGTGTTCTGGCGCGCTCCAGGCCTCGCCAGAAGCCTTTGAATAGTCGCCATAGAAGGCCGTAGCGGGGAGAGCGATCGACTGTAACTGCTGAAACATCCTGTAAGTGATTCATGACGTCTTCCTTAAGTCAGTGGAGGCGGAAGGTCATGTTGATCTCAATGCTGTGAGCACGGCAGATACACCGTGACAAAATTGTACTGGTTCAGTTTTTTTTAAGTAAAACTGTACCTGTCTGCGATACAAGCACCTGTATCGCATGTTTTCCGAGCCCAAAACGACAAGACCCGTCGCGGTTTCCCGCGACGGGTCTTGTTTGTTCAATTCGGGTTGCTGGCGGTGGGTCTGGCGACCAGAGCCAGCGACGCTACTTAGCGCCAGAACGGCTTGCTGAGCTCTTCGTAGCGTTGTGCTTCGCTGATACCGGCGTCAGCCAGCAGACGCGAATCCAGACGAGCCAGTTGATGGCGGCTGGAGATGCGGCGCTGCCACAACATCAGGTTGGCGATAACGCGCAGAGGCAGGGAAGCCTGGGTTTTTGCAGCTTTGTCTTCGAAGAACAGTTCGGAACTGAGTGTACGTTCCATGGTTGACATCCTTCCGCTTGTGGCGGGATCAGGTAGTGGTTTAACTGGTGCCCATGATCCTCTCGTTTGGCCAGACTCTCTAGATACAGTTCACTTGTATTGTGAGTGACCAGTTAACTGTTTATAGGGGGTGTACGGGTCAAAATCGCGCAAACTGTACCTGTCTGCGCCTATTTGGTGCATTTTTGCTCAATTCGGTGAGAGAAGAAGGCAAAAGCCGTAGAAAAAGACCGGTACAGAAGTACAGTTTTTGACGAGATCGGAAGTTTTCAAATCCCGCTGGCGAAACTGTGTTTGCGCCAGCGGAATATCTGTGCGGATTACGCCTTCAGCATGCGTCCGGTTTCTTCCAGATTGATGTGCCAGCTCAGGGCATCACGCAGGATATGCGGGGTGTGGCCGCCAATGGCGCAGGCTTTGTCGAAATAGTCGTTCAGTGCCTGGCGGTAATCCGGGTGCACACAGTTGTCGATGATGACTCGTGCGCGTTCCCGTGGCGCCAGGCCGCGCAGGTCGGCCAGGCCGACCTCGGTCACCAGGATGTCGACGTCATGCTCGGTATGGTCGACGTGGCTGACCATCGGCACTACGCTGGAAATCGCGCCGCCCTTGGCGATCGACTTGGTCACGAACACCGCCAGGTGCGCGTTGCGTGCGAAGTCGCCCGAGCCGCCAATGCCGTTCATCATCCGCGTACCGCAGACGTGGGTGGAGTTGACGTTGCCGTAGATGTCGAACTCAAGGGCCGTGTTGATGCCGATGATGCCCAGGCGACGAACCACTTCCGGATGGTTCGAGATCTCCTGCGGGCGCAGCACCAGTTTGTCCTTGTACTTCTCCAGATTGCCGAACACGTCGCTGTTGCGCCGTTCCGACAGCGTGATCGAACTGCCCGAGGCGAAGCTCAACTTGCCGGCATCGATCAGGTCGAAGGTCGAGTCCTGCAGCACTTCGGAGTACATGGTCAAGTCTTCGAACGGCGAATCGATCAGTCCGCACATCACCGCGTTGGCAATGTTGCCGATGCCTGCCTGCAACGGGCCGAGCTTGTTGGTCATGCGTCCGGCATCGACCTCCTGCTTGAGGAAGGTGATCAAGTGATCGGCGATGGCTTTGGTGTCGACATCCGGCGAAGACACGGTGGACGGCGAATCGGGCTGCTGGGTGATGACGATCGCGACGATCTTCTCCGGCGGGATCGGGATCGCGGTGCTGCCGATACGGTCGTCGACCTTTACCAGCGGGATGGGCGTGCGGGTCGGGCGATAGGTCGGGATATAGATGTCATGCAGACCTTCGAGGTTGGCGTTGTGCGCCAGGTTGATCTCGACGATCACGTGTTTGGCGAAGATCGCGAAGCTCGCCGAGTTGCCCACCGACGTGGTCGGCACGATATGGCCCTGTTCGGTGATGGCCACGGCTTCGATCACTGCGATGTCCGGCAGCTTCAGTTGCTGGTTGCGCAGTTGTTCGACGGTTTCCGACAGGTGCTGGTCGATGAACATCACTTCGCCGGCGTTGATCGCCTTGCGCAAAGTGCTGTCGACCTGGAACGGCATGCGCCGCGACAGTACACCGGCCTCGGTCAGTTGCTTGTCGAGGTCGTTGCCCAGGCTGGCGCCGGTCATCAGGCTGATCTTCAGCGGCGTGACCTTGGCTCGCTCGGCCAGTGCGTGGGGAACGGCCTTGGCTTCGCCGGCGCGGGTGAAGCCGCTCATGCCGACGGTCATGCCGTCCTCAATCAGCGCAGCGGCGTCGGCGGCGCTCATCACTTTATCCAACAACGAAGGCAGGCGAATACGGTCACGGTACATGGATTATTTTCTCGGGCAGCGAGTAGCAGGATGCGCAGTCTAGTGAATTTCGCGGGCGCCTGTCCCGCTACCAAGGTCGCAAACGAGGCGTCTATTTAGCGGGTTTCAAGTAAAACACCGTTACCGGATCTGCAACAACGCGGCAAATTGTCCGACGGTTTTCGCAAACAAAAACGCCCCGACAAGTCGGGGCGTTTGGTATTGCCTGCGAGGGTTACTCGACTGCTTTGACCATGTCTTCGATGACTTTCTTCGCGTCGCCGAACACCATCATGGTCTTGTCCAGGTAGAACAGTTCGTTGTCCAGACCGGCGTAGCCGCTGGCCATCGAGCGCTTGTTGACGATGACAGTTTTGGCCTTGAAGGCTTCGAGAATCGGCATGCCTGCAATCGGCGACTTCGGATCGTTCTTGGCAGCGGGGTTGACCACGTCGTTGGCGCCGAGCACCAGCACCACGTCGGCCTGGCCGAACTCGGAGTTGATGTCTTCCATCTCGAACACCTGGTCGTACGGCACTTCGGCCTCGGCCAGCAGTACGTTCATGTGGCCAGGCATCCGACCGGCCACCGGGTGGATCGCGTACTTCACGGTCACGCCATGGTGGGTCAGCTTCTCGGTCAGCTCTTTCAATGCGTGCTGTGCACGGGCCACCGCCAGGCCGTAGCCCGGCACGATGATCACGGTGTCGGCGTTGGTCAGCAGGAAGGTCGCGTCGTCAGCCGAGCCGGATTTCACCGGGCGAGCTTCCTTCTCGCCGGCAGGACCGGAGTCTGCGGTATTGCCGAAACCGCCGAGCAGTACATTAAAGAAGGAGCGGTTCATCGCCTTGCACATGATGTACGAGAGGATCGCACCGCTCGAACCCACCAGCGAGCCGGCAATGATCAGCATCGAGTTGTTCAGCGAGAAGCCGATACCCGCCGCTGCCCAGCCGGAATAGCTGTTGAGCATCGACACCACCACCGGCATGTCGGCGCCACCGATCGGGATGATGATCAGCACGCCCATGACGAACGCCAGAGCCAGCATCAGTGCGAACGCGGTAAGGTTGCCGGTCAACATGAAGGTGACGCCGAGGATCAGCGTCGCCAGACCCAGCACCGCGTTCAGCTTGTGCTGACCGCTGAACTGTACTGGTGCCCCTTGGAACAGACGGAACTTGTACTTGCCCGACAACTTGCCGAAGGCGATCACCGAACCGGAGAAGGTGATAGCACCGATGGCTGCGCCTAGGAACAGCTCCAGTCGGTTACCCGCCGGGATCGAGTCGCCCAGTTGCTTGACGATGCCCAAGGACTGCGGCTCGACCACGGCGGCGATGGCGATGAACACCGCTGCCAGGCCGATCATGCTGTGCATGAACGCAACCAGTTCCGGCATCTTGGTCATTTCAACGCGCTTGGCCATGATCGAACCGGCGGTGCCGCCGATCAGCAGGCCGACGATTACGTAGCCGATACCGGCGGTGGCCAGCTCAGCGCCCAGCTTATAGATGAGGCCGACGGTGGTAAGGATCGCCAACGCCATGCCGAGCATGCCGAACAGGTTGCCGCGGCGCGACGTGGTCGGGTGCGACAGACCCTTGAGGGCCTGGATGAAGCAGATCGACGCGATCAGGTAGAGCGTCGTGACGAGGTTCATGCTCATTACTTGGGCGCCTCTTCTTTTGCTTTCGGGGCTTTCTTCTTGAACATCTCAAGCATGCGGCGGGTGACCAGGAAGCCACCGAACACGTTGACCGCGGCCAGCGCCACGGCGAGGGTGCCCATGGTCTTGCCCAGTGGAGTGACGGTCAGTGCGGCGGCAAGCATGGCGCCGACGATCACGATCGCCGAAATGGCGTTGGTCACCGCCATCAGCGGCGTGTGCAATGCGGGTGTAACGTTCCAGACCACGTGGTAACCGACATAAATCGCCAGCACGAAGATGATCAGGTTGTAGATACCGGGGGAGATAAGCTCTTCCATCGTCTGAATCCCTGCTTAGGCGTTTTTGCGGATGACTTGGCCGTCGCGGCACATCAGGCATGCGGCGACGATGTCGTCTTCGAGGTTCACTTCGAACTGGCCTTCTTTGGTGAACACCAGCTTCAGGAAGTCCAGCAGGTTGCGGGCATACAGCGCCGAAGCGTCTGCAGCGACTTCACCGGCGAGGTTGGTCGGGCCGACGATGGTCACGCCGTTCTCGATCACAACTTGATCAGCCATGGTCAGCGGGCAGTTGCCACCCTGGGCTGCAGCGAGGTCGATGACCACCGAGCCGGGTTTCATTTGCGCCACAGTGTCCGCGCTCAACAGAACCGGTGCCTTGCGGCCCGGGATCAGTGCGGTGGTGATGACGATGTCAGCCTGTTTGGCGCGCTCGTGCACGGCTTGGGCCTGACGCTGCATCCAGCTCGCCGGCATCGGACGCGCATAACCGCCGACGCCAACCGCGCATTCGCGTTCTTCATCGGTCTCGTAAGGCACGTCGACGAATTTGGCGCCGAGGGACTCGATCTGCTCCTTCACGGCCGGACGTACGTCAGACGCTTCGATGACGGCGCCCAGACGTTTCGCCGTGGCAATCGCCTGCAACCCAGCCACACCAGCGCCCAGAATCAGCACGCGTGCCGCTTTCACGGTGCCCGCAGCGGTCATCAGCATCGGCATGAAGCGCGGATAGTAGTGGGCGGCCAGCAGCACGGCCTTGTAGCCGGCAATGTTCGCCTGGGACGACAGCACGTCAAGGCTCTGGGCCCGGGACGTACGTGGCGCTGCTTCCAGAGCGAACGCGGTGATCCCGCACTCGGCCATCTTCGCGATGGTGTCGTTGTTGAACGGGTTGAGCATGCCCACCAGCACGGTGCCGCGCTTGATCAGCGTCAGTTCGGCATCGCTTGGCGCGACCACTTTGAGAATCAGCTCGGCGCCAAACGCGTCATTGGCACTGCCAATGGTTGCGCCTGCCGCTTCATAGGCACTGTCGACAACACTGGCTTTAACGCCGGCGCCGGTTTGCACAGTGACCTTATGACCTTGGCTGATCAGCTTTTTAATGGTTTCCGGGGTTGCAGCAACCCGTGTTTCACCGGTCTGGGTTTCGAGAGGAACACCAATGTGCACGTCAAATCTCCTGCGTGATCTTATTGAGTAAACCCATGCACTACGGATGGTGCGACTGGGGCGGCCGATCAGCACGATCCCGCCAAATCAGGGCGGGGCGCGGCATTTTGCAGGCGAAGTTTATGCCCTTCAAGGGATTATGACGGGTGACGGAAAATTAACTACAAGTCATCCCGTGACCGAATGTCGCAGATGGCCAGTTGAATCCCTTGCAGGCCGTGCCTTTCAAGGAGTCTGGATGAATTTGAAGATTTTTCTCATCGGTGACGTGAATAGTCCTCAATGAGTCGCGAATGAGGGCGCAAAGCCACGTCGGCAGGCGCTTGTGGGACGTCTGTACGACTTTCGGATACAGTCTGTCGATTTGCGACAAATAGTTATATCTGTAGGGCTTTGATTTTTCTGACTACGGGGTTAGTAATCGCTGAAAGCCTTTAGCCTTCAAGGTTGTAGCTGTGTGCCTGGTTTACCAACCAATCGCGAAAAGCCTTGAGTGACGCCGATTCGACCTTTCGCTCCGGAATCATCAGGTAATACGCCTTGATGCTGGAGAGTGCATTCGGGTTGGCTATCACCAAGCGTTTCTCGGCCAATTCGCGCTGGATCAGGAACGGTGGGATCAGCGCGATCCCCATGTCGTGCATGGCTGCCTGGGCCAGCATGGAGAATAGCTCGTAGCGCGGACCTGTCATGTCGCGGGGGATGTTCAGGTGTTGCGAGTTGAACCACTGTCGCCAGGCGTAGGGGCGGGTGGTTTGCTGGAGCAGTGGCAGATCGGCGATTTCATCCGGCGTCAGATGCATCTTGTTGCCGAGCAGGGCGGGGCTGCACACCGGCATCGGATTCTCGCCCATCAGCCTGTGGGATTCGGTACCCGACCAATCGGCATCGCCGAAGTAGATGGCGGCATCGAATTCCGTGTCGGCAAACAGGAACGGGCGGGTTCGGTTGGTCAGGTTGACCGTCACCTCCGGATGTTTGAGCTGAAAGTCCTTGAGTCTTGGCAGCAGCCATTGCGTGCCGAAGGTGGGCACCACAGCGAGCTCGATCACGTTGGTGCCTTGCTGACCCATCACTGACAGGGTGTCGCGCTCCACGGCATCGAGTTGGGTGGCAACCCGGCGGCTGTAGGAAAGGCCCGCTTCGGTCAGCTTCACTCCGCGTCGCGAGCGTCGAAAGAGTTCGACACTGAGGAAGTCCTCAAGGCTGGCGATCTGTCGGCAAATGGCGCCCTGCGTGAGGGAAAGTTCTTCGGCGGCCTTGGTGAAGCTCTCGTGGCGGGCGGCTGCCTCGAAGCTGATCAGGGCGGTGGTGCTGGGTATCTTGCGGCGCATGTACGTCAACCTCACTAATACGTCGCATATAAGGCACTTGGCGACGTTTCGGAGTGAGAAATTAGCACAACAGGATGCGAAATCCTCGTTTGCCGGGATGGCGAAGCGGGCCTAGGATCAATGCCACGTTAATTCACCCGATTTGCGAGGACTCACTCATGGGCGGTAAAGCTAGCTTCAACTGGATCGATCCCCTGCTGCTGGATCAACAGCTGACTGAAGAAGAACGCATGATCCGCGACACTGCCGAGCAATTCGCCCAGCAGAGCCTCGCGCCACGTGTTCTTGAAGCCTTCCGCCATGAGAAGACTGACCCGGCAATCTTCCGTGAAATGGGCGAAGTCGGCCTGTTGGGCGCGACCATCCCCGAGCAGTATGGTGGCAGCGGCCTCAACTACGTCAGCTATGGCCTGATTGCCCGTGAAGTCGAGCGCGTGGATTCCGGCTACCGTTCGATGATGAGCGTGCAGTCTTCGCTGGTGATGGTGCCGATCAACGAATTTGGCACCGAAGCACAGAAACAGAAGTACCTGCCGAAACTGGCGTCCGGCGAGTGGATCGGCTGCTTTGGTCTGACCGAACCGAACCACGGTTCCGACCCGGGTGCGATGATTACGCGTGCACGCAAAGTCGAAGGCGGCTACAGCCTGACCGGCGCCAAGATGTGGATCACCAACAGCCCGATCGCCGATGTGTTCGTCGTCTGGGCCAAGGACGATGCGGGCGACATCCGTGGTTTCGTTCTGGAGAAGGGCTGGAAAGGTCTGAGCGCTCCGGCGATTCATGGCAAGGTCGGCCTGCGGGCTTCGATCACTGGCGAAATCGTCATGGACAACGTGTTCGTGCCGGAAGAAAACATTTTCCCGGATGTGCGTGGCCTGAAAGGTCCGTTCACCTGCCTCAACTCTGCTCGTTATGGCATCTCCTGGGGTGCGTTGGGAGCGGCTGAATTCTGCTGGCACACCGCACGCCAGTACACCCTGGATCGCCAGCAGTTCGGTCGTCCGTTGGCTGCTACTCAGTTGATCCAGAAGAAGCTGGCTGACATGCAGACCGAAATCACTCTGGCGCTGCAAGGCTGTCTGCGTCTGGGGCGCATGAAAGATGAAGGCACCGCTGCGGTTGAAATCACTTCGATCATGAAGCGCAACTCCTGTGGCAAATCGCTGGATATCGCTCGCATGGCCCGTGACATGTTGGGCGGCAACGGGATCTCCGATGAGTTCGGGGTGGCCCGTCACTTGGTCAACCTGGAAGTGGTGAATACCTATGAAGGTACTCACGACGTTCATGCGCTGATCCTGGGTCGTGCACAGACCGGCCTGCAGGCGTTCTATTAATAGGAGAGCGACCATGGGCGCGTTGTCGCATCTGCGGGTACTGGATTTGTCGCGAGTGCTGGCCGGTCCGTGGGCCGGGCAGATTCTTGCCGACCTTGGGGCGGAAGTTATCAAGGTCGAGCGCCCGGGCAATGGTGACGACACTCGTGCCTGGGGGCCGCCCTTCCTGAAGGACGCTTACGGCGAGAATACCAGCGAGGCGGCTTATTACCTGTCGGCCAACCGCAACAAGCAATCGGTGACGATCGACTTCACACGTCCCGAAGGTCAGAAACTGGTACGGGAGTTGGCAGCCAAGTCGGACATCCTGATCGAGAACTTCAAGGTGGGTGGTCTGGCGGCTTATGGCCTGGATTACGAGTCGCTGAAGACGATCAATCCGGATCTGATCTATTGCTCGATCACCGGTTTTGGCCAGACCGGGCCGTATGCCAAGCGCGCGGGTTACGACTTCATGATCCAAGGGCTTGGCGGGCTGATGAGTCTCACAGGTCGACCTGAAGGTGATGAGGGCGCCGGGCCGGTGAAAGTGGGTGTGGCGCTCACGGATATCCTCACGGGGCTGTATTCGACCGTGGCGATCCTGGCGGCGCTGGCTCACCGTGATCACGATGGCGGCGGCCAACATATCGATATGGCGCTGCTGGATGTACAGGTGGCGTGTCTGGCCAACCAGGCGATGAACTACCTGACGACGGGTAATGCGCCAAAGCGGCTAGGGAATGCACATCCGAATATCGTGCCGTACCAGGATTTTCCTACGGCTGATGGTGACTTCATTCTTACCGTGGGTAATGACGGACAGTTCCGCAAGTTTGCCGAGGTGGCCGGGCAGCCACAGTGGGCAGACGATCCACGTTTCGCGACCAATAAGCTACGGGTGGCGAACCGGGCGGTACTGATTCCGCTGATCCGTCAGGTGACAGTCTTCAAGACGACCGCCGAATGGGTGGCTCAACTGGAGCAAGCGGGTGTGCCGTGTGGGCCGATCAATGATCTGTCGCAGGTGTTCGAGGATCCGCAGGTGAAATCTCGCGGGTTGGCGATTGAGCTGCCTCACGCGCTGGCGGGGATGGTGCCGCAGGTGGCTAGTCCGATCCGGTTGTCGCGGACTCCTGTCGAGTATCGCCGTGCGCCTCCTTTGTTGGGCGAGCATACGCTGGAGGTTTTGCAGCGGGTGCTGGGTCTTGGGGCGGGTGCAGTGACTGCGATGAAAGCGGATGGAGTGCTCTGAGGGTTCTCTCTATATATCTATATAGGAGGGGTACTGAATCCTTCTTCTATATAGAGGGTCTTGAGTGTTTTTTAGCCCATCCGCAAGTTATTGAAAGAAAAGCGAAATTAAGGGTTGACGGCAGATTCTGGAGGCCTATAATTCGCCCCACTTCCGGCGCAGTCGAAACGGAAAACTCCTTGAAACTCAATGAGTTACACGTT
>NZ_NEHN01000015.1:0-157925 GCF_002112395.1 Pseudomonas sp. R38(2017)
GCCACCAACCTCACCCCCGGACTCACCCGCTCCCCCTGCAAAAAACTCCTCGGCGGCCCGTCGTTCAAACTCAAAATCGCCACCGCCCCGCGGCTCCCCGCCATCACCCCACTGACCTTGATCTCCACCGGCGCCGTTCGGTTGGAAAACCACTGCAATGCCGGGTTATCGCTGCGCGCAGCGAGCAGTTGCGGCGTGGCGGCCGGGGTGTGGGATTCGGCGGTGGTCAGGAGCAGGGATGACCAGGTGGCGATGCCGACCAGGGCGGCCAGCAGTGCGGCGGCCTGGATGAGTTGGGGGGGTGAAAAGCGTGCGGTGAATCTCATGGGCTGAATCTCCTTTTAGTCCCGGTGACCAGACTACGCGGCAATTCTCACGGTTTTATTTCACACGCCTTACATGTTGGCCGTGCAGGATGGTTTTTTGGGACGGGGCTGGACGCAAGGGAGTGCGCATTCAATGAGCCGGAGCAGGCAGCAGGGTTTTACATTGATCGAGCTGATGGTGGTGCTGGTGATCATCGGCATCGCCAGTGCGGCGATCAGTCTGAGTATCAAGCCCGATCCGTTGCAGTTGTTGCGCAAGGACGCCGAGCGCGTGGCGCAGTTGCTGCAGATTGCCCAGGCCGAGGCCCGCGCCGATGGCCGGCCGATTGCGTGGTTGAGCGATGGCAAGGGGTTTCGGTTCAGTCGGCGCAGTGACAGTAGCAAGGGCTTTGATCATTTCGAGCGGGACCCGCAGTTGCGGCCGCGCCCGTGGCAGAGTCCGAAGCTGGAGGTGCGGGTGGAGCCGAAGCAGAAGGTGGTGCTGAACGCGGAGTGGATCAATCCGCCGCTGCAGTTGACGCTGTCTGACGGGCTCAATCGGTTGAGTGTGCTGCGCGATGCTTCGGGCCGGATCAGCGTGCAATGAACAGACAACAAGGTTTTACGCTGATCGAGGTGATGGTCGCGATTCTGCTGATGGCGGTGGTCAGTCTGATTGCCTGGAAGGGGCTGGACAGTGTCACCCGCGCCGACCGCCATTTGCAGGCCAGCGGTGAGCAGAGCGACAGCCTGTTGCGGGCGTTGAATCAGATGCAGCGGGATGTGGAGATGCGCGCCGGGATCGAGCTGACGGAGCCGAAGAAGGTCGGCACCGAGGATGAACCGACGACGGCGCCGCCTGCCGTTACGGTGCGCAGCAGTGACAGCAAGGGGTTTCGGCTGGACATAATTCGTAGCGCGGCGGATCAGCCGGGGGCGTTGCAGCGGGTGCGCTGGTGGCTCAAGGGGGACACGCTGTACCGCGCGGTGGCCCCGGCGCGCAGTCGCTATCCGTTGCCAGCGCCGACGGCTGGGGTGGCGGTTTTGGGTGAGGTGAGTGATTTGCAGGTGCGGGTTTGGGAGATGGACAAGGGGTGGCGGCAGTTGAGCGGGAATCGGCGGGAGGATCCGTTGGGGTTGGAGGTGCGGTTGACTCGGCAAACACCGCAAGGGCCGGAGAAATACCGGCAGGTTATGGGACCCTTGCAGTGATTAGCTGAGGACGACTACGCCGCCCGGCAACTCGGTGCATTTGACGCCGTAGGCATCGCGGATCAGCGCACCTACGCCGGCCAGTTGATCGAGGGAGAAACGTGCCTGCACCCGGCGTTGGCCGAGTTCGCGGTTGAGCAGCAGCAACATGCCTGGGCGATAGCGGTTGATCTCGTCGATCATCTGGCTGAGGGTCGTGCCGTTGAACACCAGGACCTGCTGACGCCAGTTGCTCACCGCGGCGGTGTCGACGCTTTGCACATTGCCGACCCGTTGCGCGTCGTAGGTCAACTGCTGGCCCGGTTCCAGACGCAGACTTCGGCCTTCGACTTCCACGTCCACCGCGCCATCGAGGCATGTCACGCACACCTGTTGATCGAGGTTGCGCAGGTTGAACCGTGCCCTGCTCGTCCGTAGCCAGCCGCCACCGGCCTGCATCGCCATCGGCAACCGTGCGGTCTGCACTTCGACTTCGCCGCTGACCAGTTCAAAGCCCTGCACGCCCTCATCCACCGAACGCTGGTTGATGCGGGTCTGGGTGTTCAGTTCCAGGCTCAGGCCATCGGCCGGTTCGACTCGACGTTGCTGGCCGACTTCAGTGATGTAATCGGCGCCAAGCCCGGAGAAGCCGCCCGGGATCGTGCCGCGCACCAGCAAGAACGCCGCCGATGCGGCAATGGCGCCGCCGAGAAAGGCCCGTCGCCCGAACCGTCGCGGTGCCTGCAATTCTTCCGCCGCCGGTTGCAGCAGATGCCACAACGCCTTGCACTCTTCGAAGGCGCGGGCGTGTTCGGGGCTTTGCGCGCACCACTGGCGCAGCGCCCGGGCGTCGGCGACCGTGGCGCGGCCGGAGGTCAGCAGGATCAGCCAGTCGCGGGCTTCGCTTTGCAGACGCTCGGCAGGCGCGGGCTCGGCAGGTGTCAGACGGAAGATGTTCAAACGCACAGGTACTCGACGGGTTGATCGGGAGCTTCATTCACTAGACGGTTTTCCGGCCCCGCGACCGAACCGCTGAAACACTTTTCTTTCCAGTTTCGCCGCGCAGTGTCCGAGGGCAGCCTTGATTTCCTTCTCGACCATGCGCGTGGAGATGCCAAAACGCTGGGAGATTTCAAGGTGCGGTGCTTCTTCCAGGCGTGCGGCGATGAAGATCCGGCGGCGCCGGGCCGGCAGTTCGTACAGGGCGCCGAGCAGCGACTGGATTTCCTTCTGGCCGCCGACCACGCGCATCGGGTCCAGCGCTTCGTCGCTGACTTGCAGCAGTTCTTCGACTTCGCTGCCGGTGAGCAATCGCGCATCGGCCTGACGGCGGTCGGCGGCGATGTTCAGGGCCATGCGATAGAGGTAGGCGTTGGGCCGCAGCAGGTTCGGCGGCGCTTCCATGCGGTCGACCCGCAAATAGGTTTCGTGCAGCACGTCGTTGGCCAGGTCTTCCGAGCCAAGACGGCGTCGCAGGCGCACCCGAAAGTCCTCGTAGGACGTCAGGAACAGCTGGACCATCGAACTTTGTCCGGCGTCTTTCATCTCCCGGAAACTCCTTCCCATTGTGTGCATTCCATGCGCTTTCCTGACGATTCGGGTAACAACAGCAAGGTGACTGGCTGGCGCAATGCGCCGGGTGTGGGCCGGTCGATCCTGAGCGTGTGAAAACTGTCTACCAGCGCGGCATCGCGCCGGACATCACCGGTCGAGGTCACCAACCGGTTGTGCTGCACCACGCCGTCGCGACCGATCCACAGCTGCAATACCGCGCGAAAACTGCCGGGCCGGGTCAACGGCGAGCGGCACAGGTTGCGCTCGATGGCTGCCTGCACCGCCGTGGCGTAGCTACGGTTGACGGCTGCGCTGGCGGGGGTCGGTTTCTCCGCCGGTAGCGGCACGTCCTCGACTTGCGCCACCTGCAAGGTGAACGCGTCGTCGCGGCTGTACTTGGCCATCAACCCGCTGCCACCGAGCATCCGGCGCAATGCTTCGGCGGCGGTGAATTCACCGTCCACCGCCAACGAGCGTCGACCGCGACTCAACTGGCTGTCGACCAGCACCGCCATGCCGGTGGCGCGGCTGAACTGATCGAGTGCGCGGGCCAGTTCCTGGGCCGGGATGTGCAGCGTCATGCGCATCGTCGCCGGTACCGGATCGGCGCTGGCGCGGCTCAACAACAAGCCAAGCAGCAGCCCCAGACCGAGCTGGCGCACGAGCGCTGAGCGCACAACATCGTCCCTGGCACGGCCTCGCAGCACAGTTGATGTACCCCTGAAAACCGTCATCCTGAGGGCTGTTTATGAATCTGGTGTGACGGCCACTGCAAAAAAACCATCACGGGATCGGCGCGCCCGTTGCACTAGACTCTTGAGCCAGAGCGGCCCTTTCGGGCCGGCCAGGAGGCACACATGAAATCACTGTGGACATTGGCGCTGAGCGGGCTGTTGTTGACCCTGTCGGGCGGCGTGCAGGCCGAGCAGGCGGTGGGTTGCGTCGAGGTGACCGTGGGCGGTTACAAGGCGCCGAATTACGACTGCCTGAGCCAGCAGATGGGCAACAACCCCGACGGCGCGGCGGCTGCGCAGAAGAATCAGGAAGCGATGAACGTGCCGGTCAACAAGCGCCCGCCGAATCAGGTGGGACTGGCAACGCCGGCGGCTACCAGTACGCGGATGGGCAACACCTTTGGCACGTCGGTGAAACCGCAGCGGCCGCCGAACTAGTTTCGTAGATCAGTCACTGGGGACTTGCCGAAAACTCACCGCCAGGCGATTCCAGCTGCTGATGGTGCTGACGGCCATGGTCAGGTCCACCAGTTCGCCTTCGTTGAACTGTGTTCGCGCTTGCTCATAGACGTCATCCGGCACATGACTTTCCGCCAGCAGCGTTACCGCGTCGGTCCAGGCCAGCGCCGCCCGCTCGCGCAGGTTGAAGAAGCCGCTGTCACGCCAGACCGCGATGGCGTACAGCCGCCGTTCCGTCTCCCCTGCCCGCCGCGCTTCCACCGAATGCATGTCGGTGCAGAACGCGCAGCCGTTGAGTTGCGAGGCGCGGATCTTGATCAGGTGCAGCAACGGCGCCTCGATGCTCAGGCTGCTGGTCAGCGCTTCCAGGGCAATCATTGCTTTCATGGCTTTGGGTGAAGCGCTGTAGTAATCCAGACGCGGGGACATGGGCGGGTCTCGGGCAGCAGAAGAGTGATTTCACGGTAAGCGCAGCCAGGCCAGCATTACAGCCCCAATTGCACGGAAAACCGGCAGACCACTGATCCTTGACCAATTTCCGGTTTTTACTCCGCGCAACTTCTGCCCCGCGTGCATTCGGGAGTAATCTGGCGGGCGCACAATCCGCCTCATTCGCCCCAGGAGCCCCGTCGGTATGGAACTTCATGTCGTGATCAACGGCCGCAAGGATCTGGCCGGTCAGTTGTATCAGCAGCTGCGCGGCGCCATTGAATCCGGGCGTCTGGCCGCGGGCACGCAGCTGCCGCCCAGCCGCTTGCTCGCTGAGCAACTGGGGATTTCGCGCAAGACCATTTCCGATACTTACGCGCAGCTGACTTACGAAAACTTCCTCACCGGCGTCATCGGCAAAGGCACCTACGTCAACGCCCGCTCGACGCCGGTGCAGCGCAAGCAAAGCCATTCCGAGCTGGCCAGTTCCGAGGTGATCGAGAGCTGGTGCAACCTGCCGGTGTTCCTGCGCCACCCGACGCTGGAAGGCTCGCTGCGCTACGACTTCATCGGTGGCGCCACCAGCAAGGGCCAGTTCCCCCACGATGACTGGCGCCGCTGCGTCTCCCACGCCATGCGGCAAATGGCGGGTTCCAAGGGTTTTTACAGCGTGGCGGAAGGCTTGCCGGCGCTGCGCAATGCAATTGCCCGGCACATCGCGTTTTCTCGTGGCGTGAACTGCCAGGACGAGGACATCGTGGTGTGCAACGGCGCGCAGCAGGCGCTGGACCTGATCGCACGGGTGCTGCTGCGCCCCGGCAGCCTGGTGGCGATGGAAGATCCGGGTTATCCGCCGGCGCGGCTGCTGTTCGGCACCCATGGAGCCACCGTGGTCGGGGTGCCGGTGGATGCGGAAGGGATTCAGGTGCAGCACATTCCCGACGGCACCCGGTTGATCTACGTGACGCCGTCGCACCAGTTCCCGCTGGGCATGCCGATGAGCCACGCGCGGCGTGAGGCCTTGCTGGCCCGGGCCTACGAGCTGGGCGCGATCATCATCGAGGACGACTATGACAGCGAATTCCGCTACGAGGGTCGGCCGACGGATTCGCTGCACAACCTCGATCAGCGCGGCATCGTCGCTTACGTCGGCACCTTCTCCAAAACCCTGCTGCCAGAGCTGCGCCTCGGCTATGCGATCCTGCCGCCAGCCATCCTCGAAGCGGTAATCCGCGCCAAGCAGCTCACCGACCTGCACGCCTCCACCCTGCCGCAATGGGCGCTGGCCAAGTTCATCGCCGAGGGCTGCCTGCTCAAGCACATCCGCCGCTGCCACACCGTTTACGCCCAGCGCCGCGAGCGGATCCTGGCGCGCATGGCCACCGACCTGTCGCCGTGGCTGGAGGCCGTACCGGCGAGCGCAGGCTTCCATATGGCAGTGTTTTGCCGCGTGCCGATCGACTTGCCGCTGGTGATCGAACTGGCGAAAAAGGTCGAAGTCGGGCTGTACGCCATCGACGGCTTCTATTACCAGCAGCCGGCCAGAAGCGGAATGTACTTCGGTTTTGGCGCCATCGAGACGCTGGATATCGATATTGCGCTGGACCGCCTGCGCGACATTCTGCAACAGGTCGCCTGATAGATTGGTCTAACGGATTACCCGCCGATTGGTTATTGGTGATCCGGAGGTGCAGGCCTATTCTGCACAGGCGTTATCCCTCAATGAGCAGGATTCGTCCGGCCTGATTCAGGAGTGTGAGCAATGTCCAACGAAGTGATCAACACCGTACAGGTGCAGGCTGCGGCCGGCCGCTCCGAGGAACTGGGCAGGCAGTTGCAGAAGATCGTCGAAACCCTTCGCGAAACGCCGGGCTGCGATTCCTATCTGGTCGACCGCTGCCCTGACGACAGCCACCGCTGGACCGTCAGTGCTCGCTGGCAATCCGAGGCGGCGATGCAGGCGCACTTCAACCGGCCTGAGGCGCAGGGGTTTATTGACTTGATCGATAGTCGGCTGGCTAACAGCGTCGACTTCAACTCATTTCCTATCGTTTAAAACTCAAGAAAAATGCAGCCTTCGGCAGCCTCGGGGAAACCTGTGAGGCTGTCGAAGGCTGTGGTTTTTCTGGCTTGTGGGGAATCCGGATTGGTCACCCGATCTTCCCGAATATTGGCCGTTTGAATGCATCACTTCGCGGACTACTGTGAAGGCCGACTCCCCACTTCACAGGTGACCCGCCATGAAACTCCTGCCCATTTTCGCCGCCGCCCTCGCCCTGTCTGTTTCTGCCGCCACTATGGCCCACGACGCGTCCGAGAAAGTCTCGGTCCTGCAAGACCAGATGCTGAAAAACGTCCCCGGCAAAAAAGCCATGATGATCGAAGTCGACTACAAACCCGGCCAGTCCTCCATCGCCCACAAACACGACGGCACGGCCATGGCCTATGTACTCGAAGGTGAAGTGACTTCCCAGGTCAAGGGTGAACAAGCGATCACCTACAAGAAGGGCCAGTTCTGGTACGAACCTGCCGGTTCCGAACATCTGGTGTCGAAAAACGCCAGCAAAACCAAACCCGCCAAGTTGCTGGTGTTCATGGTGCTGTCGCCGGACGAGCAAGTGTTGATCCCATTGAAAAACTGATGATTGTTTAACCAGCCATAAATAAAAGGCGCAAATTATTGATTTGCGCCTTTTTTATTTCTTGCGGCAATTAATCAAAAACGCTTACAGCCAATAAAACTATTGCATGACAGTCATTCAGCAAATTGTCAGGTTGTTTTCAGCTTCGCGGGAGTAGTCTGAGGCAACTGTCGCCGGTTCCATTTAATCAACCCCGACACCTCTGACTTTCCGACTGAAGTTGCTTCACGGGAGACTCACCATGAAACTTGCCTTTGCCAGTACCTTGGCGATATCGGTTTTAGCGTTGTCCGCCTGTTCAGTTCCTACCGCCCCCAAAGCGGTTTCCTCTCTCGACACACTGTTCACCCAACCTGTCGGCCGCAGCAGCGCCACTCAGGTAAAAAGCGGTCCCGGTGTCTCGCTGGGCGTGGTCTACAGCCCGAGCACCCAGACCAACCGCGAATACCTGCGTGAGTATCAGGCCAACGCCGGCACCGGTTTCGGCCAGAGTTTATTGGTGCAGCCGATCCATGACGCCTACGTCGCCACTTCGAAACCGGACATGGCCGTGGACTGGGTGAAAGCCTCGCTGCAACGCCAGTTCGGCTCGGTGACGGTGTACCCGGACATGCAGAGCCTGCGTGCGGCGAATCCCGATGTAGTAGCGATCGTCGATACTCACAGCCAGTTGATTACCTCGCGCAGTTCGGACATCAAGGCGGATGTGAGTGCGGACTTCTATGACGGCAAGTTCAACTATGTTGGGACGGCCAAAGGGTCCGAGGCGAAAGAGTTGACGCCGGTGTGGGCGGACTTCAAGCGTTCGGAGGAGATTGTTGCGGATATTAATCAGCAGCAGGAAGTTCAGGTTAGGGCGCTGCAGAAGTTTGACCAGTCGCTCAGTAATTTGCTGACCAGGCCGGTAGATAAAGTGTCGATGCTTGATAACAAACAAGGACATAACTTGCAGTAACGATAAAACCATCAGGCAAAAAAAAGCCCCCGCATCTCACAATGCAGGGGCTTTTTCATTCAACGGCTACTCAAGCAAGCTCAAGCTCCGCAGTCGCCGCAGCAGGCACAACCGCCTGACCGCTCAGCGCCACGTCGTTCAGCTCACGGTTGGCCACCGCGTACATGGCGTAGTCGGTGCCGCTGGCGGCACGGATTTCCACCAGCATGGCGCGCCAGCGCTGGATCATCGCGTCGTGTTGCGCCATCCACAGTGCCAGACGCTCTTCGACGTCCAGGTTGCCGCCGCCCGCTTGCAGAACGGCGATGGTGATCGCGCGTTGCTGCCAGTCGACGTCGTCGCGGAACGCTTCACGGGCCAGGGCCTGCCAGTTGTTTTCAACCGGCAAGGCGCTGATCTGCGAGATGTACCAGGTGATGTCCAGCGCGCTGCCCACGGCGAAGTACGCCTTGGCCACTTCGGCCGGGTCCTGGCCAGTCACGTCGGCCGCTTCGATGATCGGCAGCAGCGTGTAGAGGTGGGTAGTCCCCGCCACCATACGCGCCAGCAGTTCCGGTACACCGGCAGCCACGTAAGCCTGATAACGCTCCTGCCAGTTCTCGCGGATTTCGCCGCTCAGCAGTTCGTCCAGTTTCAGGCCCAGCTCCTTCAGGTGCGGACCGAAATGCGCGACGTCACGGGCAGCGTTCTGCTCGTTGCGACGGGCACGCAGGAACCAGCGCGTAGCGCGACGGCCCAGACGCATCAGTTCGTCCATCAGCTCCAGTTGCACGTCAGCGGAGACCTGATAGTCCAGCGCTTCGATCTGACGGAACCAGTGCGGGAGGTGGAAGATGTCGCGCACGATCACGTAAGCGCCCGCCACGTTCGCCGGGGTCATGCCGGTGGACTCTTTGAGTCGCTGAACGAAGGTGATGCCCATGTGGTTGACCAGATCGTTGGCGATCTGGGTGCTGACGATCTCGCGCTTCAGACGGTGACGACGCATGGCATCGGCGAACTTGCTGACCAGACTCGGCGGGAACGCGGTTTCCATGTCGCGGGTCAGGTAGTCGTCGTCCGGCACCAGCGAATCCAGCAGCTGTTGCTTGAGGTCGATCTTGCTGTACGAAATCAGCACCGATAGCTCCGGACGCGTCAGGCCCTTGCCGGTCGCGGCGCGCTCGGTGAGCTGCTCCTCGGTCGGCAGATACTCGATGGCGCGGTCCAGCTTGCCACGGCCTTCCAGATCGCTCATCAGGCGCTTGTACTCGGCGGCACGCTCGTAGGCACGGCGGGCCGCCAGGGACAGGGCCTGGGTCTGCTTGTAGTTGTTGCCCAGCACCAGACCACCGACTTCGTCGGTCATGCTCGCCAGCAACTGATCGCGTTGCTTGCCGGTCATGTCGCCGGCCTGAACCACTTCGTTCAGCAGGATCTTGATGTTCACTTCGTGGTCGGAGCAGTCCACGCCACCGGCGTTGTCGATGAAGTCGGTGTTGGAACCGCCGCCATTCAGGCCGAACTCCACACGACCCAGTTGAGTCATGCCGAGGTTACCGCCCTCGCCCACAACCTTGCAGCGCAGCTCGTTGCCGTTCACGCGCAGTGCATCGTTGGCCTTGTCGCCGACATCGGCGTGGCTTTCGCTACTGGCTTTGACGTAGGTACCGATACCGCCGTTCCACAGCAGGTCCACCGGCGCCTTGAGCAAGGCGTTCAGCAGTTCGGTCGGGGTCAGTTTGTCGGCCTGGATGTCGAAGCGCTCTTTCATCTGTGGCGAGATGGCAATGCTCTTCGCGCTGCGCGAGAAGATACCGCCGCCTTCGGACATGATGCTGGTGTCGTAGTCGGACCATGCCGAACGCGGCAGGTCGAACATGCGCTGACGCTCGACGAAGCTGGTCGCCGGGTTCGGGTTTGGATCGATAAAGATGTGCATGTGGTTGAACGCGGCAACCAGTTGCAGCTTGTCGGACATCAACAGGCCGTTACCGAATACGTCGCCGGCCATGTCGCCGATGCCGACCACAGTCACGCTGTCTTCCTGGACATTGATGCCGCGCTCGCGGAAGTGGCGCTGTACGCCGACCCACGCGCCCTTGGCGGTGATGCCCATCTTCTTGTGGTCGTAACCGGCCGAACCACCGGACGCGAACGCGTCACCCAGCCAGAAGCCGTAGTCGATGGCAATGCCGTTGGCGATGTCGGAGAAGGTTGCAGTGCCCTTGTCCGCCGCGACCACCAGGTACGGGTCATCGTCGTCATGACGCACGACGTTGACCGGCGGTACCAGTTTGCCGTCCTTCAGGTTGTCGGTGATGTCCAGCAGGCCCGAGATGAAGATGCGGTAGCAGGCGATGCCCTCGGCCGCGATCTCGTCACGGCTGCCGCCCAGTGGCAGGCGACGCGGCAGGAAGCCGCCCTTCGCACCCACCGGCACGATGACCGAGTTCTTCACTTGCTGGGCTTTTACCAGGCCCAGGACTTCGGTACGGAAGTCTTCTTCACGGTCGGACCAGCGCAGGCCACCACGAGCAACGTTGCCGAAGCGCAGGTGCACGCCTTCGACACGAGGCGAATAAACGAAGATTTCGAACTTCGGAACCGGCTTCGGCAGTTCAGGGATCAAGTGCGGGTTGAACTTGAAGCTGAAGTACGACTTGTTCTGGCCGTTTGCGTCGGTCTGGTAGAAGTTGGTACGCAGGGTCGCTTTGATCAGGTCCAGGTAACGACGCAGGATGCGGTCTTCGTTGAGGACTTGAACGTCGTCCAGTGCAGTCAGGATTGCCTGTTCCAGACGCAGTTGCTTGTCGTCCAGATCATCGCTGCCCAGCTTGCGCGCCAGGTAGAAGCGGGTCTTGAACAACCGGGTCAGTTCGCGAGCGATGTCGGTGTGGTTGTTCAGGGTGCTGGCGATGTAGCCAAGGTCGAAGCCCAGGCGAATCTGCTTCAGGTAGCGCGCGTAGGCACGCAGCAGAGCGACGTCGCGCCATGGCAGGCCGGCGGTCAGCACCAGACGGTTGAACGCATCGTTCTCGGCATCGCCGCGCACGATATGGACGAACGCGTCCTGCAGGGTGTCATTGAGCTGCTGGATGTCCAGGTCCATGCCTTCGGCAGCGGTGAACGCGAAGTCGTGGATCCAGAACTCGCGACCGTTGTTGTGACGCAGGCGGTAAGGGAACTCACCCAGCACGCGCAGGCCGAGGTTTTCCAGGATCGGCAGCACGTCGGACAGTGCCAGCGGGGTATCGGCGTGATACAGCTTGCAGTGCAGCTCGCGCGGGCCGGCGGCCAGCGGCTGGTAGAAGCTCATGGCCAGCGGCTTCTTCTCGCTCAGGTTGAGCAGGTGCTGCATGTCGACCACGGCCGAATGCGCAGCGAAACGCTCGCGGTAGCCAGCCGGGAAGCCTTTCGGGAAGTCAGCCAGCACGTTGGTGCCGTTGGCTTCGCCAAAGTTTTCGATGATCAGCGAGTTGTAGTCGTCCTGCCAGCTGCGGCAGGCCTGGATGACTTCGTTTTCCAGTTGCAGCGGGTCGATGTCGATGCGGTTTTTCGGATCGACGCGCAGGATCAGTTGCACGCGGGCCAGCACGGACTCGGAGAAGAAGGTCCAGAACTCGCAGTCGGTCGCCTTCAGGCGCTCCATCAGCACTTGCTGGATTTTCTGGCGGACTTCGGTGGAGTAGATGTCGCGCGGCACGTAGGCCAGGCAGTAGCAGAAGCGACCGTAAGGGTCTTTGCGCAGGAACACGCGGATCTTGTTGCGTTCCTGGATCTGCACGATCGACATCACGGTGCTGAACAGTTCGTCGACCGGGGTCTGGAACAGGTCGTCACGCGGCAGCACTTCCAGAACCTGGGCCAGTTCCTTGCCCAGGTGAGCCTTGGCCTGGAAGCCGGAGCGACGCTCGATTTCCTCGACCTTGCGGCGGATGAACGGGATGACACGTACGCTTTCGCCATACACCGACGAGGTGTACAGGCCCATGAAGCGGTGTTCCTTGATGACTTTGCCGTCGGCGTCGATTTCACGGATCGACACGTAATCCGGGTAGGCCGGACGGTGTACGCGGCTCGGATGTGCAGCCTTGGCGAACGACAGCAGCGTCGGTTCGCGCAGGTAGTTCACGGCGTAGTCTTCGATGTGGCGGTCTTCGTTGGTCAGACCGGTGCGCAGCATCCTGGTCAGGCCGAGGAACGAATTCTGGTCGTATTCGATGTGGCCGCCATCGGCCTGATCGACCACGGTGAATTCTTCGTAGCCGAGGAAGGTGAAGTGGTTGCCCACCAGCCATTCCAGGAAGCTCTTGATTTCGTTCTTCTCGCCGGCATCGACGGCGAATGCGCTGTTATCGAGCTTGGTGAGGATTTCCTGCACCTTGGCCTTCATCGGCTCGAAATCGGCGACCGCGACGCGGACTTCACCCAGAACCTGTTCCAGTTCCTTGCTCAGCACATTCAGTTCGGCCGCGTTGGCGCAGCGGTCGATTTCCAGGTACATCAGCGACTCGTGCAGGATGCCTTCGCCGGTGGTGCCCTTCGGCAGGATTTCCAGCAACTCGCCCTTGCTGCCACGACGTACGCTGAGCACGGTGGTCTGCAGGGTGTGGATGCTGTAGCCGCGGCGGTTCAGCTCGGTGCGCACCGAGTCCACCAGAAATGGCAGGTCGTGGTGCAGCACTTCGACCGCGGTGTGAGTCGACTGCCAGCCGTGACGTTCGTAATCGGGGTTGTAGACGCGCACTTGCGGTTGCGCGTGATCGAAGCGCTCAAGCAGGCGCCAGGCAGAAAGAGTACAGCCAGCGAGGTCGGAGAGGCGACGTTGGGTCAGCTCGTCCAGGGAAATGATGCCGAAGAATTGTTCAGCGAACAGCGCCACTTGTGGCAGTGCCTGTTCACTGATGTGCTGCGCCAGTGCCGCTTGCAGTTGGTGCTGGAAGTCGGCTTTGCTGGCTGCGGTGAAGAACGCCATCTGTGGTACTCCGCTTGGGCTTGTTATTGATGGAAAGCGTCGCGTACAAAACCCCTTTCGGGGCGTTCCGTCGCCCTGTTCCTGAATCTCGGGCAGAGGAAACAGGGTGACAGGTGGGTGAAGCTGGACGAGACACTCAGGTCACATTCACCTTCCATGAATGGGCATCTGCAAAAACGACTGTGCGGCATACCGACAATGTCTTTACGGGTGCTCATCCGTTGCGCAGCTTAATGGGTGCGACAATGTGTCTGCTTGCGGTGCTGCGACATATTCGGTCATTGGCACGTAAACCCGGGCAGGCGCATCGGTAAACACTAGCATTCATGGGGCAGAACGCCGGTCTGAATCCCCGGTTTTACGGTACAGGCGTGCCAGGAATGGACCATTGACCTGCGTCGCGTTCACGACACGTCCTCTGACACTCTCACATGCAGAAATTCCCGGAGGCTGGCAGAATCGCGCCCAATTGCGACCAACAAGCCCGCCGAGGCAGGAATTCCCATGCAAATGACCACCGCCCTTTTGATCGTCAACCCGTGCGACGACGAAGAAGACAACATGGCCATGCTCTGCTGCCACAGCGACAAGGGCGAAATGTTTCTGATGAGCCGCTATCCGGACGAGGATGAGCTGGAGATCACCCTGGATGGCGAACCGTCCACCCTCGACGGCGTGAAAGTCACCCTGACCAAAACCCTGCTGAAGATCGAAATCGCCGCGGCGGATGCCGATGCGCTGAATGGCGACGATGTGCTGGAAATCACCTATAACCCGGACATGGTGGATCTGGCCGAGGTCGAGGAAACCCTGAAGAACATTCTTGACGGTACTGGCACCTTTATCAGCCAGATTTGAGGGTCTCTGGGCCGGCCCTTTCGCGTACGAAAGGGCCCGAAAGAACACCGCACCTCCCCCACCCTACAAAATTCCAACAATTGCCCCGGTCATTTCCCGCACTTTGCGCAAAATGCCGTTAGTCGCCACCCCCTGCGATGGATTAAAGTAACGCCCCCAGCCCCGGCGTTATCCGAACGCCTGTGGCCACCCTTTCCAGGAACAGTCATCGATGGAACATCGTGAAGCGCTGCTGGCGCTGCGAACCTTTCTTTCAACGCAGATTCTCGGCCAGGAAAAACTCATCGAGCGCTTGCTCATTGCCCTGCTCGCCGACGGCCACATGCTGGTCGAGGGCGCTCCGGGCCTGGCCAAGACCAAAGCGATCAAAGAGCTCGCCGAGGGCATCGAAGCCCAGTTCCATCGCATCCAGTTCACCCCGGACCTTTTGCCTGCCGACATCACCGGCACCGAGATCTATCGCCCGGAAACCGGCAGTTTCGTGTTCCAGCAAGGCCCGATCTTCCACAACCTGGTGCTGGCGGACGAAATCAACCGTGCCCCGGCCAAGGTCCAGTCGGCCTTGCTCGAAGCCATGGCCGAGCGTCAGGTCAGTGTCGGGCGCAGCACCTACGAGCTGTCGCCGCTGTTTCTGGTAATGGCCACGCAGAACCCGATTGAGCAGGAAGGCACCTATCCGCTGCCGGAAGCGCAGCTCGACCGCTTCCTGATGCACGTGAAGATCGGTTTCCCGGACGCCGCCGTCGAACGGCGGATCCTGCAACAGGCCCGGGGCGAAGCCCTGAACGGCGAAACCAAACCCGAGCGCCGGGTCAGCCAGCAGGCGATCTTCGCCGCACGCAAGGAAATCCTCGGTCTGTACATGGCGGACGCCGTGGAGGAATACCTCGTGCAATTGGTCATGGCCACACGCAACCCGGCCAAGTTCGACCCGGAAATGGCCGAGTGGATCGCCTATGGCGCCAGCCCGCGCGGCTCCATCGCCCTCGACCGTTGCGCCCGCGCCCACGCGTGGCTGGCCGGTCGCGACTTCGTCAGCCCGGAAGACATCCAGGCTGTGCTGTTCGACGTGTTGCGTCACCGCATCATTCTGTCGTTCGAGGCCGAAGCTGCCGGCATCGATCAGGATCGGGTGGTGCAACGGATTCTCGACGTCGTAGCCGTCGCTTGACCCCGATGAACGCCTCCCTGCCGTCCGAACCCGGTATCCGCATCTCCCTCGCCGAATTGATCGAGATGCGCCACCGCGTACGCGAAGTGCAGCTGTTTTCCACGCCGAGCCAGCGCAGCCCGCTGATCGGCCTGCATCACTCGAAATTCCGCGGCCGTGGCGTCGACTTCGATCAGGTGCGGGTCTATCAGGCCGGCGACGACGTGCGCACCATCGACTGGCGCGTGACTGCGCGGACTCAGGAGCCGCACACCAAGCTGTTCCATGAAGAACGCGAGCGGCCGATTTTCATCATGGTCGAACAAAGCACGCGGCTGTTCTTCGGTTCCGGGCTGATGTTCAAATCGGTGCTAGCGGCGCAAGCCGCGGCGCTGATCGGCTGGGCCGCGCTGGGCCACAACGACCGGGTCGGCGGACTGGTGTTCGGCGACAACGAGCATTACGAGATCAAGCCGCGCCGCAGCAAGCAGAGCCTGCTGCAACTGCTCAACCGGCTGGTGAAGGTCAATCAATCGCTGCACAGCGAGCGGGAGCCGGATCGCGATGCGTTTGGTGTCGCGTTGCGCCGGGCCCGTGAAGTATTGCGTCCGGGCAGTCTGGTGATCGTCATCTGTGACGAGCGCGCCTTGAGCGACAGCGCCGAGCAGCAACTGAGTCTGCTGTCGCGTCATTGCGACCTGCTGATGCTGCCGCTGTCCGATCCACTGGATCACGCCCTGCCCGCCGCCGGGCTGCTGAGATTTGCCGAACGCGGCGCGCAACTGGAACTCGACACCCTCAACTTCGACCTGCGCCAGACCTATCGCGCCCAGGCCGAAGCACGCATCGCCCGCTGGGAATTGCTCGCGCAGAAGCTGCGTGTGTTGCTGATGCCGTTGAGCACCCAGAGCGAAATGGTCGAGCAGATGCGCGAATTCCTTAATCCGCAGCGCCCGGGGAAAGTTCGATGAACGGCCTCGAACAACTGCAACCGCTGATTTCCCCGCCACCGATTGCCTTCTGGCCGCCAGCGCCGGGCTGGTGGCTGCTGCTTTTGCTGCTGCCGCTGATCGGCTACGCGTTGTGGCGTCTGCGCCGTTTCATTCCGATCAAGAAAAAACCCGTCGTGCGCGCCGAGATTCCACTCGATCCAGTGCGCATCGCTGCACTTGCCGAACTGGCGCAAATGGTCAAACCCTATGACGGCGCGCCGGCTGGCGCCTGGCTGCAACAACTGAACGGCCTGCTAAAACGCCTGTGCCGCAACCATTACCCCTACAGCCAGAGCCATACGCTCAACGGGCGCAAATGGCTGGCGTTCCTCGACAACCGTTGCCCTGCCGCCGGCCTGACTCGCTGGATGGTGCTGGTGGAAGGCGCCTACAAGCCCGAATGCAAACTCGACGACAAGGCCATCGCCGGCCTGACGCAAGCCGTCGACACGTGGATCCGCAAGCATGTTTGAGTTCGCCTGGCCGTGGATCTTTGTGCTGTTGCCACTGCCGTGGCTGATGCGCCTTGTGCTGCCCGTGGCGGACAGCGGCGAGCCGGCGCTGAAGGTGAGTTTCCTCGGTGACCTCGAAGGCCTCGCCCGCCGCCGCGCCCGGGCCAATCTGCCGGCCTGGCGTCAGCAAGCACCGTACATGCTGCTGTGGTTGTTGCTGCTGATCGCCGCCGCCCGCCCGCAATGGCTCGGTGAGCCGCTGCCGATTGCCGCCAGCGGTCGCGATCTGCTGGTGGCGGTGGACGTGTCCGGCTCGATGGATTTCCCCGACATGCAATGGAACGACGAAGATGTCAGTCGCCTGTCGCTGGTCCAGCATTTGCTCGGTGACTTCCTGGAAAGCCGCGACGGCGACCGGGTCGGTTTGATCCTGTTCGGCAGCCAGGCTTACCTGCAAGCACCGCTGACGTTTGACCGGCGCACCGTGCGCGTGTGGCTCGACGAAGCGCGGATCGGCATCGCGGGCAAGAACACCGCGATTGGCGACGCCATCGGTCTGGCGCTCAAACGCCTGCGCATGCGCCCGGCGCAGAGCCGCGTGCTGATTCTGGTCACCGACGGCGCCAACAACGGCGGGGAGATCGAACCGCTGACCGCCGCAAAACTGGCGGCCAACGAAGGCGTGAAAATCTATCCGATCGGCATCGGCGCCGACCCGGAAGAAAGCGGTGCCACGGCACTGCTTGGCGGTAACCCGACCCTCGACCTCGACGAGCCGGCGCTCAAGGCCATTGCCGACGCTACCGGCGGCCGCTACTTCCGCGCCCGCGACGGCAAGGAACTGCAAGCGATCAAGGACACCCTCGACCAACTGGAACCGGTGGCCCAGCAACCGACCCAGGCGCGCCCGGCCCAGGCGTTGTATCAATGGCCGCTGGCATTGGCGTTGCTGTTGAGCATGTTGCTGGTCGCCCGCGAATTGTGGCCGGACAACCCGCTGCAACGCCTGTTCACCAAGGAGCTGTATCTGCAAAGCCCCCTGCCTGACTGGCGCGAGCGCCTCAAGCGTTTGCGTCTGCGGAGGCGCCGATGATCGCCCTCTGGCCGCACTGGTTCCGTCCTTGGTGGTTGCTGCTGTTGCCGCTGCTCGGCTGGTTGATCTGGCAGCTCTGGCACCGGCAGAAACGCGCCGGACGCTGGCAGATGATTCTGCCGCCGGCGTTCCATGCCGCATTGCTCAGTGGCGGCAGCGGTCGCGACAGCAAGTTGCCGTGGGTTGCATTGGGTGTCGCGTGGTTGCTGACCATTCTGGCGCTGCTCGGGCCGAGCTGGGAGCGGGTCGAACAAACCAGCCAGAAGCCGGCGGATCCGCTGGTGGTGGTGCTGGAGCTGACCCCGGAAATGCTCGCCACCGACTCGCCGCCGACACGCCTGGAGCAAGCTCGGCGCAAGCTGTTCGACCTGCTGAAAGCGCGCAGCGATGCGCAGACCGCCATCGTCGTTTATGCCGGCAGCGCCCACACGCTGGTGCCGCTGTCGGATGACTTGGCCACCAGTCGCAATCTGCTCGACGCCCTCAAACCATCGCTGATGCCGGAAAGCGGCCACCGTGCCGATCTTGCAGTGAGCAAGGCGCTGGCGCTGCTGGAACAAGGCGCGCTGGGCCAGGGACGTATTCTGCTGATCGGCTCTTCGTTGTCCGATGAAGAACGCCAGGGCATTCGTCATGCGTTGAGCGGGCAATCGGCGCAATTGCTGATGCTTGGCATCGGCACCGCCGAGGGCGCGCCGATTGCTCAGGAGGACGGCAGTTTCCTCAAGGACGCCCAGGGTGCGATCCGCGTGCCGCAACTCGACAGCCCCGGCCTCGGTGCATTCCTCAATTCCGTAGGTGGCGAGTATCACAGCGCGCGGCTGGATGAATCGGACTTGCGCAGCCTCGGCCTGCTCGATGGTCCGCGCAGCCTGCGCAATGACGGCCAGACCCTGCGTCTCGACACTTGGGCCGATCAGGGTTACTGGCTGCTGTTGCCGTTGTTGCTGCTGGCCGCGTGCGCCGGGCGCCGTGGCTGGTTGTTCTGTCTGCCGCTGCTCTTCTGCCTGCCGCAACCGAGCTACGCTTTCAATTTCGAAGACCTGTGGCTGCGCCCCGACCAACAGGGTTTGCATCTGCTGAAACAGAAGCGTCCGGCCGAGGCTGCGCAACACTTCGAAGACCACCAATGGCAAGGGCTGGCGTTGTACGAGGCCGGCGATTACAGTGGCGCCGCCCAGCGTTTCGCCGAAGGCAGCGATGCCCGCGCCCACTACAATCGTGGTAACGCACTGGCGAAAAGCGGCGAGCTGGAAGCGGCCATCGACGCCTACGAACAGGCCCTGGAGCTGCAGCCGGACTTGCGCCCGGCGCTGACCAACAAGGCGCTGGTGGAAAACCTGCTCAAGCAGAAAAACACTCCGCCGCCAGCCGAGCCCGAGAAACAACCGACGCAGCAAAACGTGCCGGGCGACGAACCACCGCCCGCGACCGCGCCGCCACCGGCGATCAAGAATGACGCGCAAAGTGAGGCCCAGCCTGCGGAGTCAGCCAGCGAACCGCCGCCGACTACCCCGCCGCAACCGGGCCCCGATGAATTGCCGGACAGCGCACCGGACGCGGAACAGAACACGGCCCCGACGCTGAGCCCCGGCGAGGACAACCTCGAAGGCGAGCAGCGCCAGGCACTGGAGCAATGGCTGGGCAAGATCCCGGACGATCCGGGCGAACTGCTGCGACGCAAATTCTGGTACGAACAGCAACAACATCAGGATCAGGAAAACACTCGATGACCCGTTTCACCGCTCTCTTGCTACCCCTGCTGATCTGCACGGCCACCGCTCAGGCTGCCGAGCTGACGGCCAGTGTGGATCGCAGTCGCCTGAACTCCGGCGAGACGGTGGAGCTCACCCTCGAATCCAACGACGTCACGCAGTTCGGCAAGCCTGATCTAACCCCGCTCGAACCGCTGTTCGAAGTGCGCGGCACGCGTCAGGTCAACCAACTGAACACGCTCAACAACGAGAACCGCGCCACCACCCGCTGGATCATCACCCTGCTGCCGAAACAGAACGGCAGCGTTGAGATTCCATCATTGAAACTGGGTGAAACCCAGAGCCAGCCGATCACCGTGCAGGTGGTGGAAAGCGACGTCACCGAAGAAAAGAACGTGCTCGACCCGGTGTTCATCGAGTCCAGCCTCGACCAGTCCAGCGTCTATGTTCAGGCCCAGGCCGTCCTGACCCTGCGCATCTACCATTCGGTGTCGCTGTACGATGACAGCAGCGTTACCCCGTTGCAGATCACCGATGCACGGGTTGAGCAGTTGGGCGATACACGCACCTACGAAAAAGACATCAACGGCGTGCGTCACGGCGTGATCGAAATGCGCTATGCGATCTTCCCGCAGCACAGCGGTTTGCTGACCATCACCCCGCAAACCTTCAGTGCCACGCGGGTGGACACCCAGCCTGCCAAGGACGCCAACGCACAGGGTCCGAAACCGGGCAAAGTGTTACGAGTGACCTCGACGGAAATCCCGCTGACGGTCAAACCCAAACCGATCACTTATCCAGCCGACGCGCCTTGGCTGCCGGCCCGCAGCCTGAGCCTGAGCGAAAGCTGGAACCCGGAACCGGATCACACCCAGGTCGGCGACTCCCTGACCCGCAGCCTGACCCTCAAGGTCGAAGGCCTGGCCAGTTCGCAACTGCCCGCCCTGCCGGCCACCGAGGCCAACGGCCTGCGTCGCTACCCGGACCAACCGGTGCTCAACAACCAGAGCAGCGAGCGTGGTTTGATCGGCAGCCGTGAAGAGCGCGAAGCCCTGGTGCCGAGCCGCAGCGGTTCGATCGAACTGCCGACCGTGGACGTGGTGTGGTGGAACACCTTCGAAGATCACCTGGAACACACCAGCCTGCCGGCCCGCACCCTGCAAGTGGTGACCAACCCGAGCCTGCAGGTCGACACCCCGGCCGGCAGCGCACAATCCTTCAACGCCGCCGACAGCGAAGCGCTGTGGTGGTGGAAACTCAGCACACTGATCCTGGCCTGCACCACCCTGCTCGGCTTCGGCCTCTGGTGGCGTGCCCGCTGGCAACCGGCAATCCTGCGCGCCGCGCAAACCGGCCCGAGTCCGCGCACCCTGCTCGACGACATCAAACGTGCCAGCCAGGCCAACGACCCCCAGGCCACCCGCCAGGCCCTCGACGCCTGGGCCCGCCAGCAACCGGAAACCCTGGCCGACATGGCCGCCCGCTTCGTGCCACTGTCCGACGCACTCGACGGTTTGAACGGCGCGCTGTACAGCGAGACCGGCCAGCATTGGCAGGGTGAGGATTTGTGGCGCGCGATTCGCACGATTCCGACGGCGGAGCGGGTGCAGGATCCGGTGGGCGATAGCGGGTTGCCGCCGCTTTATCCGAAGTAGGCCTGCTGATCGTCAGTGTCTGCACTGAAGTGCAGAGGGCGCGGATATCCGTCCCTCCGCTCCGGAGCTGGCAGACATCGACCTCACCGCGACAACCAACGCGCCATTAACCGGACCGGGCGCCGCGCACGGAAAAATGACCTACACAGTGTTCGCCAGCCACCACGGCATGCTGCCGTCACTGCGCATGCTGATGGACTTCATGGCCGAACAGTTCGAATTGCTCGACGACCCGATGCGCGGAATGCGCGCCAAGGCTTGAGGCAATTACTCACATTCCGTGTTCAACCACTTAACCAAAGCGCTCTTGATGCCGTTTCTGCGATCAATATTCTGTCAGTAGCCGTTTTTTGCCCCTGACAGAAAAGAGCCAACGCCATGCCCAGCCCCAGAACCCTGTACCAGAAACACATCGACAGCCACACCGTCTGCGATCTCGACGATCAGGGCCACGTGCTGCTTTACATCGACCGCCAGGTCGCCAACGAATACACCAGCCCGCAAGCCTTCAGCGGATTGCGCGACGCCGGACGCAAAGTCTGGCGGCCCGCTGCGACATTGGCGGTGGTCGATCATGTGAACCCCACGGCGCCGATGCGCATCGCGACCATGCCCGACGCCGGCGGTGCGCGGCAGGTGTCGTATTTCGAAGAGAACTGCCGCGACTTTGGCATCGAGCTGTTCGATGTGCTGGACAAGCGCCAGGGTATCGAACACGTCGTGGCGCCGGAACAGGGTTTCATTTTGCCGGGCATGGTGGTGGCGGCCGGTGACAGCCACACCACCACTTACGGCGCACTGGGCGCTTTCGGTTTTGGCATCGGCACCTCGGAAATCGAGCACCTGCTGGCGACGCAGACCCTGGTCTACAAACGCCTGAAGACCATGCGGGTGACGGTGAACGGCGAGATGGGTGCGGGCGTCACGTCGAAAGACATCATCATGGCGCTGATCGAGCAGATCGGTGCTTCAGGGGCCACCGGTTATGCCATCGAATTCACCGGCCCGGCGATCAGCGATCTCAGTGTCGAAGCACGCATGACCATCTGCAACATGGCCGTGGAGGCCGGCGCCCGTGGGGCGTTCATGGCACCGGACGACAAGGTCTTCGCCTATCTGCAACTCAAGCCGCGAGCGCCCAAGGGCGAAATCTGGGAGCAAGCGGTCGAGCGCTGGAAAGGCCTGCACAGCGACTATGGCGCGGTGTTCGACAGTGAAGTCAGCCTGGATGTCTCGGCTCTGGAACCGATGGTCACCTGGGGCACCAGCCCGGATCAGGCCGCTCCGGTCGGCGGACGAGTGCCGGACCCGGCCAGCCAGCCCGACCCGATTCTGCGCCAGGGCCTGCAACGCGCCCTCGATTACATGGGCCTGACACCCGGCACGCCGCTGAGCGAAGTGGTCATCAGCCACGCCTTTATCGGCTCCTGCACCAATGCGCGGATCGAAGACTTGCGTGACGTTGCCCGCGTGGTGCGCGGCAAGCACGTGGCGCCCCACGTGCGGGCGATGATCGTGCCCGGCTCGACGCAGGTTCGCGATCAGGCGGAAGACGAAGGGCTGGCGCAGATCTTTCGCGACGCCGGTTTCGAATGGCGGCAATCGGGTTGCTCGATGTGCCTGGCGATGAACGACGACGTGCTCGCGCCCGGTGATCGCTGCGCGTCCAGCACCAATCGCAACTTCGAAGGTCGTCAGGGCGCCGGGGCGCGCACGCACCTGATGAGCCCGGCAATGGTCGCCGCAGCCGCCATTACCGGACATTTGACTGACGTTCGCGCCTTCGCGCCAGGAGTTTGAGCCATGCAACCGTTCACCACCATCAGCGGCAGCGCCGCGCCGTTTCTGGCGGCCAACATCGACACCGATGTGATCATGCCCAAGCAGTTCCTCAAGGGTATTGATCGCCAGGGTCTGGATCGGGGGCTGTTTTTCGATGTGCGTTTTCTCGCCTCCGGCGAACCCAACCCTGACTTCGTACTCAATCAACCGGCCTGGCAGGACGCCACGTTTCTGGTGACCGGCCCCAATTTTGGTTGCGGCTCCAGCCGTGAGCACGCGGTGTGGGGTTTGAAGCAGGTCGGGATCCGGGCACTGATCGGCACCACGTTTGCCGGGATCTTCTACGACAACTGTCAACGCAACGGCGTGTTGGCGATTCAGCTCGATGCCGCGCAGTTCAAGAAAGTTGCCGACATCATCAGCGTTCCGGCGACCGCGCATGTCCGTGTGAACCTGCCCGAGCAGACCATCGAACTGGCAGACGGAACACGGATCGCTTTCGAGATTGATGAACTGCGCAAACAGTCACTGTTGCTGGGGCTGGACGCCATCGGCACGACGCTGCAGCGGGCCGGGCAGATTCGCGCGTTTGAAGCGCGCCATCTCGCGGAAAATCCCTGGCTGGGCTGAACACAAAAAACCGGGTGGCTCACTGAACCACCCGGTTTCTCATTCGACGGACAAGTCGCGGAAATACTCTTCGAGAAACTCCACACACACCCGCAACTTGGCCGACTCGCTGAGCCGTGTGGGGTACACCGCCCAGACATTGGCGCTCTGGGTGTAATCCGCCAGCACCTGCACCAGCCGCCCCTGTTCGAGCATCGGTTTGACGTCCCACATCGAGCGCAACAGAATTCCGCCGCCGCTCAAGGCCCACTCCATCACGATTTCGCCACTGTTGGAGGACAACGGGCCGCTGACCCGCACCGATTCTTCTTGCCCGTCGCGGGTCAGGTTCCAGATGCCGAATGAATTGTTGCGCTCCTTGAGCACCAGGCAATCGTGGTCTTTCAGGTCTTCAAGCGATTGCGGTGTGCCCCGGCGTTCGAGGTACCCCGGCGTGGCGCACAGCACCCGCCGGTTGCTCACCAGTTTGCGCGCCAGATGCTGGCCCGGCAGATCATCGCCGACGAGAATTTCCAGATCAAAGCCCTCGCCCACCAGATCGACCACGCGGTCGAACACGTCGAGCCGAATGTCGAGTTTCGGGCACGTTCGGGACAGTTCACTGATCGCCGGCGCGACGTGATTGCGGCCGAAACCGAAGCTGCTGCAAATGTGCAGCGAACCCGCCGGCTGGTGCCGGGCCTGGGCAATCTCGCCGAGAAAATCATCGAAATCACCCAGCAGTTTCTCCGCCCAGATCCGCACCCGCTCGCCGTCGTCGGTCAGTGCAATGCGTCGGGTGGTGCGGTGCAACAGTTTTGTCGAAAGCGTGGTTTCGAGCACTGCGACGCGCTTGCTGACGTACGCCGGCGAATAGCCCAACTCGTCGGCGGCGCTGGCGAAGCTGTTTTTGCGGATGACGGTGAGGAAGACCTTTAGGTCTTCGGGCAAGGGAAACTGGTCACGATTCGTGTTCATACAGCGCGCTTATCCACTGCCTGCTTCATGATTCGCGCAGGATAGCAGCGGCCACGACCGTTCGGCGCTTTTTCTGGCAGGCCCCGGTAAACAGGGCTAGGGTTGCGTGGCTGGCGATATGCTGGCCACTGGGCAATCGTCTCTCGACGAACGCCATCAGCAGCACTGGAAGAAAAATCAGGGATGGTTTTTGTGCTTGCGGGTTAATGCACTCTTGATGAGTGAACAACCTATCCCTGTGTTTCGTTGCTTTCTATCAAGGACAGAAAGATGACCAACGTACAGGCGAACTTCTCTTGCCCTCTGCCACGGCAGACGCGCCTCCCGACTCCGAGCAGCAGGCCGGACAGCAGACCGGACGGTTTCGGCTGACGCCCACGGCGTCGCATCGGCGCCCATTCAATCACCACGATTTGACGGATCCGGACGGATCAGGCCTTCACCTCGCCAGGCACCACTGTCGCCAGTGTTTCCTGCCGCTGGCTGTCGCCTGCCTGTCAGGAAAGACGCCCCTCGCCTGAAGGGGATGTTCGGCAACCACCACGAGGAAACCCTCGATATGACTGGCTCAAAACACAACATGCCGCCTTACGGCGTCGCCATCCAGAGCGCCATCACGGGAGGCGATCTGCAACAGATGAAGACTTTGTTGAAGCAGCGCGATTCAACGAAGCCGGAAGCGAAGGAGCTGCAAACCGCGTACGAAAAACTGGCCAAAGAAGTTTCCCGTCTGGAAAAACACTAAGGCCATCAACCACATTGCAATGGAGGCAATTCACATGTCTGGTTCAGTTCAGCAACAAAATGTCGGCTTGTTCCCCGTGAGCTATCGGATCGGAACGGGTCAGCCGGGGGCCCAAAGCCTTGCGCTCAACCTGCTGGTTTCCACACCGCAGCATGAAGTCAGCGGCACCTCCGCCATCACTCAGGCAACCAATCCTCCGCTGGACATCGATTCGGATGTCTGGGGCGAATACACCTACTTGACGGTCATGAAGCCCGGTGTCAGTAAAATCCTGATTACCGCCGAGGGCAATGAAGGCGGCCCCGGCTCCAACTCCATCGTGAACTTCAAGATTCAGCTGGTGGTCGGCACCGACTGGCGTGAAGGCGTGGCCAATTACGAGTATTTCGACGGGCAACGCTGGCACGAACTGAACAACGTGCCGGCCCATCTGGTCGAGGTGCCCTCGAATGTCTTCCAGCCGTTCCATCCCGGCCCGGTGATTCTTCCGCATCCGCCGATCCTGCCGCTGTATGCCGCACCGATCCAGAGCGCCATCGCCAGCGGCGACCTGGCCCAGATGAAAAACCTGGCGAAGCTCGCCCAGCAGCAACTGGATCAGCAACCCCAACTGCAAAAGGCACTGGACGCCGCCAAGAGCGAAATCAGCAAGTTGCAGGCCCGCTGATTCGACCACTGAGTCCGCCATTCACTTAAGGGAGTAAGCACCATGTCGATTGGACTTTTTCATACCCGCCTCATCGCCAGTAATTCCTTGCTCGGCGCACCGGTCCTGACCCTCGACCTTGTGGTCGATACCGTGCGTAAAAAAGTCAGCGGCGCTGCCAGCGTCTTTCAAAGCACCTGGCCGCCGGTCAATTTCCATGCCCGGGTCTGGGGCGACTATTCCGAAGCCCGGCTGACCCCATCGACCGAGAATTACATCATTCTCACCCTCGATGGCAGCCCAAGCGGTCCGCTGAGCCAGATTGCGCAGACCTTCAGCCTCAAGGGCATCCTCGACGACTGGACCAGCGGCTTTGTCGATTACCGTTACAACGAGGGCGGCCAGTGGCATTACGTGAGGCACGTTGCCGTGCATCAGGCGCCGACCATCGAGCCGCAACCCCACGAGCGTCACTTCCAGCCGCTCTACGCCGTGGCCGTGCAGCAGGCGCAAACCAGTGGCGATCTGGCGCAGCTGAAAACCGTGGTGCAACAGGGCGAACAGCAACTGGCCCATCAGGGCGCATTGCGCAGTGCCCTTGAGCAACTGAACGCAGAAATCGCGCGTCTGGAAGCACGCTAAACCGCAGGCCCCGGGCGAGGTCACTGCTGGCCTCGCCCGGTCTGCGGCGAATCGAGGTCAGTCCAATCGTGCCGCGCACAGGATCGTGCGCAAGGATCTCCCATGACAGACATCCGCCCTGCCCGCTACCTCAGTGACACCGATCTCAAACGCTACGTGCCGGTGCACGTGGTCTGGGAAATCACCCTGGCCTGCGACCTCAAATGCCTGCATTGCGGCTCACGCGCCGGGCATCGACGCCCCGATGAACTCAACACCCGTGAATGCCTCGATGTCATCGATTCCCTCGCCACCCTCGGCACCCGCGAGATCACCCTGATCGGCGGCGAAGCCTATTTGCGCAAGGACTGGACGCAACTGATCCAGGCCATTCACGACCACGGCATGTACTGCGCGATCCAGACCGGCGGACGCAATCTGACGCCGGCGAAGATGCAGGCCGCTGTCGATGCGGGCCTTAACGGGGTCGGGATCTCTCTGGACGGACTCGCACCGTTGCACGACAAGGTGCGTAACGTGCCCGGTTCGTTCGACAAGGCGGTCGACACCCTGCGCCGGGCCAAGGCGTCCGGGCTGGCGGTGAGCGTCAACACCCAGATCGGTGCGGCCACCTTGCCTGACTTGCCGGAGTTGATGGACACCATCATCGAACTCGGCGCCACCCACTGGCAGATCCAGATCACCGTGGCCATGGGCAATGCCGTGGATCACCCGGAACTGCTGCTGCAACCCTATCAATTGCTGGAAGTGATGCCGCTGCTCGCGCGCCTGTACCGCGAAGGCGTGGATCGCGGCCTGTTGATGAACGTCGGCAACAACATCGGCTACTACGGCCCTTACGAACATTTGTGGCGTGGCTTCGGTGACGAACGCGTGCACTGGAGCGGCTGCGCGGCGGGTCAGACCGTACTGGCGCTCGAAGCCGACGGCACGGTGAAAGGCTGCCCGTCACTGGCGACCGTCGGTTTCTCCGGCGGCAACGTGCGCAACATGAGCCTGCACGATATCTGGCATTACAGCGAAGGCATTCACTTCGGCCGTCTGCGCTCGATCGACGACCTGTGGGGCTATTGCCGCAGCTGCTATTACAACGACGTGTGCCGGGGCGGCTGCACCTGGACATCGCACTCGCTGCTGGGCAAACCCGGCAACAACCCATACTGCCATTACCGCACCCTGGAATTGCAGAAACGCGGACTGCGCGAGCGCATCGTCAAGATCGAAGACGCGGCGCAGCGCTCTTTTGCTGTCGGGCGCTTTGACCTGATCACCGAACGCATCGACACCGGCGAGCAGGTCAGCAGCGTCAGCGACAGTGGCCAGGTGATCAAGCTGGCCTGGGTCAATCAGGGCCAGAAAGCGCCTGAGGAAGGACGCATCCCTGTGCAACTGGCGCTGTGCCGCAGCTGCCTGCAATACATCCACCCTCACGAATCGATCTGTCCGCACTGCCACGCCGATGTCGCGGCCGCCGAGGCCAGGCACCAGACGGACCGCGCCCGTCAGCAGGCGATCATGAACACGTTGACGGGTTTGTTGGGGGTGGCGCCGAGTACGTTGGTGTGAAATCGGGTCCAGGCGCCTGCAGGATTCGGGCGCCTGGACCGCCAAGATGGCTCGAAAATCCGGCCCTTTCAGCTACTCCGGGAAATAAGTGGCTGTTTTCCATGAAATTTATTTGTCTGAGGGGTTCCCAGAACGCAAGAGCGCTGGTAAAGTGCCGCCCACTGTTGCAGAGGTCCTCTCGGGACTGAACACAATAGCTACAGGGGCGTCGCCAAGCGGTAAGGCAGCAGGTTTTGATCCTGCCATGCGTTGGTTCGAATCCAGCCGCCCCTGCCATTTTTTCCTCGTTTCACCCTCCTCCGTTTCATCTCTGCCTCAACGGCAAATCATTTTCTTGTATTCAACGTAATCGCCGAACACACCAGTGCTTTCAGTGCCTTTGCATCGATCTCGTCGTGTTCGTGAACATCAATCGCCCGCCGGGTATTGCCGTCCAGACTGGCATTGAACAACCCCGAGGGGTCCTCCAGCGCAGCACCTTTGGCAAAGGTCATTTTCACTACAGCCTTGTAGGTCTCCCCTGTGCAAATGATGCCACCGTGGGACCAGACCGGAACGCCCCGCCACTTCCACTCCTCGACAACCTGCGGGTCGGCCTCGTGAATGATCGCGCGAATCTCGGCCAGTTTTTGGCCACGCCAGTCGTTCAGTTCAGCGATTCTGGCGTCGATCAGCGCAGAAGGCTGTTCCGCCTCTGTGTCGATGCTGTTTTTCTTCATAGGCCCTTACTCCCGAGAAACCTTGTTCGCTTTCCAGCGTAGCGCCGAATGAGCTAAACGCCGGGCAAAAAAAGCCCCGCAAGGTGCGGGGCAAAGAAATTGGTTGGTTGCGGCCAACCAAAGGAGCATCGTCAAAAACGTTGACTGTCAGGCGTTACAGACAATCCTGGGCTGCCCGTTCAAAACTCGACGGCATGAAACTGGAAGCCAGCAAGTGGCGCTCGTACAAAAACACCTTGCCACCGTCCTGTGCCTTGTAGGCTTCCAGCACGTTGTCGGCCGACACCTTGCTCGGCACCACGATCCGGTAGCTGCGCTGGGTCTGGGAGACCGTCGGGTTCATCGCATGACCCTGCAATTTCGGCACGACGCATTCGGCGTACTGGGCCGGGGTCTTGTGCGTCTGCAAGGTCAGCGTCGGGTCATTCGGCGCGGAGGCGCAGGCGGTCAGCAGCAAAGTGGCAGAAGCCATGGCAGGGATAAAAAAGGCACGCATGGATAAAATCCTGAAAATAAAAGGTTCGGTTCTCAAGCAACGTTCAGCGTCACGAGCGCGGCCGTTGCGGTTTTAATAAAAGTGTTCAGCCCGCACTCACCAGGGCCTTGAGCGAATCATCGAACTGCTTCAAGGCGCTGAATTGCAGGTCGCGTTGTTTTTCGATCTGGGCTGCAATCTCGGGCACTGCCTTGTTGTGAACCCACACCGATGGCATCTGTTTTTCCACCGCACCTTCGGCCTTGCCGATGTATTGCAAGTTGGCGTCGTAGAAACGTGCGGCGAAGCGCGCTTCGACCTGACTGTTGCGCTGGGTCAGCAGACGGTTGTGGGTGTCGAGCATCACCACCACGTCCGGATGGGCCTGCACCAGTTGATCCAGGCTGTCGTAGACCGTCACCGAGAGAAACTGCTGTTGCAGCGAGCTCATCAACCAGTCGATGGCCAGTTCCGGGTCGGAACTGTTGACGAAGGCCTCGCGGATCCGCGCATCGAGCGCATCCTTGGCACCGTTCACCGCCACGTCGTGGTAGCGCTCCAGGTATTGCTGGTTCTCCAGCGTATTTTCGCTGTACAGCACGCCCACGGTTTGCGAGTGCTGCAGCCCGCTGCTGGCGCCGCCGATGGGAAGAAAATGGCACGTACCGGCGTCGGCTGCGTAAGTCGGTGCAGTGGTGGCTACCCCGCCCATCAGCAGGGCGACCAAAGCCAGTCGGGTCAAAGTCTTCATCGCGCAAATTCCTTGAGCTGCGTTTCGATGAAGGCGATTTTCCGCCTGTCGGCCACAAAGCAGAACTTGCGTTTCTTGATGGTCACTATTACTTGAACCAATAGTTGCCCACCGTGCAGACTGCTGCACACTCGAACACAACGAAAACAAATGAGGATTTTCCGTGCGAACCTTTGATCTGATCCGCGATGCCGTCCTGCCCGAATTCCGCGACCGTGTAGCTGAATACCTCATCGAATACGAGACTGTGCTGGGTCAGGACGCGGCCGACTCCGAAACCGTGCGGGCCGTGGCCTATCAGTTACGTGGTTATCTGCGCGGGCTCAACACCACACGCGTGCTGGGCATGGCGGATTGGGAAGAACTGGACCGGCGCGTGCTGGACACCTGGATAGCGCCCGCTCGATGACACGCTAGACTCTTCAGGCTGCGTCCGCAGCGCCAGACTTGGAGGTGTCCTGTGAGCAATAACACCGAACCGACGACGTTCACCGGCTGGGCCGCCACCTCGGCCGGCGCTCCGCTGGAGCGTTACAGTTACGATCCCGGCCCGCTCGGGGATGAAGAAGTCGAAGTCGCCGTGGAATACTGCGGCGTCTGTCACTCCGACCAGTCGCTGATCGACAACGATTGGGGCATCAGCCAATACCCGTTCATTCCCGGTCACGAAGTGGTTGGCCGCATCGTGCGTGCAGGCCCGCAGGTCCGCGGCCTCGAAGTCGGCCAGCGGGTCGGCATCGGCTGGTACAAGGGCAGCTGCATGCATTGCTCTTCCTGCATGGGAGGCTCGCATCACCTTTGCGCCACGGCCAAACCCACGATCATCGGCAGTCACGGCGGGTTTGCCGACCGCCTGCGCACCCATTGGGCCTGGGCACTGCCACTGCCCAAAGACCTCGACCCGGCATTGGCCGGCCCGCTGTTCTGTGCAGGCTCCACAGTATTCAACCCGCTCGTCGAATTTGACATCAAACCCACGGACAGGGTGGGTGTCGTCGGGATCGGCGGCCTCGGCCATCTGGCACTGCGCTTCCTCAACGCCTGGGGTTGCGATGTCACAGCGTTCACCTCATCGCTGAGCAAACAGGATGAAGCCAAGCGCCTCGGCGCCCACAAGGTCGTCGCTTCCACCGACAGCAATGCCTTGAAAGCGATTGCCGGTACTCTGGACTTCCTGCTGATTACTGCCAATGCCAACCTCGACTGGACGGCCATGCTCGCCACCCTGCGGGGCAAAGGTCGGTTGCACTTCGTCGGCATCGTGCCCGATGCAATTCCGGTGCATGTATTCAACCTGATTCCCCAGCAGAAATCCTTGTCCGCCTCGCCGGTTGGATCGCCCGGCACGGCAGCGACCATGCTGGAGTTCTGCGCACGGCATCAAATCCTGCCGCAGGTCGAGGAATTCCCAATGAGCAAGGTCAATGAAGCTGTCGACCATCTACGCAGCGGCAAGGCGCGGTATCGGATTGTGTTGAACGCCAGCAAATGAACAAGGACGCGTGAGTCCAACACTCACGCGTCTTTTTTTGCCTTGCGAATGACCCATCAATATTTTTATACCTGCACAGCAAAAACAGAATTTCATTTATAGATACGCACACTCTAGCCTCTCGCCATCTTCCACTTGCGAGAGGCTCCCATGCCATTTGTCATCTACATCTTCACCCTCAGCGCCTTTGCCCTCGGGCTCGCTGAATTCGTACCGATCGGCCTGACCGGAGTCATGGCGCAAAGCCTTGGGGTCAACGTCGAGGCCACCGGCGCGAACATTACCGCCTATGCCTTGGGCGCTACCGTTGCCGCGCCGATTTTCAGTGCACTGACCGCCAGTTGGTCACGCAAGAACGTGATGCTCGCCACGGCGCTGGTGTTCAGTGCGGGCAGTCTGGCGGCAGCGTTTTCCAGCACCCTGACGTTGATGCTCGTCGCCCGCTTCATCGCCGGCATGGGCCATGGCCTGTTCCTGGCCGTGGCGTCGAGCACTGCTGCACGTCTGGCGGGACCCGGTCGGGCCGGCAGCGCTGTCGCCGTGGTGTTTGGTGGTTTTACCCTGGCCATGGCCATCGGCGTGCCGATCAGTACATATCTGGGTGGCGTAATGTCGTGGCGTCTGGTGCTGGCCGCCATCGCTGTGTTCGGTGCGATCGGCTTCTTCGGGCTGCTGGTCGGCATGCGCGACCCGTTGCCGACCGCCACCAACAGCGGCTCGGCAGTCGACAGCCTAAAAGCATTGTTCAACCGTAAACTGCTGGCCGGCGCGCTCGTCACCGTGCTCGGTTACGCCGGTTCGTTTGTGGCCTACACCTACATCGCTCCGGTGCTGACGGATGTCACCGGCACCACCTCGACCACCGTCGGCGTGTTCATGTTGCTGTACGGCGTGATGGCCGCCATCGGCAACGTGCTCGGCGGCAAACTCACCGATGCCTGGGGCGTCGACCGCGCCAGCGCCACGTTGATCGCCGGGATCGCCCTGGTCACCGCCGGCATGTGGGCGTTCTCCGGTTCGCCAGTGCTGATGGGGGTGCTGGTGGCTTTGCTGGGGATGTTCAGCTTCGCCGCCGTGCCGGCCTTGCAGGCACGACTGATCGGGATTGCCGAACAACACGCACCTCATGCCCACGGCGTCGCCGCAGGCTTGAACATTGCCGGTTTCAACTCCGGGATTGCCCTCGGTTCGGTCGCGGGTGGCGTGACCATCAGCCAGATCGGCCTGAGCTACGTCGGCCTCACCGGCGCTGTGGTTTCAGCACTTGGCCTGCTGCTGATTCTCGGCCAGATGTCGGCGAACTCCGCGCCGCGTTATCGCCCGGTCGATAACGCCTGACCGGTCTCGCCTCGAGAATCGCTGCAATGGCGATTTCCCGAGGCGAGCACATCGGTCGCCTGCCGTGGTAAAAACCAGATTCAGCCCCCGGACTTCCCCCCCCATGAGCCACCTCACTCACCTGCGAACCTTCCTTGAAGCCTACCGCGCCAAGTCGTTTTCCAAAGCTGCTGAACATCTGGGCATCACCCAGCCGGCGGCTTCGATGCATGTCCAGGCTGTGGAAGCGCTGGTGGGCAAACCACTGTTCCATCGCCTGCCGAGAGGCGTCGAACCGACCGACGCCGCAGATGAACTGGCCCGCTCGGTGGCGCCTTTTCTGGATGGACTGGAAAACAAGATCGCCTCGCTGCGCCCCGGGCTGCTCAAGGGCGGCACGATTCATCTGGTCGGGCCTTCGGACTTCATTCACTCGCAAGTCGCCGCCCGACTGGCGCCGCTGATGGACGAGGGTTTCCTTCTGCGCTTTCACACCGGCGCAAAAAAACGCATCTACGAGATGCTCGAATCAAAACAGATCGATTTTGCGATCACCGCTTCCCTGCCCGATGAGCAGACCCACGGTTTTGCCCATCTGCTGACCGAACGCATGCTGCTGGTCTACTCGCCGAGCCTGCTGGATCGACTGGGGAAACACCCGACCCAAGAACAATTGACGCAGGTGCCGCTGATTGCCTTCGACGAAGACCTGGCCCTGGTGCGTCCGCTGTGGTCGTCGATGTTCCAGATCGCCCCGCAACTACAAGCGGCGCTGACCATTCCGGACCTGCGGATCATCAAAGACCTGGCGCTCGGTGGCCACGGCTGGACAGTCCTGCCGGACTACCAGTGTGCCGAGGCGATTGCCGACGGCCGGCTGATTTCTCCGACCGTGCCCGGCGAAGCACCGGTCAACGTGTTGTATCTGGTGTGGCGCAAGAGCGCGTTGCAGAGTCCGAGCCTGGTGTATGTGCGCGATTATCTGCTGAACGCATTCTCGTCCACTCCCTGACCTCAGGCCGGTGCCCAGCGCCGGTGCAGTCCTCGAGCCAGCGCATCAAGGGCAAATCCGAGTACACCGATCATCAGCACCATCGCCATCAATTCCGAGTACGCCAACCGATCCCGCGTATCGAGAATGAAGTAGCCCAGCCCTGCGCTGACACCGAGCATTTCGCACGGCACCAGCACGATCCACAGAATCCCGATCGACAGCCGAACCCCGGTCAACACGTGGCCGAGCACGCCGGGCAGGATGACTTTGCGCAAGGTTTCCCAGCGCGTGGCACTGAGGCTGCGGCTCAATTGCAGCCAGCGTGGATCGAGCTGGCGTACCCCGGCGGCGGTGTTCAGCAGGATCGGCCAGATCGCGGCGAAGGTCAGCAGGAAATAGATCGGTTGATCGCCCACGCCCATCAGCATGACCACCACCGGCATCCACGACAGCGGCGAGATCATCCGCAGAAACTGAAAGGCTGGCGTGGTCGCCGACTCAAGATGCCGGTAACTGCCGATCATCAGTCCCAGCGGCACGCCAATCAGCAGGGCCAGCAGCAAGCCGACCATGATCCGTTTCAAACTGACCAGCACATGTTCGTAGAGCTCGGCCCGCCCCAATAACTCAACGAGGCTGACCAACGTCGCCTGCGGCGAAAACCGCGCCGCCAGACCATCGCCTCCACCGGCCAGATGCACCCCCAGCCACCACAGCAGCAACAACCCCAGCAATCCTACCGCGCCCAGCAACCCGTGGACGATGGGTGAACTCGACTTGCTCATCGGAGACTGAACTCCTCGCTGCGCTCAAAGCCTTCGGGCAAGCCGAACGCCTGCATCCCGCCGACCGCTGCAATGGCGTTGCGCACGAAGCGGTCGTCCACCAGATCCTTGGCCGTGTGCTGCGGGTCGAGGCTGGAGAGGAAGCCTTTGTCGCCCTCGATCAGCGTGTCCTTGAGGCGCTTGACCAGTTCTTCGGTGTAGCTGGGAAACGGGTACGGCTGAAAGTCGATGCGCTGCTCGTCCCAATGGCTGTGCTGGATCGCACCGCTGGCCAGGTATTGCTCGCGATCTGCGGCGTCTGGCGCCAGTACGCGGTTCAACACGGTCTGGGCATGGGGCGTGTAGCGGTTGTCGCCGTCCCGGGATAACAGCTTCGCGGCTTCGGCGCGGTTGTCGCGGGTCCAGAGTTGCGCCTTGACGATGGCGTTGACCACTTTCTGCGACCACTCGGGGCGGTTGTTCAGATCCTGCTCGTGCATGAACACCACGCAGCAGGCGTGATTGCGCCAGACGTCGCCGGTAAAACGCTGCACCCGCCCGACCTTGAGTTCTTCGGCCAGCGCATTGAACGGCTCGGCGACGATGTACCCGGCGATGCGTTTGCTGGCGAGTGCCGGCGGCATGTCCGAAGGTGGCAATACCAGCAGGTTGACCTCGTTGGCGGACAGCACAGCGTTCGCCGGTTTGCTCACTGGCTGCAACCCGTGATCGCGGAACAGTTGCTGTACCACCACGTTGTGGATCGAGTACCAGAACGGAATCGCCACCGACTGCCCGCCCAGTTGCCTGACTTCGGTGATCTCCGGCGCCACGGTCAGGCCGGAGCCGCCGACATGGTTCCAGGCCACAACCTTGGCCGGCACCTTACTGCCGTAACGGGCCCAGACTGTCATTGGCGACAGCAGGTGAATTACGTTGACCTGCCCCGACAGGAACGCCTCGATCACCTGCGCCCAACTGCGCAACAGCACCGGGCGCTCGGCCTGGATGCCTTCGGCTTCGAACAGCCCATTGTTGTGCGCCACCAGCAATGGCGTGGCGTCCGTGATCGGCAGGTAGCCGATGCGCACCGGCGCATTCGGCTCCGACGCAGCCCGGGCATTGAGGCTGTTGAGCAGCGGCAGTGCGCCGCCTGCGGTCAGTAAGGCGCTGAGTTTGAGGAAGTCACGACGTGTGTGAGTGAAGTCGTCCAGGCACATGATCAATCTCCGACGGTTCGGGCAAAGGTTGGGTAAGTGGATTGCGGCTCGCCCGCCGAAGGGTTTTGAGGATATCGATACGCAGTGCACCCAGTTCGTCCACCAGCTCGGCGCGGGGCTGAGGCAGGTCGACGCGCCATTCGCCGAGGATCCGCGCCGGGCTGTTACCCAGTAGCAGAATCCGCTCGGAAAGCAGCAGGGCTTCGTCAATGTCGTGAGTGATCAGCAGCGCTGCAGTGTTGTGCTCGGCGATCAGTTGCAGCAACAGCTGTTGCATGTCGGCGCGGGTGATTTCATCCAGCGCACCGAACGGTTCGTCGAGCAACAGAACTTGCGGCTGCCGTGCCAGGCACCGGGCCAGTGCGGTGCGCTGGGCCATGCCGCCGGACAACTGCGCCGGGTGAAACTGCCGGGCATGTTCCAGGCCGACAGCGGCGATGGCGTGGTCGACCCGTGCCTTGCGCTGCTCGGCACTCAGGTGCGGTTGACGGGCGAAGTCGAGGCCGAACGCCACGTTCTTTTCCAGCGTCAGCCAGGGCAACAGGCTCGGGTCTTGAAACGCCACCGCCACCCGTGGATGCGGACCGCTCAGCGGTTCACCGAGCACGCTGACGCTGCCGTGCTGCGCCGGTTGCAACCCCGCCAGCACCCGCAACAGACTGGACTTGCCGACGCCGCTGGGGCCGAGGATCGACACCACTTCACCCGGCTGCAACTGCAAGTCGAACGCCTCCAGCACCGTGTGCCAGCCTTCGGCGCGCGGATAGCCGAGACTGATGTCGCGGGCATGCAGCAACGGCTGAGTCATACCGCCGCTTCCCGTTTCTGCCGTTGCAGTTCGGCGCGCAACTGCACCAGGCTCGGCGTGACGATGGGCACGAATGCCGACTCGCGCCAGCGCCGGGCGAACCCGCTGCCGTGTTCGGTCAGATAGGCTTTGCCGCCACTGGCCTGCAACTCCAGATGCACAGCGCTGGCCGCCGATTCGGCAAGGGCAATGCGCAGTTGAAACAACGCAGCGGGCCTTGCCAGGAAGCGGCCATCGAGCAGGCCCTGTTTGAGTTGCTCCACCGTTTGTTGCAACTGTTCGCGCTGTTCGTGCAGCGGCTCCAGCAGGATCGAGCGACCGTCCTGCAAATGGCTTTGCACTTCGCTCAAGGCGCGCCGTGCCAGACCAATGGCCAGACCACATTGCAAGCCGAGAAACGCCGGACGCACCGCCGGCAGAAACGCCCGCGCATCGTCATGCAACAACCACTCGCGACCGACCTGCACCTGGGCAAAATCGATGGCCGCGGTGTTGCTCGACTGCAAGCCCATCAGTTGCAGATCCGCCGAACGCAACACGCCTGAGGCCTCGCCGGGAATCGCCAGGACAAACGGTGAGCCGCCCTCCTCGTGCTCAATCGCAGCGGCGACGACAAACCCGCTTTTGCGCAGATTGGTCACCCAATGCAACCGACCGTCGAGGCTCCAGCCGTTGCCTTCGGTGCGAGCGCGCACTTGCAGGGCTTCGATGCCTGAGAGGAATTTCATCGCGTTCGACAGCCCAGTCGCGCCGGCCAGTTCTCCGCTGATCAACGAGGGCAACAGCCGCTCGCGCAGTGCCACGTTCGGGCTCTGCAGCAGGTATTCGATAAACGCCCGCTGGCCCCAGAACACAAAAGCCGCTGCCAGCGAATGGCTGGCCACTTCGGCCAGCACTTCCACGGCGTCGCTGATGTCGCCGCCGCTGCCGCCCAATGACGGACTGATACCGACTCGCAGCACATCGGCCGCCGCCAGTTGTGTCAGCACTTGCTGCGGATCGCTTTCGCCCAGGTCCAGGGCCTGGGCGTGAGTGTCCAGCCATTGACTCAATGCCGGATCGAGCATGTCGTTTCTCTCCTTGTACGCAGCGTCAACCATAGACCACGCTGCCTGAATCGATCCGCCGGTCACGCGCGGTACGGCGCCAGCTCCGGGTTGAGCGGCGTATCGGCGAACACGTTGGCGAAGTTGCACAGGGTCGCCAGGCTCACGCCGAGAATCACTTCCAGCGCGTTGCCTTCGGTGTAACCGGCGGCCTTGAACTGGTTGTAGGTCTGCTCACTGACGTTGCCACGGGTGGCGATAACTTCACGGGTGAACGCCGCCAGCGTCTCAAGCTTTTGCTCGGGAACGGTCACCCGCTCGCGCAAGGCGCTGACCACTTCCTGCGGCAGTTTTGCCTTGTTGAGTGCAACGGCGGTATGACCTGCGACACAGAAATCGCATCCATGATTAGTCGCGGCGATCAATTGCACCACTTCGCGCTCGGCCAGGCTCAACCCGGCCTTGCCATTGAGCGCCGATACCGTAACGTAGGTTTCCAGCGCGGCCGGCGCGTTGGCCAGAACGGCCAGCAGGTTCGGAATGAAACCGGAATTCTTCTGCGCATTCTCAAGAAACGGCCGGGCCGCTTCGGGCGCGCTTTGCAAGGTGTGTAGTGTGACGCGTGACATGGGCTGGACTCCTGTAGTCGGGGTGTCTGGCCAGTCTGTTGGTTATAAGAATTCCGATCCATATTCTAAAGTAGCGATTACTTGCTCCTGAGTGTTTCCATTAGATGATTTCGCCCAGCCCACTGGTTGATTGGTTATTAGAGAGCCTCGAACTCGACGCCAGCCTGTTTCACGTCGGACGCTATTGCGGCGCCTGGCACGCCAGCACGCATGGCCTGGCGCGGGCCAGTTTTCACCTCATCGTTCAGGGCCATTGCTGGCTACACATCGAGGGCGAGACTCAGGCCTTACGCCTGAATGCCGGCGATGCGGTGTTCCTGCTGCGCGACCTCAACTATCGGCTATCCAGCGCTGAAGACTCAGGCATCGCGCGGACCTTGCCGCGCATGACCATGACGGCTCTGGACAGCCAGGCAGTGGATGGCGTCGGGCTGGTCTGTGGGTTCTTCCACTTCAAGTCGGGGCTGTCGTCGCTGATCATCGAAGGCCTGCCGCACTGGATCGTCCTGCGACCGGGAGATCCTTCTTCCAGTGCGGCGCGGGCCTTGTTCGAGTTGATCCTGGAAGAATGCGAACGCCAGCCGACGCCCTCTTCGGCGCTGCTGGAGCGGCTGAGTCATCTGCTGTTTCTGTATGTGCTGCGCCAGCAGATGGCCGACAACCCGTCACTCGGCGGTCTGGTAGCGCTGGCGCGCAATCCGCAATTCGCGCCGCTGCTGGACCGACTGATCGAGCAACCGCAACTGCCGTGGTCACTGGAAAGCATGGCGGCCTGCATCGGACTCTCACGCTCGGCGTTTTTCAAACGCTTCAACGAACTCGCAGGCCAGTCGCCAGGACAGGTATTGCTGGCACTGCGCATCCGCCATGCCTGCCAGTTGCTGAAGAACAATCACACGGTCGAGCAGGCTTGCGCTGCCGTGGGCTATCAATCGATTGCCGCGTTCACACGGGCGTTTGCCAAGTCGGTGGGGGTGCAACCGGGGGCTTATCGCAAACAGCATGAGGGGCGCTGATTAAATAACTTAAAAGAATTAATAAATACAAAATCAGTATTTATAGTTATAAAAATATCGGCGTACTCTCAGTTCATCCCGTCATTGATCACAGTGAAGTGCGCCATGAATCCAACCGACAACCTGATCGACTTCGCCGCCTACCGCAAACGCCGTCAAGCCCAGCAACGGGCTCGGGCCATGTGGGAAATGTATGCGCGCAACGCCGGCTACCAGGCTTTTCAGTGGGTGCAGGCCGCTCGTTCCGACGAGCCGCGTCAAGCGTGAACGCACGTGAACCCTCGCGCTTTCTGGCGAGCGCCGACGAACCCGTGCTGGATCTGAACAACCTCGAATCACTGGAAGAAGACCCGATCTGCGAGCGCGTCGCGCAGAACCTGCAACGCCTGCGTGGCAAGCGGCATCTGTCGCTGGATGCCCTCGCCCGCCAGTGCGGCGTGAGCCGGGCGATGCTGGCGCAGATCGAGTCCGGCCGCAGCGTGCCGTCGATCAAGGTTCTGTGCAAAATTGCCAAAGGCTTGAAGGTGTCGGTAGCAGCGTTTCTGGAGCACCGCGCATTCGAAGGTGTGGCCGTTTTGTCGGCGAGGCAGAGCAAGCGACTGGTCAGTGCCAATGGTGCGTTCGTCAGTCGTGCACTGTTCCCCTTCGACATGGCGCGCCAATCGGAATTCTACGAATTGCGTCTGAGCCCGCTGGGCGAGGACCACTGCGACGGCCACGCCCCCGGTGTGCAGGAAAATCTGGTGGTGGCCCAGGGCGTACTGGAAATCAGCGTCAACGACGAGCGCTATCTGCTTTCGACTGGCGACTCGATCCTGTTTTACGCCGACCAGCCCCACCGTTATCGCAACCCTGCCGACAGTGAAGCAGTGGCGTATCTGGTGGTGACCTACCCCGAACGCCTGGACTGACAAACAGACAGACAGCAAAAAGCCCGACCGGGATCATCCCGGTCGGGCTTTTTCATGCCTAAAGAATCAGCAGGTGCAGCACATCATCGGCATGCCGTTGCAGCTCATCATCATGGGCATGCTGCAATCGTTCATCATTTTCATCATCAAGGCACAGCAGTTTTTCATCATGTCCATGTTCATGCCCGGCATCGGCATGATCTTGCACATCATGCTGTCAGCCATCATGGTGCATTCCATCACGCACTTCATCGATGGCATCGGCATGCTCATCATCGGCATTGGCATCATCATGTTCATCATCGGCATGGCCATGGCCGCCGGGGACATGCACATCATGCTCATGTTGCCGCAATGCATCATCATCGGCATGCCGCAGTCCATCATCATCTGCATCATTTCAGCGCTGTTCTTGAACATGGCCATGTCCATGCCAGCGGCCGGCATCATCTTGCACATCATGCCGTCGTCCTTCATTTCGCAGGACATGGTTGCCATCATCATCGGCATGCCTGTCATCGGCATCATTGGCATGTTGGCATTCATCGGCATTGGCATCTGCATGGCGTTCATCATGGTGAAGCTCCCTGAGGATTCAAGAACTGAATGAGAAGTTGATGGAACGGATTCTAAGGGTTGGAAAATCCGCAACAAGCTGTCCATCGAACAGCAAAAAGAGCTGTTCAAACGCTTCAAGTGCAGCGTTCCGTGCGACTTGAACCGTTGCAGCATCAGATCAGAAGCAATGACAGATCCGGAAAATGCGTCAGCAGTTTTTTGCATGTCATAGATATTCGATCCAACACCAAGCAAATAACTCAAAGAAATAATCGTTCTAACCAGCGGGCATTATTTTTACCTTGCCTGCTTATTCCATTAGTGCAACAGCGATTCACTTTTTAATCTTTTATCGCTATTAACCGCCCCCTCTATAATTCGGGACAGTTCTTAACAATAAGGAAGTTCCATGCCGCAACGTTTTCTATTGGCAGCACTGTTTCTGGCGATCGCCGGGTGTGCCAGCCCTTCTCCGGTTTCCGTGCATACCAAAGATCCCGTCAGTTCCACCCTGCAAGGCGACGCCACGCGGCCGGCGCAGGCGCAGTGGGTGCGCACCGAGTTGTACTTCTCGGTGGGGCCGCTGGAAGGCAAGGACAGTGTGGTGAGCCCGGCGCGCTGGCGTGAGTTTCTCGATCAGGAAGTGACGTCGCGGTTCCCGGACGGCTTCACCGTGTTCGACGCTTATGGACAGTGGAAGGATCACGGCGCGAAAGTGCCCGAACGGCTTGCGACCAAGGTCATCGTTATCCTGCACGAAAGCAGCCCGAAGCGTGAGAGCGACATCGAGGCGATTCGCTTGGCGTACAAGCGCATTACGGGTGATTTGTCGGTATTGCGTTTGTCTCAGCCGGCGGCGGTATCGTTCTAATCGGTGGTGTGTTGAAGAGCCTGCCGAGGTGTCGACACCAGGCGGCTCAATCCGGCCAGCAACAACGCGCCAACCACCAACACCCCGATCCCCAAAAATGCCCCCACCCCCACCACCGTCACGCTGGAATACAGCATGTACAAGCACAACCCAAAAAACAGCAGCGGCAGCAGCGGATAAAGCGGCACCCTGACCGGCCGGGGCACCTCGGGAAAGCGCCGCCGCAGAATAATCAACGCCAGGCTGCTCAAACTCAGGAACAACCAGTACACCGGCGTCAGGTACTCGACCATGGTATTGAAACCGCTTTGAGTAAAACTGCCGAACAGCACCAGCAACAACGCCACCGCCCCTTCCGCCAGCAACGCCTTGCGCGGTACGCCATCACGCTCGTCCCATTCACCGAAGCGGTGCAATTGCGGCACATCGCGGGCGGCGGCGTAGGTAGTGCGGGCGCCGACCAGCAAGGTCGAGTTGATGGTAGCGATAGCCGCGATACCGACCATCAGCAGAATCAGTAGCACGCCGGGGGCCCCAAAGGCGCGGTTCAACAGTTCCACCGCCGGCGCATTGCTTGCTGCCAGGCCTTCGAATCCAAGACCTTGGACGAACGCCCAATTCAGCGCCAGATAGATCGCCATCAGCACCGTCAGTGCACCGAGCATGGCGATGAAAATGCCGCGTCGACCATCGCGCACTTCGGCGGACAAAGTCGCCGCATCGCTCCAGCCGCCGAACGCCAGAAACACGAAGATCATCGCCGCAGAAAACCCTGTCGCGCCCGTGTGTTCGGGCACGACCGGATCGCCGGACAGCGTTGGTTCGATCCCTTGCCACGCCAGCCAGACCCCGGCACTGGCGATGCTCAGAAAGCCTACGGAAAGCAGCCCGACCAACACAGACTGAGTAATGAAACCAATGCGTTTGCCCGTCAGATTCAGCAGCATCAACGCGGCGATGATCGCACCGGCAAACACCCCCGATCCGTAATGCCCCAACGGTACGACCGCATTGAAGTAGTCGGCAAACATGAATGCCGACAACGCGATCCACCCGGTGTGCATCACCGAAAATCGCGACCAGGCAAACAGGAAACCCATGCGCTCTCCATAAGCGGTGCGCAGGAAATGATAGTCACCGCCCGGATGCGGAAACGCGGTCGCCATCTCGGCAAAGCACAAGGCCCCGGCCATCGACGCCAGTGCGCCGAGTACCCAGACCCAATAGAAATGTTCAGGCCCGACGTTCAAGGCAACGGTCGGCGCGGTTTTGAGAATGTCGGTGGTGATGACCATGCCGAGCGTGATCAGCAACGCCTGAAACACCGGCAGATGGCGTTGGGGGCCGTTGGTTTTGCTCATGGTTCATCCTGCATGCTTCAATCCTGCATAGGGGTCCGCCATCCATGGCGGCAAGGCTCAGAAGCCGTAAGTGGCGGTGGCGTAGTAATAAGCGCCGTTGGTGCCGATCGGCGACAGCACGTCGTACGGCAGGTTGCCACCGTAGTTGATGGCCGAGCCGGAGCGTTCCGGGTAGTTGTCGGTCAGGTTGTTGCCGCCCAGGGCGATGCTGAATTTCGGGGTGATTTTGTAGGTCACCTCGGCGTCCAGTTGCCACACCGCGCCGTAGGTTTGTTCAGGCTGCGAGTCGCCAAAATCGAACACCCGAGTGGTCTCGCCCTGACGGGTCAGACGGCCGAGCAGGCCCCAGTGCTCGCTGGCCCAGTTGGCGGAGAACACGAAGCGATCCTTGGGCGCGGCGTCGGTCAGGGTATTGCGTTCCTCGACGCCGACCAGCGCGTCGTTGCCGATCCCCAGTGCGGTCAGTTGCGACGGCGTGCCTTTGGTACTGGTGACCTTGGTGTGGTTGTAGGTGTACGCGGTGGTCAGGCCCAGTTGCCCTTCGTAGAACGGCTGATGATAGTTGAGCACCAGTTCGGCACCGTCGGTGCGGGTGTCGGCGGCGTTGGTGAAAAAGTTGACGTCGTGGACGCCCGGCACGCCGAAATTGTCGTTGATGTAGTTTTCCAGCGCGTCGCTGCCGATGCGCTGGGACAGAGTGATGCGGTCTTTGACGTCGATGCGGAACACGTCGAGCGACGCATCGAAGCGTTCGTTCAACTGGAACGTCAGGCCGAGGCTGAAGTTCTTCGAGGTCTCCGGATCGAGTTTCTCCGCGCCCAATGCGCGGGCAATCGGGTCATTGACCGACAGCACACGGATGTCGGTGAGCGTGCCACCGTCGCCGAAGTTGCTGGTGGTGTGCTGGAAACCGCTCTGAGCCAGCGATGGCGCGCGGAAGTTGTTCGACACCGCACCGCGCAACGCCCATTGATCGGTCAACTTGTAGCGACCGCTGAGCTTGCCGGTGAGTTTACTGCCGGCGTCGTCGTAATGTTCCCAGCGCGTGGCGGCGTCGACGAAAAAGCGGTCGGTGAGATCACCGGACAATTCGGCGTAGGTGCCGAACACGTTGCGATCCAGATCCGACTCTTCACTCGGGCGCAGACCGTTGGCGCCATCGGCCCCGGAGCCAATCCAGGAGGCCTCGTCCCCGGCAAACGTCAGGTAGTTCTCGTAGCGATACTCACCGCCCACCGCCAGCACAAACGAGCGACCGCCGAGGCGCAGTTCGCGACTGAAATCCAGGTTGGCCGTGGTCTGGCGCAACTCATAATCACCCGTGTCGAAGCGGGTCGGCGAGTCCGCGCCGAGGCTGACGTTGAGGGTGCGACGGGTCGCTGATTCGAAACGGTTGCGACCATGGGTCAGGCTGCTGTCGAAGTCCCAGTTCTCACCGATCAGGCCTTTGAAACCGGCGGTGGCAGAAATGTCGGTGTTGTCGCCAAGGGATTGCGGCAGGTAGCCATTGGGGTAGAACTGCGGTTGCTCGGACGGGTAACGATAGAACTCGGCGCCGGTGGTGTGGCGCTGGTTGTAGGTGCCGAAGCTGTAGGCCTTGCCCCCGGCCAGCGGCAATTCGCCGTTGAACCAGGCGTTGACGTCTCGCGCCACGCCATCGCCCATCACGTAGTTGCGCTGGCCTGGGGTATCGGCAAAACCGTCGAACCCGGCACGGTTGGTCGGATTGCGATCCTTGTACTCGGTACCGCCGCGAATGAAACCGCCCTCCTCGCCCAGCCGCGTACCGATCTTGGCGGTGGTCACGCTGTTCTGGCCATCGGTGGTGGTTTTGCCAATAGCGTCCTGATGGGTGTGGTAGGCGCCGTAGCTGGTGGAGACTTCGCCGCCTTCCGGCGCGTCGTCGAGGATGATATTGATGACCCCGGCAATCGCGTCCGAGCCGTACTGCGCCCCCGCGCCGTCGCGCAGTACTTCAATGCGTTTGATCGCGCTGATCGGGATCGAGTTGAAATCCACCGGCGCCGTGCCGCGACCGATTTTCGACGAGTCATTGACCACTGCCGAGGTGTGGCGGCGCTTGCCGTTGACCAGCACCAGCACTTGATCCGGGCTCATGCCACGCAGTTGAGCGGCGCGCACGTGGTCGGCACCGCCGGAGTTGGACTGACGCGGAAAACTGAACGACGGCAACAGCGTCTGCAATGCCTGGCCCAGCTCGCCGCCACTGGCGCCGGCGGTCTTCAGGTCCTCGGCGGTCAACACATCCACCGGCACCGGCGAATCCAGCACCGTGCGCGCGGTGCCCCGGGTCCCGGTGACCAGCACGGTACCCAGCCGTGTGTCATCGTCGACGCGCGCGGAAGTCTCTTCGGCTTGCGCAGGAAGTTGCCAGATTGCACTGACAACAGCGATGGCGAGTAATGAACGCGAACGGTGAATCATGCGACAGCTCCTTGAATCGCAGTTAATAACCGGCCGCTGCCGAATCATGAAGTGTCGGCAATCAGTGCACGGCAATTTCTGCTGTAGTTTTGATATACAGAAAGGTAGCGAAGTGCGTTGAACAACTATCGACTGTTAGAGCGCAAGAACCCCAAAGTTAGTAGAACCCCCTGTTTACCGATGCTAGACGAGCGGTCGCCTGCCGCAAAAGAACCAATAACGCTTAGGTTATACCCGACGAACGGAGTGTTGTCCGAGCAACACTTGTGTTGACCAAACAACATGAGCACCCAACTAACGAATAACTAATCACGCACAAAAAAAACGCACTCCACGTTGTTGTAGAGAACGTTATTTATCTGTGTTTTTCCGGTGCGAAGTTAAATGTCGTCAGTCGAAGTCCTTTTCCCGCCAGGCATCTTCGGCAATGTCCAACGCATCGCCGCTGAAACGCTGTTCAATGAATGGATCGGCGTGCAAATGAAAGCCGTTGCGCTCCCAGAAGCCCGGGTGTTCCCGATCGACGAATTCGAGCCCGCGCAGCCATTTCGCGCTCTTCCAGAAGTACCGCCCCGCCACTACCAGACGCAGTGGCCAACCATGTTGCGCGGTCAGCGGCTGACCGTCGTAATGGGTGGCCAGCAAGCTCTCCGGGTGCAACAGGTCATCGAGACGCAGGTTGGTCTGGTAATCGTGATCGGCATTAGCCATGACGAAGGTCGACGTCGGGCGGATGTCCAGGGTCTGCAACAGGTCTTGCAGGTGCACCCCGCTCCAGCGGGTGTCGAACTTCGACCAGCGTGTCACGCAATGAATGTCGCATTGCAACGAGCGTTGTGGCAGCGCTTGCAGATCGGTGTAGCTCAGCTCGACCGGGTTGGCCATGGCGCCGAACAGACGCAGCGACCACGTCGCCAGGTCATACGCTGGCACCTCGCCTTCGTGCAGGATCGGAAAACGCTCCGTCAGCACCTGCCCCGGTGGCAGCCGTTCGCCCAGCGCCACATCGGCTTTTGGCGAACGGCTCTTGCGCAGGCGCGCAGCCTTGTCGTGCATGTCGGCTCCTCAGTTCGCCACGGGAATCCACGGTGCCCGCGCGACATTGGCGGAGTCACCGAACGCCGGCAGCTTCTGCCCCAGGTCCCGCACGTTTTTCACGTCCAGATCCAGCAGCTGCTGACGGGTGATCAGGGTCGGCGGCACCAGCACCTTGTGCCCCGGATTTTCCCCGGCGATCAGCATCGCCAGACTGCGCACACTGATCGCCCCGGCCACTTGTGGATTGACCGCGGCGGTGGCGGCCCAGGCGCTGTCCGGCTCTTTCATGATCTGGATGTCGGCGGTGGAAATATCGGCGCTGTAGATCTTCACCTTGCGGCTCAGACCGGCCTCGTCCACGGCGATCTTCGCGCCTTTGGCGAACTCGTCGAACGGCGCGAAGATCACGCTGATCCCCGGATTGGCCCGCAGCACGGCGCTGGCCTGATCGGCCACCGAATTGGCAATCGGCGGATTGAGCGTGCCGAAGCGCGCCTTTTCGATGATCCCCGGATTACTCGTCTTGACCTGGCGCCAGATCTCGTCGCGGCGCTCCATCGGTGTGAAGCCGCTGATGTAGACATACCCGGCGTCGAAGCGGGTGCCGTTGTCCTTCACCGCTTGATCGAGTGCCAGACGCGCCAGTGCGTGGTGGTCCTGCTCGACCTGAGTTACCTGCGGCGTGTTCAGATCGACGTCGAAGGCAACGACCTTGATGCCTTTGGCGAGTGCCCGGTCGATCGGGCCTTTGAGGGTTTCCGCTAGCCCCAACTGGACGATGATGCCGTCGACGCCAAGGTCGGCGGCCTGATCGATCATTTCACCCTGACTGGCTGCCTGTTGCCGCGCGTCGAACACCCGCAGGTTGGCGCCCAGCGCTTCGGTCTGTTTCTCCACGCCGCGCAGATAGGCTTCAGGGAAATCCCCGGAAAATAAATAGCCCACCAGCGCGATCTGGACCTGCCCCTTGTCGAACGGTGCCGGTGCCCCCGGCAAGGCCTTGGCCTGCGCATTGAGGGCCAGGGCCGAGAGCAACGCCCCCGCGAGGCAATGACGTGCGAACTGCTTGATTGAACCGTGCATGGATCTTTCCTTGAAGCATCAATGAACCGGCTCAGCGCGCCCGATGCGCGAGGCCGAAGGTGAACATCAGGGCCAGCACCAGTACCAGTCCCTTGACGAAATCCTGCGCGTAATACGGCGCGTTGAGCATGGTCAGGCCGTTGAGCAACGAGGCCACCAGCAATGCGCCGACCAGCGTACCGAACGCGTTGGGCTTCTTCGCCCCGAGCACGGCAAAACCGATCAGCGCAGCGCCCAGCGCGTCGAGCACCAGGCCATTGCCGGAGCTGACGTCACCGCGTCCCAACCGCGCCGCCAGCAACAAACCACCGAGCGATGCCAGCAGCGCCGAGAGCACGTAAGCGAGCAACTTGAAGCGTTGCACCGGCGCACCAGCCAGACGCGCCGCCTGCTCGTTACCGCCAATCGCATAGAACAACCGACCGATACGCGTGCGTTCGAGAAACAGCCACACCGCTACCGCGACAACCGCCGTTATCAACACCGGAATCGGCACAACGTCCCAAAGCCGCCCGCGCCCAAGCGCGAGAAACAGCGCACTGAACGCGCCCTCGGCTTCATCGCCATTGGGCAGGGTCATGCCCACCGCAATCGAGCGTCCGCCCGTGGGAATCAGTTGCACACCGATCACAAGAAACATGCTGCCGAGCGTCGCGAGAATGTCCGGCACGCGCATCTTCACGATCAGCCAGCCGTTGAGCAGCCCGACCAGCGCACCGCCCGCGAGGCTGATCAGCACTGCCGGCACCGCGCCCCAGCCGAGCACCACCATCACGTAACTGGCAATCATCAGACTCATGGCCGCCACCGCACCGATCGACAGATCCAGCCCGCCGACAGCCATGGTCAGCGTCACGCCCAACGCCAGCAGCGCAACAATCGACACCGACTGCAGGATGCTGAACAGGTTGCCGACCCGCAGGAACGCCGGTTCCGCGACACTGAAAAACACCACGATCAATGCCAGCACCCACAGCAGGCCGTAGCGAATCAGCGCCTGCACGAAGCGCTCGGATGTCGCCGGGACGGATGACAACAGGGAACTCGAATCAGGCACTCGCTCTACTCCTTGGCGCGGCTTGAACAAAAGAACTTTGCGGATCGGTGCCGGCTAACGCGGCAACCAGGGTGGAGCGATCCAGGCCGGCACGCGGGTATTCGGCGACCACCGCGTGATCGCGTACCAGCAGAATCCGGTCAGCGATCTCCAGGGCTTCATCGACATCCGAACAGATCACCAGCGTCGCGCGAACGTTGGCGCTATCGCGCAGCAACTGACCGATCTCGCGTCGGGCACGGACATCAACGCCCTGAAACGGCTCATCGAGAATCAACACCCTGCCCTCGCCGAGTAGCCAGCGACCGAGCACGACCTTCTGTTGATTGCCGCCGGACAACGCACTCATCGGCACATCGATGCCGGCGGTCTTGATTCCCAGCGCCGCGACTTGCGCCTCCACCGCCGTCGCCTCGGCTCGGTTGCGGATGAAACCGCCACGGGTGAAGCGTTCGAGAAACGGCAAGGTCAGGGTTCGGCGCAATGAAAAATCCGGCACCAACGATTGACTGGCGCGGTCTTCGGCGACGAAGAACACGCCGCTCTGGATCGCCTGTCGGGGCGAGCCCGGTTGCCAGTCGAGGCCGTCCAGTTGCAGAGAGCCGGACAACGGATTGCGCAGACCGAACAGCACTTCGGCGATTTCGCTTTTGCCGGCGCCGAGCAATCCAGTCAGCACCACTACTTCGCCATCGTGAAGGGTCAGGTTAAAGGCACGGGTGCGCGGCAGCAGCTTCACGTCGCGCAGCTTCAGCACTTCGCGTCCCGCTGCTCGCGACGTGTAAACATGCGCCTCCAGCGCCTGACCGAGCATGGCTTCCAGCGCCTGAGGCAATTGCCGGGCACTGAATTCGCCGGCCAGTTGCCCGTCACGCAGGACGATGGCGCGATCCGCCACCCGTTGCAGATCCGACAGGCGATGGGAGATATAAATGATCGCCACGCCCCGGCTGCGCAGCGTGTCGATCAGGCCGAACAGGCGCTGCGCTTCGGCATCCGAGAGCGCCGCCGTGGGCTCATCGAGAATCAGCAACCGTGGCTGCAGGGCGAAAGCGCGGGCCAGCACCACCAGTTGCCGTTCGGCCTGGCCGAGATGTTCGATCGGTTGTTCCAGCGGCAACACCAGACCGAGCCCGGCGGCGATGTTCGCGGCGCGCTCCAGCAGGCGTTTGCGGTTGAGCCAGAAGTCGCCGTCCGGCCGGCACAGTTCATCGAGCAGCAGGTTTTCCGCCACGCTCAATCCGGGCGCGATGCCCTCGTTGATCTGTTGATGAACCGCAACGATGCCGACCCGCCGCGCGGACAACGGCGAGTTGAATTGCCGGGGCTGACCATCGACCTGAATCTCGCCACTGTCGGCCGACTGACTGCCGGCGAGGATCTTTACCAGCGTCGATTTGCCCGCACCGTTGGCGCCGAGCAGCGCCACCACTTCGGCGGGAAAAATCTCCAGGCTGACCCGATCCAGCGCGCGGTTCGAGCCAAAGGTCTTGCTCAGGTCACGTACACGAATCAGCGGCTCGCAAGCCACGGCGACAGGCGCACTCATACAAATCCTTAAAGTCGATGGGCCAGATTGTGGCGCCCATCAGCAAGAAAATTCTGCAGAGCCTTTGATCGATTCAGCGCGTGCCGTCATGGCAATCGAGGGTTCTATTATTTGAAAGTCTGATTGGTGAGTCAGTAAAAGCTAAACGATCTTAAAAACAACAAACAAATACCGTTTTGGTATTAGCTTAGGCCCGGTACAGCCGTGCTGTCCGCGGGATCGGAATAGGTGCAATCAAGCAATCACTCCGGCAACCCCGCCAGTCGAAGCCCTTCAATGAACCGGACAAAATCCTCGGGCCGTTGAATCGGCAGCCAGTCCTTGAGGTGGCCCAGGCGCAACGCCGGGTTCAGCGTCTGCAAGCGCTGCATCGCCCAGCGGGCTTTATCCGGACGCCCGCCCAGCGCGTGGCTGGCCGCCACCAGCGCCGCCCCCACCAACAGCGTCGGCAGGTTGCCCAAGGCTTTTTCGGCGAAATCTGCCGAGGCCTCGAAGTCCCCGGCGAAGTAATGCGCCAGGGCCATGCCGACGTGCATTCTGAACATTTCCGGATCCAGCGGGCTCAAGCGAGCGGCATGGTTCAAGTCCTTGATGGCGGACGCGGTTTCACCGCGAAGCGCACGCAGGATTCCACCAAGAAACCACGCGGGTGCGAGATTGGGATTGAGCAGGCGCGCGCGGTCGAGCAAGGCGATGCCGGCGTCCACATCACCGGCCAGGTGCGCAAGCGCATGTCCACCCCGCGTCAACGCCACCGCGTCATCGCGCCCCAGCGTGACCGCCAGACGCGCCAGACGAATGCCTTCGGCGATCTCGGCCGGCCGATCCGTCATCCAGCCATTGAGCTTGCGCCAGAAGTGACACCAGGCGGCCATGCCATAGGCCGATGCGAATTCCGGATCGAGTTCGAGGGTCTTGTAGAACATCGGCAGCGCTTGCTCGATGGCCTCCTGGGTACCGTTGTGAAGCTTTGCCATGGCGCGCAGGTAGTAATCGTAGGCATCCAGGCTTTCCGTCGGCTTGCGTTTGGCGCGCTCGATCTCCGCGCGTTCCAGTTGTGGCGCAATGGCCCCGACGACACTTTCGGTGATTTGATCCTGTAGCTTGAAGATGTCGTCGAGGGTGCCTTCGAAACGCTCGGCCCAGATGTGCGCGCCGTTCGTGGCGTCGATCAGTTGCCCGGTGATGCGCACCCGGTTTCCGCATTTGCGCACGCTGCCTTCCAGCACATAGCGCACGCCCAGTTCCTGCCCGACCCCCTGGGCATCCACCGTGCGCCCCTTGAACGTGAAGCTCGAATTGCGTGCGATGACGAACAACCAGCGCAAACGCGACAAGGCCGCGATGATGTCCTCCACAACGCCGTCGGCAAAGTAGTCCTGTTCGGGATCGCCGCTCAGATTATAGAAAGGCAGGACGGTGATCGAGGGTTTGTCCGGCAGCACCAGTGCGTGGGGCGCTGCAGTTGAGCCCTCGTCGGTTTCAGGCACCGGCTCGGTCATATCGGCACTGACCCGGCCAATGAAACGATAGCCCTTGCGGGCGACCGTGCGCAGCAGACGCTGCTCATCGCCGGTATCACCGATGGCCTTGCGCACGGCGTTGATGTGGCTGGTGATCGTCGATTCGGAAACGATGCGCCCGCTCCATACCGTGCCGAGCAACTCGTCCTTGCTCAACACGCGTTCGGGGTTGCTGACGAACAGCAGCAACAGATCGAAGACCTGCGGGCCGACGGACACGACCTGCCCGCGCAAGGTCAGCTCGCGACGCTCCTGATCAAGTACATAGTCTTCAAACGTGAATGGCACAGCGAACGTCCCTTTGCGACGCGCCTTCAACTCCGTGTTCCCGGCGGCAGGTGGTGAGAAGTCGAGAACGATAATACGCCTGACTTGAACACGCCACTGCGTCCATTGCGGGGTGCTGGCTGGACAAAAATGCAAGGGGTCGACAAGGCAAACCCAAGGTCGCCGCAAGGACTTCGCTCCTTCGCATCGGCAATCTCTATCCCACCGACGCCAATAGTTGGCGTCATCGAGGAGAGAGACCCATGAAGATCGTCGTTATCGGAGGCTCCGGCCTCATCGGCTCGAAACTGGTGCCCCTTCTTCGCGAGCGCGGCCATGACGTACTCGCCGCCAGCCCCAGCACGGGCGTCAACAGCATCACCCGCGAAGGACTGGCAGCCGCCATGGACGGTACCGATGTGGTGGTCGACGTGGCCAATGCTCCGTCGTGGGAGGATCAAGCCGTCCTCGATTTTTTCGAGACCTCGAGCCGTAACCTGCTGGCGGCCGAGGCGGCTGCCGGGGTGCGTCATCATGTTGCACTGTCGATTGTCGGGTGTGAGCGCTTGCCCGAGGCCGGCTATATGCGCGCCAAGGTAGCCCAGGAAAACCTGATCAAGGCGTCCGGCATGCCTTACTCGATCCTGCGGGCCACGCAGTTTTTCGAATTTGTCGGCGGCATCGCTGAGTCCTTTGCTGTCGCCGATGAACTTCATGTGCCACCAGCGCTAATTCAGCCGATTGCTTCTGATGACGTGGTGGCGGCGCTGGTAGACATCGTCCTGGCCGCTCCGCTCAACGGCTCAGTGGATGTCGGCGGGCCTGAAGCGCTGCCGCTGGACGAACTGGTCCGACGCTTTCTGCAAGCGAGCCAGGATAACCGCAAGGTAGTGCCGGACGTGCACGCGCGCTACTACGGGACGTTGCTCGACGATCAATCGCTGGTCACCGGCAAGCACTCGCGTCTGGGGGCCATCCGTTTTGAAGACTGGATTGCTCGGTCGACCGCGCGATAGTCATTCGCGCCATTCCCTTCCCTGTCTGCCAAGGAGACAAATCATGGTTATCCGATTTTTGCTGACTGCCCTATTCGCAGCGCTGTCGATCAGCGCCGTGTCGGCCGCCGAGCCACCCGCCGGCAAGGTCTCGGTAGTCTTTGATCGGCCGATTCCCAACATCCCCGGCAAAAGCATGAGAGGCGTGGTCGTCGAATACGGGCCGGGAGCGGCATCACCGTCCCACACCCATCCGAAAACCGCCTTCATCTACGCCACGGTTCTGGAAGGCTCATTCCGCATAAAAGTAAAAGGCGAGCCGGAGAAGATCTACCACGTCGGCGAAAACTTCGTCGAGGAGCCGGGCTCCGTGCATCTGGTGAGTGCCAACGCCAGCGACACCCAGCCCGCGCGCCTGCTGGCGGTGTTCGTGCTCGACACCGACGAAACGGTGCTCGTCACGCCCCTCAAAAAGTAAACCAGCAACCGACACTCAGCGTCGATGAGCCAGCGATCGCACCAGCCGATCGCCCAGGCTCTGCACGCCCTGGACGAGGATGACCAGCACCACCACAGTGGCGACCATCACTTCATTGTTGAACCGCTGATAGCCGTAACGGATGGCCAGATCGCCGAGCCCGCCGCCACCGATGACCCCGGCCATGGAGGAAAAACCGATCAGCATCACCAGCGTCAGGGTCACGCCCGCCAGCAGGGCCGGCAGCGCTTCGGGCAATAGCACTTTGAAAATCACATGACGGATGTCGCCGCCCATGGCGAGGATCGCTTCGATGCGACCCTTTTCCACTTCGTCCAGGGCGTTCTCGACGATCCGTGCAAAAAACGGAAAGGCACCGATGGTGATCGGTACCACGGCGGCGGTGCTGCCCAACGTGGTGCCAACCACCAGACGGGTCAGCGGGATCAGGGCAATCAGCATCACCACAAACGGCAGCGAACGCCCGAGGTTGATGATCGCGCCCAGTGCCTGATTGATCCGGGGCAACGGGTACAGACCCTGACGGCGACTGATGAACAGCAACACCCCCAGCGGCAGGCCGATCAACAGCGTGAACAGCCCGGCGAGCAGCACCATGTACAGGGTTTCGCCGGTGGCGTTGAGCACCAGTTGCAGGATTTCATTCCAGTCGATCACGCGGTTCATGAGTGGGCCGCCCGTACGCCGTATTGCCGTAGAAAACTCAGACCCGGTGCGTCGTGTCCCAACGGCAATCCGCAACTGGGCCTCAGCGAGGCACCGAGCGCGGAATCCGGAGTCGCCAGCAATCTGGTGACCGATCCCGCCTCCACCAATCGTCCATTGGCCAACGACGCGGCGTGATCGCAGATCGAACGCACCACGTCGAGTTCATGAGTGATCAGTACGATGGTCAGTCCGAGCTGGCGATTGATGTCACGCAGCAGCTCCAGAATCGAAGCCGTAGTTTCCGGGTCGAGGGCGCTGGTCGCTTCGTCCGACAGTAGATACGCCGGACGCGCCGCCAAGGCCCGGGCGATGCCCACCCGCTGTTTCTGCCCACCAGACAATTGCGAAGGAAAGGCTTCGGCCTTGTCGCTCAGACCCACCAGATCAAGCAGTTCCCGAACCCTTTCATGACGCTGTGGTTTGGCAACTTTGGCGATTTCCAGCGGTACCGCAACGTTGTCGAACACGTTGCGCGAATGCAGCAGATTGAAGCCTTGGAAGATCATGCCGATGCGCTGACGCTGACGACGCAGTTCGCTATCGGACAGCGCGGTGAGGTCTTCGCCGTCCAGCATTATCCGCCCGGAGTCCGGGCGTTCGAGCAGATTGAGGCAGCGAAGCAGCGTCGATTTCCCCGCGCCGCTACGCCCGAGAATCCCGTAGATCGCTCCATCGGGAATACTCAGCGACACCCGATCCAACGCCGGTGTTGGCGATGACAGATAGGTTTTGCTCAACTGCTCGACGACGATCATGGCTTGGCGTCCGCTACCGGAATAACCGAGCCCTTGAAGTTCTCGGCGATGTACTTGGCCACTTGCGGCGAAGTCAGGTCCTTGGCCAGTTGCTGGATACGCGGATCGCTCTCCAGTTTCGGCGTCGTCACCAGAATGTTGGCATAAGGGTTGTGCTCAGCCTTCTCCAGCCCCAGCGCATCCCTGGCCGGCACCAGCCCGGCTTCCAGCGCGTAGTTGCCGTTGATCACCGCCAGGTCCACGTCATCCAGTGCGCGGGGCAGTTGCGGCGATTCGATTTCAAGGATCTTCAGGTGTTTCGGGTTTTCGGCGATGTCCTTGGGCGTTGCCTGATCGGCCGCCGGGTCATTGAAGCCGGGCTTGAGTTTAATCAGGCCGTTGTCCTGCAACAGGTACAACGCGCGGCTCAGGTTGGTGACGTTGTTCGGCACGGCGACGGTGCCTTTGTCCGGCACTTGGGCGAAGGTTTTGTGGCGATGGGAGTAAATGCCCAACGGTTCGATGTGCACCGTCGCGGCCACTGCGAGTTTCTCGCCAAGGGCCTTTTCCTGGGATTGCAGGTACGGCAGATGCTGGAAGTAGTTGGCGTCCACATCGCCGTGTACCAGCAGCTCGTTGGAGTTCACGCCCTGCGGGATTTCGATCACCTTGAGGTTCAGTTGCGGATCAAGCTTCTGGATGTACGCCAGAATCTGCGCGTGGGGCACCGGGTCGGCGGCAACGCGCAATGGCTCCAGCGCTTGAGCGCTGAACGAAGTCACCAGCGCGCCGAGGACGGCCAGGGTCAAACCTGCTGTTTTCAACATGAGAGAATCCTTTAGCGAGTGATGGATCAGGCGTTTGCGGTCTTGCGAGCCGCTGGTTCGGGCAGCAAGGCGTCGGCATAGAACCGACGCGCCACATCAGGGTGCGAACGCAGCCGGCCCTTGAGGTAATTCCAGCCGACATCGCGGAACAGCGGATTGAGCGGATCACTCGCCGGGCCCCGTGCTTCACGCAGCAACACCGCCGGCAGCGGGTACAGCGGCACCACCGCGTCGAGTTGCGCACCGAGGAAAAACGCGATGGACAAGCGCTCGCTCCCCGCCGGCGGCGAGACCACGCGATGCACCGTGGCACGCAGATAGCCGTTGGTTGCCAGTTCCAGCAACTCGCCGATGTTGACCACCAGCGTGTTGTCCCGTGGCAACGCATCGATCCAGCGCCCCTCTTCGATCTCCACTTGCAGACCGGCCTGCTGGTCTTGCAGCAGGAAACTGAGGAAACCCGAATCCTTGTGCGCGCCGACGCCCTGATTGCTCGCCGTCGAGGACTGCCCCGGATAGCGCATCAGCTTGATGTGTTCGTTGGGTTTGTCGCCGTACAACCGGTCGAAGGCGTTCTCCGGCAGCGCGAGTGCCTGGGCGAAAGCGCGCAGCAGGCGCAAAGACATTTGGGTCATTGCTTGCTGCCAATCGAGCAGCAATGGTTTGAGTTGCGGCAACGCTTCGGGCCATTGATTGGGCCCTTGCAGACGCGCCCACAGCGGACTGTCGGCCGTCAGCGGCAAGACCTCACGCTCGGCACCCAGATCGAACTGTTCACGTTGATCCGGCTGGCCGCGAGTGATCTCCGAAGCTGCGCGGTTGTAACCGCGAAAATGCGGCGAATTGATCATCCCGACAGCGGCTTTTTCACTGTCAGGCAAGGCGAAAAACTGGCGGGCGTGATCCTGAACCTGCTTGAGAAGATTGGCGTCGATGCCATGGCCGGTCAGGTAGAAAAACCCGACGTCCCGTGCGGCGTGACGCAACTCATCGAGAAAGGCCTGGCGCTGCTGCGGCGTACCGTCGAGCTGCGACAGGTCAAGGGTCGGTAATGCGGTGATGTCCAAGGTATGCGGCATGATTCACTCCCGTGTGAATCAAACCTGAAGAGCCTGTGATCGATTCAGCGTGTGCCGTCATGGCAATCGGGGGTCTGTCGGTTTGATGCTTTTGATTCATCTGTGAATCAAAACTAAACGATATATAAAAATCCGAACAAATATCTTTTTTGCATTAGCTTAGGCCAGTCTATCGGGGGGCTCAACTGACCTCAGGACCGATCGCGGCAATCGGCTTGCCGTTGAGATCGGTCTGGGAGAAGGCTTCGAGGACCTTGCCACCGTGGGTGGTAGAGTCGCCGAGGCGGATTGCGTCTTTCATGTTGTCACTCCTTACCACCGGTCACAGTACGCCGGCGAGCAGGATCGGGCAATTGGACGAAGGTTCGGGTGTCCGGTGATCGAACGGTTTCAATCACCGCGCTTTCGTCGGATCAAAGCAGACTCCACGACACTCCGACATACATCGCCATGCCCTCGCCCGGCGTGGAGCGTGCGGCGTCCAGGCCTTTATCGTCGTAGCCCGGCGTAACGGTAGCGGCGTAGTGCTTGTCGGTCAGGTTGCGCATGTCCAGCCAGGTCTGCCAGTCGCCCTTCGGTGCGTTGTAACCGAGGGTCGCGCCGAAGGTGGCGTAAGGGTCGGCGTAGTAGCTGTTGGCGTAATCCACCGCGACTTTCGACACCAGTTGCGTGTTGACTGCCGCGAAGAAACCCTTCGGGAAGTCGTAGCGCAGTTCACCTTGGTAATAATGCATCGGCAGTCCTGGCAGGCGGTTATCACCGAAGCGGTCGTCGTCGCGGTAGTGGAAGTCGCTGAAGGTGTAGGCCTGGCGCAGGCTCAACTTGCCACCATCGTTCGCTGACCACAGGTTGCTGTTCAGGCTGGCTTCGACACCTTGGTGCACGGTCGGGCTGGCGTTGAGTTCGTAAGGTGTGGTGGCGTTGGCGTCCGGCAATACCGAGAGCAATTCGTGGCGCACCTGGGCGTAGTACCACGCCAGGCTCCATTCGCCGAGTGCGCTGTCGCCACGGCCGCCGAGTTCCAGCGTCGTCGCGGTCTGGTTCTGCAGTTTGACCGGATCACGCTGGGTACCGGTGGCGGCGCCGCTGCCCGCCGGGAACCGTACGTTGGAGCTGTAGATCAATGACCACGGATGCGGCGCTTCGACCGAGCGGCTGAGGTTGCCGAACAGTTGCAGATCCGGCGTCACCTGATAACGCAGGCCCAGACGTGGTGCATAGTCCCAGTCACCGAGGCTGGTCTTGCCGCCACCTTCGGGATAGGTCACGGCGCTTTCGCGGCGGGTGTAGATCGCTGCGAGGCCGGTGGTCAGCCACAGGTCGTCGGCGATTTCCAGATCGTTGCCCACGTGCAGGACAGAGTCCGAACCCTGATAAGTGAAGTTGCGCATAGGCGTGCCCGGCGCATAACGGGCGGTGTTGCCGGTAGGAATTCGCACCCGTTCGCTGGCCCCGTCGTTGGGCAGGTGTTTGGTCACCCGCAGGCCCACGGTGCTGTTGCTCTCCATGCCCCAGAGCGTGTCGCGGCGCTTGTAGTCGAACGTACCGCTGACATCGGTGTACGCGACCTTCAAGCGGTTCGGGCCTTCGCGCAGGTCCATCGGGTAATCGTGATAAACCAGACCGGTCTGGATGCTCGAATCGTCATCGATGTAGTACGTGGTCTTGTTACCGATGAAGGTGCTGCCCGGCTGATCGCGGCTGTCGTTGCGCGTCACGTAGGCCGGGTTGGCCGCACGCGGATCATGTTCGATGGAATGCTTGGTCACCCGCCCGGCGAGGTCGTTGTCAGTCTCACGGTGACGGATGTAGAAGCGCGTTTCCAGATTCGGATTGAAGCGATAACCGAAGTTGGCGATCACACCCTGGCTCTTGCTGGTGGTGTGATCCTGATAACCATCGGAGTGTGCATCGGTCATCGACAGGTAGTAATCGAAATCGCCCAGCACCTGGCCCGAGCTGACTTGCCGTTGCGCATAGCCGTGGCTGCCCATGACGTAACGCACATTCAGCAACGGCGCGTTGTAGCCGGTGTGGCTGATGTAATCGACCGCCCCACCCAACGCCAGCGCACCACGATCAAAACCATTGGCACCGCGCAACACTTCCACATGGTCAAGCCACAGCGGCTCCAGCAACTCGTAGGGCGTACCGCCGGGCCCGCTCAGCGGCAGACCGTCGAGCATCGTGTACAACCCCGACGCGTGAGCACCGGGAGCCCGATTGATGCCCGAGCCGCGAATCGAGATCTTCACCCCTTCGTTGCCCGCCGACTGCGCATATACGCCCGGCTGATACGCCAGCACATCCTGATTGCTTGCCACCCGCCCCTGCATCGGGCGGCGCATATCGACCACGTTGGTGCCACCGGGAACCTGTGCCAACCGGGCCTTGGCCTCCTCCAGCGAAAGGTCTTCGCCAGTCTGTTCTTCAGCCCCGATCAGCACCTGCCCCAACTCCATGCCCTGAGACTCGGCTTCGACCGGACAGGCAAGGGCCAGCCCCAGCAATGCGGCGGGCAGTGTTTTGAGCGAGGGCATCGAGAGAACTCCAGACAGACAGTTACGGGCAGTGAGAACTGCGACGTATGAATGAACGAAGTAAACACATGGTGATTTTGTTTTTTGTCAGGTAAACAGGCGTCTGAGTTTCTGGACTGTAATCAAACAAAGGAGATGCAGGGATGGCCGAAACAGTATTGAAGTCGAAGATGGCCAATTTTCTGGTGACCGACGCCGAAGTGAACTACGAGGATGTGGGCGAGTTCTACGAGGTCGTCGGCAGCGGCAATGTCGGCGTGTTGGCCGGCGTGCTCGAGGGGTTCAGAAATCACTACGGCGGGTTCTGGGTGGGCGGCAAAGTAACCGTGACCCAGAACGCTGTTCACTTGAACGCCAATGCCATGAACCGCATGGCTCAGGACGGGACACTCGACGTCGAACTACCGATGACATCGATCCGCAAGGTCACCGTCGAAGGTGGTTTCGTGACGAAGATCGTCCGTCTCGACACCGACGCGTACAGCGTCAGATTCCGCTGTTTCGGTGCGAAGGACGTTGCCTCACTGATCGCCAAACAGGCTCTTTCGCAATCGTTGAAACGCGCACGCTGATCAGGCCCGGGCCTGAATGCCCGGGTTGGACCCAGGCTCAGAAGAAGCCCGCGAAGTCAGCGTCCATCGCGGGCCGGTCGTAATCGAGAAGATATGCATGATGCCGGCGATACAGCCTTGAAAGCAGATCCTTGTTGGGCCCGACCACGTCCATCCCTCGGTCGTCGTAAGGAAAAACCATCACTCCGGCCTTCAGGTTGAACAGGTAGATCGCGCAGCGTGGATTCGGCGCAATCGCACCAAAATCCGTGGCCAGTGCGCACCAGAGCAATGCCTGAAGCATCCTTGCGGGCACTTCGAACGCGAGGTTGATCCAGTACTCGGGCTCGCTTTTGCAGAACCAGTCATCCGGATCGGTGCGTTCACTCCAGATCGAACGGACTGAAGCAACGCTCGATGGGCAAATCGCTGGCCGCCGGAGTGAAAGCGCAGGCACGTCACCAGCGTGGGCTCGTCACTGAAAATGTCGGTACAGATCTCGGTCGATTTTCGCAAGGCCAACAGGAACTGTTCGATCATTCCTCCGGTTTCGGAGAGTTCGAAACGCAGTCCTCCCGGGCAGGAATAAAACAGGGGCCTTGCGAAGGCCTGTTCGGTAAAAATCCGCTCGATTTCAAGATGAAGACTCACTGAAGTCCTTTTCGGTCGATGTGATGTGGGTGGCTATAGCGCCCTGTTAATTCTTGCACTTGGCCAACACCACCTGACAAGTACCGGGCGTACCGCCGGAGCGGCTTGCGTAGCGCATGCAGTTATCCATGGATTTTTTCTGTGCCTGGCCCAGGGTCTGTCCCCAGGCCAGGCCACCCTCGCCCATCGTCGGCACGGCTTTGGCATAGCAGCGATCACCCACGGTCGCATAGCGAGCCTTGCTGGAGCAGCCTGTCGTCAACGTCAGCATGATCGCGCAAAGAAAATACGCGCAATGGCGTATCTGTATCCGGTTCATCTCGTTTTACCTGCGCAACTTGGGACTGACGGGCTCAGTTTATCCGCAATGACCCGGGAACCGTTCATTGCTCCGTCGCCTGCCGGTACTGACGCGGTGTGAATCCGGTCGAGGCCTTGAATTGGCGAGTGAAGGCGCTGTGGTCGGTGTAGCCGCACTGCAGGGCGACTTCGGTGATCGGCAGGTCGGTGTGCAGCAAGCGATGGGCATGTTCCAGCCGTACCTTCTGGATCATCTGCCGGGGCGTAAGGTGGAACACGCGTTTGCAGTAGCGCTCCAGTTGCGCCACCGAAATACCGGCGATCCGCGTCAGCTCGCCCAGTGTCACCCGCCGATTGAAATGCGTTCGAATGTGCTCGTCGACGGCGGCCAGCCGCTCGAAGGCCGGGTGGGTTTCGCTGGCCGATTGCAGATCCACCGAAATCCCCGCCAGACCGATGATCGCGCCATCGCGGTTGTACAACGGTCGCTTGTGGGTCAGGCACCAACCCGGTTCGCGGCTGCCGTAGAGGTGCAATTCCAGCTGATCCTCCAGCACCCACCCTTCTTCCAGCACCCGCCGATCCTGCTCGGTGTAACCCGGCCCCAATTGCGCGGGAAATACCTGCGCACTGGTTTTGCCGAGCAGCGGCTTCAGGTCTTTCAACCCGCAGCGCTGCACCAGTGTGCGGTTGGCCAGGACGTAACGCGCGTCCGGATCCTTGATGAAAATCACCGCATTCGGGATCACGTCGAGCATCGGCAACAGCGCAGCAACGCCCGCCACCAAGGCTTCGAGGGTCTGGGGGCGATTGTGCTCATCGCCCTCGCACAGGCGCGCAAATGCGTTCTGCATCGTCGGTGTTTTCCTTCGCGGGTGAATCGGCCAACGGCCCGCCAAACGGCGTTCGCGTGCAGAGTGCAGCAACGTCAGCAGCCTGTCGAGGCCTGCCGTCGTTCAGTGCAATTGTGCTGATTTCGTCATCCATCCCTGCGCAAAACATCAATCACGCGACGGCCGATGAGTTCAATGTTGGCCCGTCCCAGTGACATACACCTGCCTATCCAATAACTCACAAGAAGGCGACGCCATGTCAGGCCAAGGCAAGTTCAAAAAACAGCTTTCATTGATCGACCTCACTTTTATCGGGCTCGGAGCGATCTTCGGTTCGGGATGGCTGTTCGCGGCCAGTCACGTCTCTGCGATTGCCGGGCCGGCGGGGATTTTTTCCTGGCTGCTGGGCGGTTTCGCCGTATTGCTGCTGGGCATCGTCTACTGCGAACTGGGCGCCGCGCTGCCCCGGGCCGGCGGAGTGGTGCGTTATCCGGTCTACAGCCACGGCCCGCTGCTGGGTTATCTGATGGGTTTCATCACGCTGATCGCGTTTTCCAGCCTGGTGGCGATCGAGGTGGTTGCCTCTCGCCAATATGCGGCGGCGTGGTTTCCCGGCCTGACCAAAGCCGGCAGCGGTGATCCAACAGTGCTGGGCTGGCTAGTGCAGTTCGCGCTGCTCTGCGTGTTCTTCCTGCTCAATTACCGCAGCGTGAAAACCTTCGCCAAGGCCAACAACCTGGTGAGCGTGTTCAAGTTCGTCGTGCCGCTGCTGGTGATCAGTGTGCTGTTCACCTTCTTCAAACCGGAGAATTTCCAGGTTCAGGGTTTCGCACCTTTCGGGCTCTCGGGCATCGAGATGGCCGTATCTGCTGGCGGCGTGATCTTCGCCTACCTCGGCCTGACCCCGATCATCTCGGTGGCCAGCGAAGTGAAGAATCCACAACGCACGATTCCCATTGCGCTGATCCTTTCGGTGCTGCTGTCGACTGCAATCTACGTGTTGCTGCAAACGGCGTTCCTTGGCGGCATCCCGACTGAACTGCTCGCCAATGGCTGGGCCGGGGTTTCCAAGGAATTCGCCCTGCCGTATCGCGATATCGCCCTGGCGCTCGGCGTGGGCTGGCTGGCCTATCTGGTGGTTGCCGACGCGGTGATCTCGCCCAGCGGCTGCGGCAACATCTACATGAATGCCACGCCACGAGTGATCTACGGCTGGGCGCAGACCGGCACCTTCTTCAAAGTCTTCACCCGCATCGATGAGAAATCCGGCATCCCGCGCCCGGCACTGTGGCTGACCTTTGCCCTGTCGGTGTTCTGGACCCTGCCGTTCCCGTCCTGGGAAGCGCTGATCAACGTGGTATCCGCCGCACTGGTGTTGAGCTACGCCGTAGCCCCGGTGACCGTCGCCGCGCTGCGTCGCAATGCACCCGACATGCCGCGCCCGTTTCGAGTCAAGTGCATGGGCGTGCTGGGGCCGGTGTCGTTCATCATCGCTGCGCTGATCGTCTACTGGTCGGGCTGGGACACCGTGTCCTGGCTACTCGGCCTGCAAATTTTGATGTTTGTCGTGTACCTGTTGTGCGGTCGTTTCGTTCCGACCAGACATCTGAGCCTTGCCCATCAAGTGCGCTCATCCGCGTGGCTGATCGCCTTCTACGCCGTGACCATCGTCCTGTCGAAACTCGGCACTTTCGGTGGTCTGGGCATCCTCGCCCACCCTTTCGACACGCTGGTCGTCGCCGCTTTCGCTACTGGCATTTACTACTGGGGCGCCGCCACCGGTGTGCCGTCGCACCTGCTACGTCTGGAGTCCGAAGAGGATGAAAGCGAAGTCGCTTCGCCGTCTCCGGCCTCCGCTGCCAACCCGCGCGCTGCCGGCGCTTATTGAAACCTCTTGAAGGGACACGAACATGAAACGCGTACACGTCATTGATTCCCACACAGGCGGTGAACCCACGCGCCTGGTGATGAAGGGTTTCCCCGATCTGCCGGGCAACACCATGGCCGAAAAGCGCGATGCCCTGCGCAACCAGCACGACCGCTGGCGCCGGGCCTGCCTGCTGGAACCGCGCGGCAACGATGTGCTGGTAGGCGCGCTGTATTGCGAACCGGTGTCGCCGGACGCCACCTGCGGGGTGATTTTCTTCAACAACGCCGGCTACCTCGGCATGTGCGGCCACGGCACCATCGGCCTGATCGCCTCGTTGCAGCACCTGGGGCTGATCGCCCCAGGCGTGCACAAGGTCGACACACCGGTCGGCCCCGTCAGCGCGACGTTGCATGAGGACGGCGCCGTGACCCTGGGCAACGTGCCGGCTTATCGATTGCGCAAACAAGTGGCGGTTGAGGTGCCGGGCTACGGACGCTTCCTCGGCGATATCGCCTATGGCGGTAACTGGTTTTTCCTGGTGTCGGAGCACGGCCACACGCTGACGATGGACAACGTCGAAACCCTGACCGACTTCACCTGGAAAATGCTCAAGGCTCTCGAAGACCAAGGCATTCATGGCGAGGATGGCGCTGTCATCGACCACGTCGAACTGTTCGCCGATGACGACCACGCCGACAGCCGCAACTTCGTCATGTGCCCCGGTAAAGCCTACGACCGCTCACCGTGCGGCACCGGCACCAGCGCCAAACTCGCCTGCCTGGCCGCCGATGAAAAACTTCAGCCCGGCCAGCGCTGGGTGCAGGCCAGCATCACCGGCAGCCAGTTCGAAGGTCGCTTCGAACGGGAAGGTGAACGCGTGCGCCCGTTCATCACCGGCCGCGCCTACATGACCGCCGACAGCACGCTGCTGATCGACGAAGACGATCCGTTCGCGTGGGGCATCTGAGCCGCTGCGCTGCTTTCCCAAACCCATCTGAATGACCGTTCCAAGGAGAACAATAATGAGCGACAACATCTTCACCGGCTGCATGCCCGCCCTGATGACACCGTGCACCGCCGCACGCAAACCGGACTTCGATGCGTTGGTGGCCAAGGGTCGCGAGCTGATCGATATCGGCATGAGCGCTGTCGTGTATTGCGGCTCCATGGGTGACTGGCCGCTGCTCACCGAGGCCGAGCGCCAGGAAGGCGTGGCGCGACTGGTGGCTGCAGGGATTCCAACGATCGTCGGTACTGGCGCCATCAACACCCGTGAAGCGGTGTCCCACGCGGCCCATGCGGCCAAAGTCGGTGCTCAGGGTTTGATGGTGATTCCACGGGTGCTGTCCCGTGGTGCTTCGCTCGCCGCGCAAAAGGCGCACTTCTCCGCGATTCTGCAAGCCGCACCGAACCTGCCGGCAGTGATCTACAACAGCCCTTACTACGGCTTCGCGACCCGTGCCGACCTGTTCTTCGAACTGCGCCGTGAGTACCCGAACCTGATCGGCTTCAAGGAGTTCGGTGGTGGCGCCGACCTGCGCTACGCCGCTGAAAACATCACCTCCAAGGACGATGACGTGACCCTGATGGTGGGTGTCGACACTCAAGTGGTGCATGGTTTCGTCAACTGCAACGCCACCGGCGCGATCACCGGCATCGGCAACGCCCTGCCCCGCGAAGTGCTGCAACTGGTGGCCCTGAGCAAGCAAGCCGCCAAGGGGGATGCCAAGGCCCGACGTCAGGCCCGGGAGCTGGAATCGGCGCTGGCAGTGCTGTCGTCCTTCGACGAAGGCACGGATCTGGTGCTGTATTACAAACACCTGATGGTGCTCAACGGCGACAAGGAATACACCCTGCATTTCAACGAGACCGACGCCCTCAGCGACTCACAACGTCGCTACGCGGAAGCCCAGTACGCGCTGTTCCGTCACTGGTACGAAAACTGGTCGGCGGAACAGAACTTCGCCTGACCCGCAGCCTCGTTTCAGCCCGCCGTGATTACCGGCGGCGGGCCTTCTTTCTTTTCAGGAACATGCCATGTCTCTTACGGGCAAACTGCTGATCGGTCAGCAAAACCTCTCGGGCAATCGCGAGGTCATTCAGGGAATCAACCCGGCCACCGACGCGCCGCTGGAGCCCGCTTACGCCGGCGGCTCCGCCGAACATGTCGAGAAAGCCTGCGCACTGGCCTGGGCCGCGTTCGACCGTTATCGCGAAACCGCGCTGGACGCACGCGCCGAATTTATCGAAACCATTGCCAACGAAATCGAAGCCCTCGGCGATGAGTTGATCGAACGCGCCATGGCCGAAACCGGTCTGCCGCGCCCTCGCCTGTTGGGCGAACGCGGACGTACCTGCCAGCAATTGCGCCTTTTCGCCCGCACCGTACGGGCCGGCGAATGGCTGGATGTGCGGGTCGACAGCGCTCAGCCGCAGCGCCAGCCGATGCCGCGCTCGGATCTGCGTCAACGCCAGATTGCGCTGGGGCCGGTGGCGGTGTTCGGCGCGAGCAATTTCCCCCTCGCCTTCTCCGTCGCTGGCGGCGATACCGCTTCAGCACTGGCCGCCGGATGCCCGGTAATCGTCAAGGCCCACGGCGCCCATCCCGGCACCAGCGAATTGGTCGGCCGCGCCGTGGCTCGGGCCGTCAAGGCCTGCGGTCTGCCTGAGGGTGTGTTCTCGTTGTTGTATGGTTCCGGACGCGAAGTCGGCATTGCGCTGGTCAGCGATCCACGCATCAAAGCCGTCGGTTTCACTGGTTCGCGCAGCGGCGGACTCGCGTTGATCAAAGCGGCTCAGGCTCGCCCCGAACCGATTCCGGTGTATGCGGAAATGAGTTCGATCAACCCGGTGCTGTTGTTTCCCGCTGCGTTGCACAATCGCCCGCAAGTACTGGCCGAAGGTTTTGTTGCCTCGCTCACGCTGGGTGCCGGACAGTTCTGCACCAATCCCGGCCTGGTGATCGCCCTCAAGGGACCGACGCTGGACACCTTCATTGGCGCTGCCGCCGAGTTCATCCAGCGCAGTCCGGCCCAGACTATGCTCACGCCCGGTATCTTCAATGCCTACGAGTCCAGCGTGAATGCCCTGGCGGAGAATCCGCGCGCACGTCTTGCAGTGGTCGGCCAGAGAGGGACCGGTCCGAACCAGGGTCAGGCCCATGTCTTTGTCGCCGATGCTGCGGACTTTCTCGCCGATCACGCGCTGCACGCCGAAGCTTTTGGCGCAGCGTCGCTGGTCGTGCAATGTGCCAGCCATGATGAAATCCGCCAGGTTCTGGAACAGCTGGAAGGTCAACTGACCGCCACCCTGCATCTGGATGACGAGGATCTGGATCAGGCCCGTTCACTGCTGCCGACGCTGGAGCGCAAGGCCGGACGCTTGCTGGTAAACGGCTGGCCGACCGGGGTCGAAGTCTGCGATGCGATGGTGCATGGCGGGCCGTTCCCAGCCACGTCCGACCCGCGCACCACGTCGGTCGGCACGGCGGCGATCCTGCGTTTCCTGCGCCCGGTCTGCTATCAGGATTTCCCCGACGCCTTGCTGCCAACTGCGCTCAAACAGGCCAATCCACTGGCGCTGCGACGCCTGTTCGATGGCCAAAGGGAAGCCTGAAACCATGTCGAACCTCACCCATGAAATCGCCGTGGTCGGCGCGGGCATCATCGGCGTTGCCTGCGCACTGCGTCTGGCGCGGCAGGGATTGCAGGTGGTCGTGATCGACCCGCAGGAACCCGGCCACGGCGCATCGTTCGGTAATGCCGGGCACCTGGCCACCGAGCAGGTTTTTCCGATTGCCGACCTGTCGATCCTCAAGCGCTTGCCGGCCATGCTCATGGACCCGATGGGGCCGTTGCGCCTGGACTGGAAATACCTGCCCTGCGCCCTGCCCTGGTTCACTCGCCTGTTGCTGAATCTGCGCTCGGCGCCGTTCCAGCGCACGGTGGCAGGTCTGCGAGCGCTCAATGAGAGTTCGCTGGAGGCCTGGCACCGGTTGCTCGGTGACATCCAGCGACCTGATCTGCTGAAGGTGGAGGGTTCGCTGCTGGTGTTCGAACGTCCCGATTCGCGCCCGGCCATTGAAGCGTTGCAGGCGCGCTTGCGTCAGCAACAGGTCCCAGTCGATTTATGGCAAGCGGCTGCGGTGCGGGACAGCGCACCGCAACTGAGCGAACATCTTCAGGGCGGACTGTTTTTCCCGAGTACCGGGCACTTCATCGATCCTTACCGGGTGGTGTGCGAACTGGTCAGCGCCGCCAAGGCCTGCGGCGTACAGTTTGTGAAGCAACGGGTCGAGGGCGGGCAACTGCATACCCAGGGCGTTTCGCTCAATACCGGAACAGGCAGCCTGGGTGCCCGTCGGGTATTGATCGCCTGCGGTGCTCACTCGGCCACGCTGACTAAAGCGCTGACGGGCAAGAAAGTGCCGCTGGACACCGAGCGCGGTTATCACCTGATGCTGCCTCAGGAGCACAACCGGCTGCCCTTCCCCGTCACGTCACTGGAACGCAAGTTCATCATTACGCCGATGTCCGAAGGCTTGCGTCTGGCGGGCACCGTCGAGTTCGCCGGGCTTGAAGCACCGCCAACCATGGCACGGGCCTGGCAGCTGCATCGGCTGAGCAAAGGCTTGTTCCGTGAGGAGTTGAGTGCCGAGGCGGCCACACCGTGGATGGGGTTCAGGCCTTCGCTGCCGGACTCGTTGCCGATCATCGATCAGACAGCTGACGGCAAGGTACTGCTCGCTTTCGGGCATCAGCATCTGGGGCTGACTCAGGCGGCGGTGACGGCGGAGATGGTTGAGCGGATGGTATCGCCGCTGGCTGCGACTCGGGGGGTGGAGCTGCCGAGTGTCGAGCTTTACAGGCTGGCTCGTTTCTGAAAAAGCGAAAGGCCTGCTTTGACGGCAGGCCTTTCGCTTGGCGATAAATGTTCAGGAAGGCATCAGCCAGTGTCGTTCAGTGGTCCATCCGAGAAACACCTCCCCGCCTTCGCGTTTCTGGCGACTCTCAGTCAACGGATGCCCGGATGCTGCTATACGCAACCCGATCATGGCCGGAAGAAACCTTTCCCGAAACTCACTGGATTGGGCCGCAAAATGCATTTCAATAGTCTTGAGTGCACTCTGCAACTGAACCGGATCCAACATCGACAAATAAAACATCATCTGACGCCAGGCATATGCCGTATTTTTCAACATGACCAAACGTGCGTGGTAAAGCTGGATCTGAATCTGTTGGCGACGGCAAACCCATTCGAAGCACGACTGAGCCATTGCACTCAGGCGATCATGTAACACCTCTCTCAGTCCCAACACACCAAACAGCGTTGCCAGGTTCTGTGTTGTCACGATCTGTTGCTGCTCGATAATGGTGCCGTTGGTTGCAGGATGCCGAGTACCGATATCGACATTTGCACGCTGCGCGCACAGTCGGGCCAGCGCATCGCTGCTGTTTGTCGAACGTTGCCAATACGATTTGGTGCGCCTCGATTTCGGCGAGTCGGGAAGGTTTGCCAACTGATCCGTATCGATATCGTAATATCGGGCGTAAAGCGATCCAGTCAACATACGGGCTGATTGTCTGGCGGACTTCACGAATTTACTTGAGAAAGCGCCCATGAAAATGTCTGCCGCGACTTCCTCCACGATTGGAAGATCCAGCTTCGCCGCTTCAACCAGGGACGAAAATTCCTGAAGCAATTTGTTCGGGATAATCGCTTGTGGAAACGCCGATAGCGTCAGTGCTGACGCTTCGATCAGGGCCTGTTTGGCGCCTTCGACCGCAGATGCGTTCGCTTCATACTCACTTTCAAGCGCAGACACCCACGGAATATCTCCGATTTTCACCTGACGTTGCATATCCAATAGCAACAAAGAGCGTCGACGCCTGAAAGCACGGTAAGTAGCGACAGACAATGTCCTCAGCGTTGCGTCTCGATATCCCGCACTACAGATTTCCGCTGTCATGGCCGGCAGTACTCGCGCCACCGTATCTCCGGATGTAATCACTCCCTGGTCAATCAACTCCGCGACGGTTCCCTTGCGACAGCGTTCGAGGCGTCGACGAACCGAGGGGGGAACGGCGTCTCCAGCCATTAATGCATGCAGGTTCGCTTCCTCATTGGTGATGGGTTCCAACAGAGGGGAAAAATCAGAGATACCTTCAGAGTCTGGATAATTCGCCAGACGCGCGGAGACAGCCTTGGCAATCAGATGATGTGCCGACGCTTTCACATGATCGCGTTGCTTTGCTCGCTTTTGGGAGTGTCTTTCGGATTCTGGATGACCATGCTTGGCCAGGAAGTCATCGACGATCTTCCGGATACGCCCCACTTGACGCCCCGTCAGCGATGCCGGATCAAAGGAACACTGCTTGAGCAATGCATGCAACTCCACCACCCGGTTCATGGAGGAGCCAGCACTGCGGGGATCAGACTCAAATGTCTTATCAAACTGTGCGCCAAGCGCAATTGCACGTTCGAACCAACCCTCAGGGTAATACCTGCAAGGCCAGCTTTCCTGATAGGTCAGAAGGAAAAGCGAGATGGCTGCGTCGTAGAGAGGCAAACTGTTTTCGACAACGTGCTTTTGAACGGCCAGACGCGGTTGCGCAGTTGATTTGGAAAGGCGCGGCCTGATGTAACCGACATTGAAAACCTCAACTTCAGCCATCGAGAGCGGCTGTTTGTCAGTGACTGTCGGAAAGAAACGCAGCCGCTCGAAAAAAGGCGCAATCTGCTCGATCAGCGTTCGTGCTTCCTCGATGCGCTGGTGCTTCAGAAACCAGACAACTGTCAGCAGCGCAGCCTCTTCCGGCACATCGATTTGATAATTCCCTTTCGCCAGACACGCTTGAAGCGACCCAACGCCCTCATCTGAAAGATGCCAGGTATTTAAATCGAGTCGTTCAAACCCGACGCGAATGCCGGGGATCAATGCAGCCAACCGGCGCTCATAAAGCGTTAACTCGCCGCCAGCCAGAAGCTTGCCAGTGGCAAAGCCGCCAGTGGCCACCTCCAACGTGACCCATTCGGGTAAATCCGCAAACGGTTTGCGTGAACCGTACAGCGCGCTGCCCTGCACGAGATGCCCGACCACCTGTCGCCAACGCTCGATCCGATCAAGCGTTTGTGGGTCAGCGTCGTTTTCTCGTGCGGCAGTCAGCGCTCGAGATAGTTGAAAGTGCGCATAACCGTCATTTATCCCGACAAACGCATCCGATTCACTATCGTGCCTGGACATTCTTCCTTGCGACCCTGCGTTGTAATGGGTCCGGGGGCTGGATTCGAACCAGCGCCCACCCGGTTAAGAGCCGAGTGTTCTACCGCTGAACTACCCCGGAACAGAGCGCGCATTGTCGACTGGCGATGAAAAGATGTGAAGCTCAATCTTGGGGATTTTGTTGCAGTTTGGTTCTGATCCTTCATCTTTTGAGGAACCGGCGCCATGCTGCGTTCAGAGCACGCAGACAAGGGTTTCCCAAATGACTAAACCAGCCGCTGACAGTGTTGCAACCGAGGTTCGCAAGCGGGCCAAGGAACATCATGTCACCGCTGACCGTGACAGCATTAGCTGCATGGCGGTCACCATTACGCGCTTGGCGGGTGATGTCGTTGAGCTGGATGGCGTTGAGCAATTACTCGTCAATCTCAAAAGGAAAGGTGTTCTGAACAAATCGGAGATCATGACATTTCAAGGGCGTTATCTTGCGGAAAAGTGGCGCTCCAAAAAGAAGCTGAGCCTGAAGCCCTACCTTCTCGATATCTCCGGCAGGGACGAACGGCCGGAAATGATCGGTGGAATAAAAGGTCTGGTCGGGCGGGATAAAGAAGGGATCACCTACGACAACCTCGACAACCCAGAGGTACAGCAGCTCTATAAAACATATAGAGCGCAGCGCATCGAATGACTATCACGTTCAAAGTGCTTCAAAAAATGAAGAAAGGCCTGCTTTTGAAGGCAGGCCTTTTGTATTTATTGCAGTGTCTCGATCAACCCTGACGCGCCGTCAGCGCCGCATACCCATTCATCAAATTGCGATAGTTCGGAATCCGCTGGGACAGCAGATTGCCCAGCCCTTCAATATCGTTGCGCCAGTCGCGGTGCAGCTCACAGGCCACGGAGAACCAGTTCATCATCTGTGCGCCGGCCTGGGTCATGCGGTTCCACGCAGCTTGCTGCACGGTGGTGTTGAAGGTGCCGGAGGCATCCGTCACCACGAACACGTCAAACCCTTCCGCCAGTGCCGACAAGGTCGGGAACGCTACGCATACGTCGGTCACGACACCGGCAATGATGATCTGCTTGCGGCCGGTAGCCTTGATCGCCTTGACGAAGTCTTCGTTATCCCAGGCGTTGATCTGGCCCGGGCGGGCAATGTACGGCGCATCCGGGAACATTTCCTTGAGCTCCGGCACCAGCGGGCCGTTCGGGCCTTGTTCGAAACTGGTGGTGAGAATGGTCGGCAACTCGAAGAATTTTGCCAGGTCGGCCAGTGCCAGCACGTTGTTCTTGAACTCGTTCGGCGAGAAGTCCTGTACCAGCGAAATCAGACCGGTCTGGTGATCGACCAGCAGAACCACAGCGTCGTCTTTGTTCAGGCGGTTGTAGGTTGCAGTGCTCATTTTGAATCCCTTTTTAGTTGTGGAAGTTCGCTTGCGCTCAAGATGGGCACAGATTAATGACTCGCCTGAAAGCGATAAATCACCTGCAAAGCGTTTAACCGTCACCCCAAACGAGACAATCCGATCAAAGCGAGGCTCAATCACGCTGCGGTCCCGATCTTCCCGCCGATCCTTGTCATAATGTTCGCCAGCAACACGTTCAGAACGACATCCAGGGAAAAGTTGATGCTCGGACGCAACACACAAGCGCCCACTGCGAACGACACGCGGCGCCCCGCCGGCAAAGCGATGAAGGCCGGTTCGACCTTTCGACTGACCGTAAGCTTCATGCTGGTGGTGGTCGTGGCGTTTCTGGCGGTCGAGAGCTGGCGGACGTGGCGTGACTATCGTTCGGTTTTTGCGTCCGCGCGCGATTCGGTGACCAACCTGGCCCGCGCCACGGCCCAGCACGCCGAAGATACGATTCGCCAGGTCGATGTGGTCACCGCCGGGCTGGCCGAGCGTGTCGAAGGTGACGGTTTGCAGAACCTCGATGTCCCGCGCATTCACAAGCTGCTGGTGCAGCAATCGAAAATCATGCCGCAGTTGCACGGTCTGTTCATCTACGGGCCGGACGGCCACTGGATCGTGACCGACAAAGAAGTCACCCCGGAAATGGCCAACAACGCCGACCGCGATTATTTCCAGTACCACCGCACCCATGAGGATCGGCAAGTGCGCATCGGCCAGGTGGTCGAGAGCCGCTCCACCCATGACCTGATCATTCCCATCTCCCGCCGTTTGAACAACCCCGATGGCTCGTTCGCCGGCGTGCTGCTGGGGACGGTCAAGGTCAGTTACTTCGTCGACTATTACGGCGATTTCCGGATCGATGATAAAGGCGCACTGGTGCTGGCCATGCGTAACGGCACGATTCTGGTTCGCCGTCCGTTCATCGCCTCCGTGGTGGGCAAAAGCCTGGCGAATAGCGAGATCTTCAAGACCTACCTGCCCGCCTCCAACGAAGGCATTGCCCAGATCCGGGCAGTGGTCGATGACACCGAGCGCCTGTACGGCTATCGCGCCCTGACCACCTATCCGCTGGTGGTGGAGGCCGGCCTGTCGAAAGATTCCATCACCGCGCCGTGGCGTCGGGATTTGCTGAAAAACGGCTTCGTGCTGATTTTCCTGATTCTGCTCCTCGCCGGTTTCGGGCTGATCGTACTGAGCCAACTGCGTCAGCGGATCGCGATGGAACGGGAAATCCGTTCCGCCCACCAGGCCATGCGCGACATGGCACTGACTGACAGCCTCACCGGCCTCGGCAACCGTCGGCGCCTGGACAATGCGCTGGCGGACGAGATTCGTCTGGCCCGGCGCCAGGGCTCGTCGCTGTCGTTGATCATGCTCGATGTCGACCACTTCAAACGCTACAACGACCGCTATGGCCACGCCGCCGGCGACGACTGCCTGAACGCCGTCGGACGCGTAATCCAGCAAGCGGTCAAACGCCCCGGCGATCTCGCCGTGCGCTACGGCGGCGAAGAATTCACTGTGCTGCTGCCCAACACCGAAAACGCCGGCGCCATTCAAGTCGCCGAGGACATCCTGCAAGCCATCCGCTTGCTGGAACTGGAACACACCGGGCATCCTCTCGGGTACGTCACCGCCAGCGCCGGCATTGCGACCCGTCATGCGGTTGACGACGCCGTGACCCCGGCCATGTTGCTGAAGTCGGCAGATACCTGCCTGTATCAGGCGAAGCGGCTGGGGCGCAATCGTTGGTGTTCGGCGGAGGAGTCAGTGTGACTGATGACAGCAAGCGCAAGCCCGATTCCACGTCAGTCGTCCGTCAGAATCGACACTGAACCTCAGCCCCTCAACGCACGCATTATGTCCTCAACCACTGGCCTCGCGTATTTCTCACCGGGATCTGTTCCCGGCGGGTCTTCACTGCGGATCCACTCACCCAGATCGAACGCCTGATAGAGCGAGAAGGCGGGCTCAGGCATTTCTTCAGTCATGGCGACCTCAACCACGGCATTGATGATTCCGTTCATCACACCATCGCAAAACTCATAGTCCAGCGATCTCTCCAGATAGCCCTCGGCAATGGTTATGGAGAGTTCGTTCAGCAGATCTCGCGGTGCAATAGAGAACTGCGTGCAAGTGGCGGCAAGCTCACTGAGCGTTAAACCGTTGGCTTCGGCTTCCACCAATAACGCGTTGAGTTCGCTGTCCGGTAACACTCTGGGCATGGGGTTCTTCCGGTCAGACGCGAAGGTCGCGGGCAGCTCACTCATAAAACTTTCCGGCCAGCAGAATGGCTGCGCAACGCTGCCATACGTTCGATACCGCACCTTCGTATGAAGAGGATCGGCTGCTCGAGTCCGCCCACGCGGCCGCCGCATCAAGGAACGAGTCAACGGATCCGTTTTCCCACCCTGAAGCGCCTGCCCCATAGGGCGCTGAAGGTGACAGGTCTTCCAATGATCGCTCGTGGGCAAAATCAGCCCCCAGCGCCCTGATGAAGCGAATGAACGAGGCTTCATCACTGACATGTTCCAACAATTCATCAAGATCCAAAGGTTCAGACATGAGTTTCCAGGCATGGAATTCGGGAGAAGCCATGCTGCGATAGGGCAGCATGGACGGTCAACTTCAAACCCGGGCGATCATGCGTAGCGCTGCTGGAAACCAGGAATGAATTTCGCCCGGTTTCCGATCCCCGCGATCCGGTCACTTCACCGCGTCATGGGTGATCAACGTCTTCGGCTCCAAATACGCACTCATCCCCCACTTGCCCATTTCGCGCCCCAGGCCCGAGTGTTTGAATCCGCCAAAAGGAGCGCGCGGTTCGTGGGCCAGGGTGTTGATGAGTACGCGTCCCGAGTCGATCTGACGGGCGATATTCACACAGCGTTCGGGGTTCTGGCCCAGCACCAGGGCGCTCAGCCCATAATCCGTATCGTTGGCGATGCGGATCGCATCGGCGTCGTCTTCGTAAGGGATGATCGTCAGCACTGGCCCGAAGATTTCTTCTCGCGCGATGCGCATCTGGTTGTTGGCGTCCGTGAAGATCGTAGGTTTGACGAACCATCCGGCGCGCAGGCCTTCAGGACGACCTTCGCCACCCGCCAGCAACCTCGCGCCCTCCTCCTGACCGATACGGATGTAGCGCTGCACCCGCTCCCATTGTTTCTGGCTGACCATCGGGCCGATGTCGGTATCGGCGTCGCGCGGATCGCCCGATTGAAACTGTGCGACGCCCTCCTTCGCAGCCTGTTCGAACTCTGCGAGCCGTGAGCGCGGTACCAGAATGCGCGTGCCCGCGATGCAGGCCTGGCCGCTGTTGAGGAATCCGGCGTGCAGTGCCAACGGCATGACCGCCTGGAAGTCCGCGTCATCGAGTACCACGGTGGGCGACTTGCCGCCCAATTCCAGGGTCACGCGTTTCAGGGTGTCGGCACCGGTTCTGACCAGATGCTGACCGACCGCGGACGACCCGGTGAACGAGATTTTGGCCACGTCGGGATGCCGGGCGATCTCCTCGCCAACCACGTCGCCTCGGCCATTGACGATGTTGAAGACACCCGGTGGCAGCCCCGCTTCGTGCAACGCCCGGATCACGACCTGCGTCTGCAACGCGCTCATCTCGCTGGGCTTGATGACGGCGGTGCAGCCCGCCGCCAGTGCGGTGGCCAGCTTGTTGCAGATGAAGCCGGCATTGCTGTTCCACGGCGTGATCAGCCCGGTCACGCCCACGGGCGTCAGAATGACCTTGGCCATACCGGCCTGCTCTTCGAAGTCGAACGCCTCCAGCGCTTCGATCGCTTGCACAATCACATCCGCCGGGTACGTCGCCATCCAGCGCCCGCGAACCGCAGGCGAGCCATACTCCTCAAGGATAGCTTCCAGCAGTTCTTCCTCTCTGACCGCCACGGCCTTATGCATGCGTTGCAGGACGGCAATGCGTTCCTCACGCGTTGTGCGAGACCAGGCCGGGAACGCAGCCTTGGCGGCGGCGATGGCGCGCTGGGCGTCCAGTGCATCGCCCAATCGAACCTGACCGATGACTTCTTCGGTGCTGGGGTTATGGAGGTCGAACCACTCCTGACCGTGTGGGAGGACGTACTCGCCGTTGATGTAGATGTGTTCAATGCGCTGCATGGCAACTCCTCGCTGAAAATGACCCGCTTGAAGCGAGCCTCGATGAAGCGAAGTCTAAGAAGGGTTGATTGTTCCGATAAGCTATCCTTTGGCTGATGAAACATCCCTATTTTCAGGACAATCAATGCACAGAACAGGAATGCCCGAGCTGGAAGTGGTACTGGCCGTCGCCCGACGCAACAGTTTTCGCGGCGCGGCACAGGAACTGGGTATGTCCACTACCGCCGTGAGCAGCGCGGTGGCCGGCCTCGAAGCGCGCCTGAAGGTACGCCTGTTCAACCGCTCTACGCGCAGCGTTGCCCTCACCGATATCGGGCAGCGCTATGTGGAGCGCATCGCCCCGGCCCTGGCGCAGATCAAGAGTGCCGGCGAAGAGGCCAGCGTCGGTCTCGATGAACCCAGCGGCACACTGCGCATCAACGCACCGCACGGCGCGGCGTACCTGCTGCTGGAGCCGCTGCTCAATCAGTACGCAAGACGTTATCCCGAAGTGCGCATCGACGTCGTCAGCGAGGCCAGCATGGTCGACATTGTCGCCGGGGGCTTCGACGCCGGGATCCGCCTGGCAGAGTCCGTGCCGCAAGACATGATTGCGGTGGCGCTGTCAGGCGACATCCGCATGCTCATGGTGGCAACGCCGGAGTATCTCAAACGCCATGGCGTGCCCGAACACCCACGGGATCTGCTCACCCACCAGAGCATCGGCATGCGCATGGCCCACGGCGGCCTCTATCACTGGGAGCTGGAGCGCGACGGCGAGAAATTGCAAATGGATCTGCCGACCCGTTTCGTGTTCAACGAGTTGCTGGCGATCAAACAGGCCGTGGTGCTGGGCCTGGGCATCGGTTTCATTTCCGAGTGGTTCATCCAGGAAGAACTGGCCAGCGGCGCACTGGTGCCGGTGCTGATGCCGTGGTGTCCGTCGTTTGGCGGGTTGAGGCTTTATTACTCGGGCCATCGCTTCGTGCCGGCGCGGTTGCGTGCGCTGATTGATCTGGTGCACGAGTTGCGGCCCAATCTGGTTTGATTCGGGCGTTGAGTCGACACAGGATGTGCGGCTCGCACAATCAATACCTGCCTCATTTAACTTAGAAACCGTATCTGGAATGCCCCATGGAAACCCGTCACCTGCGTCGTTTACTCCAAGGACCCACCCAGTGTGAGTCCGATATCGAATCACTCATCCTCATACTTGAGGCCGTTATCGAGTTGGTGTCGATTCCGGATAACGACTTCTGCTGGTCGTCCTGGGCTGATGAGCTCGATGCGAAAACAGAACTGCAAGCCCTGATTCACTCCTTAAAGGCTGGCACCTTGCCGGAGCGGTTGAAGGTCGCCGTGTTGTTCGCACCGACCGGACCGTTGCAGGAACTCGGCATGAGCAGCGGATGGGCGGATACCTTTTTGAGGGTCGCCGGTAAATTTGATGAAGTTGAAGCGTTGCTGTGGTGAGGCTGGCCAGAGGGTTTTCGGATCGGTTCCTGAAATAAATCAGTCCCCTTATCACGTATGCGGGAGCACGCTGAGGCTCAGGCCTCTGACCGAAAACGATTTTGAAGGTCCGTTTCTGGCGGCCTCGGACCCGCAGATCTGGGCGGGCCACCCCGCCAGCGACCGCCATGAGCGGCCGGTATTCGAAACGTACTTCGCCGCGCGGCTGGCCACCGGTAAAACCCTGGCCGTCATCGATATCGACACGGGGCTGATCGTGGGCATGTCGAGTTACTACACACCGCCCGACCTGCCGGACAGTATCGCCATCGGATATACCTTTCTGGTGCGGGCGAAATGGGGTGGCGAGACCAATCGCGAACTGAAGCAACTGATGCTGGAACACGCCTTCAAGGCATACGACACGGTCTATCTCCACATCGCCCCGTCGAACATCCGCTCACAAAAAGCCGCCATGAAGATCGGTGCGGTGCACTTGTATGATGCCGAACTGACGCTGTCCACGACACCGGCCTGGTGCAAGTGTTACGGGTTGACCAGGGAGCAATGGGCTACAAGCCAGCCAGAAAATCAGAAATGACGGCCACAATCTTCCTTCACGCACCCGCGCCAAACACAGCCCTCGCAAAATCCACGAAGCTTCGCAGCTTGGGCGTCAACCGAGGGTCCGGGGCATACAGAAGATTCATCGGGGAAACCGGAACGTTGTAGTCCGGCAACAGCCCGACCAGCGTTCCGCTTCTCAGCGCATCCTTGACCAGCTCCAGCGGCAGCAGCACCACACCCAGCCCGGCCACCGCCGCCGACAGCAACGGGTCGGCCTGATTGATCGTCAATCTGCTTTTAATCGGCACGTCGATGCAACCGTCCGGCCCTTCGAGGCGAATGTGGGAGCGACCGTCGGAATAGGCGAACGCCAGGCATTCATGTTCCTGCAAATCCAGCGGGGTCGTAATCGGTGGACGCCTGGCCAGATAGGCAGGCGCCGCGCACAGCACCATTTGATATGGCTTCAAAGGCAATGCCTTCAGACCGCTGTCAGACAGCTCACCGATTCGAAACACCACGTCATACCCGCCCTCCAGCAGGTCAACGAGCTCGTTGGACAGGGTCAAATCCACCGACACCTGCGGATACCTGACCATGTACTCCAGCAGTCGAGGCGCCAGCGTGCTGACGCCAAAGGTGACCGGTGCGTTGATTCTGAGCCGGCCACTGGGCACGCCTCGGGTCATCGCGGCCATTTCTTCGGCGGCGTCCATGTCGGCCAGGATCAGCTTCGCCCTTTGATAGAAGGTGCGGCCGAAGTCGGTCAGGCTCTGTTTGCGGGTGGTGCGATTGAGCAGCGAGACACCCAGATGCTGCTCAAGCATCTTGACCTGTTTGCCGACCAGTTGCGGAGACAGATTGAGCTCATCGGCCACCGCGCTGAAGGAGCCAAGCTCCACCGCTTTGACGAAGACGGCCATCAATGTGAGGCGATCCATTGGAAACCCTGTGTTTCTAGTGTTGCGCTATCGTAGGTCTTTATCCGACCCGGGCCAAAGCCTAAATTGACGGCCATGGCAACGACGCGCGCAACTGCAACAGGCGCGAATTCAGGCCGGCCACACCGGCCTCATTGATCACAGAAGAGGTAACCATGGCACGCATTGTCAGGATTCATGAATACGGCGACGCAAGCGTTTTGAAACTGGAATCGGTCGATATTCCGGCTCCGGCACCCGGCGAGGTGCAAATCGAGGTCAAGGCCTTCGGGTTGAATCGGGCCGAGGTCATGTTCCGCAATCACGCTTATCTGCAGGAAGCGCAATTTCCCAGCCGCCTCGGTTATGAAGCCGCCGGTGTGGTGGCTGCCGTCGGCGCAGGTGTCAGCGAGTTCAAGGTCGGCGATGCAGTCAGCCTGATTCCGCCGCTGGACATCGCCAAATGGGGCACCTACGGCGAACTGGCCAACGTGCCCGCCGAGCTGACGGTCAAACACCCGTCGAACCTGTCCTTCGAGCAGGCTGCAGCTTCCTGGATGCAATACGTCACCGCGTGGGGCGCGCTGGTCGAACAGGCCAAGCTGACGAAGAACGATTTTGTGCTGGTCACCGCCGCCTCCAGCAGCGTCGGCCTGGCGGCCTTCCAGATTGCCCGAATGGTCGGCGCGACTTCGATCGCCGTGACCCGCACCCGCGCCAAGAAGCAAGCCTTACTGGACGCCGGCGCCGCGCACGTCATCGTCAGCGATGAAGAGGATATCGTCGCCACCGTCATGGCCCTGACCGATGGCCAGGGCGCACGCGTGGTGTTCGATCCGATCGGCGGCCCCGCTTTTGAACAGCTCACCCAGAGCATGGCCAGGGGCGGCATTCTGCTTGAGTACGGCGCTTTGAGCCCGGAACCCACGCCGTTCCCGCTGTTCACCGTGCTGGGTAAATGCCTGACCCTCAAGGGCTACCTTTACGCGGAGGTCGTCGCGGATCCTGCGGCGCTGGCCCGGGCGAAGGCGTTCATCAGCGACGGTCTCGCATCGGGCGCGCTGCAACCGATCATCGCGAAGACGTTCGCCCTCGAGGACATTCAAGAGGCGCATCGCTTTCTTGAGGCCAACCAGCAGGTCGGAAAGATTGTCGTGACTGTTTAAATCACGATGTCGCCGCGGCCCGATGCATCGCGTCGGGCCGCCGGCCTATATGCCACCGCCCCGCTACAGCAGCAGTCCGGCTACCTGCATGGGCGTCATCTTCGTCACCATCATCAAGACGATCACGAACATCCCCAGAAAACCGGCCACCCCCATCAAGAACCATTTCTGGTAGACCGAGCGGTACTCATCCGCAAGCCCTCCTCCGGTCTCGACCGCATTCGAAGCCATCACGTACAAGCGCTTCTGCAGCACCAGCACCGGCAGCCAGAGCGATCCTACGCAAAGAAAGATGATCAACGACGTCAGCACCCATTCCGTGGTCAACGGAAGGCCGGCCAGCTTGATCAGCCCATAGCCCGATGCGATCTGAATGAAGCCTGCCGGGGTGGTGATCCAGGCGTCGAAGCGCACGACCATTTTCGCCACGTGAGCGATCACCTGAGGGTTGGCGGTGCGGCTGGCAGCGATCAGGTAAAGGTAGGAGCCCATGCCGAATCCGAACAGGAAGACCGCGGCGATCACATGAATGTACTTGAGGCACAGATAAAGCATGTTCAGTTCTGCCCGTCAGAGAAACTCACGGACAGGCTGAGGTTTTCAGGGTCGTTGATCGCGGCCATGTATTCGTCGACGGTGATTTCGCCGACGCAGGGCCGGGCCCCGGATTCAGGCACATAGCCTTGGGCCATTTTGGCGGCCAGGGCAACAGCGGCGCAGCTCGGGATTTCCGGGCCCTTGTCATTCCATGCCGTCAGCTGAGCGGTCATGGACAGCGGTTGCCCTTCAACCCCACTACCTTGCACGTCGATGTACATCGCGCTTTTGCCATCGCCGAGCCGCTCGAACCAGGTGCCCAGGCGATGCAGTCGTGCGGCCCAAGGGGTATGGTCGCGAATCAGCCCCTTCTTCTGGGCCTGGGCAAACAAGGCATTGGCGACACCGCCAAGCTTGAGACCAGCACCGGCCTTGAAGCTGAGTGTCCGGGCGCCATAACGGCCGGCGAAAATATCCATATCCGGCACGTCGACATTGGCCAGCAAGCGAGTGCCCAGGTGCGGCATTTTGCGCAACGTCAGATCCTGCCAGCCCGGCACCTCGTGAACCCGACCATCCTTGAGTTGCTTGATCGGCTTGCCCGCGTAGGCAAGCACACCTTCGACGGTAGACAGCCCCGGCATCTTCGCGGAAGAGGAAATGCCATGTTCGATCGAATCGATGCGCTGAAAGCGATTGCGCTGCTGATCGATGATGGCCGAAGACAGGGTCGGCACCGAACTGCAACCACTGAGAATCGCCACGCCCGCCTCTTTCGCGCGCGCATCGAGTACAGCGATACCGTTGACGAAGGTTCGGCAGTCGGACAGGTCGCAATAGTCAACCCCGGCCTCGATGCAGCTTTCGGCAACCGCATAGGACTGCCCCTGAAACGGGCCGCCGGTGTGGATGACCAACTCAATCCCCATCGAGCCCAATGCAGACTGGAACCCGGGCCCCATGGCATCGCCGCACCAACTGGCGCAGGTTTTTCCTGAAGCGGCTTGCAACGCCTCGACCTTGCGCAGCAACTTGTGCGGATCGCGACCCGAGATCGCCAGATCAACATCGGGCATCGACGCCAGATGCCGGCAGACGATGCTGCCGAAGTTTCCATACCCACCGACCACCAACACCTTGAACGCCATGCAACGCTTCCCTAACGATTCGATCGTCCAGCCGACTTGCCCGAGACAGATTCGCGGGAGCTTCCCTGATATCGGCGGGTCAGGCAAGAAATACGACTGAATCCGCATTGATTGAACATCCGGAACCTGCACAATTACCGGCTTTTTTTGACAGGACGTCCCCATGCAACGGATTGTGATTCTGGGCAACGCAGGCAGCGGCAAATCCACCCTCGCCCGGATCTCGCGACAGGCTGCAGAGAAAAAATCGATCGGAAATTCCTGACGTTTCTGAAGTTCGTATGGACCTTTGACCGGGATTACCGCCCGGGTATCGACAACGTGCGCCAGTCAATCGGGCCAGAAATTCCGGTGGTGCAATTGCGTGACAAACGGCAGATTTCGACCTTTCTCGACAGGCTTTGCACCACGCCTCAAGTCAGCCAGAGGCAGACTCCCGTGCAAAACACTCAACGCTAAAAGACGGGGTTCTAAAAGCGGTCTACGCTCCATCCACTACCTCTTCTGGAGTCTCCGTGATGATCCGCGCCTTGCTGACCGCCTCCTTGCTGGTGGCCCTGAGTGCTCCGGCACATGCTGACGTAAAACCGTTCCCCGCTTCGTTCCGCACACAAGACATTGCCGTGGACGGCGCGAAGATCCACACGCGCATCGGCGGCAAAGGTCCGGCCGTGGTGTTGTTGCATGGTTTTGGTGATACCGGGGACATGTGGGTGCCACTTGCCACCGATCTGGCGAAGGATCACACCGTGGTGATCCCTGATCTGCGCGGGATGGGGTTGTCGTCGATTCCCGACGGTGGCTATGAAAAGAAGAACCAGGCGGGAGACATCCGCGCCGTGCTCGCTTCGCTGGGCATTGAACACTCGGTCGTCATCGGTCACGACATCGGCACTATGGTCGCGTTCGCCTATGCCTCGCGGTATCCGCAACAGACCGATCGCCTGGTAGTGATGGATGCGCCCGTTCCGGGCATTGCACCGTGGAACGACATCGTTCGCTCGCCGATGCTCTGGCACTTCGATTTTGGAGGCCCGGACATGGAGCGACTGGTCGCCGGCCGTGAGCGCATTTACCTGGATCGTTTCTGGAACGAGTTCGCCGGCGACCCGAAAAAAGTCGACGAAGCCACACGCCAGCATTACGCCAAACTCTATGCCCGCCCCGGCGCGATGCACGCTGCCTTCGCTCAGTTCCGCGCCATTCGCCAGGACGCGGTAGACAACGAAGCGTCGTCAAAGAACAGGCTGACGATGCCGGTCCTGGCCGTCGGTGGTGAAAAGTCCTTCGGCAACAACGAAGCGATCGTGATGCGCAACGCCGCCGACAACGTCACCGAAGTGGTGATTGCCAAAGCGGGCCACTGGCTGATGGAAGAAGCACCGGTGGAAACCACTCAGGCGATTCGAAGCTTTATGACCCGCTGACGTTAGAGATAGAGGCTGCCCCTCAGGCAGCCTGCCGGCGCATGGTCAGGATCGCTGCGCCGAAGCCGATGAACGTCGACCCCACCACCCGGCTGACCCAACGGGAAAAAGCCGGACGGGTCGACACGCCTTTGGCCCGGGATGCGAGCGCAGCGTAAAGCGTCAGGGACGTCACCGACAGCGCCATGAAAATCGACGTCAGGATCAGGAACTGTGGCAACAGCGTCGCGCCCTGGTCGATGCAATGCGGGAACAGCGCAGTGAAAAACATCGTCGCCTTGGGATTTACGCAAGCACGCAGGAAAACTGCCCCTTTGGACAAGATGCGGGATAGCTATCTTGTGCCAGAATCCGCTCTTTGAAATGCCCTGTAATCAATCCACAACTGACGCAGACATTTCAGTTTATGACCGCTGCAGATCGTCATGGCCCGGCAACACGATCGCGTCAGCCTTTGGTGAAAGTATCTTCCCGAACAAAGTCTTGAAACCCGGCGCTCGGCACGCTCTGCGCCTGAGCGACATAAGGCCGCATATCGAACAAAAAAGAACCGGTCTGTTTTTCATAAAAACAGACCGGTTTTCCTTTTTCACAAGGTTGCTACTGAATCTCAGGCCCGTTTTGGAAGCTTCCAGTTCGGGCGTATGAAGTGGCAGGTGTAGCCATTCGGAATCCTCTCCAGGTAATCCTGGTGCTCCGGCTCCGCCTCCCAGAACGGCCCGGCCGGTTCGATTTCGGTCACCACTCGCCCTGGCCACAAGCGGGAAGCATCGACATCGGCAGCAGTTTCTTCAGCGACATCGCGTTGCTGTTCGTTGAGGTAATAGATCGCCGAACGATAGCTGGGACCAATGTCATTGCCCTGACGGTTGGGCGTGGTGGGATCATGGATCTGAAAGAAGAACTCCAGGATCTGCCGATAGCTGATAACGGCAGGATCGAAGACAATTTCGATGGCTTCAGCATGGTTGCCATGATTACGGTAGGTGGCATTCGGCACATCGCCACCGGAATAACCGACGCGCGTCTGCAGGACGCCGGGGTAACGCCGCAGCAGATCCTGCATGCCCCAGAAGCAGCCGCCGGCGAGGATGGCAGTTTCGGTTTGGCTGGTCATGGTCTGTCCTTCCCCTCGGGGATGTTGGAGGTAACCCTTGTTATGAGGGCACACTGGCCAATTCCAAGCCCCTTATTGGGGACAGATTTATTTAAAAATAGATCTGTCCCCAATAAAAAGACTACTTCGGCATCAGCACCGTATCCACTACATGAATCACACCATTGGACTGCATCACGTCCGCAATGGTGATCGCTGCCTTCGCGCCTTTGGCGTCCACCACCCACAATTTGCCGTCGTGCAGCATGACGGTCAGGGATTCGCCCTGAACGGTTTTGAGCATGACTTTGCCGCCGTGCATCTTGGCGTCATCCATCAGTTGTTTTGCCGTGTGAGTGCCGGCAATGACGTGGTAGGTGAGGATCGTGGTCAGGTCGGCCTTGTGCTCCGGTTTGACGAGCGTATCGACGGTGCCGGCGGGCAACTTGGCGAAGGCTTCATTGGTCGGCGCGAAGACCGTGAACGGCCCCTTGCTGTTGAGGGTGTCAACCAGCCCGGCCGCCTTGACCGCTGCAACGAGCGTCGTGTGATCCTTCGAGTTGACGGCGTTTTCAACGATGGTCTTGTTCGGGTACATGGCTGCACCGCCGACCATCACGGAGTCAGCGGCAAAACTCGATCCTGCGCCAAGGCAGAGCAATGTGAAGCAGGCAATGGCAATGCGTTTGATGAGCGAGTGCATGGTGTGTCTCCTGAATTCTTCGCCCCTCCGAATGAGGGTGCTGAATGTACGGAGCAGGCGCGCAATCGGATGCATCACGGACTTCAATAGGGACAGATTCATCATGAAAATAAATCTGTCCCCATTAAAAAACTCAGGCAAATGCAGATGTGATGAACGCCTCCAGCGTCTGCTCTTCAAGAATTTCGATAGAAAAATGTCCGAAGCGCTTGGGCAGCCAGATGATGCGTGTCCCGGACGGTGATTGCAGGTTGGCGCGCTCCAATGGCTGTCCGTTTTCGTCTTCGGGCTGCACGCCGGCGACTACCAGTTCGTCATAGGCTTTCTCGATGTCCGGCGTCGAATAGCAATGGCGATAGATCATCCCCTCCCCCGACGAATCCAGCAGCTCCTTGAGGTTGCCCGCCAATGGCTGGACCAGCATGAAACGCTCCTGGCCGATCAGCGCAACCGCATAGCGAACGTGCAGACCGCCCCGCCCCCAGACGAGGGTTCTGGAGATTCTGGCTTTCAGGATCTGCGCGTAGTAGGCGAAGGCTTCTTCGAGGTTGTTGACCAGTACATCGACGTGACTGAACTTCAGATCCATTGCAGAGCTCCTGACTGATAGCTGACCATTAAAAACAAAAAAAGCACCCGGAGGTGCTTTTTGTTGTCAGCGCGGTCAGCGAACCGAAGCCGTCACATTGGCCCGGGCCGTGTGCAGTTTCTTGTAGCTGTCGATCAGTCGCAGATGGCGGTCGAGACCTTCCAGCTTCATGCTGGTCGGCGTCAAGCCGTAGAAGCGTACGCTGCCGTCCACCGAGCCGATCGCGGCGTCCATCCGCTCGTTGCCGAACATGCGGCGGAAGTTGGCTTCGTAGTCGGCCAGCTCCAGGTCTTCGTCCAATTGCATCTCCAGCACCCCGTTGACGGCCTGATAGAACAGACCGCGCTCGACGGTGTTGTCGTTGTACTGAAGGAACATCTCCACCGCTTCTTTAGCCTCCTCGACTTGTCCCAGGGCGAGCCAGATCAGCAGTTTCAGTTCCAGGATCGTCAGTTGACCCCACACGGTGTTGTCGTCGAACTCGATGCCGATCAGCGTGGTGATGTCGGTGTAGTCGTCCAGTTCGCTTTCCACCAGACGCTCGACCAGGGACTGGAGTTCCTCTTCGTTCAAGCGATGCAGGTTGAGGATGTCTTCGCGGAAGAACAGCGCCTTGTTGGTGTTGTCCCAGATCAGGTCGTCCACCGGGTAGATTTCCGAGTAATCCGGCACCAGGATGCGGCAAGCAGTGGCGCCGATGTGCTCGTACACCGCCATGTACGATTCCTTGCCCATGCCCTTGAGGATGCCGAACAGAGTTTCGGCCTCTTCGACGTTGGAGTTTTCACCCTGGCCGGTGAAGTCCCACTCTACGAACTCGTATTCCGCCTGAGCACTGAAGAAGCGCCACGACACCACGCCGCTGGAGTCGATGAAATGCTCAACGAAGTTGTTCGGTTCAGTGACCGCCTGCCCTTCGAAGGTCGGCTGCGGCAGATCGTTCAGGCCTTCGAAGCTGCGGCCTTGCAACAACTCGGTCAGGCTGCGCTCCAGCGCCACTTCGAAGCTCGGGTGTGCGCCGAACGAAGCGAACACACCGCCGGTGCGCGGGTTCATCAGCGTGACGCACATCACCGGGAATTCGCCGCCCAGCGACGCATCCTTCACCAGCACCGGGAAACCCTGGGCTTCCAGGCCTTGAATGCCGGCCATGATCGCCGGGTACTTGGCCAATACTTCCTGCGGCACGTCCGGCAACGCGAATTCACCTTCGATGATTTCGCGCTTCACCGCACGCTCGAAGATTTCCGACAGGCACTGCACCTGGGCTTCGGCCAGGGTGTTGCCGGCGCTCATGCCGTTGCTCAGGTACAGGTTTTCGATCAGGTTCGACGGGAAGTACACCACCTCGCCGTCCGACTGACGCACGAACGGCAGCGAAACGATGCCGCGCTCTTCATTGCCCGAGTTGGTGTCGATCAGGTGCGAACCGCGCAGCTCGCCGTCGCGGTTGTAGATCTTCAGGCAGTACGGATCGAGGATTTCGCTCGGCAGCTCGTCATTGCTGCCCGGCTTGAACCAGCGCTCGTCCGGATAGTGCACGAACGGCGCATTGGCCAGGTCCAGACCCCAGAACTGATCGTTGTAGAAGAAGTTGCAGTTCAGGCGCTCGATGAACTCGCCCAATGCCGACGCCAGCGCGCCTTCCTTGGTCGAGCCTTTGCCGTTGGTGAAACACATCGGCGAGTGCGCGTCGCGAATGTGCAGCGACCACACATTGGGCACGATGTTGCGCCAAGAGGCGATTTCGATCTTCATGCCGAGGTCGGCGAGGATGCCCGACATGTTGGCGATGGTCTGCTCCAGCGGCAGATCCTTGCCCGGAATGTAGGTACTCGCGCTGGAGTTCGCGCCCGGCATCAGCAAGGCCTGGGCGTCGGCGTCGAGGTTTTCCACTTCTTCAATGACGAACTCGGGACCGGCCTGCACCACCTTCTTCACGGTGCAGCGGTCGATGGAGCGCAGGATGCCCTGGCGGTCCTTGTCGGAGATGTCTGCCGGCAACTCGACCTGAATCTTGAAGATCTGGTTGTAGCGGTTCTCCGGGTCAACGATGTTGTTCTGCGACAGGCGGATGTTATCGGTCGGGATATTGCGGGTTTCGCAATACAGCTTCACGAAGTACGCCGCACACAGCGCCGACGAAGCCAGGAAGTAGTCGAACGGACCCGGTGCCGAGCCGTCGCCCTTGTAGCGGATCGGTTGGTCGGCCACCACCGTGAAGTCGTCGAACTTGGCTTCAAGTCGAAGGTTGTCGAGAAAGTTGACCTTGATTTCCATGGGGAACTACCAGAATAGCGAGCTGAACAGAATGGCCGCCATTATCCGGTTTTTGAGCGGGAAGTCTTGTGCTTTGGCGTTTTGGCCGCCGACCGGAGCGCCGGTCAGGTCGAGATATTGCGTTGCACCATCTCGTCGACGATGGCGTCGATCACGCAGCGAGCGGTCGGTGACAGGCTTCTGTTGGGCAGGCTGACGACACCGATTTCGGAGTGCAATCCGGGCCGGTCCACGACCTGCAATTCGATCAGATTGCCGCTGTGCAGGTCTTCCGCCACGGCGCCGTGAATCACGCCGAGGATGGTATCGGTCGAGCAAGCCACCGTCCTGAGCAACGCCACATCGTCGCACTCCAGCGCAAGCGGCAAGGCCTGGCGAGCGGAAATGCCCAGGGTATGCGCAGTCTCCTCCTTCACCACGGCCGGCAGGCGCGTCGTGGCGATGCCGTACTTTTCCAGGTCTCTCATCGTCACCAGGCGCCCGGCCAACGGGTGTTGTGGCCGGACGAAGAACCCCGCCGAGGCCTGTCCCAGCGAACGGATCAGCAGATCGGTGGCGGCCGAGAAGTTGCGAATGTCCGCGACGAAAAACTCGATCGTTTCATCCCGCAAACGGGCTTCAAGAATCTGCCAGTTATTGATCTCTACCCGCAGGCTGACTTGCGGATATTCCCGGCGCAACCGAGGCACCACCTGATGCATCAACATCGCCGCCGGAAACGGCCCGACGCCGAACGCGAGATTGCCGAGCCGGCCATCGCCGTAAAGCGCCAGGTCCCGCTCCAGCGAGCGTGCATCGAACAGCAACCGTCGCGCCCGCTCGATCAGAAACTCCCCTGCCGGCGTCGGGCGCACGTCGCCGCTGTCCCGATCGAACAGGCGTTGGCCGGTTTCGCTTTCAAGCGCCTGGATGCTGCGGCTCAGGGCCGGCTGGCTCAGGTGCACGCGTTCGGCAGCGCGGCCGAAATGGCGTTCATCGGCAAGGGCCAGCAGGTGTGTCAGTCGTTTGAGGTCCATCTGGCCGATGCTAGCCACGCATTGTCCGGATGTAAACAATGCATTGGATACATCGCGCCTGGCTCCCTACTCTCTGATAAATCGATCATCGGAGAACAACAAGAATGAGACCGACCTTTCACACACTGATTGCCCTGACGCTGGTTTCCCTCGCCGGCTGTGACAAACCACCCAGCGTTGCCAGCGGCGAAGCGACGCCCGCCACTGCGGCGGTGATAGAGGCATCAATCAAGGGCCTGGACCTCAACGACACTCGGGACATGACTGACGCCCAGCGCGGATTCGTCGCCCGCCCGACAGGCCAGATCCTCGGCTCCGACGGCTCTGTGCTGATCGATTTCGATGCGTTCAGATTCGTCGAAGGCAAGGCGCCCGCGACCGTCAATCCGAGCCTTTGGCGCCACGCAATGCTCAATGCCCAGATCGGTCTGTTCAAAGTCACCGACGGCATCTACCAGTTGCGCGGCTTCGACATCGCCAACATGACGCTGATCGAGGGCCAGACCGGGTGGATCGTGGTCGATCCACTAACCTCGAAGGAAACCGCCGCCGCTGCCCTCGCCTTTGCCCGCGAGCAACTCGGCGCCAAGCCCGTTACCGCCGTTATCTTCACCCATGACCACGCCGACCACTTCGGCGGAGTACTGGGCATCACCTCGGTCGCCGAAGTGGCCGAGCGCAAGATTCCCGTGGTGGCCCCTGTCGGTTTCATGGAGGAAGCCACCAGCGAAAACGTGTTGGCGGGACCTGCGATGTCGCGCCGTTCGATGTATCAGTTCGGCAAGAACCTGGCGCCGGGCGCCACCGGCATGGTGGATACCGGGCTGGGCAAAAACGTCGCCTACGGCAGCATCGGCATTCTGGCGCCGACGCAGATCATCGATCAGCCGACGCAGGAACTGGTGATCGACGGAGTGACCTTCGTGTTCCACAACATTCCCGGCGCTGAGGCCCCGGCCGAGCTGACTTTCTCCATCCCCGAACGCAAAGCCTACGGCGGTGCCGAGCTGCTGGCGCAGACCATGCACAATCTGTTGCCGATCCGTGGTGCCAAGGTGCGCGACGCGTTGCTCTGGTCCGACTACGCCCAGGTCGCCCTCGATGAACTGGGCGACACCGAAGTCTATTTCGGCCAGCACAACTGGCCGATCTGGGGCAATGAGCGAATCCGCGAGTTCATCACCAAGCACCGCGACGTCTACAAGTATATGCACGACCAGACCGTGCGACTGATGAATGCCGGCTACACGCCCGACGAGATCGCCGAGAAGATCCAGTTGCCCGACTCGCTAGCCTCGTACTTCGGCACCCGCGGCTATTACGGCGACGTGCGACACAACGTCAAGGCGATCTACCAGATGTACCTCGGCGCCTACGATGGCAACCCGGCGCATCTGAACCCGCTGCCTCCCAGAGAGTCCGCCAGGCGCTACGTCGAGTTGATGGGCGGCAGCGCCAAAGTGCTCGAAGCCGCACGCGTGGCCTATGACAAAGGCGAATACCGCTGGGTGGCCGAGCTGCTGGATCAAGCCGTCCTCGACCAGCCCGGCGACAAGGCCGCCAAGGAACTGCTGGCCAGGACCTATGAACAGCTGGGTTATCAGTCGGAATCGGCCACCTGGCGCAACAGCTACCTGACCGCCGCCCAGGAACTGCGCAACGGCCCGCCGGAAAAAGGCGTGCGCCGCTCGGATCTCATCGAGCTGATGAAGCAGACGCCCACCGAACGCTTCCTCGAAGCCATGGCCGCCAGCCTCAACGGCCCGGCCGCCGACGGCAAGAACTGGACCTTCAACCTGCAACTGACCGATACGAAGGAATCGTTCGTGCTGTGGATCGAGAACGCCGTGCTGCACTATCGCCGGGGCGCACCGGCCAGCAATGCCAACGCCACGTTGAGCGTCACCAAGGATCTTTTTGTGCAACTGCTGGGCGGTACGGCGGGGTTCAAGGACGCGCTCACCTCCAAAGACTTGAAAGTCGATGGCAGCACGGTGGATCTGGTGAGATTCCTTGGATTGCTGGAGAAAGCCCCGGGCAACTTTGCAATCGTCGCTCAGGCGCGCGATTGATACGTACAGGGTGGTTCGGATGTAATGCCTGAAGAGGTCAAACCCTGAGCAAGTCCGGCTAGGTATCTGTACGCCACTTTCGACGATTCTAGGGCCGACCGTTACTTCAGGAGCTTCACTCCGTGCCAGACGCACCGACGCAAACTGCCTACGCGAAGCGCTTCACCGTCGTACTCGCCTACATCGACGCCAATCTTGAGGGCGATCTGTCGGTGAAAGCGCTGAGCCAGGTAGCGAACTTTTCCGAGTTCCACTTTCACCGGCAGTTCACGGGATACGTCGGCGTGCCCGTCTCGCGCTATGTGCAGTTGATGCGCCTGCGCCGTGCCGCGCACCGTTTGAGCACCCTGCCCGACCATTCGGTGATGGAAGCCACGCTCGACGCGGGGTTCGAAAGTCCCGAAGCGTTTTCCAGGGCATTCAAGCGAGCCTTCGGCACTTCGCCGGGGGCATTTCGCAAGGCTCCGGACTGGAGCGTCTGGCACACGGTCTTCGCCATACCTCACTTTTCAAGGAGCATTACCATGCAGGTACGAATCGTCGACTTCCCCGGAGTCCAGGTCGCGGCGCTCGATCACCGTGGGCCACCAGGCCTCGTCAATCAAAGCGTGCAACGCTTCATCCAGTGGCGACAGCAGAGCGGGCAGTCGCCGGTGGCATCGAGCCGCACCTTCGGGATTCCTTACGGCAACCCTGACACGACGCCGCCAGAGGATTTTCATTTCGCGATCTGCGGCGAAATCCGTGAAGCGGTGGCGTCGAATGAATTCAATGTCCGCGAGCTGAACATTCCTGCCGGCCGCTGCGCAGTGGTGCGTCACACAGGTTCCACCGATCACATCGGTGAAACCATCTACCCGGTCTACCGTGACTGGCTGCCCGCCAGCGGCGAAGAACTGCGCGATCACCCGCTGTTTTTCGAGTACTTGAGCATCAGTCCCGAGATCCCGCAGGATCAGTGGCAAACGGATATTTACGTGCCGCTGCGCTGACAATCGCGCGCCCCTCAGGCTCAGCTAAGTTTCACTGGATACCTTCTCTCCTGCGCACATTCAGCGCTGCTCAGGAGAGGCCATCCACCCATGAAACCCGCCATAGCCGACTGGCTCAACAAAGTGCCCGAAGTGACGCTGTCCTTCTGGGTGATCAAGATCCTGTCCACGACCGTGGGTGAAACCGGTGCCGACTTTCTGGCCGTCGACGCCGGTTTCGGCGCCGGCCCGACCAGCCTCGGCATGGCCGCGCTGCTGGCCATCGCGCTGTTCACCCAGTTGCGTACCAAGGCCTACACCCCCTGGATCTACTGGCTGACCGTGGTGCTGGTGAGCATCGTCGGCACGCAGATCACCGACATCCTGACCGACATGCTGGACGTCAGCCTCTACACCAGCACGGCGGTGTTCTCTGTGTTGCTGGTGGTGAATTTCCTGATCTGGTACCGGACCGAACGCAGCCTGTCGATCCGCGAAATCGTCACCCCGCGCCGGGAGCTGTTCTATTGGGCCACGGTGCTCTGCACCTTTGCCCTAGGCACCGCCGCCGGCGACCTGGCCACTGAAGCACTGGGCCTAGGCTTCACCGTCGGCGCAGTGATTTTCGGCGCGTTGATCGCGGCCACCCTGATCGCCTGGCGTCTGGGGGCCAACACCGTACTGACGTTCTGGATCGCCTACATCCTGACGCGCCCCTTCGGCGCGTCCCTCGGCGACCTGCTGACGCAGGCCAAGACCTACGGCGGCCTAGGCATGGGCGCGACCTGGACCAGCGCGATTTTCCTCTGCGTCATCGTCCTGCTGGTCACCGTCGCGCAGATCAGCGTCGGCAATCGCAAAGCCATCGCTCAGTAAACCTTCAGACTTTCATCAAGGAATCATCATGCGCCAGATTCAAAACCTCATTCGTCACGTTGCCATCGTCTCGTCCATCTGCCTGCTGAGCATTGCTGCCGGCTGCTCGAAACCGGCGGACAAACCTGCTGCAAACGCCGCTGCAGGAGCCGTCAGCACACAAGGCCAGGCCGCCTCCAAACTGGGTGATCTGTCCGAGTTCCGCAACATCGCCGCCGACGTCGCTGCCCTGGTCGATAAAAACGATCTGCCCGGCGCCAAGGCCCGGATCAAGGATCTGGAAACCGCCTGGGACTCGGCCGAAGCCGGGATCAAACCCCGTGCCGCCGGCGACTGGCACATGCTGGACAAGGCCATCGACCGCTCGCTCGACACCTTGCGCGCCAGCGCCCCGCAGCAGAAAGACTGCAAGGCGCGGATGGACGAATTGCTCAAGGCCTTCGACTCGCTGAAGGGCAACGCCTGATCCGGGGCCGGACAAACCCTGGCACAGATGCTTCAATACAAGCGCGACGGCCCTGCCCGTCGCGCTATTTTTTTGGAGAGCGGGTCATGCGGATATTACTGGTCGAAGACGATCCGATGATCGGCGATGCCATCCAGGGCGCCCTCAACGACGCCAGCTACGCCACCGACTGGGTGAAGAACGGCCTCACCGCACTGGCCACGCTGGACACCCAGCATTACGACCTGGTGCTGCTGGACCTCGGCCTGCCCGGCAAGGACGGACTGGACGTGCTCGACAGCATTCGCGCTAGCAACAACCCGGTGCCGTTGCTGATCATCACCGCCCGGGACGGCCTCGACGATCGCCTGCGCGGCCTCGATGGCGGTGCTGACGATTACCTGCTCAAGCCTTTTGACATGGCCGAGTTACTGGCGCGGATGCGCGCAGTATTGCGGCGCAAGGGCGGGACTGCGTTGTCCTTGCTCGACAACGGCGTGGTGTCCCTCGATCTGGTCTCCAAACAAGCCTCAACCGCCGACAACCCGGACGTGCAGTTGTCCAGTCGCGAATTCGCCCTGTTGCAGGCCCTGTTGATCCGGCCTGGGGCAATCCTCTCGCGCAGTGAACTGGAAGACCGGCTCTATGGCTGGGGCAATGAAGTGGAAAGCAACGCGGTGGAGTTTCTGATTCACGCCCTGCGACGCAAACTCGGCAGTCACGTCATCAAGAACGTCAGGGGAATGGGATGGATGGTTTCAAAAGGCGCCTGAGGGATTCGGTGCAACTGCGGCTGTCGCTCACCCTGTCGCTGGCGATTCTGGTCGTTGCGCTGCTGGCCGCGGCGTTTGCGTTCGTTTCGGCGCTGGACGAGGCCCACGAAATGCAGGATGAAACCTTGCGTCAGGTGGCGGCCCTGTACGACCGCCAGCAAATGACCCTGCACTACCCCGCCGCTCAGGCCGTGGACGACGACAACGAAGAATCCAGGGTCATCGTGCAATACCTGGCCGACGGCAGCCAAGCGGACGGCAATGACGACGCCCTGTTGCCACTGCCCTTCCCCACCACACTGCCCGACGGCCTGTCGACCTTGAAGGTGACCGGCGAAGACTTTCGCGTGCTGGTCAGAACCACCGCCCGTGGCGAACGCATCGTCGTCGCCCAGGAAACCGGCGTGCGCGACAAGGAGGCCCGCGAAAGCGCCTGGCGCAGCCTGCTGCCGTTCCTGATTCTGTTTCCGGTGCTGTTGCTGGTGGTGGGCGATCTGGTGCGCAAGATGTTCCGCCCCATCGCCACGCTCTCGGCCGATATCGACCAGCGTGACGAACAGGCCCTGCACCCGGTGGACGAAAGCCATGTGCCGAGCGAGATCCGGCCGTTTGTGGTGGCCATCAACCGCTTGCTCGGTCGCGTCGCCCAGTCCGTGGACAACCAGAGGCGTTTTGTCGCCGATGCTGCCCACGAACTGCGCTCGCCGATGACTGCCCTGTCCCTGCAAGCCGAACGACTGGCCGCCACGCAAATGCCGGCCGCCGCCCGCGAACGCCTGTTGCCGCTGTCCCGGGGCATAGAGCGCAGCCGAAACCTGATCGATCAATTGCTGAGCCTGGCTGCCGCGCAGTCGAGTTCAAATGCAGCGCCGACCCGCGTTTCAGTCCTGCACATTTACCGTCGGATTCTGGAAGACCTGCTGCCGCTGGCGGACCGCAAGAATATCGATATCGGCGTCAAGAGCAGCGAGGATGTGCAGGTCAGCATCAATGAAACCGACCTGCTGATCCTGATCCGCAACCTGGTGGACAACGCCATCCGCTACACCCCGCCCGGCGGGCGTATCGACCTCTCGGTCAAGCGCGAGCAAGCGGCGGTCGTCCTGCAAGTCAGCGACACCGGCCCCGGGATTGCCGTGGAAGAACAGGCGCGCGTCTTCGACCCGTTCTACCGCAGCCTGGGCACCGATGAGTCGGGCTCGGGGCTGGGGCTGTCCATCGTCAAGGCGATTGCCGATCGCACGGGGCTCAAGGTTGATCTGGGGTTTACCGACGTCATCGAGCGCAGCGGTCTGTGTGTCACCGTCAGAATCGAGCAGCCCTGAGCCGCATCCCGGCCTTACATTTCGACCTGCGCGCCCAGCTCGATCACCCGATTCAACGGCAACTTGAAGTACTTCAGGTTGCTGTTGGCATTCTTGAGCAGGAACGCGAACAGATACTCGCGCCACTTGGCCATGCCGATACGCTTGGTCGGGATGACCGTTTCACGACTGAGGAAGTACGTGGTGCGCATCGGACTGAAATCCAGTTCGGCCAGGTGGCAAAGGCTCAGCGCCATTGGCACATCCGGTTCCTCGGTAAAACCGAAATGCAGGTTGACCCGGAAGAAGCCGTCGCCATAGGACTCGACTTCAAAGCGACGATCCACTGGCACTCGCGGGCTGTCGTCGGACACCACGGTCAACAGCACCACCTGCTCGTGCAGTACCTGGTTATGCAACAGGTTGTGCAGCAGCGCGTGGGGAACGGCGTCGGCCCGCGCCGTCAGGAACACCGCCGTGCCCTGCACCCGATGAGGCGGTTGCGCACGAATGCTGCTGATAAACAACGGCAGTGGCAGCGCGGTTTCATCGAGCCGCTCGACGATGATCTTGCGTCCGCGCTTCCAGGTCGTCATCAGGATGAACAGGCCGATGCCGGCGATCACCGGAAACGCACCGCCCTGCAGGATCTTCGGCGCGTTGGCCGCGAAGTACAGGCTGTCAACCAACAGAAAACCGAATAGCATCGGGATCGCCAGCCAGCGCGGCGTCTTCCACAGCAACAACACCACGGCGGCGGACAGCAGCGTGGTAATCAACATGGTGCCCGTCACCGCCACGCCATAAGCGGCAGCCAGGGCGCTGGAGGATTCGAAACCGATCACCAGCAGCACCACACCGACCATCAACGCCCAGTTGACCGTGCCGATGTAGATCTGGCCCTGCTCCTGGCTTGAGGTGTGCTGGATGAACATGCGCGGAACGTAGCCCAGCTGGATGGCCTGGCGCGTCAGGGAGAACGCACCGGAAATCACCGCTTGCGAAGCAATGATCGTCGCCAGCGTCGACAGCGCGACCATCGGCAGCAACGCCCATTCCGGGGCCAGCAGATAGAACGGGTTACGCACCGCTTCCGGGTTGCCGAGGATCAACGCGCCCTGACCAAAATAATTCAGGACCAGGCCGGGCAGGACCAGCATGAACCAGGCGCGGGCAATCGGTTTGCGACCGAAATGGCCCATGTCGGCGTACAACGCTTCCGCACCGGTCAGCGACAGGACAACCGCGCCGAGGATCGCCACGCCCATGCCCGGATGGGCCGTAAAGAAGCGCACCGCCCAGATCGGGTTCAGCGCCTGCAACACCTCGGGGCGCTGCAAAATGCCGTAGATCCCAAGCGCGCCCAACACCACGAACCACAGCACCATGACCGGGCCGAACAGGATGCCGATCCGCGCCGTGCCGTGTTTCTGGATCAGAAACAGCGCCACCAGCACCACCACCGACAGCGGTACCACCCAGTGCTCGATGCCATCGAACGCCAGCTCCAGCCCTTCTACCGCGGAGAGCACCGAGATCGCCGGAGTGATCATGCTGTCGCCGTAGAACAGCGCCGCACCGAACAGACCGAGCAACACCAGCACTTTGCTCAAGTGCGGGTAAGGCGCCGACGCGCGACGGGCCAATGCCGTCAACGCCATGATGCCGCCCTCACCCTGGTTGTTGGCCCGCAGGATGAACAGCACGTACTTGATCGAGACCACCCAGATCAACGACCAGAAAACCAGCGACAGAATGCCCAGCACACCGTCGTGATTGAGTTGCACGCTGTAGTGGCCGGAAAACACTTCTTTGAGGGTGTAGAGGGGGCTGGTGCCGATATCCCCGTAAACCACACCGACAGCGGCCACCAGCATGGCTGCGCCCGAGGTCTTGGTTGGGGAATTTTCGTTGGTTTTACTCAAGGGTCGCGGCTCTCGAACGGCGGGAAGTAGTGGCATGCCATCCTTGGGCAATACACGGACCGGAGCCTTCAGGAATACAAGGCTCAGGTGCGGTCAAAAAAACGCGGCCAGTATCGATGCGAACCCAATCCTCCACCGTAAAGAATGCGTAAAAAATCGACCTGACCCGAGCCGTTACGCAGGTTTTTAGAGTCGGCTGATTGTTATGGCTGATGGCATAATCGCCAGCAGTTCATAACAGGGGCGCATCAATTTCCGTTGAAAGCTACGACCTGCTCGCGATCTTTTCGGCGGTGGCGCAAGAGCGCAGCTTCACCCGTGCGGCGGCGATGCAAACTACCCTTCGAAGATTGATTGATAAACAGCACTAATTGGATAGCACTGATATCAGAATCACATAAGTGTGCACTCGCGACGCTGGCCCGCCGTCGAGCGGGCCAACGCTGATCCTCTCAACTTGCCCTCTGCCCTACCCACCGATGCCGATAGGCAAGCCCGGCCTGCAAGCCGAACGCGAGCACCACCGTCGCCGGCGCAGAAAAACTGCCGGGAACACCGCCCGTCCACATCAGCAACAACCCCAGTGCCGTGGCAGCGAACCACGCCATCAGGCCGACCGGGTTGAACGCCGGGCTGCGTTCAAGTGCACCCTCGTCATTGCTGCCATAGACAATCTGCGCCAATGCCACACCGACCCAGGCGACCACAAAAATGCCCTGATACGCCAATGCCTTGAGCAAGTAGGAAAACACGTCAGCGAGCATCAAGCCGTACACGATTACCCCGACCACCACTGCCCACAGCAGGTACGAACCGCGTATGCCGAAACGACCGAAGAATGCCTGCATGTTGAGGGTCGCCAGATAGTAGTTGGCGGTGTTGATCCGGGTTTGCGTGGCCCAGACGAACAGCAGGCCCCACAGCCCCATCAACTGAAGAATTGCCATTACCACAGAGACTTCGTTCAGCGCGCCTTCATGGGGAATACTGCTGACCAGATAGATGCCTGCCGCGCCGTTGAGCAGAAACGTCACGGCATAAAACGGCATGCCGAAGTTCCAGCGCCCATGATACTGAGCGTCCTGCGGCTTGCCGAAACGGGCGTAGTCGAAGGTGAACAGCATCAGGATCCAGACGCCCATGTAGGCCACAAAGCAATCCCACCAGCCGAAGGTCGCAGGGGTTTCCGGGCCGAAATCGAGCCATTGCGGCTGGTAACCATAACGGCTGATCGACAGCCCGACCGCCACCAGCAAACCGCCCAGGTACACCGGCAACAACACGCCGTTGAGCTTGTCCAGCCAGTGCTGCACGCTACCCAGAATCATCGGCACGCTGTACAGCACCACCAGCAGGGCAGCCAGTGGATAGACCAGTTCCGGATACAGATGATTGAGCGCCACAGCGATCACCGACCCTTCGAACACGGCGTAGTAAATCGCCGTCGAAAAGAAAATCAGCGTGGCCAGGCATGCCCCGGTCCGGCCGAACAACACGCTTGAAAACAACGCGACCGACCAGCCGCTGCGCATGGCGAAACGGCTGAGAACGCTGTTCACCAGCCCATAACTGATCACCGACAGCACCATCCCGATCAGCGCATTGCGTGCGCCGAAAGACAAGGCCAGCGAAGCGCCGACCACGATGTAGAACATGGCGCTGCACACGGCCCACCAGGCCATGGTCAGAGACAGTCGGCCCATGCGGGCTTCGGCGGGAACAGGATGATGGGCCGGATCTTGCCCGGTTTGACTCGATTGCGATAAAGCAGCCATATGCGTGTACTCCAGAACCAGTCAAAGGTTGAAGCGCGGGCAGCCTTCACCGCACCGAAGTGCGGCGTTGGCCTGGCGTGTGGCAGGGCCCGCGCGGTGCGGCGGGCAGAGTCAGGAAGGGAAAAGCTTGCTCAGGCAGCTGAGTTTTTTCTTGTAGGAACGCCGTGCGTCCAGGGCCTCGTCGAGGCTGACCGCTACAAAGCGAGCCTTCTGGTTGGGCTGCATCTGGCCGATCAGATCCAGGTCGGCACTGATGACGGTGCCGATCATGGCGTAACCGCCACCCGATACGGCATCGCGATGCAGCACGATGGGTTCGAGGCCGGCAGGTACCTGAATCGAGCCGATCGGGTAGCAGCTGTCAACGATGTTCGACGGATCGGAGCCAGCACCAAATGGTTGCTCTCGCGGCTGGAAATCCAGCGCGCTGCCGCCCTTGAAGCGATAGCCGATGCGGTCAGCTTCCGATCCGACAGTCCACGGCTCGGCGAAAAAGCTCTTCGCTGCCGCAGCGGTCAGGCGATCGTAATAAAGCCCCGGCACCACGCGCAGCGTGATCTCCCCGCCCAGTGACTGGCGCAGCGCCATGGGCAGACTGGCCCCGGCACGCCCCTTGCCGCTGGCTTTGCCCACCGGCAATTCGTCTCCGGCGATCAAGCGGCGTCCGGCAAAACCGCCCAACGCCCCGAGCGCATAAGTCGACCGACTGCCCAGCACCAGCGGCACGTCGATTCCGCCTGCCACCGCCAGATAAGCCCGGGCACCGGCCTTGGGAAAATCGAAACGCAGAACCTGGCCGGCCTTCACCGCGAACGCGGTGGCGTGATGCATTTCCACACCATCGAGTCGAGGCGCCATGTGCGCGCCACACACCGCGACCAGTGCGTCTTGCTGAAACGCCAGCTCAGGGCCCAGCAACGTACACTCCAGTGCGGCGCAATCCGCCGCGTTGCCGACCAGATGATTGGCCGCTCTCAGCGCATATTGATCGAGCGCGCCGGACGGCGGGATGCCGAGGTGGTAGTAACCTTCGCGACCCAGATCCTGAACCGACGTGGCGAGACCGGGTTTGAGTACCTTGATCATGCCAACACCTCCTGCAGCGACACGGGATAACCGACCGGGTCGGCGAGAAACGCATCCAGTGAAAACTCTACCGGCCGGATCCGTAAATCGAACTGCCCGGCCTCCACCTCCGCAACGGCCTGGTCATACGCTGCACGATCCATTGGTTTGAACTGCACAATGTCGCCCGGACGGAAAAACACCATGTGCTCCTTCAGGTACGCCAGCGATTGTTGCGGGTCGTAGATGGGGGCCGGTGTGACACCGAACATCTGATAGCCACCGGCGCCACGCACCGAGTAGATACAACCGAAGCAGCCACCGTGCCCCAGTGTCAGCTTCGGCGTGTCGGTACGCGGACGCAGATACTTGGGCACCTGCAACTGACGTTCGCGTTCGACCATCTGGAACATGAAGGGCAAACCGGCGACAAATCCCACCATCGAGACAAACCATGGCGCACCGCTATGAGCCGCAATGAACGCATCGACGTCCGCCAGACCATTGATGCGCGCGGCATATTCCAGATCCGTGGCGCTCGGGTCCTGGTGCCGGTCGCGAAAACGCATCAGCGTTTCGTGGGTCCAGGGATCGTTGTACAGCACCGGGATCTCGATGATCCGGGTCTGCAATGTGCGCTCGGCAACGGCTTCTGCCTCGGCGCCCTGCACCGCCTCGAGCAAGGTCTGCGGCGCAATGCGATCCGGATCGAAGCGGATCTGAAAGGATGCGTTGGCCAGACACACATCGAGTACGCCATCGAGTTTCAACCGCTCCACGGCGCGGATGACCGCCATGCCCTTGAAAAACGCCTCGAGGGACATGCTTTCACTGACTTCGGCAAACAGATGCTCATCGGCACCAAAGCTGTAGCGGATCGGACGACTCATGCTTCCCCCCCGCTGCGGCGTGCGGACAGCCAGTTTTCCAGCGTCCCGGTATGAAAGTCGGCGGTTTGCAACCACGGTTGTTGCAGCAGTTCAGCGTGCAGCGACAAGGTGCTGGCCATGCCCGTCAGCAAGGTTTGCGCCACTGCTGTCCGGGCACGCGCCAGGGCTGTGGAGCGATCCGGCCCATGCACAATGAGCTTGGCCAACAGCGAGTCATAGTACGGTGGCACCCGATAACCTTCATACAGGTGGGTGTCCACACGAACACCTTCACCTTGCGGCCAGACCAGCGATTCGACCAGACCGGGGCTGGGGAAAAAATCCCGCGCCGGGTCTTCGGCATTCAAGCGCATTTGCAGGGCCGAGCCATTCAGGCGAATGTCACTCTGTTTCAGGCCCAGTGGTTCCCCACCGGCAATTCGCAACATCGTCTGCACCAGATCGATGCCGGTGACAAGTTCGGTGACCGGGTGCTCCACCTGGATTCGGGTGTTCATCTCGATAAAGAAGAACTCGCCGGTGACGTCGTCATACAGGTACTCCAGCGTGCCCGCCCCCTTGTAGCCGAGGGATTCGGTCAAGCGTACGGCACTGGCGCAAAGTGCCTCCCGCTGCTGCGCGTTCAGTACGGGCGACGGTGCTTCTTCAAAGATTTTCTGACGCCGGCGCTGTAGCGAACACTCGCGCTCGAACAGGTGCACGGCGTTTTTCCCGTCGCCCAGAACCTGTACTTCGATGTGCCGGGCCTTGCCGATAAAGCGCTCCAGATACACCGCACCATTACCGAAAGCGGCCTGCGCCTCGCGCTGCGAACGGGGAAATTCTTCACTCAATTGCGCGGCATTTTCTGCCAGGCGAATACCCCGCCCGCCGCCACCGGCCGAGGCTTTGATCAGCAACGGGTAACCAACCGATTCCGCCGCCCGAAGCGCCGACTCGACATCAAACAGCTCGCCCGGCGAACCCGGCACCACTGGAACACCTGCCGCCTGAGCAGTACGCCGCGCTTCGGCCTTGTCGCCCATGCGCCGGATCGTGTCCGGGTCCGGCCCGACGAAAATCGCACCGCTGGCAATCACGGCTTCGGCAAACCCGGCGTTCTCGGACAGGAAACCATATCCAGGGTGAACCGCATTGGCGCCCGTCGCTTGCAGGGCACCCAGCAACGCCTCGATGCTCAGGTAGCTTTTATCGGCACGGGCCGGCCCCAGAAGATGCACTTCATCAGCCAGGCGTGCAGCCTGAGAGTCGATATCGGCCTCGCTGCACGCGGCAACGGTGGGAATGCCCAGGGCCTTGGCTGCACGGATAATCCGCACGGCGATTTCGCCACGGTTGGCGACCAGCAATTTACGAATGGGTTGAGTCATGTTCACGCCCTCACTCGCTATCAAGCGTAGCGACGACCTGACCCGGCTCCACCGGATCACCGTCTTCAACCTGAAAGGCACTGAGGCGCCCCGCCGTCCCGGCGGTCAGTTCGGAAAACTGCTTCATGACTTCGATCAGGCCAATCACCGTGTCGGCGCTGACAGGATCGCCGACCTCGACGTAGTTCGCCGAATCCGGCGTGGCCTTTCGGTAGAAAGTCCCGGGTAACGGGGTAATGACAGAGTGTTCGGCCATGTCTGTTCCTCTTGGAATAGTTGTAGAAAGGCAGGCAAAAAATCGATGTTTGAACCCCGGCGTCTGTGTGCCGGGTGTTTCGTTTTTTATTCAGCGAGGTCGGCGCACCTCGATCCCGGCGGCATCGAGCGCATTGCGGGTAGCCTCGACCAGCGCCAAAGCCCCCGGCGTATCGCTGTGCAGACAGATGGAGTCGAACTCGATCGGCAGATCCTCACCCTCGACGGTGCGCACCACGCCCTCCTGGCAAGCGCGCAACACACGGGCGGCGACAAATTCCGGATCGTAGGCGCGAACATTGCGGGTGAAGACGATGGAGCCGCTCAAGTCGTATTCGCGGTCTGCATAGAATTCGCGAACAACCGGTTGGCCGAGCTCTTTGGCGACACGCCAGATAACCGAATCCGGCATGCAATACAGCAACAGATCGGGTTCCAGCCGTTGCAGGTTTTCCACCAGCAGACGCGCTGCTTCTTCGTCCCGGGCCAGATGCATGTACAGCGCGCCGTGAGGCTTGATGTGTTGCAGCGCCGCGCCCTGCACCCGTGCCAGTTCTCGCAGTGCGCCCAGTTGATAAAGGATGTCGTCGACCAGTTCCTGAGCCGGTGCATTGATGTGTCGGCGCCCGAATCCCACCAGATCGCGAAACCCCGGATGCGCACCGATGCCGACCTTCAGACGCTTGGCCAGCTCGACGGTGCGACGCATGGTGCCGGGATCCCCGGCATGGAAACCGGTGGCGATGTTGGCGGAACTGATGAATGTCATCAGTTCGTCGTCGACACCATCGCCGATGGTCCACGGGCCGAAGCCTTCGCCCATGTCCGAGTTGAAATCTACTGCCTGCATAACCCTTGCTCCTGACGCTTGTGACTTCATGCAGGCCACGTTAAATTCCCGCCAACCCCTTGGGAAGATCTATTAACAGATAGGGTATCTTCTGAAAAACAGATACCTGAAAAACAGGAACACCCATGTCGTTGACCTTGCGTCAGGTTCGCTACTTCGTTGCCACCGCCGAGATCGGGCAGATATCCCAGGCAGCGATTCATTTAAATATTTCCCAGTCGGCGGTGACCACGGCGATCAAGGAACTGGAAGGCATGCTCGGCACGTTGCTGTTCCAGCGCTCGGCACAAGGCATGAGCCTGACGGATGCCGGTCGACACTTCCTGAACCGCGCCTACGTGATTTTGCGCAGCGTCGACGACGCGCTGAACAGCCCGCTACCCGACATCCGCGCCAGCGGCCTGATTCGCCTGGCCGCGAGCTACACGGTGATCGGCTATTTTCTGCCGCATCATCTGCAACGGCTGGAACACTGGCACCCGGACGTCGCCATCGAAGTCCACGAGCAGGAACGGCAGGCCATCGAACAGGGTTTGCTGGAAGGAAAATTCGATATGGCGGTGGTGCTTACCGCGAACCTCACGCACCCCGACATCGTTTCGGAAACCCTGTTCAACTCCGAACGTCGTCTGTGGCTGCCCAGCCACCATCCACTCTGTGAGCGCTCGGCCGTCAGCCTCGCGGATGTCGCGCTGGAACCCTACATCCTGCTGACCGTGGATGAAGCTGAACAAAGTGCCATGCGCTATTGGGAAAACGCCCGCCAACAACCCAACGTGCGGGTGCGTACCAGTTCGGTAGAGGCCGTGCGCAGCATGGTCGCCAATGGCAGCGGCGTGGCAATTCTCTCGGACCTGGTGCACCGTCCCTGGTCACTGGAAGGCAAGCGCATCGAGACCCTGACGATCACCGACAAGGTGACCCCGATGAGCGTCGGCCTGGCCTGGCACCGCGAGCGCGAATTCAGCCCGGCGATGCAGGCTTTGCGCAATTACTTCCACGATGCGTTCCTGGCCCCGCAGCAACTTTCTGCGCGGCGCTGACGCACAGGATCAGGCAAGCATTCGATAGGAATGCACTAACGGAATGCAACTTCAGAGCAGGAAGATGACTGTCCGACAGATCCATCGAGTACGCTCCCATGCTTGTACAAGCCTACGGTGCCCACGCGGGCGACAAACCCCTTGAGCCTATCCAGATCAATCGCCGCGCCCCTGCGGCCCATGACGTCCAGATCGACATCGCCTTCTGCGGCATCTGCCATTCCGATCTGCACCAGGTGCGCTCCGAGTGGGCCGGCACGCAATTCCCTTGCGTACCAGGACACGAAATCGTCGGCCGCGTTTCAGCGGTCGGCGCCCATGTTTCCGAATACAAGGTCGGCGATCTGGTCGGTGTCGGTTGCATCGTCGACAGTTGCAAACACTGTGAAGACTGCGAAACCGGTCTTGAAAACTACTGCGACGGCATGATCGGCACCTACAACTTCCCGACGCCGGACGCCCCCGGCTGGACCCTCGGCGGCTACTCGCAAAACATCGTGGTGCATGAGCGTTACGTGCTGCGCATCCGCCACCCCGAAGCACAACTGGCCGCCGTCGCACCGCTGCTGTGCGCGGGCATCACCACTTATTCGCCGCTGCGTCAGTGGAACGCCGGGCCGGGCAAGAAAATCGGCGTGGTCGGCATCGGTGGTCTGGGCCACATGGGCATCAAACTGGCCCACGCGATGGGCGCACACGTGGTGGCGTTCACCACGTCGGAATCCAAGCGCGAAGCAGCGAAAGCACTGGGCGCCGATGAAGTGGTGGTGTCGCGCAATCCGGAAGAAATGGCCGCGCATACCAAGAGCTTCGACTTCATCCTCAACACTGTCGCCGCCCCTCATGATCTCGATGCGTTCCTGGTCCTGCTCAAGCGCGACGGCGCACTGACACTTGTGGGCGCCCCCGCCTCGCCGCATCCATCACCGAACGTGTTCAACCTGATCATGAAGCGCCGCACCATCGTCGGCTCGATGATCGGCGGCATTCCCGAGACCCAGGAGATGCTGGATTTCTGTGCCGAACACGGCATCGTGTCGGACATCGAACTGATTCGCGCGGATCAGATCAACGAGTCCTATGAGCGGATGCTCAAGGGCGATGTGAAGTATCGGTTTGTGATTGATAACGCGACGTTGGCGGGCTGACAGGCACCTCTGGAGAGAGGCGTTGCGCCTGCCCGTTCGGACACGAACGCCTTTCTCCGCACCGACCCGCCAACCGGGACTTCCCTTCATCAACGAGCCCTCCAGTCTGCGTGCCAGTACCCATCAATGGCCGGCACCCTCCATTACCTTCAACATCCCCCCATCCGCTCATTGATCTTTCCCCTCACACCAAGTAAAAAACCCTCTCCTTTTTTCCACCCTCGCAAGGAGCAGCGGATGCTCGAGCTATCCACGGATCGACTGGACCTGCGCACGATGGTCGAGTCCGACTGGCCGTTGTTTCTCAGGCTGCATTCCGAGCCGCAGACCATGCAGTACGTGTTCGGTGAGATTGCCGAGGAACAGGTTCGCCAAGGCTTCGAGCACCGGCTTCCGGCGTGGGGACCACAGTCGGAGCACTGGCTGTGCCTGGTGGTGACCGACAGGGCCAGCGGGCACGAGCTGGGCGTGACCGGTTTTCGCATTCTTTCGCCGGGGCATGCCGAGGTGGGTTGCCTGCTGTTGCCGGAGCATCAGGGCAAAGGTTTCGGCACCGAGTCGCGAAAAGCGATCATCGACTACGCTGCGGCCATCGGGCTGAACTCGCTGGAATCGACCGTGACCGACGGCAATATCGCGTCCTGCAAGGTGTTGGAAAAATGCGGCTTTGTGTTCGCACGTCGTGTGCCGCAGGCCTACCAGATCGGTGATCGGTGGTTCGACGATCTGATCTACCACTATCAAATCCGCTGAGCCTTTCGCTCAACGACTCGCCAAGGAGGCCTCTCGTCGTGAATCCCTATCAATGCCTGCCACCCCGCGCTTTCTGGCGTACGGCCGTCGCCGACAAGTCCGCACCGGACATCGGTGAACTGTGGACCCCGCAATTCGAGATCGGCAACAAGGACGCCATCGTCACCGCCGGTTCCTGTTTCGCCCAGCACATCGGCCGCGCGCTGGTTGCGCGCGGCATGAACTGGCTGGACGCGGAACCCGCCCCGGACGCGTTGCCCGAGGCCGACTGGAAAGCCCACAACTACGGGGTGTTTTCGTTCCGCACCGGCAATCTTTATACCCCGGCGATGTTGTGCCAATGGCTCGAATGGGCGCTAGGCGTAAGCGCTCCGCCGGATGAGACCTGGGTTCATGACGGGCGCTTCTACGATCCGTTCCGCCCCGCCGTGGAGCCCGACGGTTTTGCCAGCGAGCAGGCCCTGTTCGAATCGCGCGAAGCCACCCTGGACGCCATTCGCGAAGCACTGCGCCACGCCAAAGTGTTTGTGTTCACCCTCGGTCTGACCGAAGCCTGGCAACATCGGCAAACTGGTCTGGTGTATCCCGTATGCCCCGGCACCGTGCGCGGCACCTTCGATCCGCTGCTCCACCGGTTCTGCAACTTCGGCTTCATGGACACTTACGGCGACATGGTCAGGGCGCTGGAACTGATGCGTTCGATCAACCCGCAACTGCGTCTGCTGCTCACCGTTTCACCGGTGCCCCTGACGGCAACCGCCACCGGGCAACATGTGCTGAGCGCCACGACCTACTCCAAATCGGTGCTGCGCGCCGTCGCCGGGCAGTTGTGTGAAGACCTGCCCGACGTCGACTATTTCCCGTCCTACGAAATCATCACCGGCACGCCGTTCAAGGGCGCGTTCTACCAGCCCAACCAGCGGGAAGTCACACCCGAGGGTGTGGCGTTCGTGATGCAGCAATTCTTTGCCGGACTTGAAGCCGTCCAGTCGGTGCAGGCGCCGACCACCTCCACTAGTGTGTCCAGCGAGGATCTTGTCTGTGAAGACGCCGTACTCGATTACTACGCCTAGGTTTCTGCTGCTGGGTGACTCCCATGCCGGCGTCATCGGCAAGGCGGCGCAGGCTCGCGAGGTGTCTTTCGGTGGTGGTCCGCTGGGCACCGGTCGGGATTTCGCCGTCGACTTCTTCCAGTTGACCCGTCATGACGTGACCTTTCGGGATGCGGAAATGGATCGGCTGTACCGCCAGGCTCTCGACACGCTGAAAGTGCCGCATCTGGCAAAGATCGAGGTGCCGCTGGTGAGCACGATCGGCCTGAGCCTGCACTATCTGGCCACCGCGCCGAACTGGACCTGTTACCAGAATGCGCAAGGTGAGTTCGACGACGGTTTTCTCGCCGGGCCCTTGTTCGAGGCGGTCATCGACACCCTGTCCCGCCCCGCCCTGGCCTTCTATGAACAGGCGCTGGCGCTGAACCTCAAGGTATACGCCGCGCTGCCGCCGCAACGGGTGCCGGAGTTGTCCGACCCGCGCGTGTTCATGGCGGCGCAGTCATTGTTGATCGAACGTTTGCAAGGGCTTGGCGTCGAGCTGATCGACGTGCGCGAGGCGGCGAACGATGAGCAGGGTTTTAAGCGTGAGGCGTTCTGCGAAGTGGATGATCCGCTGCACGGCAATCTGGCGTTCGGTGAGTTGATCGTCGAGCAGCTGATCCGGCGCGGCGTCTAGAAAAAGAGGGAGCGCATTGCTCCCTCCGATGTTTTCAAGCCTTGGGCTGCGTGCCGAGAATCGTCACCCGCTCGCCATATCGCGAATGCGGAAAATAGTCCCAGATCGCGTGGTGCTGGGTGCAGCGGTTGTCCCAGAACACCAGCGTGTTCGGCGCCCAGCGAACACGGCAACTGAGGGACGGCTCCCGGGCCACCAGGTCGAACAGCATGTTCAACAGCACCTGACTTTCGCCCCCGGACAACTGCACGATGTGCGACGTGAATCCGGAATTGACGAACAACGACTTGCGCCCGGTTTCCGGGTGACGAACCACCACCGGGTGTTCGGTCTTGGGCAGGTTGGCCGGCGCCTCATAACCTTTCCACGGAATTGCACCGTCGTGAATCGCGGTCAATTCGCCGAGAAACTGCTGCATCGTCGGCGAGAGCATTTCAATCGCCAGGTGCATGTTGGCGAACAGCGTATCGCCGCCCGTGCCGATGGCCGGGGTTTCCTTGACGTACAGCATCGACCCCATGGACGGCGCCAGGTCGGCGGTGCCGTCGGTGTGCCAGGTTTCTCCGGCCACGTAACGCGATTGCGCATTGGCGCGAATCACCACCAGTTCCGGGTCATCGCCGTCGATGTCCTCCACCGGCAACGCCCGCAATTCGCCGAACAGCCGACCAAATGCCTTGTGCTCCTCGACCGTCAGATGCTGATCGCGAAACACCAGCACGTGGTTCTCCAGAAAGGCCCGGCGGACTTCCGCGAGCTGAGCGTCATCCAGCGGCTGCGAAAGATCGATGCCTCCGATTTCCGCACCGATGATCGGCGTGATCCGGTCGACCGTGATGCGCTGATACGGCGCACGTTTTTCTGCGGCGATGCGCTCGATTGCCTTGAGTGCCAACTGATCCATGCTCTCTCACCTTTCTTATTGGAACGACACCGATGACTGCTCGCGCAGAGAACGCGGGCGCATGTCGATCCAGTGCTCATTGATGTAATCCAGACAGACCTGGCGTTCGCCACGCATCCCGGCCGCGTTCCAGCCGCTGGCCATCGGCTTGCCCGCCGGCCACAGGGAATACTGACCCTGAGCGTTGATCACCACATCGAATTGCAGCTGTGCGTCATTCATGTCGTTTCTCCTGTTGGATGGGACTGCAGGTGCCGGACCAGCCCTTCTGCGAGATGGTTGAACAGCACACGCCGTTGCTCGTCGGTCTGGGCACAGGCCCAGACGTAGACCCGCGCCGACGCTGCGCAAACCTGCGCATACGCATCCGCGTCTTCAGCCGCGAAGGCCCGGGACGAGATTTCAACATTGGCGGTGGCATGGGCCTGAGCGAACGCCGAGGCGCTGGCGTCGGTATTGAGTTGCGCGTAATACACCGCGTACGCCTCGGCATCGCCGAAGTGCTCGGCGATCATGGCGGTGTTGCTCGGCGCGAGGCCGTAAGTCATCGCACTGGCATGGGCTTGGGTGTACGCCGCGTCGTAGGCATAGGCCCGACGATACAGCGCCAGCAACACCGGTTTGAGGGTGGCCCGCCACTCGCCCTGACGCCCGGACAAACCGAGGGCCGCCCGTTGATGCAGGCTTTGCAATGCGAACAGCGCTGGCCGGTGTTTCGGCAATGCCTCGCACAACATCGGCACGACAACATCGGCTTGCCAACGATGAATCAGACGAAGCGACTGTGGTTCATCAACCCTGTAAATCCCTTGAAGCAAGACTTCGGGCTGCTCTTCACACAGCACCTGCGCCAAGGTCGGCAACCACCGGGGCATAAAGATCGGCTCATTCATCTCGACGGCCCCTCCGTGCCAACGACCTCGGCCAGCAACCGCGCCCAACGACCCGCGACGATGCCGTAGTGGTCGGTGTCCAGTCGCTGCCAGCTCTGCAACTGCGGCAGCAAGGCCTGCCAGTTGCGTTGCAGGTCATTCATGTTCCAGGCGTTGCCCAACCCATAAGGGTTGGCGTGCCCCGCGATGAACATCTGCACCCGTGTGTTGCTCAGCGCTGGAGGCTGGAAGTCGACCATGCTGGCCATGTTATTGCGGCAGCACACCGTCAGCCGTTGCAAATAAGCCTGACGTTCCTCGGACATCCCCTGCCCTTCGACGTCAGGCCAGCGCTGGGCAAACTCACGCTGGAACACCTGCTCGATGGTCCGCTCGTCGATGCCGGCCAGTTCCGCACCGGCATCCGGAGCCGGCGGGTCGATCAGGTACAGCAGCGGTTGCCTGAATCCGTCAGCCTGGGCTTGCTGACACAGCGCCTGCGCCACCCAGGCACCAAACGACCAACCCGCCAGGCGCCAGGCGCAACCGTCCGGGAGGTGGGTCTTGATCGCCTGCAGATACAACCGGGCCCGCTCGACAATGCTGATATTCGGTAGCGCCGGTACACGCAACGCAGGGTCGGCAATCACGCACACCCCCAGATCAGTTGGCAGCGCCGAGACCAGTTCCCGATAGGCCTGAACATCGCCGCCCACCGGATGGATCAAATACAGCCATTCGCGACCGGCGCCGGCATGCCATTGATCGATCCGCACCGCGTCGTTCCAGCTGTGCGGCGCGTCATCTGAAGCCTCCGCCGTAGAATCCGCCACCAGCCCCAACACCTCGCCCAGGCTGACCTTGTGGCTAAATTGCGACAACTGAAATACCTCGCCGGTGGCCGCTTGCAGTTCATCGATCAGATCCAGCAAGGTCAGCGAATCCGCGCCCAGGTCGTACAGCGAGTCGTCGTCCCCCAGCTCGCTCACGCCGAGCCATTTGCACAGGCATTCACGCAGGCGCACGGAAAGATCCACGCCCTTCGGCACTGCGACCGGTACAGCAATAGCGCCATGGCGAACCGGATAGAAGCGTCGCGCGATGTCGATGCCGGTGGTGGAAACCAGCAATTGCGGCAACTGCGCCGTCATCGCCAGCTCAAACACCCGACAACCCTCTTCGGCCGACAAGCCGACCGTCAGATGCTCTTGATGCGCAGCGTCCCCGCCGTTGCTGGTCGTGGCCATGCCGATGTCACGCCAGATGTCCCAGTTGATCCCCAAGCGCAGGCAAGTATTGGACGTATCCGGACGGTAATGCGCGAAGCCGTCGAGCACGCCGCTGGCTGCCGAATAATCCAGATGCCCCGCGCCGCCGAACAGTGCCGACATCGACGAGCAGTACAGGACAAACCCCGGCGAAAGCTGTTCGATCAGGCTTTCGACCGCCAACATGCCACGGGTCTTGGTGGCCATCGCCTCGGCCATCTGACGGGCATCGCGGAGGCGAATCAGACTGCCCGCGCCGACACCCGCCGCGTGAATCACCCCGGCCAATTGACCGTAACGCCGGGCCAGGTGATCGAGAACCTGCGGCCAACGCGACAGATCCGCGATGTCCGCCTGAAGGCAGTCGATTCGCGAGGCGTAAGCCGCGAGGTCTTCAGGCAGTTCACCTTGACGGGAGAGCGATACTACACGCCGCCCAGGCGCTTGCAGCAGGTGTTCGCACAGGGTACGGCCGATACCGCCAGTACCGCCCAGCACCAGAAATGTGCCGTCGTCCGGCAACAGGCTGGAAGCCGTAATCGGGTTCGGCAATGGCTGAGCGATCAACCGTGGCTGCCACAGGTAACCGTCGCGCACCGCCATCCGCCGAGGCAACGCAGCCGGATCACCGAGCAGCGCCGCCAGCTCCCCGGCCTGCGCATCAAGGTGCGGCGACGGCAAGTCGAGCCAGTGGCAACGCACCGGGTATTCCTGCGGCACCACCTCGCTGATCCCGGCCAGCGCCCCCAGCTCGGGACGCCGTACTTCGCCATCCACCGGACACGCCTGCCACGACATCAGCCACAACCGCAGTCGTGTCGTGCGCACGGTTTGCCCCCAGGCCTGCATCAGCGCGCTGACCGTGTCCAGGCAGGCCCACTGCGCCAGATCCAGAGATTGCTCGTTGACCGCGCCTGACACCGCCAGCGGCAAGGTGTGCAGCCAGTCGAGTTCGCCGGGTTCAGGTTCTAAGACCTCGGTGAGCAAACGGCCCAATGCTTCGGAATCCAGCGGATCAAGCTCGAAACGATTCGCGCCCAGTTGTTTGAAACCATTGCCGGCGCGCACTTGAACTACGCGTCGATAAACAGCCCGCAGGTGCTCCAGCAATGTCGAGTTGGGCGCTTCATGGCTGCAAAGAATCACCGTTTCTCGATTGGCATCCGATGCCTTCGCGCTCAGGCGCTGGACACGCACCCACTGCCGCTGATGGAACCACTGCGCCAGCGGTTGCCGCTCGATTCCAGGCGAAACGGGGGCAACGACTTCGCCGACGGGTTGAAACCGATAGGTCTGAAGATCGAACGACGCTGGCGGCAAATCCCATGGCGGCGGTGCCGAGCGCTGTGGCCACTGGATATGTGCGCCTTCGTACCAGGCCTCCAGCAATGCCTGCGCTGAATGATCACGGGCGATCAGTTGTGCCCCCGACGTGGTGATTTCCTTGATTGTCGTCGGCTGCAAAGGAATTTCATCACCCGGCTGGCAAACCATCGCAAAGCGCCAGCGCAGTTGGCGGCGACCTGACTGCAAGTGCCGCAGCAATGTGGTCTGCTGTTCCGGATGCGTTTGCAGGTGTTCGCGGATCACCGCGATATCGCGCAGCAATTCGGATCGACTGTGGGCCGAGATCAACAGCAGAGGCAGCGTTTCCTCGGTCAAGTCCTGCGCCTTGGGTGCGGCGCCGACAATCACATGAGCGTTGGTGCCTCCGATCCCGAAACTGCTGACACCCGCCAGGCGCCGGCGCCCTTGCGGCCATGGTCGGGACGTGGTGGGCACGTAGAACGGCGAATGCTCCAGATCGATCTGCGGATTGATCCGGCCAAACCCGAGGTTCGGCGGCAGCACGCCATGGAACACCGCCAGACTGGCGCGAATCAGCCCGACCACCCCCGCCGCCGCGCCCAAATGGCCGATCTGGCTCTTCACCGAGGCCAGCGCACAGCTGCCGGCCGGCGCTTCGCCGAAGGCCTTGGTCAATGCCGCGACCTCGATGGGATCGCCCAGCAATGTCCCCGTGCCGTGTGCTTCGATGTAGCCGATGTCAGCGCCGGTCAACCCTGCGCGGTTCAAGGCATCACTGATGACTGAACTCTGCCCGGCCACCGACGGCGCGGTGTAACTCATCTTGGCCCGGCCATCGTTGTTCAACGCCGAGCCTTCGAGCAACGCGTAGATCTGGTCGCCATCCGCCCGCGCCCGGGCCAACGGTTTGAGCACCACCACCCCATAACCACTGGCGCCGATGGTGCCGCTGGCGTCGTCACTGAATGGACGGCACAGACCATCGGCGGAAAAGATGTGCTGCGAGCGATGACGATAACCATCGGTCAAGGTCGGGTCGATCAGCACGCCGGCGGCCAGCATCACGTCACTGTCGCCCTGGCGCAGCATTGAACTGGCCATGTGCACGGCGATCAGCGAGCTGCCGCAAGCCGCCTGCACACTCAGCGCCGGGCCGTTGAGGTCCAGGTGATACGCGGCTTTGGTCGCCAGAAAGTCCTTGTCGTGATGCAACGCCATCTGGAAGCCGTCCGGCAGGTCGCCTTCAGCGGTCTCGCGCAGCATCTGCTGGAAGTACGTGGTTTCGCCGCAACTGGCGATCAGGCCGATACGCGGACCATACGCCGACGGGACGATGCCTGCGTGTTGCAGGGCCTGCACACAACCCATCAGCAGGTGCCGCTGTTGCGGATCCATCAGGCGCGCTTCCTGGCGGCTGATGCCGAAGTACTCGGGATCGAAATCGAGCATGCCGGCCAGTTGGCTGCGGGCGCCGACCAGACCTTCTTCGGCGGCAAAGCGTTCGATGCCCAGCTCGTTACCCTGCACCATCGCCCAGAACTCGGACAGGTTCCGCGCCCCGGCCACATTGACCGACATGCCGATGATCGCCATCGGCTGGTGATCTGCATCGGTTTGCCGGACACGCTCCACTGCGGCCACCGAAGCCGTCGACAGATGCGCCGCCAGACGCCGTACCGTGACGTGCTCGAACAGGTCGGCCATCGTCACCTTGTGCGGCAGCTCTTCGGCGTAACGGCCATGCAAACGCATCAGCCCGAGGCTGGTGGCGCCGGCCTCGAAGAAGGTCTGTTCCGGTTCGATGTCACGGCCAATGACTGTCTGGAACAGTTCGCTCAGTTGCCGCTCCAGCGCGGTCAATTGCACAACCGGTTGTGGCGTACTGCGACGCTCCAGCGCCTCGCCCACATTCGGCAAGGCCTTGCGATCGATCTTGCCGCTGGGGGTCCGTGGCCAGACGTCGATCCGCCGATATTCATCGATCCGCACATGGGCCGGCAGTCGTTGCGCGACCTGACGATCCAATTGTTGCGACGTCGCAGGCTCACCGTCGAGTTGCAGCCAGGCGATCAGGCGTGGCGGATCGGCCTGAACCGCCACCACCGCGTTGACCACTTCCGGCACCTGCATCAGCGCCACCTCGATCTGCCCCAGCTCCAGACGATGGCCACTGAGTTTGATCTGCTGGTCGTCACGTCCCAGATAATGCAGGCAGCCTTGGGCATCGGCCCACGCCAGATCGCCGGTGCGATAGAACAAGCGGCCCTCTGGCAGCTCTACAAACCGCTTGGCATTCAGATCAGCATCAGCCAGATAGCATCGGGCAACCATCGGCCCGGCCACCAACAGATAGCCGCGACTGCCAATTGGCACCGGGCGATCATACTCATCGACCAACAACAAGCAGGCATTGCCGACGGCATGACCGATCGGTGCGCGCAACGGCCAGTCACGGGGCACAGGCGGCAAACGCAAGGCACTGACCACATGGGTTTCGGTCGGACCGTAGTGATTAAACAACGAAGCCTGCGGCATTCCGCCAAACCAGTTGCGCAGTGCATCGGTACAAAGCAGCTGTTCGCCGGCGGTGATCACTTCGCGCAATGCCGACGGGTAGATTCCCCGAGCCACAGCGGTTTGCGCCAAATGTTGCAAAGCCACATAAGGCAGGAACAACCGCTCGATCCGCGCCTCGACCATGTAATCCAGCAACGCCTCGGCATCCTGACGCCAGCGCGGCGTGATCAGGTGATAACAGCCGCCCCCGCAGAGGGTGCTGAAAATCTCCTGAAACGACACATCGAACGACAGCATGGAGAACTGCAGGGTTACCGTTTTAGCCGGCAACTGCCCTTCCGTGCGCTGCCATTGCAGCAGGTTGCACAGGGTGCGTTCCGACACTTGCACACCTTTGGGCGTGCCGGTCGAGCCGGAGGTGAACAGCGTGTACAGCGGTCGCTCGCCGGCGTGGCGTGGACGCTCGAACGCTTCAGCACCGACGTGCAGATCGACCCTGTGCGTGGCGAATCGTGCGGCATTGAGAGCTTCGAGCGCGGCCGCCGTCGTGTCGCCGAACAGCACACAATGCGCTTGCGCCTGTTCCAGCACCTGACGCTGAATCGCCACCGGATAAGCGGGATCCAGCGGCACGGCGGTCAGGTTGAGTTTGGCCAGGGCCAGCAGCGCGACGATGTGCTCGACCGAGGCGTCGAGAAACAGCACCACATGCAGTGGACCGCTCCCTTCCGGTAATGGACGACGCGCGATCAATCTTGCCGCCAGGGAATCGGCCAGCGCATTCAACTCGGCATAGCTGAAACGACGCAGGCCTTGCACCAACGCAACCGCATCCGGCGTGCAATGCACCTGATGCTCGAACCAGTCCGCAAGGGTGTTGAACGGCAGCTCGCCCTTCGGCCCTTCACTGGCCGGGGCCAGACCGTGTCGATAAGGCCCCAGCAGACTGTCGAGCGTCGCCGCCGGGCTTTCCAGCAACAGATCCAGACCACGGCGGAACAACGCATTCACCGTGCTCATCTGTCCGGCATCGAAATAGCTGCACTGATATTCCCACCAGCACTCCAGCTGCGAGCCGCTGCCCACCATCAACAAGGTCAGCGGACACTTGGCGTGCAGGTGTTCGTTGAACTCAAGGGTCGCGTGCAGGTTCGAGTCGGCCAGCGCGGCGTAATCGGTGTTTTCCAGCACGAACATGAAATCGAACAGCGCGGTACTCGAGGACAGCCGCAGATCTTCCACCAGATCCGCCAGCGCCACGTCCTGCAGCGCCAGCACCTCGCGCACGGTGGCGGTCTGTTGATGCAGCTGTTCGCTCAGGGTCGCTGCGTGGTTTACGGCGGCGGGAATCAGCACGGTGTTGGCGAACATGCCGACGCTGTCCTCGAACTCCGCCAGAGGCCGGTTGGCCACCGGGCTGGCGATCCGGGCCCGCTCGCATCCGGTCAGGGCGTAAAGACTCCAGGCGAAGACACTGAACAGCACTTCGAAACGGGTCAGCCGCTGCTGCGTGCAGAACCGTTCAAGGGCTGCACTGCGCAACGCGCCCAGAGGTTCGCGGTGCAACCTAGCATCCGGGCTGACCGGGCGCATCAGCATCAACGCGGGCGATGGGTCTTCCCGATGACGGTGCAACTCGGCCAGGGCTCGCCGCTGGTCACGGTAATGCGGATCGACGCTCCACTGCCGCTGCCACTGACCAAACTCCAGCGTCGTCAGACGGGCTGACGGCTCAGGGTTTTCGCGACCTTGCACGATGTCGGCATAGAGCTGCTTCAGGTCATCGAACAGCAGGTTCACCGACCAGCCATCGACGATGATGTGATGCAGACTCAGCAGCAGCCGGACGCTGCCATCGGCGAACGGCAACAGCCACGCCTGAAACAGGTTCGGCGTGGACAGGTCGAACGGCGCGGCGAACACCAGCTCCGCAAACGCCTGCCAATTGTCTTCGGTGAAATGCCCGACGGCAAAGGTGCGGCAGGCCGAATTTTGCTCGGCGATCACCTGATCAAGACCATCCGCACCCGATGCGAATGCCGTGCGCAAACCAGGATGGCGCTTCACCAGACGGTTCACGGCCTCGCCCAGTGCCGCGACCTCGACACCTGCCGCCAGATGCAGAATCAGCGGCACGCTGTAAGCGGTCGAGTTCGGCGAACGTTGCTGCAACAACCAAAGGCGGCGCTGTTCAGCGGTCGCCGGCAAACGTGCAGCGCGACTGATCCCGGGCGCAGGTGGATAGATCGAATCGCCACGCTCACCCAGCAGTTGTCCGGCCAATGAGGCGAAAGACTCGTTGAGCAACATGTCGAGTGGGATCTCGCAATGCCAACGGTTACGAATCGCCGAACGCAGGCGCATGGCCTTGAGCGAATCGCCGCCACTGCCCAACCAGTCGTCCTGCGCACTCAGAGCGGGTTGGCCGAGCAGCGAACGGGCCTGACTCAGCAACCAGTCCAGCGTCGGCGAAGCATTGTCGTTTTCCATGGCCACGGAAGCTGGATGCCACGGATTCAGCGGCTGCCCCAGCAAGCTGTCGCGATCGATCTTGCCATTGGCCGTCAGCGGCAGGCGCTCCAGCAGGAACAACTGATGCGGTCGCATGTATGGCGCCAGTTGCGCCCGCAGATGGGCTTCGAAGGTGTGATAGTCCAGCTCCCCGCGCGGCACGATGAACGCCAGCAGCTGATGATCTTCCGCCGCCAGACGCCGGGTGCAGACATACACCTGAGCCACGCCCGGATGCTCCAGCATCCGTTGCTCCACCTCCCCCGGTTCGATGCGGAAACCGCGAATCTTCACCTGTCGGTCGACCCGTCCCAGGTACTCGATCAAGCCTTCGGCATTGCACCGCACCAGATCGCCGGTGCGGTAATGCACCTGCGCCCCCCCGTCGAGGTCGGGTAAACGGACGAACTGGCGAGCCGTTTCTTCGGGCCGGTTGCGATAGCCTCGGGCGACGCCGCTGCCACTCAGATACAACTCGCCCACCTCTCCCGCCGGCACCGGCCGTTGCTGTTCATCCAGCACCTGCACGCCGGTATCCGGCAGCGCTCGGCCAATGGGCGCCAGGTCACCGGTAAAGTTGCGGCTGATCGGCCAGCACAGCGCAAACGTGGTGCATTCGGTGGGGCCGTAGACGTTATGAATCCGGCACTGGCTCTCTGGATTGGCCCGATACCATGCACGAACCGCCGCAGCACTGATCTGCTCGCCGCCGATCAGCACCTGACGAGCGCTGGAAAAACACGACGGCCACTCGGCAATCAAGGTATTGAACAGCGACACCGTCATGAACAGGTTGTCGACCTGCGTCCGCTCCAGCACCCCGGCCAGCCGCCGGGCATCCAGCACGTCTTCGTCGGCGATCATCACGCAGCAACCGCCGTTGAGCAGCGGCGCCCACAGCTCGAAACTGCACGCGTCGAACGCCGGGTTGGACAGGCAGGCAAACCGGTCCGCTGGACGAATTTCGATATAGCCGTCGGTGTGCGCCAGACGCAGCAGACCACGCTCGCCGACTTCCACGGCTTTCGGAATGCCGGTTGTGCCCGAGGTGTAGAACAGGAACATCACCTCGGCGAACTCTGCGGCCAGCGCTTGCGGCGGAGTGTCCGGCTGATCGAGCAACGCCTCGACGCTGGACTGCCACAATGAAGGCGACCACTGAGGTTCTTCGTCCAGGGTAATCAGCCCCACACACGCCGCATCCGTCAGCATCAATTCCCGACGCTTGAGCGGACTCGCACGGTCCAGCGGCACAACCACGGCGCCGATCTTCAATGCGCCGAGAATTGCCGCCAGCCATTGCCAGCAACGCGGCATGCACAACGCCAGCGACTGGCCGGGCTCGACGCCTCGTGCCAGCAACCCTCGGGCGATGCGCTCGCTGGCGCTGGCCAGTTCGGCGTAAGTCAGGGTTACCGAGCCGTCGATGACGGCCGCAGCTTGCGGATTGCGCTGCACTTGCCCGGCAAAGAGCGCGAGCAACGTCTGGTCATTGGACGCACTCATCATTTCGCCTCCTGCGCGTCGAAGCGTTGCAGCTCCTGACGGATGATCTGCGAGACCCGATGGATTTCCGCACTTTCGAGCATGTCCCAGTGCCCGCCGCTGACCAGTTTCGCCAGATAGCCGCTACCCGCGCGACGCCGCCAGAACCCGCGCAGGTCATGCAACTGATGGCGGCTGAAATCTTCCCGCGCCTGGATCAGCACCACACGCCCGGCGCGCGGCGCACATTCATAGGCGGCCATTGCCAACCGGTTGTGGTTGTAAATGTTGAAGTAGCGCTCGACCTGCGCGTCTTCAATGCCGGGGTACATGCCGTTGAAGCGCACCAGTTTGTCGCGGAACTCGGCCATGTCCACGGTGCCGATCTGCTCGCGGAAACCCGGATCGTCACTGCCCTGAGTATCGAGCAACACCACCGTCACCTGACGATGCCCCGCCGCCGTCAGCAACCGAGCCATTTCATAAGCCACCAGGCCACCGAACGACAGCCCGGTGAGAATCAGCGGCTGTGTCGTCAGCGGTTCGATCAGGCGCAAGTAAGCCTCGGCCATCGCTTCAACCGTCGGTTCGGTGTCTTCTCCCGGATTCAGCCCCGGCGATTGCACCCCGTAAACGCCAGCCTCGTCCGGCAACACCTTGGCCAGCGACAGGTAACAGAACGCCGTGCCGCCCGCCGGGTGAATACACACCACATTGCTCTGCCCCGCGCCACGACGGAACTCGATCAGATTGCCCTGCGCCACTGCCGGGTTCGCCCCGACCCGCAGCCAGCCGCCCAGCGCTTCGATGGTCGGGTAGCTGAGCACCACGCGCACCGGCATTTCAACCGCGAACACCTGGCTGATTTCATGGGCCATCTTGATCGCGGCGATGGAGGTGCCGCCGACGTTGAAGAAGTTGTCGCGAATGCCGATCTGCGGCACCAGCAGCAGGCGTTTCCAGATCTGGTACAGCGTCAGTTCGATGTGATCGCGCGGGCTGCTCAGGTTGACCTGACGATTGACCATTTCCTCGTCCGCCAACGCTGTCAGGGCAGTCCGATCGACCTTGCCATTGGCGGTCAGCGGCAAGGCGTCGAGCCACAGATAACTGCCGGGGACCACCGCACGAGGCAGCGTCGTCGCCAGATAGGCCTGAACCGCCGCTTCATCCATCGGCTGGGTAACCACGCAACACGCCACCAGACGCTGGTCCTGCGCCGCGTCGCCGACCATCAACACCACGGCGCTGCGGATGCCGGGAAACGCCTCGAGCCGAGCTTCGATCTCGCCCAGCTCCAGACGCACACCGCGCAATTTGACCTGGAAGTCGTTGCGTCCGAAAAACTCCAGTTGGCCATCCGGGCGATATCGCGCCAGATCGCCGCTGCGATAGAGGCGATCGCCTGCCACGAACGGATTGTCGATAAAGCGCTCGGCACTGAGCTGCGCCAGCCCCAAGTAACCCCGGGCCACACCCACGCCGCCAATGTGCAGATGCCCGGTCACGCCCACCGGCACTGGCTGGTCGCGGTCGTCGAGCACGTAAAAGCGATTGTTGGAAATCGGCCGACCGATCGGCAGTTGCCGGGCCGGCACCTCGGCGCCAGGCTCCAGCGTCCAGATGCTGTTGATCACTGTGGTTTCGGTCGGACCGTAGACGTTGTGCAGCCGCGCATGGGGCAGACGCTCCTGAAAACGCCGGGCCAGTGCTGGCGGCAGTTCACCGCCGCCGCTGAATACATCGGTCAGCGACCTACACAGGCTGACCTCTTCGACTTCCAGAAACAGCTGCAACATCGCCGGCACGAACACCAGCGCCGTGACCTTCTGCTCGCGCACTTCGCGGGCCAGATACGCCGGTTCGTAATGCCCGCCGGGCCGCGCGATCACCAGCCGTCCGCCGGTTGCCAAAGGCCAGAACGTCTCCCACGCCGAGGCATCGAAACCGAACGGGATCTTGTGCAGCATCGCTCCCGCTTCGCCGCACACCTGCAAACACCACAGCAGCAGGTTGCTTAAGCCACGGTGGGCGACCATCGCGCCCTTGGGCAATCCGGTGGTGCCCGAGGTGTAGATCACGTAGGCGAGATGGTCAGGGGTGACGCCGACATTGCGTGGGTCGAGATTGTCGGCGGGCAACGACGCCCAGCTCGCGGCATCTTTTTCGAGGTCGAGAATCGGCGCTTCCCAGGTCGAACCTTGTATGGCCTGACGCAATATCCCGTGCGCCGAGCCGAGGGTCAGCAGCACCGCCGGCGTGCTGTCGCCGAGCATGTGGCTCAGGCGTCCCAGTGGATAATCCGGATCCAGCGGCACATAGGCGCCACCAGCCTTGAGCACCGCGAGCAGCGCCACCGGCAACTCCAGCGAGCGCTCGATGCACACCGCTACGCGCACGTCCGGGCCGACACCCAAGGTGCGCAAATGCCGCGCGAGTCGGTTGGACCGGGCATTGAGTTCGGCGTAGCTCAGGGATTCGCCCTCGAATACCACTGCGCAAGCCTGAGGATTGCTCGCGACCTGTGTTTCGACCAGTTGGTGCACGCAGGGCGCCGCTTGCGTCAGCGGCGCGGTGCGGTTGAAGTCGACCAGCACCTGCTGACGCTCAGCCTCGTTCATCAACGGCATTACATTGATCGGTTGCTTGGCGTCGGCGGCGATCTGTTCGAGCAGATGACGGTAGTGCCCGCTCAGACGTTCGATGGTCGCGACGTCATAGAGGTCGGTGTTGTATTCCACCAACAGGTCCAGCCGCCCTTCCCGTTCGACCCATTCAAACGCCAGGTCAAACTTGGCCGTGGCGCTGCTGGTGCCGTACGGCGTCAGTTCCAGTTCGGGCATCTGCACGCCGCTGCCGGGGGTGTTCTGCAACACCAGCATCACCTGGAACAGCGGCGAATGCCCCGGATCGCGCTGCGGATTGACGGCTTCGACCACGCGCTCGAACGGCACGTCCTGATGGGCGTGAACATCGAGCATCTGGCCACGCACGTCGCGCAGCAGTTCGGCGAAGGTCTGCTGCGGATTCAGACGCTGACGCAGCACCAGCGTGTTGACGAAGTGACCGATCAGCGGCTCGACTTCCGGGCGATTGCGGTTGGCGAACGGCGTGCCGATGCACAGATCCTGCTGACCACTGTGGCGCCACAGCAACACCGCCAAAGCACCGAGCAGCACGTTGAACAGCGTGCCCTGGGTCTGCCGGGCCAGCGCCGTGAGTTCGCGCAGTGTGCCGCCATCGACGGAGGAACTGAACGTGGCACCGACATAACGCTGCACCAACGGTCGCGGCCGGTCGGCGGGCAGAGTCGACAAGAGCGGCGCGTCGTCGAGGGTGCGACGCCAGTAATCGAGTTGAGCATCCAGCGCCGCACCGCCGACGCGCTGTTGCTGCCAGCAGGCGTAGTCGGCGTATTGCACCGGCAACGGCGCGAGAGTCGAGGTTTCGCCACGCAGATAATCGCCGTACAGCGTGGCGACCTCATGCAGGATCACGCCCATCGACCAACCGTCGGCGATGATGTGGTGCACGCTGTACAGCCACAGGTATTCGTCGTCCGCCACACGCAACAATGACGCGCGCAGCAATGGCCCGGTGGCCAGATCGAACGGTGCCCGGGCGTCCTGTTCGACGGCGAATCGCACTTGCTGCTCACGCTCTGCGGCCGGCAACTGGCGCAGATCCGTCACCGACAACGACAGCGGCATCGATGGATGCACCACCTGACGCGGCTCGCCCTCCACGCTGCAAAACGTCGTGCGCAAGACTTCGTGGCGGGCGACCAGTTCGTTCAGTGCTCGTTCCAGCATCGCCACGTCCAGCCGCCCCTTCAGCGTCACCGCCGTGGGCACGTTGTAGAACGGGTTGCCGGGTTCCAGTTGATCGAGAAACCACAATTGCCGCTGCGAGAACGACAACGGCCAGGACGCGTGTGCGCCGGCACGGCGGGGAATCACTGCGTCATCACCGCCACCCAGCAACGCAATCAGTTCCTGCTTGTGAAGCTTGAGCGCCGCGGTCAGTTCTTCGGTGAGAAACCCGCGCGGCGCCTTGCAGCGCAACCTGTCACCGTCCACCTCGAGCACCACGCCATGGCGAGCGAACAACGCCAGCAATTGATCGGCATTCATACTTCGAACTCCTCCATGTCTTCGTCGTCCAGGCTTGCGGTCACAGGCTCGATGGCAAACGCCTCGACCGGCGCGCGGTGTTGTTCATCGGCCGTGCGCTGGCCGCCGATCATCGAGTAGATCAACTCGTGGTTTGGCCCGAGGTCGAACAGCGCCGTCAGTTGCTGCTCCTCGACCGAGCCGATGCCGCACAGGCCCAGGCCGTGTTCGACGGCGGTCATGCTCAGCAACTGGGCCATTGCGCCGCTTTCGATATGGCAGAAGTCACGGCTGCGCTCGCCATACAGCGGGCGGATCGCGGCCATGTCGGCGATGAAGAACAGCGAGAACGCGGCGTTTTCGTACACCGGGCGATTGACGAAATAGTCGTAGGTGTCCGGGTCGAGCAGTCCGCTCTGGAGCGCCAGCAAACGATGCTGGCGAGGATCGTAGTAATACGCGCCGCCGGGCACGCCGAGCACGCGATCCGGTTTGACGTAGAGATACGCCTGAATCGGGTACAACCCGCCCGCCGACGGGAACTGGTATTTCACCTCGCCGTCGAGTTGCCCCTGGGCCAGTGCCGCCAATACATGCGCGAAGGCTTGAGTGGCAATCGGCTGCTCGCCGAACTGGCGCACCGAGCGGTAATCGCTCAAACGCCGGGCGAACGCCGGGTCTTGCGGCAAGTCCAGTGCCACTGCCGGCAGGGTTTGAGCAAACTCACGGCGACCGCGTTGCTCAGCCTTGAACTGCGCCCGTTGCTGCGGATCTTCGATGATGTCCTGCGGGGTCTCCGGCGTCTGCTGGATGTTGCCGAGCAACTCCTGGCGCACCCGGTTCTGGCGGTACATGCCGAGCAGATGCAGCAACGTCGGCTGGGCCAGCAGTTGCGCCACGTGCGGGCGGAACTGCAAGGCGCCGGACAAGGCGTTGCTGATCCTGACGATATCAATCGAGGTCGCGCCGAGGTTCAGCAGATTGGCGTTGGCGGCAATGGATTCGCGCTTGAGCACGCCCTGCACGATTTCCACCAGCCGCTGTTCCTGCGGGCCCTCGACTTTCAGCGCCGGCCCTTGTTCCTCGATTTGCTCCGGTTCCGGCAGGCGCTTCTTGTCGACCTTGCCGTTGGAGGACAACGGCCAGGCGTCGACGAAGGTGAACGACGTCGGAATCATGTACGCCGGCAGCTTGTCCGTCAGGTAGTCGGTGAGGTCACTGGCCTGCAACGCCGGATCGGCCTTGAGCACATAACCCGCCAGACGCTTCTCGCCCAGTGTGCTGCCTAGAATCCGCACCACCGCGCTCTGCACGCCAGGATGGCGATTGAGCGCGGCTTCGATCTCGCCCAGCTCGATGCGATAACCCTGCACCTTGACCTGATTGTCTTCGCGACCAAGGAATTCGATGTTGCCGTCCGGTAGCAAGCGCCCCAGGTCGCCGGTGCGATACAGCCGTTCGCCGGTCAGTGGATGATTGAAGAAACTGCCCGCGCTGAGTTTCTCGTCACGCCAGTAACCCTTGGCCAGACCGATGCCGCCGATGTACAGCTGACCCGCAACCCAGGTCGGTCGCACTTGCAGCGCTTCATCCAGCACGTAGAAACGCTGATGGTCGAGGGCCTTGCCGTAGGGAATACTGCGCCAGGTCGGATCGACGTGCTGCACCGGATAATAGATCGACCAGATCGACGCTTCGGTGGCGCCGCCGAGACTGATCAACTGCAAATCCGGCTGCAACGCCCAGGCCCGCTCGGGCAGGGTCAACGGAATCCAGTCGCCCGACAACATCGCCACCCGCAGGTTGGCAGGCAGTGCGCCGCCCTCGCCCTCCACATACTCGACCAGCATGCCGAGCAGCGCCGGCACCGAGTTCCACAGGCTGACCTGATGACGCTTGATCAATTCGAGCCAATGCGCCGGATCAAGAGTCAGTTGCGGATCAAGGATGACCACCGCCGCGCCTACCGCCAGCGTGCCGAAGAAGTCATAGACCGACAGATCGAAACTCAGCGAGGAAATCGCCAATACGCGGTCGTTCGGGCCGACGGCAAAGCGCCGGTTGATGTCGAGCAGCGTGTTGACCGCACCGCGATGGTCGATCACCACGCCTTTCGGCTGACCGGTGGAGCCGGAGGTGTAGATCACGTAAGCGAGGTCGCTTTCTTTCACCTGCACCGGTTGCAGTGGCAATGCATCGTTTGAGACTGCATCGGTCACGGCAATGGGCGTGACCTGCGCCGGCCATTCGATTTTGTCGAGCAGCGCCGGTTGGGTCAGGGCCAGGCTCGCCTCGGCCCGCTCCAGAATATGCCGCAATCGTTCCGCTGGTTGGGTCGGTTCGATGGGCAGGTAAGCGCCGCCGGCATACAGAATCGCCAGGGTCGCCACCACCTGCTCCCAGCCGCGCTCCATCACCACCGCGACCAACCGGTTTGGCAGCACACCCTGCGCTTGCAGGCGGGCGCCGAGTTGTCGGGCCTCAAAGCGCAACTGGGCGTATGTCAGCTGCCGCGTGCCGATTACTGCCAGTGCGTCCGGCGTGGCGAGTGCCTGACGTTCGAACAGTTCGTGCATCAATGGCAGCGTTTGCTGATTGTCGACCGGTGCCGGCAACCGCGCCTGCGGCAGCAGTTGTGGCGTGTTGGCGCCCCAGGCTGCCGGCTCGCACAGGCTGTCGAGCAGCGTGTTATAGGCGACGAACATCTGCTCGATCATGCCTTGCGGGAACAGTTCGTCGATGCTGTCCCAGTTGAACAACAGCCGTCCTTCCAGCTCCAGCAAGGTGTGGTCGAGCCACACCTGCGGGGTCTGGGTGATGCTGTGCATGTGCTTGGCGTTCAACGCGTCGGCCAGGTTGAATTCGGCCAGTTCCGGCGCCGCTTCCGACAGCGTGCTGTTGAACACGATCGGCATCGCCGTCTGCTGCACGCCCCGGGCCTGGGACAATTCGCGCAGCACCCGCACACCGCTGACCACCGAATGATCGATGTCGCGCCACAGCTGCGCCTGCACGGCGCGGGCCTTGTCGGTGAAGCTCAGCGCCCCGTCGATGCCGACTTCCAGCAGCACCAGCGAGGTGAAGTCGCCGATGATTTCATCGACATCCGGGTGCAACGGCATGCGATTGAACAGCGGCAGGCTCAGGGTGAATCGCGGCGTGCGGCTCCACAGCGCCAGCACTTCGCTGAAGGCGGTCAGGAGCATCACCGACGGCGTCACCGCAAATTGCTTGGCCACGGCTTTGAGTTGTGCCCACTGCGCCGCCGACATGTCGCGGTCACGGCGGGTGAAGTGCGGGTTGGCAATGCTCTCGGGTTGGCGCACCAGCGGCAAGTCCGGCGCCGGGGCCAGAGTGGTCACCCGTTCGCGCCAGTAGCCCAGCGCCTGCTCGTAGCGGCGACCGTTGCGCAGTTGCTGTTCGGCCAATACGTAGTCGCGGAAAGTCAGGCCCGGTTCCGCCAGTTCCAGCAACGGATCTACGTAGAAGGCCATGAGTTCGCGGGCGAGAATCTGCGTACTCGCGGCGTCGACGATCAGCGCATCGAGGCTGATGTGCAAATGGGTGATGCCGTCATCGAGCAACGACAGGCTGAACTCGAACAGCGGCCAGCGACTGGCATCCAGCACCTGATGGGACTGGCGTTCGCGGGTCGCTTCCAGCGTGCGTTGTGCTTCTTCGGCGGGTAAACCGCGCAGGTCGCTGCGGGGCATGCGGTAGGTCGGCACCTGCGCCAGCACCTGTTGCGTACCGTCGCTGAGGAACACCACGCGCAGCATATCGTGGCGCAGGATCATGCGATTCAGGGCCTGCTCGAAACGCTCGGCATCGAACCCGGGAATGCGCAGTTCTTCGTAGCCATGGGCACTGACACCGCCGAGGCTGACCGTGGCCTCGCGACCGAACCAGTAGGCCTGCTGGATATCGGTCAGCGGGAAGGGTTCATGCCGGTTACCGCGATCCGGCTCGATCTGGATAAACGCCGGTTCAATGCTCTGCTCTTCACGGGAAACCTGCGCCGCCAGATCCCTCAACACGGGGGTCTGAAACAGGCTGCTCAGGGACAGTTGCGCACCCATGCGCTGGTTGATCGCGTAGATCATCCGCGTCGCCAGCAGCGAGTGGCCGCCGAGGTCGAAGAAGTTGTCGTGGATGCCGACCCGCTCGCACTTGAGCACTTCGGCCCAGATCTCGGCCATTTGCCGTTCGATGTCGTTGCGCGGCGCCTCGTAAGTCGCCCCGGCGCTGCGTTCCGGTGCCGGCAGCGCCTGACGGTCGAGCTTACCGTTGCGGGTCAGCGGCAGTTGCGAGAGCCGGACCCAGGCACTCGGGATCATGTGTTCGGGCAACTGGCGTTGCAGTTCGGCACGCAGGAATTCACTGGTCGCAGAGCCGACCACATAGGCCACCAGACGCTTGTCCCCGGCCACGTCTTCACGCAAGAGCACGGCGGCTTCCTGCACGCCGGGTTGTTGATGCAACAGGCTGTCGATCTCGCCGAGTTCGATGCGGAAGCCGCGCAGTTTCACCTGTTGGTCGATGCGTCCCAGGTACTGCACGTTGCCGTCGGCCTGGAATTTCGCGAGGTCGCCGCTACGGTACATCCGCGCGCCCGGCTCGTCGCTGAACGGGTCCGGCAGGAAGCGTTCGGCGGTCAGGTCCGGGCGGTTCAGATAGCCACGAGCCAGGCAGGCGCCAGCGATGTACAACTCACCCGCCACGCCGACCGGCACCGGATTCAAATGTTCGTCCAGCACGTAGAGCCGCGCATTGGCGATGGGACGGCCGATGGGCGGTGCGTCCGGCCAGGATTCGGCCTCGTTGCAGTCGAGGCTGAACTGGCTGACCACGTGGGTTTCGGTCGGCCCGTACTGGTTGTGCAACTGCGCGCCGCCCAGTCCACGGACAAACCCGCGCAGCTCGTCATTGATTTGCAGGGCCTCACCGGCGGTGATGATTTCGCAACTGCCGGCCGGCATCGGTGCATCGGCTTCGGTCAGGCCGGCGAGTTGCTGCAACACAGCAAATGGCAGGAAGGCGCGCTGCACGCCTTCGGCCACCAGGGTCGGGCGCAATGCGGCGAGGTCCTTGCGACTGTCCTCGGTCATCAGCAACAGGCTGCCACCCTGGCAGAGGGTGCTGCAGATTTCCTGGAACGAAACGTCGAAATTCAGCGAGGCGAATTGCAGTACGCGCTGCGGTGCCGTGGCTTGATCGAGTTGCCAGTTAATCAGGTTGTCCAGCGCACGACGGTTGTGGGCGACGCCTTTCGGCCGGCCGGTAGAGCCGGAGGTGTAGAGCACGTAGCCGAGGTTTTCCGGGCTCACATTGACTTGCGGATCATCAGTCGGGTGCTGTGCCCACTGCGATGCGTCAGTGTCCAGGCAGCAGATCTGCGCCTCGTTGGTCGGCAGCCCGGCCATCAGACTCGATTGCGTCAGCAGCATGGTCGGCGCGGCATCGCTGAACATGAACGCCAGACGTTCGTTCGGGTACGCCGGGTCGAACGGCACGTACGCCGCGCCGGCCTTGAGGATTGCCAGCAGGCCAATGACCATTTGTGGCGAGCGTTCCAGGCACAGGCCGACACGATGTTCAGGGCCGACGCCTTGTTCGATCAGGTAATGCGCGAGCCGGTTGGCGGCTTGATTCAGCTCGCTGTAGCTCAGTTGCTCGCGCTCGGCGAGCAGCGCCACAGCGTCGGGCGTTTGCCGGGCGAGGGTTTCGAAATGCGCCACGCAACCGGGCAGCGACGCGGTGTCGAGCGTGGTGCGGTTCCAGTCGTGAACGATCTGCTGGTGTTGCTCGGCGCTCAGCAGTTTGATCCCCGCCAGCGACTGTTCGCTGTCCTCGACCATCTGCGTCAGCACCCGGCGCAGGTACTCGCCGAACTGCTCGACGGTGCCGCGTTCGAACAGGCCCGAGGCGTATTCCAGACCACCGATGATCTGTCCGTCGCGCTCATGGAGCGCCAGTTGCAGATCGAACTTGGCGACGTGATGACTGCTCTCCACCGGCGTAACGTCGAGCCCGGTCAGCAGCAGATCGGAATCCTGATCCTGCTCCCAGGCAAACAGCACCTGGAACAGCGGACTGTGGGCCAGACTGCGTGGCGGGTTGAGCAACTCCACCACTTGCTCGAACGGCAGGTCTTGATGCTCCTGAGCCCCCAGTGCGACCCGCCGCGCCTGTTGCAGCCATTGCGCCACCGACGGCGAGCCCGATCGGGTCATGCGCAGTGCCAGGGTGTTGACGAAGAAACCGATCAACCCTTCAAGTTCCTGCTGCGGACGGTTGGCCGATGGCACGCCGATCACCACATCGTCCTGCCCCGACAGTCGTGACAACAGCAGCGAAAAACCGGCCAGCAAAGTCATGAACAGCGTGGTGCCTTGCTGCATGCCCAAGGCTTTCAGTCGCGTGGTCAATGCTTCGTCGAAGACCAACGGAACAAAGCCGCCGAGGTAGTCCTGCACAGGCGGACGCTTGTGATCCGTCGGCAATTCCAGCAGCACCGGCGCGCCCGTGAGGGTTTCGCGCCAATAGCGGTTCTGCTGTTCCAGCACTTCACCGGTCAGCCATTGCTTCTGCCACACGGCGTAATCCACGTACTGCACGGGCAATGGCGGCAACGGATCGTCGCGATCCTGCAACGCCGCTTCGTAGAGTTGCCCCAGCTCACGAGTGAGCACGCCCATCGACCAGCCATCGGAGATGATGTGGTGCTGGGTCAGCAGCAACACATGGTCGTCCGCCGCCAGTCGCACCAGACTTACGCGCATCAGCGGGCCACGGCTCAGGTCGAACGGCCCGGCGCCCTCTTCGTCGATCAGCCGGGTGAGTCGTGCTTGAGCATCAGGCCCTTGCAGATCAGTTACGGTCAGTCGAAGGCTGTGCGCGGGCGGTGAAACCTGCTGCCGCCCTTCCCCTTCAACGGCAATGAAAGTGGTACGCAGCGCAGCATGGCGCGCCACCAGTTGATTGAAGCTGCGTTCGAGCGCCGCCACATCCAGTGAGCCACGCAATCGCAGGTTCAGCGGCATGTGATACGCCGCGTTGCCCCCCTCCATTTGCGCCAGAAACCACAGGCGCTGCTGGGCAGACGACAACGTTTGCGCGCCCGTCCGTTCAAGGGCCGCGATGGCTGGACGAGCCGCAGCCTGACTGGCTTGCAGCCGTTCGGCGAACTGTTTCAGAACGGGTGCGGCGAACAGCGTCGAAGGCGCGACTTCCAGCCCCAGCGTATGGCGAACCTGCGCCAGCACACGCATCACCAGCAACGAGTGACCGCCGAGGGCAAAGAACTGATCCTCACGCCCCACTCGCTCGACGCCGAGCACTTCGGCCCAGATCACCGCGAGCGCAGTTTCCAATGAACCCTGCGGCGCCTGATATTCCTGCTGATCGAATGCCTCGACATCCGGCGCCGGCAGATTCGGTCGATCGACCTTGCCGTTGGCGGTCAGCGGCAGCGCATCCAGACGCACGAACGCGGTCGGCACCATGTAATCCGGCAGGCTGGTTTGCAGCTGTTCACGCAGGGAACGCGGACTCAGTGTTGTGCCCGGCTTTTCGCAGTAATACGCGACCAGTCGAGGTTCACCGAGGCCGTCCTGACGCAGCAACACCACGCTTTCACGCACGCCTGCAATGTCTGCCAGCCGGGTTTCGATTTCCCCCAGTTCCAGACGCAAGCCACGCAACTTGGCCTGAGAGTCGTTGCGACCGAGGAATTCCAGTTGGCCGTCGACCCGATAACGCGCCAGATCTCCGGTGCGGTACAAGCGCTCACCCGCCACGAACGGGTTGTCGATGAAGCGCTCGGCAGTCAGTTGCGGCAGGTTCAGATACCCCCGCGCCACGCCGATACCACCGATGTACAACTCGCCCGCTACACCTTCGGCAACCGATGCGCCGTCAGCGTCGAGTAGGTAAATCCGGGTATTGGGCAGTGCCCGGCCGATGGGCAACACCGCGTCGATCTGACTGCCTTCGGTGAACTCGAAACAGGTGCTGTCGATGCTCGCTTCGGTCACGCCATAGGCCTGGACGATCTGCACCCGCTCACCGCAGAGCCTGCGCAATTGCCGGGCGCTGTGGGCGGTCCAGATGTCCGAGCCGCAGACCACGGTGCGCAGGAACGACAAGTCATGGCCGCTCTCTTCGACCCATGCCAGCAAAGGGTTGAGCAGCGCCGGCACGAAGTCGGCAAAGCCGATCTGGGCTTCGCACATCAGGCGATACAGGGCCGGCGGGTCCATCAAGGTGTCCCGAGGGCACAGCACCAGCGTGCCGCCAAACCCCAGCGCACGAATCAGGTCGGCGCTGAACACGTCGAAGGAAAAACCGGCCATTTGCAGGTGATTGATCGGCTCACCCAAGGCATAGAGTTGCGCCCAGGCAGCGCTCACGCCGATCAACCCGCGATGCTCGACCATTACGCCTTTCGGTGTGCCGGTCGAGCCGGAGGTGTAGATCACGTAGGCCAGGTGCCGAGGTGTCAGGCCTGTCGCGTAAGGATCGGGATTGTCCTTAGATTGCGTAGCCCAAGGTGTTGAGTCGCCCAGATCCAGCACCGTCGGCACAGTGGCCGACTGTTCGAGCGCAGCCACCAAAACATGCCGCGCCTGACCATGGGTCAACACCACCGGCGGCGCGCTGTCGGCCAGCATGTGCGCCAGCCGCGCCTGCGGATACGCCGGGTCCAGCGGCACATAGGCGCCTCCGGCCTTGAGCACCGCGAGCACGCCCACCAGCATCTCCAGCGAACGCTCAAGACAAATCCCCACCCGCACGTCCGGCCCGACGCCGAGGCTGCGCAGATGATGAGCCAGGCGATTGGCGCGGATATTGAGTTCGCGGTAGCTGAGCGCCTCTGCTTGCCAACGGACGGCAATGGCCTCGGGGTTGCGCAGCACCTGCGCTTCGAACAGACCGTGCACGCACAGATCGGTGTCGAACGGAATCGAGGATGAAACGTCGGGCTGCGCGGGATTCGTCCCACGCAAGGAAGTGTTGTCGAGCATCGGAGGCTACCGTCCATGACTGCATTATTTTTGTGATCAGGCAGAGACAGCACGCGCCCCGCCAGTCAGGCCCCGGCATCAGGTACCGGTTCGGTCATTCGAATTCAGGAAGATGGCGCGGCACGCGCATGCAGACTCGCGTCGCACGCGGGCACACACAGGAAGCCGGGGGGAGAAAGGCTGGCGAAGAACACCGCGGCGCGGTCCGCGCAGGCAGCTGGGGAGATGACTGAATCGTTGACGACGTCCGTCGCCCTGCTCATTGCATCGTCGATTGCAAACCGCGTGATCAATTGAAACCTCGACTTCCATTTGAGGGGCAACGACGAGGAACAACCTGCGCGGTGGGTGACAGCGCCAGGGTGGTCCCGATCGGCTGCGACTGCCGGGTCTGTAGACGCACGGCAATCTTCTGGCGCCGGGTTTGTGACCCGTAGCGCCGCCGGATAATAACCACGTTTTTTGCTGGAGAGGCAAACAAAATGTAGGAAAAGTGCGAAATAAATATCGGTTGTTTCCTACGCCATCGGAATGATGGCCAAGCGACCGGGTTGTCATAAATGCGCCCGCGCAAACCTGCCCGTCCTTCAGGCATCCACTGCCGGAAAACCACGCCAAGACCCCGGCCTGACAGCCAGGCAGTCGTCACTTCAATCACATCATTCACACATCGCTAACAAGCGCTAACAACGCATAACTGGCAGTCGATCAGGTCCTGGGGGCAGGATTGACGCTCACCGCTGAACGTCAGGCAACCTGCAGACATCATGGGTTGTCGCGGTCGGTCGAACGATGGTTTTGCGAGGGATCCGATCATGGCTGAAGGTTATCGCCAACATTGCCTGTGCGAGGCTGACCGACTCGGCAACGACGAACTGTATGCCTTGGTCACGGGCGCCGTCAGGCATGACAGGGCTGAATCCCAGCAACTGTTCGCGACGGTGACACCGTTGCTCATCGCCTATTTCGAAGGCCAGGTACAGGCCGGAAGGATCAGTCGCGAGGACACCGGCCGCCTCGTCCAGCAAGCCTTCAAGACCCTGTATCTCGAGCAGGCCCGGCATGACCCCGGCTTTCCGTTTCGGGCATGGCTCATCGAGATTGCACGATCCACGTTGCTCGACAACCTGGGCCATCGGGGCATCACAGCGCCGGACCACCCCACGCCGCTAGCGGGTGCGTCTGCCGCAGAACGTCACGACACCCCACGCTCAGCCTGCATCGATCTTTCGACGCAGTGAAATCTTCACCAGAGAATGCCCATGATCAACATCGAAAAAACGCTCTACACCGCACAGACCTGCACCACAGGAGGCCGTGAGGGGACCGCACGCAGTCACGATAGTCGACTTGATCTCAGGCTATCTCCACCGGGCGCACCGGGGACGGGAACCAATCCCGAGCAGTTGTTCGCGGTGTGCTGGTCGGCTTGTTTTCTCGGTTCCCTGCGCCATGCCTGCAACGCACGCAGGATCGACTTCCCGGCGAACGCCGGGGTGGAGGCTCAAGTCGATCTCGTACACGCAGAACACGGGTTCTTCCTGCAGGCCCGCCTGGCCGTGTCGTTGCCGGAGATCGAGCCGGAAGTGGCGCTCCAGCTGATCGAAGCGGCGCACCAGAATTGCCCCTACTCCAAGGCCACGCGCAGCAACATCAACGTCAGCATCACCCTCGCCTGATCCCCCATCTGCCGCTCCCGAACGGCCAAACGCCGACACGCCAAACACGCCTGCCGCCATGCAGCGACACCATGGTGCAATAGAGGGCTCCCAAGGCTTTTGATGTGATGGCGGCAAACCGACAAAAGCCAGGAGTAGCGCATGAAAAAGCTGACGACCGCCGCCGGCGCACCAGTGGTGGATAACAACAACTCGCAGACCGCCGGCCCGCGAGGCCCGGTGCTGTTGCAAGACGTATGGCTGCTGGAAAAGCTGGCGCATTTCGATCGTGAGGTCATTCCCGAACGGCGCATGCACGCCAAGGGTTCGGGAGCATTCGGCACCTTCACCGTCACCCGTGACATCAGCCGCTATACCAAGGCCAGACTGTTTTCCAGCGTGGGCAAAACCACCGATATCTTCGTCCGGTTTTCCACCGTGGCCGGCGAGCGTGGTGCCGCCGATGCCGAACGTGACATTCGCGGGTTTGCCATCAAGTTCTATACCGAGCAAGGCAACTGGGATCTGGTGGGCAACAACACGCCGGTGTTCTTTCTGCGCGATCCACTGAAATTCCCCGACCTCAACCATGCGGTCAAACGCGATCCGCGCACCAACCTGCGCAGCGCCCGCAACAACTGGGATTTCTGGACGCTGCTGCCCGAGGCGCTGCATCAGGTGACGATTGTCATGAGTGATCGCGGGTTGCCGCGCACCTACCGCCACATGCACGGCTTCGGCAGCCATACGTTCAGTTTCATCAGCCCGACGAACGAGCGATTCTGGGTGAAATTCACCTGGAAGACCGAGCAAGGCATCGAGAACCTGACCGATCAGCAAGCCGCGACACTGATCGGCGATGATCGCGAAAGTGCCCAGCGCGATCTGTACACCAGCATCGAGGAAGGCCGCTTCCCGCAATGGAAGCTCTACGTGCAAGTGATGCCGGAGCTGGACGCCGAGACGTACCCGATCAATCCCTTCGACCTGACCAAGGTCTGGCCCCACAAGGATTACCCGTTGATCGAAGTCGGTGTACTCGAACTCAACCGCAACCCCGACAACTACTTCGCCGACGTCGAACAGGCAGCCTTCAACCCGGCCAACGTCGTGCCCGGCATCGGTTTCTCACCGGACAAGATGCTCCAGGCCCGCCTGTTCTCCTACGGCGATGCACAGCGCTATCGCGTGGGCGTCAATCATCATCAGATCCCGGTGAACGCCCCACGCTGCCCGGTCAACAGCTATCACCGGGACGGCCAGATGCGCACTGATTCGAATGCAGGCAGCACCCCCGGCTACGATCCCAACAGCCATGGCCAATGGGTCGAACAACCGGATTTCAGCGAGCCACCGCTGGCCCTCAAAGGCAGCGCGGGGCACTGGGATCACCGGGAGGACGACGACTGTTTTTCGCAACCCGGCGCGCTGTTCCGGGCCATGACCATGGCCCAGAAACAGGCCCTGTTCGATAACACCGCGCGCTCGATTCATGGTGCCAGCGCAGCGTCGAAACAACGACACATCGACCACTGCACCCGGGCAGATCCGGCGTATGGCGCAGGGATTGCGCACGCCATTAAGGCACTGGGCTGATCTGCAATGACGGAGCCGAAACAACAACGCCCGGATTAACCGGGCGTTGTTGCTTGTACGGGTCAGTCAGGCAATGATTCGCGGCTGAAGGCCTGCACCTCCTGCACCAGACCGCGAGCCGCCATTTCCACCAATTGCCGGCCCTTTTCCGGTGAAGCCTGGGCCGGGTCCGAGCCCATGCGGCCATCGGGGTGACGGGCACGGAAGTCCGCGGCTTCGCGGATCGGGCCCCAGTTGGCGATCTGCGGCGAATAAACGGCCGACTTGATGGAATCGGGATAGGCCCACTGGGTCACGGCGATTTCCGAAGGCGTTGCATGAATGCCGTGGCCGGTCGGGAACTGGTCACGCGCCAGCTCGTTCACCCCTTCCAGATCCCACCAGTTGCAGAGTTTCAGGGCGAACCCGGCCTTGCGCCGGGCAAAACTCGCCTCGGCGTACAGCTCCGAAAACGCCGCTTCGATCGAGGCGATGTTGCCGCCGTGGCCATTGAGGAAAAAGATCTTTTCAAAGCCGTGGGCGGCCAGCGAACGGGTCCAGTCCGCGATGGCGGCGATGAAGGTCGAAGGCCTGAGCGAAATGGTGCCGGGGAAACCGAGGTGATGTTGCGCCATGCCGATATTGAAAGTCGGGGCGATCAGGATGTCTGCACTTTTCTGCGCTTCATGGGCGATGATCTCCGGGCACATCCAGTCGGTGCCCAGCAGGCCGGTCGGCCCGTGCTGCTCGTTGGAGCCAATCGGGATGACGATGGTGCGGCTGCGTTCGAGGAATTGGGCGATTTCGGACCAGGTCGATAGGTATAAAAGCATCAGGATTCTCACTCTTCGAAGGTTCCTCGCGGAACGAGGGTTGGCGTTCAATGCACCTGCAACAGCAGCGTCATTGATAACACCCGCCTCCCTTCGACGACAGAATACAAAGGTATCGGAATCGGCAGAACGCTCTAATCGCGAACGAGAAACTCACGGGGCGATTCACCCATCACCCGTCTGAACATCGCACTGAAGGCACTCTGGCTGGCATAGCCCAGGTCCCGGGCAATAACGCCGACGGACTGCCCTTTGTCGAGCCGGTCGATGGCGGTCGCCAGCCGCACCTGTTGCAGCCAGTGGCGGAAATTCAGGCCGGTTTCATTGACGAACAGGCGTATCAGCGTACGGGAGCTGGCGCCAACCCGGTCTGCCCAATAGCCGATCGAATGGTCTTGTCCGGGGTCCTGCAGAATCGCCTCACACACCGTGACCAGTCGCCTGTCGACCGGCCACGGCACTTCGATCGGCAACGTCCGCGCCGCCTGCAGTTCACTGAGTATCAACGCCACGATGTGCGCGTTGCGCCCTTCCTGCGGGTATTCGATCGGCTGGTCGGCCAAGGCCAGAATCAACTCGCGCAGCAGTCCGGGGATCTCCAGCACTTTGCAGTGATGGCCCAGCCCGGCGCAGACCTGCGGCTCGATGTAGATCGAGCGCATCTTGACTGCGCTCAGCATCAACTGATCGTGGATCATTCCGGGCGGAATCCACAGCGCCCGCTTCGGCGGCAGGATCCACAACCCGCGTTCGGTGGCCACCCGCATCACGCCGTTCGAGGCATACAGCAACTGCCCGTGCCGATGCACGTGCGGTTCGTTGTATTCGCCGGTGGCCTGATCGCGCACCAGCACGGTCATCACCCGTGGCACATCCTGATAGTCGGGATAACGTTCGCTGCGCGGCGCGGGCTCAAGCCTGGCGACGACCTTGCGCACCTCTTGTTTCATCGCGTGGAGTCTCCTGAAAACAGCCCTTGATCGTCGTAAGGCCACGATTGTCACTTTGACGACAAATCCTGGCATTTGCCATGGCCGGCCCATTGTTAGCCTTGCGCTCATTGTTCATCAATGAGGCTTTTCCCATGGCAATCACCCGCAATCTCTCCAGCAGCCAGCAGGCCATTACGGCGGTGATCGGCCTGCTGATCCTGTCCATCGCCCTGCGGCCGCCGATCATTTCGGTGGGGCCGATACTGCTGTTGATCCAGCAGCACTTTCAGTTGAGCTACACCCAGGCCGCGCTGCTGACCTCGATCCCCGACATCTGCATGGGCGTGTTCGCGCTGGTGGTTCCGAGCCTGGCCAGACGCTTCGGGATCGATCGCAGTGTGGTTGTCGCACTGACGCTGCTGGGGGCCTCGACCTTGCTGCGGGCGCTCTCGCCGAATGCATTTTTCCTGCTCGGCAGTACGTTCTTCGCCAGCGTCGGCATTGCAGTCGCCGGTGCAATGACCGGTGCGTGGATCAAGACTCACTTTGCGCAACGACCGGCACTGTTCATGGGCATCTATGCCGGCGGATTGAGCCTGGGCGCGACCCTCGCGGCAGTGCTCAGCGCGCCGATTGCCGAACTGGCGCAGGACTGGCGGGTCAGCGCCGGTATCTGGAGCGTGCTGTGTGTCACCGCCATCGCCAGTTGGGTGTGGATGGCACGGCGTTTTGCGACATCGGCACCAGTGGTGAAATCGCCGTCGCACCAGCGCAAGCGCCTGCCGTGGGGCAATCCGCAGGCGTGGTTGATCGCGTTGAATTTCGGTGCCGGTCAATTCGTGGTTTACGCCCTCTTCGCCTGGATGGCGCCAGCGTCGGTGGAAGCGGCCACGTCGAGTGTTTCCCCGGGCGTCCTGCTGGGCATTTTTACGGCGGTGTTCGCCGTCGCCAGCGTGGGTGCGGGGCTGATTCCGGGCAAGGCCCACGACCGGCGCGGCCTGCTCGGGCTGTCGGCGTTGCTGGCCCTGCTGGGGCTGGGCGGCATGGCGTTTCTGCCGGCGTACTGGCCGATGCTTTATGTGGTGCTCGCAGCCATCGGGCTGGGCATGGGCTTCACCGTGGCCATGACCTTGCCGCTGGATCACGCCAGCACCAGCGAACAGGCCGGATTGTGGACGGTGTTCATGCTGTTCATCGGTTACCTGATCGCCGCGCTCGGCCCGCTGTTTTTTGGTGCTTTGCGCGAATACGCCGGACACTATGGCCCGGCGTACACCTTGCTGTTCGCGGTTCTGCTGTTGATGCTCGGCATCACCCCCCTGCTCAGAGTGACACCGGCAGCATCGCCACAGGTGTCCGCTGCCTGAGCCGAGGGTGACAGACCTGCGACGCGCCTCGGCACGTCGCAGGGTTTCAGTTGCCCGCAGCGGCTTTTTCAATCAATCGGGCCACCGGTGCCGGGTTCGACACCATCACCACGTGAGAGCCGCCCTTCACCACCTCGACTGCCTTGGCATCGGCACGTTTGGCCATGAACGCCATCGCCTGGGGCGGGATGTTCCTGTCCTTGTCGCCGTAGATGTACCACGACGGAATGTGCTTCCAGGCAGGCGTGCCGGCCTGCTCGTTCAGCGCCGCTTCGGTGACCGGGCGTTGGGTTGCAGCCATCAGTGCCGCTTGTGCAGCCGGGACATCGGCGGCGAACTGATCGTGAAACTTGCTCTGCTGGATGTACAAGTCCTTGCCGCCATCGGCCAGTGCGACGGGTGCCGCCAGTGTCGGGCCAAGGGTGCTGCCGGGAAACTTGCCGGCGAGCCCGGCAACGGTTTCACCGGCCTCGGGCGCAAAGGCGCTGACATAAACCAGCGCTTTGACATTGGCATGATCGTTGGCCGCCTCACTGATGACGTTGCCGCCATAGGAGTGACCGACCAGCACCACCGGCGCCTGAATGCTGCTCAGCAACGCCGATACCGCCGCGCCATCGCTCTTGACGCCACGCAATGGGTTGGCGGCGGCGATCACCGTGTAGCCATCCTTCTCGAGAATTTTCGCCACGCCGTTCCAGCTCGACGCGTCGGCAAAGGCGCCGTGCACGAGTACCACAGTCGGTTTGGCGGATTGGGCGAAGGCACTCACGCCCAGGCACAGGCCGGCAGCGAGGGTCAACGCAGTCAATGTTCTTTTCATGTAACAACTCCTTGTGTGACGGGATCAGGGGGCGTATCGGGTGAAGACGAAGTCATGGTTCTGCACCCGCGCCTGATGGCAGGCGAAACAGGTCTGGTGCTGGGCTTCATCGGCGGGTTTGCCGTTGATGAAGCGGCCGAATCCCCAGCCACCGGTCGAGGCGTATTTGCGCGAGTCCTTGACCATCACCTGAACGGTGGTGGCCGCCCCCGGAATCGAGGCGGGTTCGAACTCCGGCGACTGCACGTGTTTCCACGCCAGCTTGACCAGCACCGTGCCGTCGGGAAACGGCAGCGTCTTGCTTTGGTAAGCCTTGATCGCCCGGTCATTGCCCAGCACCGCGCGCAGTTCATCCAGCGGCGCGGCTTCCTGGGCCGGGGCAATCAGCGCCCACTGGCGATAGTTTTTCGGCAGCTTCACGCCGTAGATCGGCGAGGCGTCGCCATCGTCGGCCTCGCCCAACGCGACACCGGTGGCGGCCAGCGCGGCAAGTGCAATGGCCGCCGGCAACACGGCCCAATGGTTGAGTTTCATCGTCGGATCCCCTCAGGCCGGCAATCAGAGATGATCGGCATCGATCACCGCCTGAGCGAACGCCTGCGGCGCCTCTTGCGGCAAGTTGTGGCCGATGCCGCCGCTGACCAGCCGGTATTCGTATTTGCCGGTGAAGCGTTTGGCGTAGGCCTCGGCCGGTGGGTGCGGCGCACCATTGGCGTCGCCTTCGAGGGTGATGGTCGGCACGCCGATCGAGGGGAATGCCGCCAGTTTTTTCTCCAGCGGATCGTATTGCGCTTCCCCTTTGATCAGCCCCAGACGCCAGCGGTAGTTGAAGATCGACACGGCGACGTGATCCGGGTTCTGCAACGCGGCGGCGCTGCGGTCGTAGGTCGCATCGTCGAAGTTCCATTTCGGCGACGCCAATTGCCAGATCAGTTTCGCGAAGTCATGGGTGTTTTTCTCGTAACCCAGACGACCGCGCTCGGTCGCAAAATAGAACTGATACCACCACTGCAACTCGGCAGCCGGCGGCAACGGTGTCTTGCCGGCGTCCTGGCTGCCGATCAGGTAACCGCTCACCGCCACCAGCGCTTTCACCCGTTCCGGCCAGAGCGCGGCGACGATGTCGGCGGTGCGCGCACCCCAGTCGTACCCGCCGAGTACCGCCTGCTTGATGTTCAAGGCGTCCATGAAGTCGATCAGATCCTTCGCCAGCGCCGAGGGCTGGCCGTTGCGCACGGTTTTGGCCGACAGAAAGCGCGTATCGCCATAACCGCGCGCATAGGGGATCAGAACCCGATAGCCTTTCTGCGCCAGTGCCGGGGCCACGTCGGTGTAGCTGTGAATGTCGTAGGGCCAGCCGTGCAGCAGGATCACCACCGGCCCGTCGGCGGGGCCGGTTTCCGCGTACGACACGTCCAGCAATCCTGCCTTGACGTGCTTCAGCGCGCCGAAAGAAACGTTGCTGCCGGCGGTGATCGCGTCGATCTTGCCGCCGGGTACTTCGGCGGCGCTGGCGTAGGCCGAGGCGATGCCCAGCGCAAGCGCCAGCATCGAAACGGCGAGCACGCGCCGGGATTGAGTTACAGCGTTATGGTCAGTCATGCCGAGTCTCCCTCGTGAACCGCCGGGCGGCGGTTCCGGGCTTTGGTTGAAGGGCTTGCGTTGAAGGGCTTAGCGTTGAAGGAATTGCCGATTGCAGGGCTAGCGCGCGGCCTGAGCCGCAGTTTTCTGCGCAGCCGCGCGCAGTGGCCGGAAGGCTTCGCGCAGTTCTTCGCTGAACAATTGCGGTTGCTCCCATGCCGCAAAGTGGCCGCCCTTGCTGACCTCGCTGAAGTAGGCCAGCGATGGATAGGCCCGCTGCGACCAGACTTTCGGCGCACGGTAGATTTCGTGGGGGAACACGGTGATCGCCACCGGCACCTTGATGTCCGCGGTCTTTTGCGCGGCGGCACTGAAGTTATTGTTGTTGTTCTCCCAGTAGAAACGGGAGGACGAGGCGCCGCTGTCGGTCAGCCAGTACAGGCTGATGTCATCGAGCATTTCATCGCGGCTCAACACCTTCTCGGGCTGACCGTCGCTGTCGGTCCAGGCGGCGAATTTTTCATACATCCACGCCGCCGTGCCGGCAGGCGAATCCGCCAGCAGATAACCGATGGTCTGTGGTCGGGTCACCATCATTGCGCCATAGGCCGCGTTGCGCCCGAAGAACTTGCTGAGCGAGTTGAACGCCGTCAGTTCCGGGCCGCTCAGCCCAGCCGGGGCCGGGTCTCCGCCATTGATCGGCTTGACCAGTTCCGGCGGCACGGTGGCGGGCATGTTCAAGTGAATGCCCAGCAAACCGGGCGGTGCCAGACGGCCCAGCGCATCAGAGATCACCGAACCGTGGTCGCCCCCCTGAGATACGTAGTGGGTGTAACCCAGACGCTTCATCAACACATCCCAGGCCTTCGCCACCCGGTCCGGACCCCAGCCGAGTTCGGTCGGCTTGCCGGAAAAACCGTGACCGGGAATCGACGGAATCACCACGTCGAACGAGTCCTCCGCCTTGCCGCCATAGGCCACGGGATCGGTCAGCGGGCCGATGGTCTTGAGGAACTCGAATTGCGAACCCGGCCAGCCATGGGTGAGGATCAGCGGCATCGCGTTGGGGTTGCGGGAGCGCACATGGATGAACTGAATGTCGACGCCATCAATCGTGGTCACGAACTCCGGCAAGGCGTTGAGTTTCGCCTCTGCCTTGCGCCAGTCATAACCGCTGCCCCAGTACTTCACCAGGGCCTCGACCTGGGCCAGTTGCACGCCCTGGGACACGTCGTTGACCGTTTCCTTGTCCGGCCAACGGGTGTCGGCGATGCGTTTGCGCAGATCAGTCAATTTCGCTTCATCCACATGAACGTGGTACGGGCGAATGGCTTGCGACTGATCGGTTGTCGGGCCGGTGGCCCAGGCGCCGCTGCTGCCTGCCAGCACGGCAAGGCCCAGGGCCCCTCTTCTGATGGCTGACGCCAGGCAATGGCGCCATGTGGAACCGAACGTAACCGCAACCATGTTAGATCTCCTTGTAGTCATTATTCGAAAGGCATCGCCAATCGGATCAGACCACCCCGCCACCCTCGCAGCGATTACACGATGGTGTCGGTCGATACCTTGGTATGACGCGCAAAATCGCGCTCGAATTCAGCAGCGGTTAACGGGCAAAATGCGGCGGGGATACGGCTCGGCGAGCCGGCCCATTCGAATGACCTGGCAGAACAAGGATTGCGGATGCGTGGGGAAACAGCGCTCGAACGCCCGTGCGGCACGTCATCGACCACTTCGCAGTGGTGGGTGATCGGGCTGTGCATGCTGTTCAACGTGATCGACGGTCTGGACGTGATGGCCATGGCCTTCACCGCCAGCCGGGTGTCAGCGGAGTGGACGTTGAACGGTGCGCAAACGGGCCTGTTGTTGAGCGCGAGCCTGGTCGGGATGGCGCTCGGTTCGCTGTTGGCCGCGCCGAGGGCCGACCACTTCGGGCGCAGGCCGTTATTGCTCGCCGGCCTGCTGCTCGGCGGACTGAGCATGTTGCTGTCGTTCTGGAGCCAGGATCATCACGTATTGATGCTTTTGCGATTGTTGACCGGCATCGGCACGGGGGCGGTACTGGTGGGGGCGAACGTGCTGACGTTCGAGCACGCCAGCGCGCAGCGGCGCAACCTGGCCATCGCGTTGCAGTCCCTCGCCTTCGCCATGGGCGCCAGCCTGGGCGGGGTGCTGGCTCACGTATTGAATGATTTCATGGGCTGGCGGTATGTCTTTCTCGCGGGTGGCTGTATCACGCTGGCGGCGACGTTGGCGGGGGTCTTCTGGTTGCGAGAGTCGCCGTCATTTCTGGCGCTTGAACGCCGTGGGCCTGTCGCTCCAACGTCGCCTGACAAGGCAATCCGACCGTTTTCGTCCGGTCAGTGGCAACAGACCACGTCGCTGGCGCTGGCACTCTTTCTGTTGATGTTCTGCTTTTACTTCGTGATGAGCTGGACCCCGAGTCTTCTCGTGCACAACGGTTTTACCGATCGGCAAGGCGCGCGGATCGGCGTTCTGCTGGCGTCGGGGGGCATGCTCGGCGCCCTGTTGCTGGGACTGACGGCCAATCGGTATGGCTGCCGGCGATTATCGTCGGGTTTCCTGCTGCTCAACGCCGCCCTGTTGCCACTGATGGTGCCGGCCTCGCACGTGCCCGGTCTGGCCGCGCTCGTGGCCGTCACTCTTGGCCTGATGCTCAACGGTGCGGTCGCCGCCCTGTATGTCCTGGCCCCTCAGGCGTTTTGCACGTCAGTCCGTACGACCGGCGTCGGCGTGGTGCTGGCGATGGGGCGCCTGGGGGCGATCATTTCGCCGATAGTCGCCGGTTTTCTGCTGGATGCCCGATGGACCGCGCAAGAGCTGTTCACGTTCTTCGCCGGCAGTCAGCTGTTGGCAGCGCTGCTGATCTGGCGTGGCACTAAGGAACAATGATCAGCTTGCCCGTCGTATTGCGCGACTCGATATCGCGATGGGCCTGCTGCGCGCCGTCCAGTGAATAACGCTGGCCGATGAAGGTTTTCAGTTTGCCGGTGCTGACCCACGCGAACAGTTGCCGGGACTTCTCCAGCAGGAGCTCGCGGTTGCGCACGAAGTGCATGACCGAGGGATACGTCAGCTTGATACTGCGCGGCACGCTGAAGATATCGATCGGCGGGATCGGGTCCATGAACGGCCCGTACAAGGCCAGGGTGCCGAAATGGTCCAGCAGGCTCAACGATTCGGCGAAGCCCTCCGCACCGGTGCCGTCGTACACCACATTCACCCGCTGCCCCTCCGTCAGGCGCATGACCTGGCCGGCAATGTTGTGCGCGCGCCCGATCACTACGTAGTCAGCCCCGGCCGCGAGCACCGCCTCCACCTTGTCGACCTGGGACACCCGGCCAATGACCTTGCCGCCCCGCAGCTTGATCAACTGAGTCAGCATCAGCCCCACGCCCCCTGCCGCCGCGTGCACGAATGCCACATCACCCGGCTGGATCGCATGCACCTTGTGCACCAGATTGCTGGCGGTCAGGCCCTGCATCATCAGGCTGGCGGCGGTGCTAAAGTCGATCTCGTCCGGCAACGGCACCAACTGGCTGACCGGGGCGATCACCTGTTCGGCGTAGCTGCCCGGCACGTAATGCCAGGCCACGCGGTCACCGACAGCGAACTCCGTTACCAGCGGTCCGGCGGCTGAAACAATGCCGGCGCCTTCCGCACCCGGCGTCAGCGGCAGCTCCGAGGCAGCGCCAAAGCCGCGACGGACACCGGTGTCCATGAAATTGATACCCGCCGCCATGACCTTGACCAGGACTTGTCCGGGTCCCGGATCAGCCAATTGAATGTCTTGCACCGTCAAGACTTCGGGCCCGCCAAAGGCCTGGATCACGACTGCTTTCATTGTGTTCTGCCCTGCCACAGGGACGACCTGTCCTGCTGCCGTTCGGGTGGCAGGAGCGCGGACGTCACGTTGTCTTCATTCAATCGCCGGAGGGCGTTGAAACCAGCACCAAGGGTGGCCGGGTGGTGTATCCGCGCAGTTTCGCGAACAGGCTCATTTGCATGCTTGTGTGGCTTGAGGGGCCGTAGATACAGTGGCTTACAAAAGCCCCGGGCGGTCTGTGATGCGCATCGCAATGCGCGAGGTCGGCCGATATTCGCGGCAAGCGACACCAAAGTATGATGGGCGAGTGCCATCAGAAGGCGCATCTTTGTTCAACGGTGACTGCACAATGAGAATCGACATGGCGAACGAGCGGGAGCGCGTCATCGAAGACGGTCCAGGCCACGTCAATGACGGGGGCCTGCCAATGTCCGAGGCCGACTCGATCATCGACAGCATTCCGGCCATGGTCGCCTTCATGACACCGTCCGGTGAGCTGGAGCAGGTCAACCGGCAAATCCTGGACTACATCGGCATCCCCCTCGATGAGCTGAAAAACTGGCAGGCCAGCGACACCTTGCACCCGGACGATCTGCCATCGGTCAGCGCAGCGTGGATGCATTCGGTCGGCACCGGCACACCCTACGATATCGAGCATCGTATTCGGCGCGCCGACGGCGTCTATCGCTGGTTTCATGTGCGCGGCCTGCCGGTCAGAAACAGCGAAGGCACCATCACTCGCTGGTGCGTGTTGCAGGTCGATATCGACGAGCGCCGACGGGACAAGGTCTTGATCGCCAAAGCCCTCGCGGAGGTCAGCAGCTCGGAGGAGCGCCTGCGCGGCATCATCGATGCCGTTCCCGGATTCGTCTGGAGCGCTTCGCCCGAAGGCAGCGTCGGATTCGTCAACCGGCGGTGGTGCGATTACACCGGCATGTCGCTTGAAGAGGCGTGCGGCGATGGCTGGGTGGCATCGATCCATCCCGACGACGCTCCCGGACTGGGCGGTTACTGGCAGGCGCTTCTGCACTCGGGCAATGCCGGTGAGTACGAGGCTCGCCTGAAGCGCTTCGACGGCATTTATCGCTGGTTTCTGATTCGCGCCGTGCCCCAGCGCGATGAGGCGGGCCGGATCGTGCGCTGGTATGGCGAAAACACCGACATCGAAGACCGCAAGCAGGCGGAAGCCTTTCTGGCCAAGGCCCGTTCCGAACTGACGCATCTGGCCAGAGTCGCCAGCCTGGGGGCAGTCACCGCGTCCATTGCCCATGAGGTCAATCAGCCGCTGGCCGGCATCATCACCAACGCCAGCACCTGCCTGCGCATGCTCGGAGCCGATCCGCCGAATGTCGACGGAGCCCTGGAAACCGCACGCCGCACCATTCGCGACGGCAATCGGGCGGCCGATGTGATCAACCGCTTGCGAGCGTTGTTCTCGAAAAAAAGCATCACGATTGAAAACGTCGACCTCAATGACGCCGCACGGGAAGTCATCGCCATGCTGCTGGGCGAGCTGCAACGCAACGGCGTGGTGCTTCATCCTCGATTCGCCGAGGCCCTGCCGCCGGTCAGGGGCGACCGGGTCCAGCTTCAACAGGTGATACTCAACCTGATCATGAACGCCGTCGAAGCCATGAGCACCATCACCGGTCGCTCCAGAGACTTGATCGTCAGCACCGGCCAGGAGCAAGACCGGAGCGTTTATCTGGCGGTGAAGGACAGCGGCACCGGGGTCGATCCACAGGACATGGAACGGATTTTCAATGCCTTCTACACCACCAAAAGCTCGGGCATGGGGGTCGGTCTGTCGATCAGTCGCTCCATCATCGAACACCACGACGGGCAACTCCGGGCCTCTGCCCACGACGGCCCGGGTGCGACGTTTGCCTTTTCAATCCCGAATGCCGACAACCGCGAGGCCTGTGATCGCGTCATGGAGAATCACTGATGGGTAAGTACTTGCTCGTATCGGTTGTCGATGATGACGAGTCGGTTCGTGAATCGCTGCCTGACCTGATCAGGGAGTTCGGATTCGCTGTCCAGGCGTTCGCCTCGGCGCAGGCGTTTCTGGCGTCGCCTTATCTCGGCCTGACCGATTGCCTGATTCTCGATGTGGCCATGCCGGGCATGTCCGGGCCGGATCTGCATAAGGAACTGCTGCGGCGCGGCTATCGCATTCCGGTGATTTTCATCACCGCTCACGCCGACGCCAGCCAACAGGCAAAGCTGTTGAATACCGGCGCGGTGGAGTGCCTGTTCAAGCCTTTCAGTGAAGCGCAACTGATCAAGGCACTGAGCGCTGCCCTGCCCCTCGACTGAACGCGAAGCGGTAAAGAAAAGGAATCGACATGTTGAACTCGAATCACACAGTGTCCCCCGGCCACGGAGCATTGCCGATGAGTGATGTCACGCCTGTGGTGTTCGTTGTGGATGACGACGTCTCCGTACGCGAGTCGCTGGAGCTGATGATCCGATGCGCCGGCTGGCAGCCGCGACTCTTCGAATCCGCGCAGGCTTTTCTCGCCGAGCCCCGCGCGCGGGTCCCCAGTTGTCTGGTACTGGATATCAACCTGCCTGACTTGAACGGCCTGGATCTGCAGACGTCGCTGGCTGACGAGCGCTACAACATGCCGATCATCTTCATCACCGGGTACGGAGACATTCCGCGCACGGTGCGGGCCTTGAAAGCCGGTGCGGTGGAGTTCCTGACCAAACCGTTCAACGAAGATGAGCTGCTGACCGCCATGGGCGATGCGCTCGAAGGCAGCCGCGCAGCTCTGGAAGGTGAAAAAGCCCTGCATTCCGTGCTTGAGGCCTACAAGACCCTGACGCCCCGCGAACAGGAAATCATGGCCGCGGTGGTCAGCGGTCGTCTGAACAAACTGATCGCCGCAGACCTCGAGATCAGCGAGATCACAGTCAAGGCCCACCGGGGCAAGGTCATGCGCAAGATGAAAGCCCGTTCGCTGGCAGATCTGGTGAAAATGGCGGCGCTGATCACCCCCACGTGACGCCAAGGCTTTGCCAGAGGCTTTCCAGCCGGCGCAGGTCAAGGGTGTCGAAACCTTCCGAGACCTGATCGCGACACGCGCTGAGCAACGCCTTGGCCTGCTCCGCCCTTCCCTGTTCCAGCCAGAGCCTGGCCAGATCCATCGAAGTCCTCAACTCCCATGCCCAGGCCCCCTGATCGCGGCTCAGCGCGATGGATGCCTCAAGAAGAGTCGTGATGGCCTGGACATTTTCGCCATCGATTTCTTTGAGAATTCCGGCCTTGATCCGCAGCAGTTCCGGCAGCGCGAAGGCGTCGCCGCTCTGACGACAGTGATCGATGGTGCCGTCCACCAGCATCAGCGCCTTCGCGTGTTGCCCGCCCAGAATCAGGCCCTCGGCCAGCGCGATTGCAAACGATGTCGTAAGCAGTTCGTAGCGCATGCCACGCAGCCGCGCCAGGCTTTCTTCCAGCAGCGGCACCGCATCGCCAGGCTGTTCGGCGCGGATCGCAATCGCCGCCCGCAAGCCATGGGCGGCGGCAATATAAGGGCCCAGGGCGTTGGTCTCGGCCACGGCACTGAACCGTTCAAGGCTGGCGGCCGCTTTCTCCAGATCGCCGGTCCAGATGTAGATGCACAGAATCCAGACCATGGCGATGCAGTAGGTGACCGGATGCTGAAGCGCCGACGCTTCGGCTTCTATCAGCTCGGCCCAGTGTCGGGCCTGATCGGGAAAGCCCTGCAACCACAGCGAACGGGCCAGTGCCAGCCCGGTGCGATTGCGGTGATCGAAGCCGTAATAGATGGTGTGGCTGGGATGGGACGGCAAACTGTTGCGCAGCGAGCGTTCCAGCTCCTGCCGCGCCAGACGCTGATCACCCAGCAGATGATGGGAGATGCCGGTCAGCGATGAAGCGATTGCGATGGCCGCCGGCTGATTCAAGAGGTTGCCGACCACGGCTGCCTGCTCCGCCCACGCCAGCGACGAAGGGAAATCACCAATGCGTTCGTAGAAAATCTGCAAGCGGCCAAGCAGCCTCAACTGCGAGCCGTGGTCATCAAGCGCAACGGCGATGTCCAGCGCCCGGAGCAAGGCCTTCTCGGCTGCTTCGCTGTTGCCCTGAGTGAACATCAGCACCAGCCCGAGCGCCGCCTGCAGTTCCATTTCGGTCGATGTGCCGTAGTACCCCAGTTCGAGCAGTTCCACGGCCCGGGCACACCAGGTCCGGCACTCGACCAGCAGGGAAAAATGCAGGAACAGAGGTGCACTCGCCGCTGCCAGGGGCAACGCCAGGCCCGGATCGCCATGGGGCCCGAAACTCCACTCCAGCGCACTGCGCACGTTGCCCAACTGACTGGCAAGGCGCGCAAAGTTGCGGAAAAACTCATCGGGCGAGTTGCCGGGATGCCCCAGCAGATCCATGTAATATGCCGCATGCCTGAAGGCCAGCGAGTTCACTTCGGCGTCGCCCCGGGCCGCCAGTTTTTCCCGGGCGTAGGCGCGTGTCATCTCGAGCAGCCGATAGGAGTCCATCGAATCACTGTGATCGACCGTGACCAGCCCCTTGCACACCAGATCATCGAGGATCGCCGCCACCGCAGGGCCTTCGGACTGAGACTCGGCAACCACCTGGGACGCCGCCTCTTGAGAGAACGGCCCGACAAACACCGACAACCGCTCCAGCGCCAGACGCTCCGGCACCGATAACAGGTCGTAACTCCAGTCGAGCATGGAGCGCAGCGTCTGGTGCCGCGGTACTGCCGTCCGGCGCCCCGACCAGCCCAGTGAAAACCGCTCGCCGAGCAAGGCGTGCGTGGCCTTCAGGCCGTGGCTGGCAACCCGCATCGCCGCCAGTTCGATCGGCAGGGCCATGCCTTCCAGACGCTGGCAGATATCCGCGATCATTTGCCCGCCATCCGCCTCCAGCAGCAACGCCGCATTGCTCGACGACGCGCGTTCGACAAACAGTTTGATCGCTGCGAATGCCAGCAGCTCCTGAGTGGACAGGTGCCGGGACTCGCGAGGAAACTCCAGCGGATTGAGCCAATGCACGTATTCGCCACGCACCCGCAACGGCTCGCGACTGGTTGCCAGAATGCCCACGTCGGGCGCGCTGTCGCTGATCTGCTCCAGAAGGGTCGATACGGCGTCGATCAGGTGTTCGCAATTGTCGATGACCAGCATCAGCCGCTGTTCGCGCAAATGCGCCAGCAACACGAACATCGGATCTTCGGCCTGCACGGCGATGTCCAGCGACCGGGCCAGTGCTGAAGGCACCAGCGTGCTGTCTTCCACCTGGGCCAGGTCGACGAAGCAGACGCGTTCGTAACCCTGGGCCGCAATGCGATGCGCCACCTCGATGGCGAGGCTGGTCTTGCCGACGCCACCGGGACCGACGAGGGTGAACAACCTGGGCTGCTGCAGGTGATCGACGACCAGTTGCAGGTCGGTTTCACGACCGATCAGCTTCGCCCGCGGCGGCAGGCTGCAAGCGGCCCTGAGATGCCCGGTCTCCGTAGGCGTCGGCTGAACCCCGGACAGTTGCCTTTCCAGCGGCGCCACAAAGGCATAACCCACACCCACCTGGGTCGCGATATAACGCGCATGCTCCTCGCCATCCCCGAGAATCCGCCGCAGGCCCGTCATGTGAAAGCGCAGACTGCCTTCGGCAACCACACTGTCGGGCCACACCTTTTCGATCAGATCGTATTTGGACAGCACCCGCCCCGGCTGCTCGAGCAAGGCAATCAGCAGATCCAGCGCCCGACCGCCGATTTCCACCGGCACCCCGTTTCTGGTCAGCAGCCTTTTACCTGGAACGACGCAAAACGGCCCGAACACGAACCGGGTCATGAGTGATTCATGCAAAGCGTCTGGAATAGACTCCACGAGGGGCGATCTCACTGGGAAACGAAGGGGGCGTCGCCGGTTGCAAGCCACAGGCGCAGGCCCTTTGCATCATAGGAGTTTTGCACGGTCGTTCAAGCCTGACGCGTGCGGAGTGAGAACTTCACCCCGTAATTTCGGCCCCTATGTTCGTAGCCCCCTTCGTTCGCGAATCGATGCCTGCGTCGAACGTCAGTCGCGATAGCGAGCAGCCGGCGCACTGCGCGACAGATCAGGCATCAGCTTCTGACGCGCCGCCTCGTAGGCATTCCAGTCGGCGATTTCGGGAAGTGCCGGGATGGTGACGAACTCGCCCTGGTCGAGGCCGGACAGTGCAGCGTCCACCATGTCGTCCGCCCGCATCACAATGGCTTCCGGCAGATGCTCCAGTGGAGTGCCGGCCACGCTCCAGAATTCGGTGGCCGTTGCGCCGGGCAGCACCACCTGGACCCGGACATTTTTATCCGCCAGTTCGTGACGCAAGGATTGGCTGAACGCCAGGACGAAAGCCTTGGAGCCGCCGTAAACACCGTTCAACACCTCCGGGGCGATGGCCACGATCGAGGCAATGTTGATCAGCGTGCCGCCACGGGCGACAAAGCCTGGAACGGCCGCATACGTCAGGCGCATCAACACGTTCACGTTGAGCGTGAGCAAGTCGTCGAGCTTGTCGACGTCCGACTCCAGCAACGGATGAGTCGCGCCAACTCCGGCATTGTTCACCAGCAAAGAAATGTTGGCGTCCGTTTTGAGGCGATCTTCGACCCTTGCCAGATCGGCCCGGTCGGAGAGATCGGCCGCCAGAACTTCAACGTGGCGACCGGTTTCTTCGTTCAGGCGCTTGGCCAGGACATTCAGGCGGTCGCGATTGCGCGCGACCAGGATCAGGTCATGGCCACGGCGGGCCAGGCGTTCAGCGTAGATGGCACCGATGCCGGACGAAGCACCGGTAATCAGGGCGGTACCGAGGCGGGATTGAGTCATGTCGAGTCTCCAGGGTTGTGGGAAGTACTGGAGAACAGAATGCGACGGCTTGGCCATATCTCAAATGACGTATATGGTATGGATTCAGGACATCCGAGAAATCACCATGCATCGCATCGGCTACTTGCTCACCGACGGTTTTCAGGTGCTCTCCCTGGCGACTCAAGCCGTATTCGAGTTCGCCAATCAGATCGCCGAAGCGCCCTTCTATAGCATCGAAAACTTCTCGCCGGACGGCGGCATGGTGCGCTCCTCGCTGGGGCTGGCCATGGAAACCCGCCCGCTCGAGGCACCCGGGCTGGCGGACACCTGGATCGTTGTCGGGGTCAACGATCCGGTAAAAACCGACACAGCCTCCGCTGTACTCGACTTCGTGCGCCAGGCCGGCAATCAGGCACGGCGCACCGTCGGCATCTGTACCGGCGGCTTCATCCTCGCCGAAGCCGGCCTGCTGACCGGACGCCGCGCCACAACCCACTGGGCCTACGCGCAGGCCTTGCAGAAGCGCCATCCCGAAATCAGCGTCGACGTCGACCGTATCTATATCGTCGACGGCCCCTTCTGGACTTCCGCGGGCATGACCGCCGGCCTCGACCTTGCCGTCGGAATGGTGGAGAAAGATCTGGGCGCCGAGGTCGCGCGCTCCGTGGCGCACAAACTGGTGATGCACCAGCACCGCTCCGGCGGCCAGTCGCAGCATTCGGAAATGCTCGACCTGGCACCCAAATCCGACCGCATCCAAAGCGCACTGAACTATGCGCGGCAACATTTGAACCGACCGCTCAGCGTCGAAGAACTGGCCGGCGTGGCACACCTGAGCCCTCGCCAGTTCACCCGCATATTCAGCGCAGAAACCGGCCAATCCCCCGCCAAAGCCATCGAAGGCCTGCGCCTGGAGGCCGCTCGATTGATGATCGAACAGAGCCGACATTCCCTCGATGTGATCGCCAGCGAATCCGGTTTTCGCGATCGGCGCCATATGCGGGAAGCGTTCATTCGAGGATTCGGCGTGCCTCCGCAGGCGGTGCGGCGGGATGCGCGTCAAGTGGTGGGGAAAGTGTAGATATCGCGGACTGACGAGGCTTCCCCTTTGTTCGAACGTTGAGAGGTGCAGGAAAAAAGAAAAATGGCCGAGGTCGTCAGTCACACCTGACAACCTCGGCCATTTTCTTTCCGGCTATTGAGCGACAGCCATCAACCGATCACGTCTTCACCTCAACATGATCCAGCGCCTGATTCACCGCCAGCCCCGCAACCATGACCACCTGCGCGATACCCAGCGCAGTCTTGCGGTGGGCGGGCTCCAGGATCGCGGCGAAGTTGCTGAGCATTTCGCTGGCGGAATCGAGGGATTCACTGGCATTGGCCAGGAGGGACTCGCTGTTGTAGGCCGGGTTGGCCAGGAACATGGGATCGTGTTTGGTGTGACTGCCCATGATGCGTTGTTGTGGGGTGAGGTAATGATCGAGGGCGCGTTCGGCGGCTTCGTTGAGGGTTCGGGAATCGGGGAATTGATAGGGGGAAACCGGGTCGGTTTCGGGTGGGTTGGGTGTTGGTTTGATCATGGTGAAACTCCTAATTATTGATAAGGAGCCTTCACCCTCGCTACCAAACGAAGGGTGGCGGCCAATACGCGGGTTGGTAGACCGGTAACTAGGAACCCGGCGCACCTGAAGGTGCCCTGCGCATGGCCACCATTAAGCAGAGACCCGAAGAGGTCTGCGAACGATGCGCTATGCGACTAGTTAACTCGGGCTACCAAACCCGATCACTGTTTTTCAGTGACCATGGAACGATAAAACCCGCACCCTAGACGCACAAGCCGGCGGATTCTGGCGTAGTCGTAGGCAATGACGCAAGGTTGTGTAGCCTTTAGGGCGTAACGGATGGTGTCTTTTAAACGTGGTTTTTGGGATGGTTAAACGGGTGGCTCAGGAACGGCCCTCACCCTTTGTTTTTGACCGGCTGCTTTCGGCCAGAAGCGGACATGGCAAGCGACCGTCGGCCAAAAGCTAACCGTTCGAGTAGGGAAAATGGATTTTTGCCTTCCACCATGATTTCGGTGCTCCTTGCTGGCGATCATTTCAGCAAGTTAAGCTAATCATGAGTCGCTATTGGCAGAAACCTACCTTCTGCCCATCATGGTGGACGGGCTGGTATATTCCACTTTGGGGAAAGCCGCCGGAATCCGACAACCGGCACGCTTTCTCGGCATTTTTGTCCAAGCGCGCACTTAAACTGGCACAGAGCAGAGCAGACTTGGAGATGATGAACATGGTCGTAGACTGCAGCAAGAACAGTGTGTGAGGCGAATAAATTGTTAACCACAAGGGATGCAGCAAGGCTTTTCTCAAGCAAGCGTATTGCTGAGATTGCATCTGGAAATTTTTCTTATCTGCTGGATATCGCGGCACACTACCGAGACTCGCTTAAAGGCAACTTCACTGTAGCCGAAGTTATTGACCATGCATATTCCGAGCTTTCAAGAGACTATAGAAGCGAATATTTTTATAAAAATACAGTCGCTGAAAGGCTGTTGCTCGGGCGGCATTCCGTTAACACTGCAACGGTTCTACCGGAATTCAGAGTTGGGCGTAGCAAGGCCGATTGTGTAATATTGAATGGCAGCTCTACCTGCTACGAAATAAAATCTGACTTTGACAACCTAGATAGATTACCAGAGCAACTCTCATTTTATCGGAAAATTTTTGATAAAACATATGTTGTCGTAGGTAAAGCCCACTTAACTAAAGTTCAGAACCTTTGCTGGAATGACATTGGAATTATTGAGCTAACATCTAAAAAAAGCTTACGCGTAATTCGAGAGGCAGAGACATCAAATGACCCGCTCGACGTCTCGGTATTGATGCGATCTTTACGGGTGGACGAGTACAAAAAAATTGCCTCAAAAGTCTCCAAGGCAAACATCGACTACCCAAATACGGAAATTTTTTCTGTTTGCGAGGAGATTCTTAAAAACTCTCCTTCTAAAGATGTTCGAGAAGCATTTTGCTCTACTTTGAAGCAAAGCAGGAAAGTTGAGAAGAACTATGTACTTTCACTTCCTCGCTCATTATTAATGGCAGGAATAGGTTTCAAGCTTCGAGCCGATCAAAGGCGTGGTCTTGTAGAAAATTTAAATAAAATCTTTAGTAAGGATGCTTTATGTACTACCCGATTCTACGAGGAAAGCAATTTGAGCTAATCGCTCTAAGAGAGTTAGCAGGGTATATTCAACCTGACATAATTCGTCCTGTGATTGAGCCCGTTAGAGGTAATCTCGCCCCCCTAATCAAGACGATTGAAGTACTATCCGATTCAGGAATAGTCCCTCTAGTTATAATAAATCCGACCATAGGTGACTTCGCTAACGGCTCCGTTGGATTACTTGAGTTAATAAAAAGCACCGCAAAATTTACTCCATGCATAAAAGCAAAAAGCGTTGAAGATTTATCTTTACTAAAAAAGCTTGGGCTTTCACTTCCTGATAGCGCCGTCTTTATTGAGAGCGGAATAGATAAAGCTCTATTAGACCAATTGCAAGAAGCCAGTTGCGTCCTCGTAAACAAAGATAGAGCCCACTCAGGCGCGATATCCCGCTTAAGAAATGTTGTGCTTTTCGGCGATTTTTTTGAAAAAAAGGTGCGAAATGCTGACTATAAAGAAAAATCCTTTTATTCCTCCCTTCACACTGAGTGGAGAACTTATAAAAATGCAATAGGGTTTGGCGATTATACTATCTTGAGTGAGGAGTATAGTGAAGCCGGGGGGCCGGCATACGTAGTAACAATACATCTTAGTTACATTGATAATGACGAGTTTGATGCGATGTATGTTCGGCACTTTTCGTCTTTCAATGACGACTCACCTGCAAACCCGGGGGGTAAATTTAAGTCGGCGCTTGAGAAAGTCTCTGACTTTATAGTTGATAACTCTGGAGTTTTTATTGAGACGCGAGGCCTTCAGGAGCTCCTGAGCCTTCGCGGAAATCCATTCCCTGGATTAGGCCAGGTAAAGAAATACTCAATGAAACATCACATTGAGACTACCTGCGAATTTGTTCGGGGTGATTAATGCCTAGATGCTGCGTTCGATGCTTTCAAGACTCAGTTATCGTGGCGAAGATTATTTCCGAAGGGGAAATCAATCGCTGCAGTTACTGCGGCTCAAATCAAGTGTCCTGTATAGACCCGGCGATTTTAAGCGACAAACTCGAACTTTTTACCTACGGATTATCTGCGGATGAGAATGGACATAAATTCTCTCGAATCCTAGAATTTTATGGGCTCTTTAGCGAGCAAGTTCGCCAACCATCTGCATTAATCAACGATATTTTTGGCGAGGGGGCGGCTGATCAGCGGTTACAGTTCGATTTTAACGTTGCCACATATACGGGGCAGTGGGAGGAGTTCAAGCTTGAACTCAAACATAAGAACCGCTTCTTTCCAAAGGCTACCATTCACTCATCATTGTTCAGCAGGTCAACTACCGATGGTACAGAGGCGGTTTTATTTCAACTCCTGGAACAGCTAAAAACTCCTGTCAATGAAAGAGAAAGCTTCTTCAGAGCCAGAATATCGGAAGCCCCATTGGGCGCTAACCAAATGGGCTGCCCACCTCGCGAGAGAGTTACGGGTGGCAGAGCGAATCCACTAGGGATTCCTTACCTGTACGTTGCAGATACGTTACAAACGTGCATCAGCGAAGTAAGGCCTAGCAACTCAAGCTGTGTATATGTATCGGAGATTACGCCACTCCGGGAACTCTCTGTTTTAGACTTGACGTCTCCGCGAAAGCTGTGCTCTGCCTCTGCTTTTGGAGAGGAACAGTTATCCACCGCGTTAGGATTTCTTGGACTCCTTGAGCTATTTTCCGAAGAACTATCCAAGCCAGTCAGGCCGGAAAATGGGAATCTTGACTATATTCCTACTCAGTTTCTTTGCGAATTCATCAAGAGTGAAGCAAAGTTCGATGGAATAATTTTCAACAGCTCATTCGGAAACGGGAAAAATTTTGTATTTTTTGATGGCGAAACTTTAGTTCCTGCTGAGCCAAAAATGTACATTGTTAACAGGACTGTACACGAATACGAACTTGGCTAAACATCCTTTTTAAACCCAAAAAAGGGGACAAAAAAGGGGACTGATTTATTTCTCAGAAAATAAATCAGTCCCCTTCTCTGCCGATCGCACGAATGTTGCTCATACTGGTTTCCTTGCTTAGCGAGAGGTGAATCGCCCCAGTTTAGTAGATGTAAGATTGACGGTTTTCGACGCAAAACAGACGTCAAGGACCATAGTTTTATACCGCTCAGAAAACGATTTCGCACCGTGCTTCAGCGGCCTGTACTCGTAATGTCAGACCAGACTCGAAGCACATGACAAGGTGATGATCTGGTTGGATGTTATCCGTGAGGCAGAAGGCTTGTGTCTCGGAGTCGGACTCCACCGCTCCAATCGAATGAATAACACAATCGTCGCCGTCAACTGGGTTTTCATCCCGCCCACTCGCTGAAAAGTAGTCGACCTCATAGAAGCTGATAGTAATCTTGCGTGCTTCTTCGGTCGGCACCCAAGCTTCAGTCCGTCGAGTAAAGCTAAGCACAAGCGACCGCCCCACGATGTCGTAATTGATGGCGCTGGCTTGGTAGAAGTTATGCAGATCGTACGCACGGTCGTGAATCTCAACCTCGATATGCCCGAACGCGAAGCCATGGAATTGCATGGGTTAACTCTAATGATCTAACGGTAGGCGTGCATCGTAATGCATCTTCGCAATGGCAGCTTCTAGCTGTGGATTCAACCGGTCGATGCAACAGATTGGCTAAATCGTTCTGCCGGTGTTTCGTAGTCTAGCGTTTTCCGAGGGCGGCTATTTAGCTGCCTTGCGACTTCATTGAGCGCGGCTTGCGAGTGATCCGCAAGGTCGGTTCCTTTCGGGAAGTACTGCCTTAAC